>JAEUQR010000071.1 GCA_016789705.1 Acidobacteriota bacterium
CAAAAAGCTCATCGACCGTGTGGCGGCCGACGTGGCGCGGCTGCAGACAGACGCGCCCGGCGTGCCCGTGCCGATCGATCTCGTGACCACGTCGGCATCAGGCCTCGATCCCCATCTCAGCCCGGCCGCGGCGCTCTACCAGGTGGCGCGCGTGGCCAGGCAGCGCCGCCTGCCGCCGGAGGACGTGCGGCAGCTCGTCGAGAGGCATATCGAACCGCGCCAGTTTGGTGTGTTCGGCGAACCGGTGGTAAACGTGCTGCTCCTCAACCTGGCCCTCGACGCCCGGGCTCCGATGCCGCGGTAGCGTGCGATGACCGAACATCGACCATCGGCCGACGCACTGCTGGCGCGTATCAAGGAGCGGGACCGGGCGCGTCTGCGCATCTACATCGGCGCGGCGCCCGGTGTGGGCAAGACCTACCAGATGCTCCAGGAGGCGCACGCGCTGCGGGCCAGCGGTCTCGACGTCGTGCTTGGTGTGGTCGAGACCTACGGCCGCACCGAGACCGAAGCGCAGGTGAAGGATCTCGAGACTGTGCCGCGCCGCAAGGTCGAGTACCGCGGCGCCGTGCTCGAGGAGATGGACGTCGACGCCATCGTGCGACGGCACCCGAAGGTGTGCGTGGTCGACGAACTGGCGCATTCGAACGTGCCAGGCTCGCGCCATGCCAAACGGTACGAAGACGTGCTCGAACTGCTCGACGCCGGCATCCACGTGTTGACGGCCGTCAACATCCAGCACCTCGAGACGCTGAACGACGCGGTAGCGCGAGCCACCGGGGTGCGCGTGCGCGAGACCGTGCCCGATACGTTCCTCGACCGCGCCGACGAGGTCATCAACGTCGATGTCACGGTGGAGGAACTGCGCGGCCGGCTGCGTGAGGGCAAGATCTACAAGCCGGAGAAAGTCGAGCAGGCGCTCTCGAACTTCTTCCGCAAGGGCAATCTCTCGACGTTGCGCGAACTGGCCCTGCGCGCGGTGGCCGACGAAGTTGGGGAGAAGGCGGCCACCTACCGGGCGCGAGAAGGGCTCGAGCCGGCGCTCATCCCGGAACGGGTGATGGTCTGCATGAGCTCGAATGCCCTGGCGCCGCGGGTGATCCGGACCGGCGCCCGCATCGCGGGCCGACTCGGCTCGAAGTGGTACGCCGTGTACGTGGAAACGCCGCGCGAGAAGCCCGAGCGGATCGCCGCGCGCGATGCCGAGGCCCTGCAGGAGAACATCCGGCTCGCCGAAAGCCTCGGCGCCACGGTGGTGCGGGTGCGGGCGGAGCGCCCAGCCGAGGGGTTGATTGCCTTCGCCCAGCGTGAAGGTGTGACCCACGTGATCTTCGGGCAGAGCGCGAGGACGCGCTGGGAACTCATCTGGCGCGGCTCCACGCTCGACAGGTTCCTCAGTGCGGTGCCCGACGCTGCCGTACAGGTGGTGCCGCTCTCCGGCGCGTCGGACTGAGCGCAGGAGACGACGCGAGATGCAGCGATCGATCAGGGTCCGGTTGATGGCGACGCTGGCGGCGCTGGTCGTGGGGCTGGCCGGACTCGGCGGCTGGAGCGCGCTGCGTCTGCGCGACCTGGGCCGCGTGGCCGAGCGGATCCTGGCCGACAACTACCTGTCGGTCGAAGCGGCGCAGGTCATGCGGGTCAGCCTGGAGCGGCTCGACGCCCATCGCCGCACGCCGGACGGCGCGACGCCTGGCGATACCGACTCCGGTCGGGCGGAAGACCGCCGCCGGTTCGACGAAGCGTTCGCGGCCGCCGCCGGCAATATCACCGAACCTGGCGAAACTGACGTGATCGAGGCCATCAGGGCCAGCTACGCCCGCTATGGGGCAGGTGAGCCCGGCGCGCTCGAGACGTTGCGGAGTGCGACCGAACGCCTGGAAGCCCTGAACGCCGACGCCATGCGCAACAAGAGTGACGCCGCCGGGGCGCTGGCCCGGCGAGACGTCGTGTGGACTGTGGCGCTCGTGGCGTTGCTGACGGTGGCCGGTGGGTGGCTCACGCGGGCGGTGGCTACCAGCGTCATCGGCCCCATCGAGACACTGACCCGGGCAACCGCGCGGATTGCCGCCGGCGACCTGAACGTCGAAGTGCCGGTCGCGCGCGGCGACGAAGTGGGCCAGATGGCCCGCTCGTTCAACGAAATGGCCGCTCCATCATTGCTGGTTTTGCCAATGGCCAGATCCGGGCCAATGCGTCGATTCGCAGTGGCACCGTCAACCTCGTTTCTGTGGAGCACCCGCTCGCCTGGCTAGTGGACCGGCGCGCAGCGTTCCGGGACGACCGGCCGCGGCAGCACGAAGGGCGCCGGCGTGACCGGTCCGTTGCCCTCACCTCGGTGCGAGGCAGGGCCAGTTCGAAGCCCGAGCCTGGGGGGAGGCCAGGGTCGGATAACGGGGATTCCCTCACCCCCAGACCCCGCTAATGCTTACTATCGTCCGACGCGAGCATCCGGGGCACGATACCCGACCCCCGGCTCGCCGACGAAGCTGAGCGCCCGTCTCAACTTCGCCGCATCATCGACCAAGCGCCGCCCGCAGTGACCACCCGCCTCGCGTTGGGTTTCCTCGGCTCGTCGCTGAGCGCGTAGGGGCTCGCAGGCGCTGCGTCAGGGAACGGTGACTCGCAGGCTGGGCGTGGGCGCACTGGTGCCGCACGCGTTGACCGCATGGACACGTAAGTCATACGTGCCCGGCGGCGCCGCCGTGGTGAGACCGCGCCCCGCCCTCGGGAACGTGCCGGTGATGGCGCCCGACACCGACAACAGGTAGCTGGTTGGCGCCGTCCCGCTCACCGGGGGATCCCAGGTCAGATAGACGATGCCAGCGGCCTGGCGGGCCATGAAGCGGGCGGGAGGGTGTGGCGCCCCGCTGCAGCTGCCGGGGAACGTCAGCGTGACGGCGTTCGAGGCGGGACTCGCGCCCGTCGCATTCGATGCCGCGACGCTGAACGTGTACGACCCGGGAGGCACGCCTGAGAACGCGAAGCTGTCCGCGCGCCCGAGCGGCAGCGATGCCGTGATCGCACCCGTCACCGCAAGGGCGACGTTGGTCGGTTCGCCGCCCTCGAACGTCGGCGTCCATGCCAGCGCCAGGGTGTTGCCCACGGCCAGGCCCAGCAGGTTGGCCGGGCGAGACGGGACGACAGGTACGTTGACGTGGGCGAGCACCTCGTTCGACACGACGCTCGTCGCGCCGCCTGCGATGGCACGCACTCGAACGTAGAGCGAGGCGCTGGGCAGCGTCAGCGCCACGGTGGGGGTCGGGCCGAGCGGGAGCGCGCCGAGCACCTGGCCCGGGACGAGCCCGCCTTCGATCACGTAGCCGGTGACCACTGGCCCGATTGCGGGCGGGCTCCAGGCGAAGGTGACCGTCGTGCCGCTCAGGCCCGTCACGCGCAGGTCCGACGGCGGCAGGGGCTGGCCCGGCGCCGTCACCTCCAGCAGGGTCGTCGCCGCACCACTCGTGCCCAGGGTGTTGGTGGCCGTGTAGGTGAAGGCGTCGGCCCCGGCGAAGCCGGCTGCCGGGGTGTAAGTGAACCCGCCGTCCGCCGCGAGCGAGAGGGTGCCGTGCGTGGTGGTGGTGACGAGCGTCGCCGTCAGCGTGCCGCCACCGCTCGGAACGTCGTTGGCGAGCACCCCGGGAGCGGGAATGGCGCGTGGCATCCCGTGCAGGACGCCGTAGTGATCACCAACCGCCGTCGGTGTGGCGGCGATGGCCACGCGCCAGGCGCCTCGCCCGTGCGTGAAGGCGTACAGGTAGTACGGCGCCGTCTCGTTGATCTTCAGCGACTCGACCGGGACGTTGGCGAATCCGGTGTTCTCCAGAGACCAGCTCGCACCACCGTCGATGGACGTGAACACGCCGAGGTCGGTGCCGACGAAGACCTGCTGCGAATCCGCCGGGTTGACGACGACCGAGCGGGCCGGAATGCGCGGAATCGCCGTGACGCCTGCGCCGCTGCTCGGCAGCCACGAGACCCCGCCGTTCGTGGTCTTGAACACGTTCACGACGTCGAAACTCGAGACGGTGGCGTAGGCCACGTTCACGTCGCTCGGGTCCCAGGCCATCCAGGAGACGTACGACGACGGGGCCAGCACGCCGCCGGGCCAGACGGTGGAGCTCGTAGTGCCGAGGGCCCCGTGGTGGTAGTGGTAGCAGCCGTCCGAAAGGCCGACGAGCACCCGATTCGGGTCCAGCGGATGCGTGGCCACAGCCGACACCGCGCCATTGCCACAGGCGGCGGCCGACGCCCGCGTCCAGGTCGTGGCCTGGTCGATCGTGCGCCAGATGTACTCGCCGCCAATCCAGAGGTGCTGTTTGTACGCCGCGTTCATCGTGTAGGGCGGGATGAACACGCCGCGGTCGGCGATGCCCCTCGTGACCGCCTGGAAGTTCGCGCCGCCGTCGGTCGAGCGAAACACGTTGGTGAGCCCCTGGGTCGAGAGGAAGATCACGTCGTTCGACGGCACGGTATCACCCCTGGTATCGACGGCGGAGTAGCCGCCGTCGCCGTACCATTCACGGGTCCAGTTCAGACTGGCAGAGGTGCCCCGCATCGTGCCGTTGTCCTGCAGGCCGCCGAAATAGGTCTGCCCGTTGGGGTAGACCGAGGCGTCGTAGAACTGCGCGGTTACGTACCCGCCATTGCGATCGACCCAGGGCACGGCGCCTGGCGCCGGCGTCCCGCACATCTGGGCGAGCGTCGTGTTGACGGGTGCCCGGGCGTCGTCGAGGCGCTCGATGCCCCCGTCGTTCGTCGAGAACAGCACGCGATTGGTCGTGCCGTTGAACTGCGGGTGGAACACGATGCCGTGCTGGTCCGCGTGATGATACATGGCAGCGGTATTCCCGCCCCACCAATAGCCGGCGCTGCCCCACGTGACGCCGCCGTCGTCCGAGCGAAACAGGTCGATGCCACCGGCCCAGACGCGGTTGGGATCGAGCGGATCGACCGCGATCACGTTGTCGTATTCGCCCTGATTCCCGTAGCCCGACGCGTACCCCCAGCACTCCAGCGTGAGCGCGTAGTACGGGTTGCTCAGCAGCAGCTGATTGATCTTCTGCTGCGTCGTCGTGGGGTTCACGGTGCCGTCGACCTGTGTCGTGAACGAACCGGGATCCCCGTTTGCCGTGGAGCGGTACACGCCGTGCAGCCCCTCTCCGCGCGCGCCCGTCGTGCTCGAGGAGTGCTGGGCGGCCATCGCGTAGACGACCGCCTGGTTCGAGGGCGCGATGGCGACCGTGGTGCGAGTCTGACCGGGCAGGCTGAGCACGCTCTGGAACGCCGACACGCCGTCGTCGAGGCCCCGGTACAGCGCGCCCTGCAAGTAGAGGCCGCACCCTGCGAAGACGTAGCCTGGCGGCCCAGTCTGCACAGCAAGATCCGTGCAGCCGTTGTGTGTCGCGCCCACGACGTTCGTCCAGGACACGCCGCCGTTGGTGCTGCGGAAGACGCCGCGGCTGGTCGCTGCGTAGAGACGCTGGCTGTTGCGCGGGCTCACGATTACCTTGAGCGTGTAGTAGAAGTCGGCGGTGCCGGTGGAGGGCAACTGCGTCCATGTGACGCCGGCGTCGAGGGACCGGAAGATGCCCGCGCCGCGCAAGCCGCCGGCGAGCCACCCTTCACCCGTGCCGGCGTAGATCGTCGTGGCCGCCTGGGGATCGAAGGCCAGGGAGGTGATCGACAGATTGGGTAGTTGCAGATCCGAGATCGGCACCCACGCGCCGCCGCCATCGGTGGACTTCCACACGCCGCCCGTCGCGCCCCCCGCGTACATCGTGGCTGGGTTGCTCGGGTCGATGATGAGCGTGCGGGTGCGGCCACCCTGGTTCGCCGGGCCGAGGTTCGCCCAGGTGCGCAGCGCCGCCAATGGCCCGTCGTTCAGCCGCGGCGCGCGATCGTGGCTCGGAAGGGTCGCCTGGAGCGCCGTGGAATAGCGCGGCATGGCGCGCATCTGGCGCAGGGCCGGCAGGTACGCCGCGGGATCGAGTTCCCGCGTCCCCGTCGTGAGGTGCGGCCCTCGCGTGAGAATGGGCCCCGTGCGGCTGTTCACGTAGAACTGCTGCGCGAGTTCGGGGTCGTCGAACGCGTCAGGGAGCGAAATGACGCGTCCGCCGCAGGACAGGGACGTCCAGGCGGCGAGGCCGCCGACGACCAACGCACGAGTCACCACAGAGGCGCCGCCTCGCATCATGCAACCTCGCGGTCGTCTCGGTGCGCTCGAATCAGACGGCACCGGCAGACAACGTTCTTCACGGCACGTGGACGATGACCTCGTTGCTCGGGGCGCTCACGCCGCCGGCGTTCCGGGCCCGTACGCGGATGAAGTAGACCGTGGGCGGTACCACCGCGGCGACGGCCGTGGACGCCCCAACCGGTCCGTTGTAGAGATCAACAGCGCCCGGCGCCGAGCCGGCCTCGACGACGTAATCCACGACCCCGCCTCCGGGCGGCGCGAGCCACGACAACCCCAGCGTGCGCCCGTTCAGTGAGAAGGCGAGCCCTACCGGCGGCTGCGGCGCCGCCGGGACTGTGAACGCGAGTTCCGCCGACAGCGCGCCCACGGCCCCGGAGGGATAGACCATGGCCACGCGGGCGTGGTAGGCGCCGTTCGGCACCGCGCCACCGATGGCCGTGACGCCGCCGATGTTCCCTTCGAAGACGTTGGAGCCTCCAGGCACCGAGCCGACCTGGAGGTGGTAGGTCGCCCCGGCCGGCGCCGCGGCCGGCGGCGTCCACGTCAGCGTCACGGCGTTCTCTGCCACGGATGCGCGGAGATTCTGTGTGCGATCGGTCGGTCGGAGCAGCACCGCGTGCAGCTGCCCGTTCGGCAGGCGGGCCTGGCCGGCGATGTGTCCCTGGTCGTTGACATCGATCACATCCGTGATGACGAACCCTGGAACCGTCGACGCCAGTTCCATCATGCGCCCGGCACGGATGAGGAACGGGCGCCCGCTCCCGGTCGACGGGTAATAGGAGCCCCCCACGATCTCGCCCAGGCGGTTCAGCCCTTCCGGGAAGATGGTCGTCGTGCCCGGCAGGGGCGCCCACTCGGCGTAGCCGCCGCCGGGGCTCGAGAGGAACATCCGCGTGCTGGTCCAGTTCTGGCCTGCATAGTGGCCACCGGGCCCGATGCGATAGACGGTGGCATTCGCGAGCGGCGAGACCACCACTTCGCGCCCGTCGGCCTGACGCACGACGGCCGGGTGGTCGGCGCCGTTCAGCCGATAGCCGGCCACGACCGGGCCGTCCGAAATGTCGATGGCGCTCCAGCAGTTGCCGAGCACCTGCTCGACGCGGTAGGCCACGCCGCCGAACAGGACCGCGCTCAGGAGATTGCACGGGGCTCTGGCTCCCTGGTAGTGGACGAGACCGCCGTCGGTGATGCGGCGGATCATTCGGGTCCAGCCGGGTGACACGTCCGGCTGTTCGGTGAACGTGCCGTTGGCCCACGTGAAGGGCCGCAAGACGCCCCCCCGCTCCCACAGACCGGCCAGCCGGACGGCCTGGTTCATCCGCACGGCCTGGTACGGATACAACGGGTATGGCGAGGCGAGATCCCGGAGTCCGGAGACTGGATCCCACAGGAACAGCCGCTCTCCGGCGTTGCCCGACCGCCCCACGATGACATCCTGTTCGTTCATGGCGTTGGCCGCCGAGAACGTGGTGCCCGGGATCGTCCCGAGGTCGACGAGATCGAACGTCTGGGCGACTGCTGGCGAGGCTATCGGGGCAAACGCCAGGCCGGCTAGGAAGCAATGGAGCATCCGCGACATGGCGACTCCTCCGGGCGGGATCTTCGACCGCCTCAGCTGTGCGCCGGTATGATCGGCGTCATATAGGCGGGGTCAGACCCCTTTCTAGCCGGAGCCAGACTTGTCGCGCTACGCGCGGCTCTGCCGGAGGTAGTGCGGTCTGAACGGCAGGCCGTAGGGCGAGGCCACCTTGTGCTCGCCCTTCTCGGTGTAGAACCTGTCCATCCGGGCTTTGATGTCCGCGAGCTCGTCCGGGGTCCCGTCGCGCAGCGTGATCTCCTCGCGCGGCACGAACACCACCTGGCCAATCGGCAGCGTGTGGCCGAGGCTCATCCCCTCTCCCGGCTGGAGCACGTAGCGGAACTCGGTGGCGTGCGCGAACCAGTCGGTCTCCACGCGCACGATGAGCCTCGGCGCCACCGGCCGCTCGATCATGTTGAAGATCGGCGTGGACACAGTGTCCCAGCCCGCCTGGGTCTGGAAATTGGTGGCCCCGCGGAGCGACACGGCACCGGCGGGCGTCCCGAGATCTTCCGGCACGAGGAACGCCTTGGCCATGTTGACCGCGTTCTGGTTGCTGATGAACGGCTTGCGGAACTCGACCTCTTCCCGCACCGCGCCGAGCCCGCCCACGGGCAGGACGAACGCCACCGAGAACACTTTGTCCCAGGTGCTGGCAGGGCCGGCCAGGAAATACGCTTCGTTGGCCTCGAGCGGCGGATACACCATGAAGCCCAGCGCGCTGCCGGCCTCGAGCACCGGACAGTGACGCGCGTGCTGCGGCAGGAGCGGCCGCTGCCCTTCGCGCTTGGGCTTCTGGCCCACCCTGGCCGGCGTCACCGTCTGCCCGGCCGGCATCGACGCGGCGGCCAGCCAGACCGCGACAATGGCGGCCGCGGTCCGTGCCAGCCGGTGTCGGCCCATCACTCCGCGATCGTCTTCCAGTTCTTCACGAGATGTTCTGCCGTGCGCCAGGCGAGTGCCTGTGCCGTGAGCGTCGGATTGCGGGCGCCGCTCGTACCCATTACTGACGCGCCGAGCACGCCGAGGTTCGGCGCCTCGTGGGAGAAGCCGTAGCGGTTGACGACGTTCGTCTCCGGGTTGTCGCCCATGCGCGTGCCGCCGTAGGCGTGCGTGTTGACGCCCATCGTGCCGAGTGGCCCGCGCACGATGTCGATGGCGCCGGCGGCGCGGTACCAGAGCTCCATCTTCTCCTGGATGAAGTCGTTAATCTTGCGCTCGTTGTCCTTGTAGTCGGCGGTGATGCGGCACACCGGGAAGCCGAGCGGGTCCTTCACCACCGGATCGAGATCCAGGTAGTTGCCTTCGTAGGGCAGCGTCGTCTTCTGCAGGTACGCGGTGTTGACGCGGTCGGCGTTCTCCTTCACGAACGCCTTCCACTGCTTGCCCCACGACGGCGCGCGGCCGAACGTCTGCATGTTGGCGGCGCCGATCGGACGGCGATCGGAGTAGACCCACAGGTTGCCGCCGCCGATGAAGTCGAGGCTGCCGTGGTCGAAGTTGTCGTCGGCCCAGTTGTCGATGGCGACACCCTGCGCGGGCAGGCCGTACCAACTATTGAGATTGAACGGGAAGAGCGCCGTCACCGCACCGCCCTGCGCGTGCGACAGGTAGTGCCGGCCCACCTGCCCGTGATTGTTCGAGAGCCCCTTCGGGAACGCCTTCGACGTCGAGAGCAACAGCAGGCGCGTGTTCTCGTAGGTGTAGGTCGAGAGCAGCACCACCTTCGCCGGCTGGAAGAACTCCTCCCGGTCCGTGACGTAGGTCACGCCCGTCACGCGGCCGCTGTCGTTCGTCTCGATCTTCGTGACGTGCGCTTCGGTGACCACCTTGAGGCGGCCGGTCTTCTGCGCGCGCGGGATCGTGGTGACGTTCGGGCTGTTCTTGGCATCCACGTGACAGCCGCCGCGATTGCAGAAGCCGTGGTACATGCACGGCATGCGCCCCTGGTAGCGCTCGGAGTTGATGGCCGCCGGCCCCGGAAACGGATGCCAGCCCAGAGCGCGACCTGCCGCCGTCATGCGATCGATGTAGCCGGTGCCGCGCAGCGGCGGCATCGGATACGCGCGCGCCCGCGGCGCCTCGAAGATGTTGCCGCGCCGGTCGATCGAGCCCATGACGTTGCCGGCCTGGCCCGAGACGCCGATCTCGTGTTCGACGCGGTCGTAGAACGGCTCGAGTTCGTCGTAGCCGAACGGCCAGTCTTCCACGGTGGACCCCGCGGGAATCCGCGAGCGGCCGTACCGCTTCGTGGTCTCGCTCACGGTCCTGAAGTCGAAGTGCGAGAGCCGCCAGCTCTGCGCCCAGTAGTGCAGCGCGGTGCCGCCGACGCCGTTCATCATCACGTGCCCGGCGGCGCGGGTCGTCGGCGCCTGCTCGTTCACGCGGTGCGTGGGCACCTCGCGATTGCACTTCTGCACGGCCATCGGCCAGTCGCGCACGTTGTTGCGGATTTCATCCGGCGCGAAGTCCTTGTTCGTGAGCCAGGTGCCGGCTTCGAGGCCAACCACGTCGAGGCCCGCCTCGGCCAGCGGCAGCACGGCCACGCCGCCGGCCGCACCGAGTCCGATGACGACAACGTCGGTGCCGGGGAGGTTAGTCGGCATCGCGATCCTTCCCGGCGGGCTTCATGTCCACCACAGCCTTGTTGAACATCGGGTTCTCGTAGGCGGATCGCCTGACGCGTGTGGGCGGCGACAGCAGCTTCTGCTCGGCCGGCGTGACCACCGTGCGCACGCCGGGATATCCCAGCAGATCCCAGCCGACGAAGCCCTCGTTGCCGCCGTAGTACGGATCGCCGAACGTGCCCTGCATGACATGCCCGCGCACGAGGCCGAAGAACTGCGCCGAGCTGCCGGCGAAGCCCACGTTGGCGCCGGTCGCCGTGCCGCTCTCGACGTCGATGAGCAGTGAGATCTGCTTCGTTTCCGGAAGCTGCAGGAACGCGGCGCCGCGCGTCTGCTTCGCGTACCGTTCGAGCGCCTCGAGCCCCACACGGTAGGCCTCACGCTGATCCGAGAGCGCGCCGGCGAGCGCGCGGTCGATATAGCGCACGGCCATCGCCTCGGTGGCGCCCGGGCCGTGCTCGTCCGACGGCACGAGCAGTTCCGCGATCCGGTCGAGCAGGTCCGCCTCAGGCGCGGTCAGCGCCTTGAGCGGCTCGCGGGCGGGCCGGCGGCGGACACGCGCGGGCTGTGCGGCGCCGGCGACGGATGTCTCTGTGACAGACCCCGTGACAAGCGACGCACCGGCCGTGGCGCCAGCCAGCTTCAGCAGGTCTCGTCGTGATGGCGTGCGGCTCATGGCGTCCTCGCGGCTGGGGATGGCGTGTGTCGGCGCTGCGGGTCAGCGCCCGGGCGTGGGTGGCTTGCGCTCGTAGGTGGCGACGAGTTCGCCCTTGCCGACGATGTGCCCGGCCATGGCGTCGACGAGTTGCGCCTTGTTCAGGCCGGCCGGAAGGTCCGCGACGTCGAGCGCGTAGACGGTGAAGTGGTAGTTGTGCACCTTGCCGGGCGGCGGCGCGGGACCACGGTAGATCGGCCGGCGGAAGCCCGACGGCCCCTGAATCGCACCGGCGATCTCGGCCGGCATCGCGGCGGCCGGGTCGATGGGGATGTTCGCCGGCAGCCCCTTCGCCGTCGCCGGAATGTTGTAGATGACCCAGTGCACGAACGGCTGTGGCATCGGCACGTCGGGGTCGTCACAGATGAGCGCGAACGACTTCGTGGCGGCTGGCGCGCCCGTCCACGCAAAGGCGGGCGACGTGTTCTCGCCGTCGGCCGTGTGCTGCTTCGGGATGGGCTGGCCGGCCGTGAGTGTCGGACTCGTGACGGTCAGGGGCACCGGCGCGGGCTGTGCCGCCAGGATCGTGGCGACAGAGGCGGCGAAGGCGACCGTTGTCAGGACGTGCGTAGCAAAGCGATTCATGGCGCGCAGTATATGCGCGGAGCGCACGTCGCCGGCGCCATCGCCGGAGTCAGGCTCGTGACGGAATTCGTAAGGGGCTGGCCTCCGGCCTGTCCCGGCGCGGTGTTTGCAATAACCGCCGGCTGATGAGCGCCACCGAACGCCGGCTGCTGACCCCCGTGGGGCTGATGGCCGTCCTCGGCCTGCTCGCCGCCGTGGCCGGAGACCCCAGGATCTTCGCATTTACCGTGCCGGCGAGGCCCACCGGGCTCGCCGCCGCCGTCTCGGGCAGTACGGTCGCCCTCACGTGGCAATCGGGTGGCGGCAGCGGCCACACCTACTGGCTCGAGGCCGGTTCGGCGCCGGGCCTGCACGATCTCGGTGCCTGGCCGACGATCGCGCCGAACCTCACCGCCACCGGTGTGCCGGCCGGACGCTATTGGCTACGGGTGCGCGCCGCCGGCGCCGACGGCGTGAGCGGCCCGTCCAATGAACTCGACGTGCGCGTGGGCTGCGGCGCGGCGCACCTCGCGCCGGCGAATCTCGTGGCCGACGTTTTGGGTGCCGCGGTGACACTATCGTGGCCGACGGTCGCCGGTGTCACGGGTTACGTGATCGAGGCCGGCTCCTCACCGGGTGCTGCCGACCTCGCCCGGCTCCCGCTCGTGGCCACCAGTCTCAGGGCCACCGTTCCCGCCGGGCTCTATTACGTCCGCGTGCGCGCGGTGGGGCCCTGCGGGATGGGCGACCCGTCGCCCGAAGCGACCCTACGCGTGGGCGTGGCGCCGCCGCCGACGCACCTGCCGATCTACGGCACGGTCGACGCTTCCACGCTCGGCTCCTGCAGCGCGGCCGCGCACGATCGCTGGGTGGTGGATGGCGGCGATGGCATGGCGTATCGCACGTGGCATCCCCAGGCCGATCCGAGCGGCTGCATCTACGCGCACGAACATGGTGACGATCCCGCCACGAGCCGACATGCCGCCATCTCGGCGTCGCCGGTGCGCTTCGGGTACATCGGGCGGCGGATGGACCACGAGGAGCCGCACGAAGGCTTCAAGGTCTTCATCGCCAACCCCGGCGACGTGAACGACGAAGGCCGTGTCAACCGCGTGTACTCGCGCAGTGTCTTCCACATGGGCACCGGCGGGACGCGCCGCTTCTCGATGCCGCATCACTCCGCGGAGATTCGGCTGATACACCCGGAATTCGGGCTCGGCGCCTTCACGCAGCTCATGATGGACACGGGTGGCACCGGGGCGGTCTGCGACCCCCGCAACCCGACGCCGGTGAAGGACGTGGTCCAGCTCGGATCGCCGTGCCTCCTCGGCAGCGCCTACGAAATCTGGTCCACCACCCAGTCGGTGCGGCATCAGGGACGCATCGTCTACACGGCATTCGCCACGCCGGCCGTGTTCGATCCGATCACGGTGCTGAATCCCGCGAGTCCATCCGAAGTCGTGTACGCCTGGGATCCGCGCGTGGCCGCGATCCGGATCTTCAACAGCGACTGGAGCAGCTTCCGCGGCTGCGAGCGCGAGAGCTATGCGCAGCCGGGCTACTGGTACAACCGGCAGGGTCCGACCAACTACTACACCGACGCGATGGGCGAGGAACTGCCGGCCTCAGACCCGCGGGCGCTCCTGCAGCAGATCTCGGTCTCCGACAGCGTCGGCGCACCCGCGACGAACGACGGACTCGGCCAGTTCAAGCTGCGGCGCAGCTACTGCCAGCAGCGCGCCCGCCTCGGATTGAAGAACTAGCCACACATGTAACCGGGTCTGTCACGGTCACGGGTTGTCATCGTGACAGACCCCGTTACAAATGATGGCCGTGACAGACCCGATTACAAATGGCGCTTCGCCAGGGCCTGCACCGCGAGCACCATCGACATCAGGCCCATGCCCTTGCCCATCGAGATGTTCTGGCGGAACAGCTTCTCGACGATCTCCGGATCGACCTTCGCGATCTCGGCCGCTGGCAGCCCCGAAAGCGCCTTGTCGAGGATGGCAGCGAGCGCCTTCGCCGAGACGCCCGACGGATTCTCCACCGCGAAGTGCAGCTTCAGCGTGCCATCGGCGTTCGGCACCGCCCACGCGTAGGCCTCCGACTCGCAGTGTTTCACGAGGTGCTCCGCGCCAAAGGGGCGTGTGGCGACCTCCGGCGGCACGTCCTTGAAACGACGCGCGAAGTCGATGAGGAGCTGCGTGCGTTCGTGCGTGTCGGTCACGCCGGCAAAGACGTCGAGCAGCGCCTGCAGGCGCTCGGGATACGCGGGCATCGGCGCCGCCGTCACTTCTCGATCGGCACGCCGACCAGGTTGCCCCACTCCGTCCAGCTGCCGTCGTAGTTGCGGACCTTCTCGAAGCCGAGCAGGTAGGTGAGCGCGAACCACGTGTGGCTGCTACGCTCACCGATGCGGCAGTAGGCTACGATGTCCTCGTCGCCCCGAAGGCCGTTCTGCTCGACGTAAAGCGCGCGCAGCTCGTCGGCCGGCTTGAACGTGCCGTCCTCGGGATTGATCGCGCGCGCCCACGGCACACTCTTCGCGCCCGGGATGTGTCCGCCGCGAATCGCCCCTTCGTTCGGATATTCGGGCATGTGCATGCGCGTGCCGGCGTACTCCTCGGGGCTGCGCACGTCCACGAACTGCCCGCCGCGCTGCTGGACCTGGATGACCTCGTCGCGCAGGATGCGGTGACGCGCGTCGTCGCGCGCCGGTGCCACATACGTCGTGGCGGCGTACGCCGACATGTCCGTAGACCAGGCGCGCCCTTCCTTCTGCCACTTCAGGCGGCCGCCGTCCATCACGTGCGCCTTCGTGTGGCCGAAGAGCTGGAACACCCAGAAGGCGTAACACGCCCACCAGTTGTTCTTGTCGCCGTAGAAGACCACCGTGGTGTCGGGCGTGACGCCGATCTTCGACATGAGCGCCTGGAACCCCTCGCGCTCGATGTAGTCGCGGCGGAGCTGATCGTTCAGATCGCTCGTCCAGTCCACGTGCACGGCACCGGGCACATGGCCGGTGGCGTAGAGCAGCGTGTCTTCGTTCGACTCGATGATGCGGACGTTCGGGTTGCTCGTGTGCGCTGCGACCCAGTCGGTGGAGACCAGACGGTCGGGATGGCGATAGCCGCGATCGGCGATGGCGGTCATGGATGGCCTCTCCGGATGGTGCGGGAAGAGCCCCAATCTACCATGCGCGTTCGCGCGCCAGCGCTGGTCGGTGAGCCGCCCACACGCACCTGCGAGATCGTCTGGGAGCGGCCGCCGCCGATCGGATGGGACGGGCCAGGACGCAATGCAGAACGGCCGTTACGGGAAGCCTCGGCCCGTGTACAGTTATGGATCGCATGTGTAGAACGGCGCTGGTCTGTCTCGCGGCCGCCTTCGTGGCCGCGCCGTCCCTCTCCCTCGCGCAGCAGAGCAAGGAACGGCCGTTCATCAACGCCGTCCACGTCGACACCGGTCCGCGCATCGACGGCGTGCTCGACGACGCCGTCTGGCAGCAGGCCACGCCGGTCGAGACGTTCACCCAGCAGGAACCCAATCTGGGCCAGCCGGCCAGCGAGCGCACCGAAGTGCGCGTGGTGTTCGACGAGCGCACGATCTACATCGCCGTGAAGGCGTATCAGGCCGGCGGCGTCGTGGCGGCCGGCGCGGCCGGCGCCGATCCGCATGCCGAACACCGCGGCGAGGCGGCGGGGGCCGCGGCTGGCGGACGCACCGTGGTCGCAACCGAAATGCGCCGTGACTCCGACCGCCTCTTCGACGAAGACAACTTCCAGGTCATCCTCGACACCTTCAAGGACTCGCGCAACGGCTACATGTTCGTCACGACGCCGCTCGGCGCCAAGCTCGAACAGCAGATCTTCGACGAAGGGGAGGGTGGCGGCCGCGGCACGACGTCGAACGTGAACCGCAACTGGGACGGCGTGTGGGACGCGGCGGCGAAGGTGACCGACGAGGGCTGGACGGCCGAGATGTCCATTCCCACCAACACGCTGCGCTTCAAGCCGGCCGACCAGCAGACCTGGGGCATCAACTTCCTGCGGCACAACCGCCGGAAGAACGAGCTCGATTACTGGGCGCCGATTCCCCGCGCCTACTCGCTGACGCGCGTGAGCCTCGCCGGCGAACTGCGCGGGCTCGAGCACCTCAGCCTCGGCTGGGACCTGAAACTCAAGCCGTTCGTCGTCGCCGGGCCGCGCCGCCGCGACCTGAGCGCCACGAATTCCACGACGTCATGGGCGCGCGACGTGGGCCTCGATGCGCGTTACGGTGTCACGCCTGGGCTCAACCTCGACGTCACGATCAACACCGACTTCGCGCAGGTCGAAGTGGACGACCAACAGGTGAATCTCACGCGCTTCGGCTTGTTCTTCCCGGAAAAACGCGACTTCTTCCTCGAGGCGTCGAACTTCTTCACGATGGGCACCGGCGCCTCGTTCACGTCCACGCCGGTGCAGACCGACCTCTTCTTCAGCCGCAAGATCGGGCTCTCGGACTCCGGCCAGCCGGTCCCGATCCTGGGCGGCGCGCGCCTCACCGGCAAGGTCGGCAAGAACAACATCGCCGTGCTCGACGTGCAGACCGACAGCGCGTTCAACAAGCCCGGCGACAACTTCTTCGTGAGCCGCTACAGCCGCGACGTGTTCCGCCGCTCACGCATCGGCGCCATCTTCATCAACAAGGAGTCGGTGGACGGTAGCCAGCACTTCAATCGCACCATCGGCCTCGACGGCAATTTCTCGCTCGGCAACAACTTCCAGGTGAATTCGTACGTGGCGAAGACGGCCACCAATCCCGACGCGCCGTGGCTCGGCGGCCGGCCCATCGGCGAAGGCCAGGACATGGCGTTCTACGGCCGCGTCGCCTACCGCGATCCGAAGTGGAACCTCTGGGTGAACTACCTGGACGTGCAGGAGAACTTCAACCCGGAGGCCGGCTTCCTGCAGCGCACCGGCGGCCACCGCACGACCAAGGCCTACTTCGGGCCGACGCCGCGGCCGAAGACCGGCAAGGTCAAGGTGTTCGAGCCGATGTACGTGCTCACGTACACGACCGATCAGGGCAACCGGCTGGTCAACCGCCTGCACCACCTGATGCTCGGCACGACGCTGCGCGACGACTCGTTCATCAACGTGATCTACCAGAAGCACATGGACGTGCTCGACCTGCCGTTCAACATCCGTCCGAACGTCCGCATCCCGGTGGGCGCCTACAACATGGACGAATGGATGTTCACCTACAACACGAGCCCCGGGAAGAAGTTCTTCCAGCGCGTGACGTGGCAGCCGAATGACTTCTACGGCGGCCGCCGCAACTCGGTGTCGTACGCGGTGGGCGCCCGCGCCTCGAGCCGCCTGTCGAGCGAGCTGCAGTACAACCGCAACGACGTGAAGATGCCGTGGGGCAACTTCCTCGTGAACCTGACGACGCTGCGTGTCGACTACACGTTCTCGCCGCGGATGACGATCCGCAGCCTGACGCAGTACAACACCAGCACCAACGAGATTTCGAACAACATCCGCTTCAACCTGATTCACCGCCCCGGCAGCGACCTCTTCGTCGTCTACAACGACCTGCGGCAGACGGGCCTGCCCGCCGACGTCTTCGCGCAGAAGGACCGGCAGCTCGTCGTGAAGCTGAACTACCTCATTCAGAAGTAGCTCGCGCATGCAGCGGAGAGCCGGCTGCGCCATGTGGCCGGCACCGGACAGCAGGGTTACACCGGTGACGGCGGCCCGGCGCGTGCCGCCACGCTTGCCGGCCCGAAGGGGCTGGCCTGGCACCGAGACACCCTCTACATCGCCGACACCGAGAACCACGTGATTCGCGCCGTGAACCTGCGCCGCGGCGACATCCGCACCGTGCTCGGCACCGGCCGCCCGGGCGATGGCCCGGAGCCCGACCCGCGGCACTGTGCGCTCGATCGCCTGCACGGGCTGCTCGTGGACGCGAGCGGACGCCTGTACGTGACCGACAGCGAGGCGCACCGCATTCGCGTCGAGACCGATCCCGGCTGACGCCGCGCTAGACTCTGACGTATGTCCACTCAGCGTCCGCCCGAGCAGCCCGAGAGCGACCCGCGCGTGAAAGCCGTCTTCGACGACATGCGCGCCGTGCGCCAGACCGACTTCATCAACAGCTTCTGGCGCACGCTCGCCTTCGACCCCGATCTGCTCGAACGCACGTGGACCGAAGTGAAGCAGGTGATGGCGCGGCCATCGCTGCTCGATCCGGTCACCAAGGAGATGGTCTTCATCGCCGTGTCGGTGGCCAACGCCTGCACGTTCTGCGTGCATTCCCACACGGCGGCGGCGAAGGCCAAAGGGATGACCGACGCCCAGTACGCCGAGCTGCTCTCGATCATCGCCGTGGCGGGGAAGACCAATCAGCTCGCGACGGCCCTGCAGGTGCCGGTGGACGCGGTGTTCAATGCCGACCCCGCCGCCGGCGTGCCACGAAGGGGCCAGTGATCATCCGCCAGGCGGTGCTCGAGCGCATTCGTGCCGGCGTCGTCACGCTCGCGTTCCGCCGCTGGACGCGTCCCACGGTGAAGGCGGGCGGCACGCTGATGACCGCGGCGGGCCAGCTCCACCTCGGCGCCATCCGCGTCGTGTCGGCCGCGTCCATCTCGGCCGCCGATGCCCGCCGTGCCGGCTACGCCTCGCGCCAGGCCCTCATCGACGAACTCGATGCCCGCGATCCGGGCGAGATCTACCGCATCGAGCTCGGCGCGCTCACGGCCGACCCGCGCGTGGTCCTTCGTGCGCGCCAGGCCGATACGCCTGACGACCAGCAGGTGCTGCGTGAGGCCCTGCGGCGGATGGACGCGCGCGCCTCCGGCGGCCCGTGGACCGCCCGCGTGCTGCGCCTCATCCAGTGCCATCCCGGGCGCCGGGCGGGTGACCTCTGCCAGGAGATGGGGCAGGAGATACCGGTCTTCAAGGCGAACGTGCGCAAACTGAAGGCGCTCGGGCTGACCGAGAGCCTCGAGGTGGGTTACCGGCTGTCGCCCCGCGGCAGGGCGCTCATCGACACCCTCGGGCCGGCCGCACGATCGTGATGGCGGTGGCGACGACGCTCGCCACAGTACACCTGCTCGCTCGCCCGATGGCGGTCGCCGATGATGGACGGCCAGCCGCGTTCCACGTATCCTCTCGCGATGCTGATCGGGGTGGTCACCGTCTATCTGCTGGGCACGCTCATTGCGGGTGCGATGCTCAGCACGCGCATCCGGCGCGTGTCCGACTACCTCGTCGCCGGACGCTCCCTGGGCCTGGCCCTCAGCACGGCATCACTCGCCGCCGTGCAGATTGGCGCCGGCGTCGTGCTCGGCGGCGCCGAGACCGGGGCGTCGAGCGGCCTCTGGCCTGGCGTCTGGTACGGCCTCGGCTGCGGCGGCGGGCTCATCCTCGGCGGGCTCTTCGCGGCCGAGAAGATGCGGTCGCGCGGCGGCATCGTGCCGATCGACTTCTTCGCCGTCCGCTACGGCGAACACCGCGGCGTGCGCACGTGGGCGTGGCTCTCGAACATCCCCAGTCTGCTCGGCATCTTCGCCGCGCAGCTCATGGCCTCGGGGTCGGTGCTTTCGGCCGCCCTCGGCACGAGCTTCCAGACCGCCGTGCTGCTCGTGGCCGGCGTCATCTTCGTCTCGAACGTGCTGAGCGGCATGTGGGGCGTGGTCTTTGCCGACTTCTTCCAGGTGTCGATCATCATGATCGGCGTGCCGCTCACCGCCATGGCGGCCCTCGGCCAGATCGACGGCGCGGTCACGACGGCCGTCCTCTCCACCCCCTTCATCCCCGAGGGCATGGGCTCGCGGGCCGTGTTCCTCATCACGCCGTTCCTGTTCTCGATCTCCGTCTCGTACGACGCCTTCATCCGCTACCAGTCGGCGCGCACCGGCGTCATCGCGAAGTGGGCCTGCGTGCTGGCCGGCGGGCTCACCATCATCGTGGCGTTCTGCGCGGCGCTCATCGGCGCCGCCGGCCATCAGGCGTTTCCGGACGTGGCGCCCGGCACGGTGCTGACGCACGTGGCGTCCACGACGCTGCCGCCGCTCGTCGGCGGCGTCGTGGTGTCGGCGCTGCTGGCGGCGGCGATGTCCACCGCCAACGCGCTCCTCATTTCGCTCGCCGGCTGCTTCTCACGCGACTTCTACAACAAGGTGCTCAATCCCGACCGCGAGCTCGACGACCTGCCGAATGGCACGCTCTACGCGCGGCTGGCCGTGGCCGTGGCGCTCGTGCTCGGTGTGGTCATCGCGCTCATGGCCCGCGGCATCCTCGACACGATCATCATCTTCACGTATCCCTACATGGGCAGCATGCTCGTGCCGCTGCTCGGCGGGTTGCTCTGGGCGGGCGGCACCCGCCAGGGGGCCTTCGCGGCGATGTTCGTCGGCGGCGCCATCGGCCTCGTGTCGTTCGCCGCCGGCGTGCCCGGGCCGCTCAACGGCGCCTTCAACATCGACCTCGGCCTGCTCATCGCGTTTGCCGCGTCCGCCGTCGTCTACGTCGGCGTGAGCCTCGCCACCGGCCGGCGCTAGCCGGTTGCCTTCGCCGGGGCAGGGCGTCACACTACGCCGCATGCGGATGAATCGACGGGAAGCGCTGACGGGGCTCGCCGGCGCGGTGGGAGCGGCCGCCGCCAGTGGCGCGCGCGCCGCGGCGCCGACGCCCGCGCCCGGCCGTGCCGGGGAGTTTCCCCGCCGGGCCGACTTCGCCTTCGCCGAGGGCGTGACCTACATCAACGGCGCCTTCACACATCCGATGCCGATCGCGGCCGCGGAGGCCTATCGCGCCGCCATTGCCCGCCGCAGCACCGTGGGCGGGCCCTTCGTGCCGACGGCCGACGTGCGGCCGCTGTTCGCGCGTCTCATCAACGCCTCGCCCGACGAGATCGGCTTCATCCCCAACACGAGCAGCGGCGAGAACCTCGTAGTGGAGGCGCTGGATCTCGTGCCCGGCCGCGACAACGTGGTGACCGACGGGCTCCACTTCGAGGGCGCGCTCGTGCACCTGACGGAGCGGAAGAAGCGTGGCCTCGACGTGCGCGTGGTGATGCCGCGCGAGGGGCGCATCCACCTGGCCGACATGGAGAAGGTGATCGACCGCCGCACCCGGCTGGTCGAGGTATCGCACGTCGCCATGTACAACGGCTTCCAGCACGATCTGAAGGCCGTGTGCGACCTGGCCCACGCGCATGGCGCGCTCGTCTACGCCGACATCATCCAGGGCGTGGGGGCGGTGCCGCTCGATGTGCGTGCCAGCGGCCTCGATTTCGCCGCCACGTCCACATACAAGTGGCTGATGGGCGACTTCGGCCTCGGCTTCCTCTACGTGAAGGCTTCGCTGCTCGAGCGGCTGCGGCGCCCGCACTGGAGTTACGAGTCGGCGCCCGACGTGGCCTTCCACTGGTCTCCCACCGACCCGGCTGCGCCGAAGGCGATCGCCTACACGCCGGGCGCCGGGGCGGGTCCCTTCGCGCGCGTGGGCACGGTGGCCAGCAGCGTGGCGGCGGCCCTCGACGTGTCGTTGCCCTACATCGAACGGCTCGGCGTGGCGAACATCGAGGCGCACCGCGTGCCGCTCGTGCGGAAGCTGCAGGCGGAGATGCCGCGTCTCGGCTTCATCCCCCAGACTCCGGCTGAGAGCACGTCTCCCATCGTCACCTTCGCCCACCGCGACATGGCGGGTCTCACGAAGAAGCTGACGGCCGCGAAGGTGGACGTCCGCGTGGCCGAGCACTGGCTGCGCATCGCGCCGTCGGTCTACAACGACATGGCCGACATCGACCGCCTGCTCGACGCGCTGTCGTAGCGCGGCCGGACGTCAGTCCTGGCGCGGGCCGAGTGCGGCCTTCGGCCTCCAGCTGACGCGCATCGCCGGCGGACGGTTGAGGCGGATGGCGCCGGGTTCCGGGCAGACATCCACGCAGCTGCCCTCGTACCAGCACTCACCCGGATAGAGCACGTGCGGCGGGCCGCCCTTGTCGTGATTCGGCAGGAAGAGGTCCACCGGGCAGACGTGCAGGCACAGGTTGCAGCCCGTGCAGAGCTCCGGGACGATCGTGATCGGATCGACGATCGCCTGGTCGGCGATGGCGAAGACCTTCGGGTCGCTCATCGGACCGCTCCCTCGCGGATGTAGTCGGCGTTGTGCTTCTCGTAGTTGGACGCGAAGTCGCCGTAGTAGCCCATCGGCAGCGAGCCGACGCGCACGCCCGTGGCATCACGCTGCACGGTGACGAACTTGTGCCACTCTGGCGGATCCATCTCGGGGTGGTCGAGCCGCTGGAACATCAGCTGTTTCGAGCTGGCCCGGCGGGCCAGGCACGAGTGGATGACGAGCTCGGCGTTCGTGAGCACGTTGAGGGTTTCCTGCGCGCGCAGCAGGTCGTGGGGATTCCGGGCCACGAGGCGGCTCGCTTCGTTGGCCCGCAGTTCCTCGATGCCGCGCAGGCCCTCGTGCAGCAGGTCGTCGCTCTTCACCGCGCCACAGTAGTTCTGCATCACGCGGGTGATGGCTTCGGCCAGGGCCTGCCAGCTCACGCCGTGGCTGCGCTGCAGCGGCTCGTAGAGGCGCGCGCGTTCGCCTGCGACCTGCGCGTCGTCGAGCCTGACATCGCCGTGCGTCGCGGCATAGAGCGCGGCCTGACGGCCGGCATAGTGCCCGGTCGAGGCGGCATGCCCGACGCAGTCGGAGGCGAAGAGCACGTCGCCGGCGGCGAACAGGCCCTGGAGGTTCGTCATGAGCCGCCAGTCGTTCACCATCCCGCCGGGGATGCCGAAGAACTGGCGTTCCTGCGGCAGGAACTGGCCCGAGCGCCAGCCGTCGCCGTAACTCTGCAGCACGTGCGTGGCCGGGTCGAAGCCCTTGTTGTTGTATTCGGCGTAGACCGGTGTCTTCGTCTTCCCCTCGTTGCCGACCATCATGCCCCAGATGACCTTGCGCTCCATCGGCGGCATGTCAGTGAGGTCGGCGTAGAAGGGCAGCTTGAAGCCGCGCTTCACCGCTTCCTCGACCGGCATCGTCTCGGGGCCCTGGAATTCGTAGAACGGGAAGTCGGGTTCGCCGCCGCCCTTCATGTAGAACTTCTGGCCGGGCGAGGGGCGATAACGATCGGCCACGTCGGGCAATTCGCGGCCATCGCGATCGAGCCACGGGATACGGCGGCCCTCCGCATCCACCATCGTGCAGGCGTACCACGTGTTGTGGTTGTTGCCGGTGGAGTACGGCGGGAAGCTGCGCAGTCCCGACCACTCGCCGCGCAGCGACTTCTCGAGCATCGTGAACTGCCCGCCCACGCGCCACGCCATCGCGTGGCCATCCCCCGTGCACTGCGGCGGCCGGAATTCCGAGATGCCGGTGGCGCCGGGCGCGAAGAGCCAGAGCCGCGTCGGCCGCGACATGCAGAACACCACCGACTTCGCCCGGCACACCGTGAACTTGCCCGTGCGGCCGTTGATCGCGACCGCCCCGACCACGCGTCCGCCGACCTTGCCGCCTTCGGTCAGGAGCCCCGCGCCCATCGTGCGGTCGACGACGTTCGCCTTCAAGATCTTCGCGCCGCGGTACATCGCCCGCTTGAACGTGGTGCCCCAGACACGCAGCGTGAAGCGGTTCACGTAGTCGTAGGCGAACATCAGCTTCGTGGCGTCGTCGCGGAAGTCGGCGCCCTTGAAGTCGTCGCCGGTGTCGCGGATCTTGGCGCCGTACTTCTCGAGGTCGAGCAGCCGGTCGTAGCCTTCGCGGGCTTCGATGTAGTGCGAGATGCCGTTGTTGTAGCCGTGGTGCATGCGCACCATCGCGTCCGCCAGCTCTTCCGGCGTGACGAGCGAGCACGGGTTCGTGGCGGCCATCTCCCAGTGGTCGCAGCCCGAGCCCATGGCGCCGCTCGTCATCGTGGCGGCTTTCTCCCACATGACCACGCGGGCGCCACGGCTGGCCGCGCCCATGGCCGCGAAGCAGCCGGAGGCCCCGCCGCCGATGACGAGCACGTCGGCGTCCTGATACTCGGTCTTGTCGTACTCGACCGGATACGGCCACGGGATGGGTCCGAGCGGGGTCTCACCAGGCATAGCCGCTCATTCTATGATGGCCACAGCCATGTCCATCGAATCCACGGCTGACCTCGACGGCCTGCGCGAGGTCGCGCGCTCCGCGCCGGCCCTCGAATATGGCTTTCGAGGCACCGTGCTCATCAGCGTGAATGACGAGATCGTCCACGGCATTCCCGGGCCGCGCATACTCGCCTCCGGCGACCTCGTGAGCCTCGACGTGACGCTCGAGAAGGGCGGCTACGTGGCGGATGCCGCCCGCAGCGTCGTCGTCGGTGCGGGACACGCGGTCGCGCATCGCCTGGTCGAGGCGGCGCGTGCGGCCTTCGAGGCGGGGCAGGCCGTGGTGCGGGCGGGCACGAAGGTCAATGCGATTGGCGGCGCCGTTCGAGGCCTGGCCGGGCACGGTGTGGGCCGGAAGATCCACGAAGAGCCCTCGGTGCCCAACCACTACGATCGGTGGCAGCGGGACGTGCTCACCGAGGGCATGGTCATCACCATCGAGCCGATGCTCTCGGCCGGCTCGGCCACGCCCGTGCAGAACGCCGATGGCTGGACGCTCCGCACCGCGGACCGCAGCCTCGCCGCGCACTTCGAACACACGATCGTCATCACGCGCGGGGCGCCCCTCGTGCTCACGGCGGCCTGGCGCGGCACCGCGTCCGACGTCCTGTCTCTGCCGTCCGGAGTGTCCTGATGTCCCGCGTCCTGCTCATCACCGGTGCCAGCCGCGGCATCGGCGCCGTCACCGCCACGCGTGCCGCCGCCCGCGGCTACCGCGTGGGGGTGAATTACCGCGTGAATCGCGCCGCGGCCGACGAGGTCGTGGCCGGAATCCGAGCGGCTGGTGGCACGGCCGTGGCTCTTGCCGGCGACGTCGCCGTGGAGGACGACGTGGTGCGGATGTTCGCCGAGTGCGGGCACGCACTCGGGCCGATCACCGACCTCGTGAACAACGCCGGCGTGGTCGACATGAAGGCGCGCGTCGACGAGATGTCGGCGGCGCGCCTGCAGCGGATGTTCGCCGTGAACGTCTTCGGCACGATCCTCTGTGCGCGCGAGGCGGTCAGGCGCATGTCCCCGAAACACGGCGGCCGTGGCGGCGTCATCGTGAACGTGTCGTCGGTGGCCGCGCGCATCGGCTCGCCGGGGGAATACGTGGATTACGCGGCCGCCAAGGGGGCGGTGGACGTC
>JAEUQR010000084.1 GCA_016789705.1 Acidobacteriota bacterium
CGAACTGGCTCACGCGCGATCCCGAGATCAAGTGTTACCTCCCCGGCGTGCCGCGCGCGACCTACCTGCCGTTCCCGTTCCAGATCGTGCAGAGCCAGTCGGCGTTCTTCCTCGCCTACGAGTACGCCGGCGCCGTGCGCAACGTCTACCTGAAGGACCCCGGCCCGCCGCAGACCGACTCGTGGATGGGGCAGTCGGTGGGCCGCTGGGACGGCGACACCTTCGTCATCGAATCGAACGGCTTCAACGACAGCACCTGGTTCGACCGCTCGGGCAACCATCACAGCGAAGTGATGAAGGTCACCGAACGCTGGACGATGACCGACAAGGACCACATCCTCTACGAGGCGACGATCGACGATCCGAAGACGTTCTCGCGCCCGTGGAAGATGTCGATGCCGCTCTACCGGCACGTCAACGCAAACGCCCGCCTCGGACAGTTCAAGTGTGTGCCGTTCGTCGAAGAGCTGATGTACGGCCACCTGCGCAAGACGCCGCTGCCATGAGAACGAGGATGCCGATGCCACGCCCGCTCGTCGCGCTCGCTTCGTGTGCGGTGCTCATTGCCGCCGGCGCCGTGATGGCGCCGCTTTCGGCGCAGGCCCCGGCCGGCATCGCCCGCCGCGCCGAAGCTCCGGCACAGGCCGGAGCGAAGGCGGGGCCGCGCACGCCCGACGGCAAGCCCGATCTGCAGGGCAACTGGTCGAACGCCACGGTGACGCCGCTCGAACGACCGCCTGGTCAGCCGGCGGTGCTCTCGCCGGCGATTGTCGCGCGCATCGAGAAGGGCGTGCAGGACCGCATCGAGGCGCTGTCGAAACCGAGCGATCCGAATCGCGAAGCGCCGCCCACCGGGGGCGACGGCTCGACCGGCGCGGCCGGCAACGTCGGCGGCTACAACAACTTCTGGATCGACGCCGGCGAACGGGTGGCGGTCGTGAACGGCGAGTACCGCACGTCGCTCATCGTGGACCCGCCCGATGGCCGTGTGCCGGCGCTCACGGAGGCGGCGCGGGCGCGCCAGGCGGAACGCGCGAAGCGCAACCAGCAGTTCGGCGAATACGACAACCCCGAGAACCGGCCGCTCGCCGAGCGCTGCATCGCGTCCTTCGGCAGCAACGCCGGGCCGCCGATGCTGCCGAACTACTTCTACAACAACAACTACACGATCGTGCAGACGCCCGATCACGTGCTCATCATGACGGAGATGGTGCACGATGCCCGCATCATCCGCATCGGTAAGCACCACACGCATCCACCGGCCGGCGTGCGTCCCTGGTGGGGCGACTCGATCGGCTGGTGGGAAGGCGACACGCTCGTCATCGAGACCACCAACTTCCATCCGCAGCAGCTCTTCCGCGGCGCCTCCGACACCCTCAAGGTGACCGAGCGGCTGTCGCGCGTGGATGCCGACACCCTGCTCTACAAGTTCACCATCGACGATCCGCAGACCTTCACGCGGCCGTGGAGCGGTGAGGTGCCGTTCGAACAGCTCGACGAGCTCATCTACGAATACGCCTGTCACGAGGGCAACTACGCGCTCTCGAACGTGCTGAGCGGCGAACGCTCGCAGGAAAAAGCGCGCGAGGCGGCAAAGAAGTCGCCGCCCCCGCCACGGCAGTAAGGATCAGGAGTCTGTCACCATGCGCACCACACTCTTCGTGTTCGTTTCGGCGCTCGTGCTCGCGTCGTCGGCCGCCATCCGCGGTCATCACGCCTTCGGCGCCGAGTTCGACCCCAACGCGCCCATCCGCCTGCAGGGCAAGGTCGTGAAGCTCGAATGGGTGAATCCGCACGCGTGGATTCACATCGAAGTGATGAGGGACGGCAAGCCCGAGGTGTGGATGGTCGAAGGCGGCACGCCGAACACGCTGCTGCGCCGCGGTCTCACGCGCGATTCACTCACGGTGGGCACCGAACTCATCGTCGACGGCTACCAGACGAAGGACCACTCGCTCAAGCGGGCCAACGGCCGCGACGTGACCTTCACCGACGGCCGCAAGATGTTCATGGGCTCGTCGGGCACGGGCGCGCCGCGCGATGGCCGCGACCCGACCGAACCCGGCACGAAGAAGCCCGGCGGCCGCTAGGAAAAGCCGATCCAGCGGCCGGCGGCGGCCACGACGAACCACAGCGTCATCGAGGCCACGGCGGTGAGCGCTGCCGTGGCGCGCGTGGTGCTGTCGGCTTCGGCCACGCGCTGGCGCACGGCGTAGGTGAAGGCGATGGCGATTGGAAAGGTCACGATCTTCACCCAGAACGCCTGGCTGTAGTAACACTTCACGGCTTCCGACAGGAAGAGCAGCACGCCCGTCGCCGTCATCACGACCACCGACGCGGTGAGCCACGGGCGGAGCTGCCGCGCCAGCAGCGCCGCGGGCGTGCCGACGAGGCCGGCGCCGAGCATCCGCAGGTCGACGAGGAGCACGACCCCGCCGAGCAGCGACAGGCCGAGGAGGTGCACGGCTTCGATGACCGGAAAGAGCCACACCGATTCGCGCACGACGAGCCCGAGGCCCGACGACTCGCACCATTCCGCGAAAGCGAGCAGGTCCATGGCTACTGCGGCGGCTCGGCCGGCGGCACGACGCAGCCGGCCGCCCAGTTGACGAGAGCCGACTGCGGTTGCAGATCGCAGTCGAACCAGTTGTAGGCCACCATGCGGCCCGTGACGATGACACCCGTCCACGCGGCGAGCGACACGATCGCGGCCATCCGCGCCGCGCGCGGCGGCCGCGGTGCGTCGTTCCACTGCGCGATGGACCGGTGGGTGCGGGCGTGGAACCACCAGATGTTCACACCGGCGGCGATGAGCAGCAGCACCTTCACGCGGAAGAACAGGTTGAAGTAGTAGCGCACGGGGTTGGCGTAGAGCAGCAGCACGCCGGTGAGCGTCATGAGCGCGAAGGCGGCGCGCGTCCACGGCAGCAGGCGATCCGTGAACTCGCTGGCCGGCACGCCCCGGAACGTCACGCCGAGCAACCGCAGATCGAGCATCGCCGCGGTGCCCGCGAAGAGCATCAGCGTGAGCACGTGCGCGGATTCGAGGAGCGGCCAGACGTAGAGCGACTCACGGAGCGCGACGCTCGTCGGCAGGTCACCCACCCATTGAGCCCAGGAGAGCAGCATGGCGCCGAAAGTATATGCTCCGGCCATGCGAATTGCCGCGCTCATCGCTGCCCTCGCCCTTGCCGCGCCCCTGTCCGCCCGGGCGCAGTCCACGCCGCCCAACCGGCCGGCCGCGCCCGCCCCGGCGACGGCGGCGCCCATCCGGCCCGTCGGCACCATGAGCGAGCTGATGGTGCACGTCATCCGGCCCACCTCGGACGCGGTCTTCTACATCACGAGCCGCACGCCGTCGACCAGCGAAGAATGGACGACCCTGCAGGCGCAGACGCTCATGCTGGCCGAATCGGCCAACCTGCTGCTCCTGCCGGCGCACGCCCGCAACCGCGCGCAATGGATCGCCGACACCCGCCTGATGCTCGACGCCGGCAAGAAGGCGTTCGAAGCCGCGAAGGCGAAGGACGTGGCGGCGCTCGAGGCGCTGAACGACGCGCTGTACCAGTCGTGTGTGACCTGCCACGAGCACTTCCGTCCCGGCTACGGCAAGCGTCCCGGGCACTGACCGCGGCGCGGTCTCAGGGCTTCGAAGCGGGCGGCGGCGCGGCGCCCTGCACGTACTTCTCGTGGCACGCCGTGCAGGCGTCGTAGACCTCGGCGCCCACGTCGAACACGGCCTGCGGGTTGTGCGACGCGGCGGCACGGATGGCCTTCTCGCCCACGTCCACGAGGGCCCGCGACATCTGCATCCACTCGCCGCCGTCCTTCGGCCGGTTCCCCATCATCAGCAGGTTGCCCGACTCGGCGATGACGTAGGCGTGGTTCACGAGCGCGTCCCAGTCTTCGGTGGTCTCGGGCCGGATCTCGAAGGTGCCGGTCTGGTCGATGACCGTGCCCACGCCGTCCCAGTACTCATCCGCCGCCGGCTCGAGCACCGAGACCATGAGCTGCTTCACGTCGGCCACCGGACGCAGGGGCGGCGGCGTGGGGCCCGCGCAGGCCGACGGCAGAAGCGCGACGAGCAGGAGGGCGGGGCGTGAGTGGCGCACGCCGGGCATCATACGCCTCACGCAAGTCGCCGGCCAGCCGTCGCGCGGCGCGGGTGTAGGATGTGGGCGAAATGGGTGTCCTCCTCGCCGTCGTCGCTCTCGTCCTGGTCCAGCCGGCGGCCGACGCCGACGGGCTGACGCCGCTCATGCGTGCTGCGGCCCGCGGCGATGCCGCACAGGTCACCACCCTGCTCGCTGGCGGCGCCGACGCCAACGCCGCGCATGCCGAGGTGCGCGTGACGCCGCTCATGTTCGCCGCCTACTCGGGCCACGACGCGGTTGTGCAGCTGCTGCTCGACAGGGGCGCGCGGCCGAACCTGAAGGACGCCGCCGGCGCCAGCGCCGCCGACTGGGCGGCGCAGAACGGGCACCAGGCCACGGCCGAACGCCTCACGAAGGCCGGCGCGCAACTGAACCCGTTCCTGAACATCGGCGTGCTGCCCTTTGCGCTGATGGACAAGGCGGCCGGCAAGACCCCCTGACGCCGGCGCCCGGCCGCTTCTCGCGCCTCGGAGCCCCGCTCACGGGAATCTCACGGAACGCTCACCCACGCGTGAAGACCTCCTGCCGCCGTTGAGCCATCCTGCCATCCGGCCACGCGACGGCGTGGCGGGGAGGATTACGTGCTGACGAACCGGTTCGAGACATGGGTCGGGCTCCTCGTGGTGGCCATCTGCCTGGCGGCGGCGGCCGGCCTCGGACTCTGGAGCTACATCACCTCGACCGCCACGCCGCTGCACCCGGTCGCGCAGGACGTGCCCTCGGTCACGCGCGACACGCCGCCCGCGCCGTGGGCCGAGGCCGCGGTGCAGGCGCGACAGACGACGCGCGCGGCGGTGAGCGCCGGCAACCTGCCGGGCGTGTCAGTGGCCGTGGGCGTCGACGGCGACCTGGTGTGGGCCGAAGGGTTCGGGTGGGCCAACCTCGAGCGCCGCATTCCGGTCACGCCCGAGACGCGCTTCCGCATCGGCACCGCCTCCACGGCGCTGACGTCGGCCGCTGTGGGCCTGCTGCTCGAACGCGGCCGCCTCTCGCTCGAGGCCCCCATCCAGACCTACGTGCCCGCCTACCCGCGGAAGGCCCAGCCCGTCACCCTCGGGCAGCTCATGGCGAACGTGGCGGGCGTGGGCAACGACGACGGCGACGAAGGACCGTTCTACGAGCGGCACTGCGCGCGCCCGCTGGATGCGGTGCCGGTCTTCGCGGAGGATGACCTGCGCTTCGCCCCGGGCGCCGAATATCGCGGCTCGAGCTACGGCTGGATCCTCGTGAGCGCGGCCGTGGAAGCCGCGGCCGGCGAACCGTTCGCGCGCGTGATGCGCAAACAGGTCTTCGAGCCGCTCGGCATGGACGACACCACGGCCGACACGGCGGCCGGCTCGCAGGGCGAGCGCGCCCTGCCCTACTTCCCGCGCTTCGCGGCCGACCCCATCTACGGGCCCGATCCGATGCGCGACATCGACCTGTCGTGTTACGCCGGCGCGGCGGCGTTCGTCTCGACGCCGTCGGACCTCGTGCGGTTCGGTCTCGCGCTGCAGCGCGGCACGCTGCTGCGGCCAGAGACCGTGGCGCGCCTCCAGGGGCCGGTGCACCTCGACTCCGGCACGCCGACGGGCTTCGGTCTCGGCTGGGACCTGGGTACAGCCACATTCGCCGGGCGGGAGACGCGGATGGTGGGCCGGCGCGGCACCGTCCTCGGCGGACGCGTGACGTCACTCGTCACTTACCCGGACCTGCATCTCGTCGTGGCGGTCATGTCGAACACCTCGTACGCGGACACGACCACGCTGGCCCGCGCCGTCGCTGACGCCTTCGCCGCGCACGCGGCCCGGGCGGGCGCGGCCATGGCAACCGCGATCCCTCTGCACGACGCCACGCGCTGACGACCGGGGAGCGCGCGGGCAAGATCGTCCACAATACGGATGGGCGGCCATCCGACGGCTGCCGTTCAGGAGGTAGCGCATCATGAGCCTCGTGCTCCACGGCGGTCACGGCAAGAGCCTGTTCGTCGCGCAGAACAGCATCCGCATCGTGCAGGAACACCTCGCGGAGCGCCGCGACAAGGCGATCCTCATCCGCCACATCTCGGCCGTCGAGGTGAAGAAACCGGGCGCCTTCGACGGCTACATCCAGTTCTCGTTCGCCGGTGGCACGCCGCACGACGCGAGCGGCACCTTCACGGGCGGCGCCTTCGACGCCGCACGCGACGAGAACTCGGTGACCTTCGCGACGCTCGACGACTACGACGTGGCACTGAAGATCAAGGTGTTCGTGGAGGCGTGGACGCCGTCGGCCGGCGCCTGAGCACGCCCGCACCAGCCGCGCCCCGGCCCGTCACACCATCAGGCCCTGCGGATTGTGCCGGCGCCGTGATCACGGCGCCTCGCCGCTGCTAGGCTGGCGCTCATGCGGATCGTCGCGCTGGTCATCGCCCTTGCCGTCGCGCAGTCGCCCACCCCCACGCCGGCGCCGCCCGTGCCGCAGGCGATTGCGGCTGACACGTATCTCATCCCCGGCGCGATGCTGCCGGACCGCGGCCCCGACGGCAACACCGTGGTGTTCACCGCGCCGGCCGGTCTCGTGGTGGTGGACACGGGACGCCACCCGTGGCACAGCGACGCCATCCTCGCGTTCGCCGCCATGCGCCGACAGCCCATCGCCGCCATCGTCAACACGCACTGGCATCTCGATCACTCGAGCGGCAACCGGCGGCTGAAGGCCGCACACCCGGACGCGCGCGTGTACACGACGAACGCCGTGGACCGCGCACTTGCCCCCGGCGGCTTCCTCGCGCGCAGTCTCGCCGCTGCCCGCGCGCAGGCGCCCGATCTCAAGGCACCGCCGACACGCGCGGAGGAGACCGCGCTCTTCCTCGCGACGATGGAGGCGCCGCAGGCGCTGCGTCCGGACGTGGCACTGGCCGCCTCGGGCCCGCAGCGTCTGGCCGGACGGGCGCTGTCTGTTCGCGTGGCCGACGACGCCGTGACCGACGCGGACGTCTGGATCTACGACGAGGCGACACGGGTGGCCGTCATCGGCGATCTCGTGACGCTGCCGGCGCCATTCTTCGAAACGGCGTGTCCGGCCCGCTGGGAAGCGGCGCTCGAGGCCGTGTGGGCCACGCCTTTTACCAGCGCCGTGCCCGGCCACGGCGCGCTCATGACGCGCGACACGTTCGACACCTACCGGCGCGCCTTCGGCGCGTTTCGCGCGTGCGTGGGCAGCGACCGCACGCCCGCCGACTGCGCGGCCGGCTGGACGAGCGGCGTCGGCGCGCTCCTGGCGGGCGACGACGACCGCCGCCAGGCCACGGCCTACGCGCGCTACTACGTGGAGTTCCTGCGGACGAACGGCGGCGCCAGTCCCGACTGCCGCGTGAAATAGTCAGGCCCCCAGGCGCGGCCGCTGGCCTTGACTTGCGCCCGCCGCGGCGGCTACGGTGCGCGCATGTCCGTGCCTACGCTCAATCGCCGTGAACTGCTCGCCGCCGCCGGCGCGGGTGCTGCCGCCGCCCTCTTCGACACGCGCGCAGAGGCGCAGCCGGCCTCGGCCGCAGGCGCCGTCGTCTTCACCAACACCACGGTGGTCACGGTGGACAACGTGCAGCACGACGTGGCGCTCGCCGTGGTGGATGGCCGCATCGCCGCCATCGGTCCCACCGCCGAGGTGCAGCAGCGCTACCCACGGGCCGAGGTCTACGACGGCCGCGGCAAGGCACTCCTGCCCGGCCTCATCAACTGCCACGCGCACCTCGCACAGACGCTGTCGCGTGGCTTCAACGAAGACTTCGGTTTCCCGAACAGCTACAAGCTGGCCGTGCAGCCGACAAGCCTCGTGTCGCGCGAGGAAGCCACGCTCTTTGCCGTGGTAGGCGCGCTCGAGGCCATTCGCACCGGCAGCACGACAGTGGTCGAGAACGTGGGCGGCACGGCCGCCACCGCCGCGTCACTCGCGAAGACGGGCCTACGCTGGGTGTTCGCCGAATCCGCCACGGACCGCGAAGGCGGCTCGCCGATGTCGCCCGAGATCCTCGCCCGCGGCGAGGCGCCACGTTTCTCGCCGAAGATGCGCGACGAAGGGCTGCAGCGCATCGCGGACCTCCACAGCGCGTGGCACGGCAAGGAGAACGGCCGCGTCAGCGTGTTCCCGGCCGCCGCGCTGGCCGAGAACTCGTCCCCGGAGCTGCTGAAGGCCGTGCACGCGTTCGCCGAGAAGCATGACCTCGGCTACACGATCCACCTCTCGCAAAGCACCGCCGAAGTGGCCTACGTCCGCAAGCACCACGGCGTGAGTCCGGTGGGCTTCCTGGCGCGCCACGACTTCCTGTCGCCGCGCCTCTTCGCCGCGCACTGCCGCTACGTGGACGACACCGACATTGCGCTGCTCGCGAAGAGCGGCACGATCGTGTCGCACCAGGCGGCCATGGCCGCCAACCGCGGCGTGATTCCGCCGATTCCCGCGCTGCGCGCCGCCGGGGTGCCGATTGCGATGGGCACCGACAACAACACGACCGATCTCTTCGAGGTGCTGCGGGTGGCGCTGCTCACCGAACGCATCCGCCGCGACGACGCCTTCCCCGGCGTGCAGCCGCAGCCGGAAGACATCCTCGCGGACGCGACACTCGGCAGCGCGCGGGCCGTGCGTCAGACGACCACGATCGGTTCGCTCGAGGTGGGCAAGAAGGCCGACCTCCTCGTGCTCGACACGCAGCGCATCCACATCGTGCCGGCCGTGCGCATCGTGTCGGCGTGGATCCACAACGGGCAGCCGAACGACATCGAGTCGGTGATGATCGATGGCCGCTTCGTGATGCGCGATCGCAAGATCACGACCGTGGACGAGGCTGCGATCATCGCCGAGGCCGACAAGGTCGGGAAGCGGGTGTGGGCGGCGGTCCAGAAGGCCGGCGCGATCACAATTCCGCGGCTGCCGCGGCCGAAATAGGCGGGGCGCCGGCCCCGCACGCCGCGCACGGGCCTGCTATCCTTGCACGGTGGATCGCGACGAGATTCTCCGCGTCTTGCGCGCCTTCGAGGCGGCCGGGCTCGAGTACGTGCTGATTGGCGCCACGGCCATGGGCTTCCACGGCGTCGTGCGCGCCACGGAAGACATCGATCTGGTCATTCGCGCCACCCCAGAGAACGTCGAGAAGCTGCGGGCCGCGCTGACCAGCGTGTATGCCGACCCGCAGATCGGAGAGATCGCAACGACCGATCTGCTCGGCGACTATCCGGCTGTGCGCTACTACCCACCGACCGGCGACCTCTATTTCGATGTGATCACGCGTCTCGGTGAGGCCGTGACCTTCGAGAGTCTGGAGGCCGAAACGAAGATGGTGGCGGATATCCCGGTGCAGGTCGCGACGCCCTCGGCGCTGTACAGGATGAAGCGGCACACGGTGCGCGCCAAGGATCATCAGGATGCCGCTGCGCTGCGAGAGCGGTTCAATCTCCCCGAGGCGGACTGATGCCGGTGCAGAAGTTCCGTTCCGTCGAAGCGATGGACGCCGCCGCGACGCTGCCGCGGCCTGGTGACATCGAGGCGTTCCTTCGCCACTGCGCCCGTTATTGGGCGATGGCTCCGCGCGTGTATCCGCGCGGGGTCTTTCGCCTGCGGTCGCTCGAGGACGCCGATCGGCTATCGGCCGGACATCGTCTGGCTGAACGCTGAATCTCGTTACGCGGGCAGCACCACGCCGCGCACCTCGCCGAACCCGATCGACGCCGCCCCGTCGCGGCGGGCGCGGGCGCGGATGATGACCTCGTCGCCGTCTTCGAGGAACGTGCGGGTGTTGCCGCTCGCAAGCGTCACCGGCGCCTTCCCGCCCTGCGAGATCTCGAGCAGGCTGCCGTAGCCGTCGGGCGTGGGCGCGGAGATCGTGCCGGTGCCCAGCAGGTCACCCGGCCGCAGATTGCAGCCGTTGCTCGCGTGGTGCGTGAGGAGCTGCGCCACCGTCCAGTACAAGTGGCGTGTGCTGCCGATCGACAGTCGATGCGGCGCGAGCCCCGCGGCCGCCAGGCACGGTGTCATCAGCAGCACTTCGAGTTCGATGTCGAAGGCGCCGCGCGCCTGGTTGCCGTCATCGAGCAGATAGGGCAGCGGCGCCGGATCACCTTCGGGCCGTGGCGGCTGCGGCACACGAAACGGCGCGAGCGCCTCGGGCAACACGATCCACGGCGAGATCGAGGTGGCGAAGTTCTTGGCAAGGAACGGCCCGAGCGGCTGGTATTCCCACGCCTGCAGGTCACGCGCCGACCAGTCGTTCAGCAGGCAGAAGCCGGCCACGTGCCGCTCCGCCTCGGCGATCGGAATCGGCGTGCCCAATTCGTTGCCCGGCCCGACCCAGATGCCGAGTTCCAGTTCGTAGTCGAGGCGGCGCGACGGCCCGAAGCTCGGCTCGGCGTCGTTCGGGCCCTTGCGCTGGCCTTGCGGACGGCGGACCGGCGTGCCAGACGGACGAATCGACGAGCTGCGCCCGTGGTAGCCGATCGGCACGTACTTGTAGTTCGGCAGCAGCGGCTGATCGGGACGGAACTGCTTCCCGACGTTCATCGCGTGGTGAATGCCGGCGTAGAAGTCCGTGTAGTCGCCGATGTCGGCCGGCAGGTGCAGGCGACAGTCGCGGGCGGCGTGCAGGCACGACTCCACCGCCGCGCGCGCCGGTGCGCCCTCGACGAGCAGCGCATGCAGGGCGAGGCGCAGCGCCTGCCGCGCCTCGGCGCCCGCCGCAAGAAACGCGTTCAGGCGCGGCTGCGCGGCGAGCTCCGCGGCCGCGGCGGCATCCCCTGTGAAGAGACCGGCGCGATGCGCCGCCGCCAGATCCAGCACGCGGTCGCCGATGGCGACACTCCCGCGCGGCGCCGTTTCCCCCGGTGGGGTCACGACGCCAATCGGCAGGTTCTGCAGCGGGAAGTCGGCATGGCCGTTGGCCGAGGTCACCCAGCTCCGCCGCGCCGGGTCGTGCGTGTGATCGAGGGGCGTGTTGGTCACGGAGCCGTCCGGTCCTGTGGTCACGGTTTGCTGGGATCGAAGTGTTTCTTCAACTGCCGGCCGTACTTCGCGTAGACCGTCTGCTTCGCGTCCGTGCCGGCCGCCCACGCCGTGACCTTCTGCGGGAAGCGCGTCTCGAACATGAACGCCATCGTGCCTTCGAGCTTCTTCGGCCCGAGCGGCACGTTGCTCGCCGTCTCGAACGCTTCTTCGTCGGGCCCGTGCGGCAGCATCGTGTTGTGCAGCGAG
>JAEUQR010000105.1 GCA_016789705.1 Acidobacteriota bacterium
GGATCGATCCACAGGTCGTGGTGATCGCCGTGGGTGCCGTTGCCCATCGAGACGAGCGTCTTGCCGGCATCGGCCGAACGGAAGAGCGACGTGTTCTGCATGTAGACCACGTCCTTCTGGTTCGGGTCGGCGAAGACGTGCGTGTAGTAGAACGCGCGCTGCCGCACGCTGCGGGCCGCGTTCATGAGCTTCCAGGTGGCGCCGGCATCGTCACTCACGAAGAGGCCGCCGTTGTCGTTCTCGACGAGCGCGTAGACGCGATTGCCATCGGCGCCCGACACGGCCACACCGATGCGCCCCACGACACCGGTGGGCATGCCCGGAGCGCGCGTGATCTCCGTCCAGGTGTCGCCGCCGTCGGTGCTCTTGAAGAGGCCGCTGCCAGGGCCGCCGCTCGACATCTGGTATTCGATGCGGTACGCCTCCCAGAGCGACGCGTACATCACGTTCGGGTTCTTCCGATCGATTGACAGGTCCACGGCGCCCGTCTTGCCGTCGCGGAACAAGGTCTTCTTCCAGCTCTTGCCGCCGTCGGTCGACTTGAAGACGCCGCGGTCGTCACTCGGGCCGTGGTAGTTGCCGAAGGCGGCGACCCAGATGATGTCGGGGTTGGTCGGATGGATGCGGATCTTCGAGATGGCTTCGACGTTCCTGAAGCCCACGTTCGACCACGTCTTGCCGGCGTCGGCCGACTTGTAAACGCCGTCGCCCGGCATGATGTTGCCGCGGATGCACGACTCGCCCATGCCGATGAAGAGCACGTCGGGGCTCGATTCCGACACCGCCACCGCGCCGACCGACGAACTCGAGAGCTGCCCGTCGGTCACCGGTGCCCAGTTGTTGCCGGCGTCGGTCGTCTTCCAGAGGCCGCCGCCCACGGCGCCGAAATACGCCTCGCGTGGCCGGCCTTTCACACCGGCGACGGCAATCGACCGGCCGCCGCGGTTGGGTCCGATGCTCCGCCAGCGGTAGGTGCCGAGCACGGCCGCCTCCGGCGTGGCGGGCGGCGAGGGCGCCTGCGCGGCCGCAGGCGCCTGCGCCAGCACGGGCCCGGACCGCATCGACACGGCGGCCACAAGCGCCAGCGCGGAGACACCAAACACCGAAGCGGGAAGGACGAGCGAGCGGCGGGCGCGGGACATGCGGGACACCTCCGATGAACGGCTTGAGTGTACCAAACGGCCACCGGCGTGCAGCGCCGGATGCATCACATGAGTCAGCGGCATCCGGCCACAGCCGCCGCGGCATAGACTGGGCCTCGGGAGGCTCCGGGACATGGCGCGAATCTCATGTGTGCGGCACATCGGCCTGTGCCTGATCGTGTTTACGACCGGCGCGTGGCTGCGCGCGCAGGAACCCATCGTCGGGCGTCCGTGTGAAGGCTGCGAGGCGGTGTTCGAGGGTCTGCCGTCGTCGCTCACGGCTACGGCGCGGCTGACGGAGGCACGGGAACCGGGCGATCCCATGACGCTCACCGGACGCGTGCTCGGCGCCGATGGCCGCCCGCGCGCCGGCGTCGTCGTGTACGCCTATCAGACCAACGCGGCCGGGGTGTATCCACCGTCGTCGCTGCGCGTGGGCGCCGCGGCGCGGCATGGCGCGCTGCGCGGCTGGGCGCTCTCCGGTCCGGATGGCCGCTACACGTTCGAGACGATCCGGCCCGGCACGTATCCCACCCGCGACGCACCCGCGCACGTCCACCTGCACGTCATCGAACGGGGCTGCGCCACCTACTACATCGACGATGTGATGTTCGACGACGACCCGCTGCTCACGCCCGCGGTGCGCCGGACGCAGACGATGCGCGGCGGCCCTGGCATCGTCGCCGCCACCCGCGCGAGCGGGCGATGGCTGGTCACACGCGACATTCACCTGGGACGCAACATCTCCGGACACGCCGGCTGCTGAGGCCTACGCCCAGAGCGTGAGGGGCGGCTCGGTCACGACGCAGCGCAGGAGATCGCTGCGTGAGACGATGCCTTCGAGCGTGCCAGTCGCGTCGTCCACCACGGGCAGAGCGGGCAGGTGATACTCCAGCATGACGCGGGCGATGCGGCGGACGTCGGCCACCGGATCCACGGTGACGACCGGCGTCGTCATCACCTGCGCCACCGTGCGTGACAGCACGTCGCGGAGGTGGCCATCTTCCTCGTTGAGCACCTGGAGGAGGTTGGCGCGCGAGACGAGCCCCACGATGGCGCCGTCAGCCGCGCGCACCGGCGCCTGACCGACGCCGCGTTCGGCCAGGGCACGCCAGGCGACGACGACACCGGCCTCGGGCGGCAGCACGAGCACGCGCCGGCTCATGACCTGATAGGCGTGATAGACGGGCCCGCGGTCGGGCGCCGGCTGGTCGGCGGCCGCGTAGGCCGCCGCCGCTGCGGCCTGATGGCGGCGATCCTCCTGCGGCAGCACCGCTGGCGGATGCAGGTATTCGTCGCCGGCGTCCTGTTCCACCGCGCGAGCGGGGGCCGCGGCCAGCACCCGATGCGCGCGCAGCAACTGCTCGAGCGGCCCGCGAAACACCTCGCCGTACACTCCGCGCACACCGAACATGGCGGCCTCCCGCCGCCTACGCTCTCATGTTCGGGGGCCACGGAGCAATCGGCCGCGGATGGCCGTCAGGCGGCGTCTTCGAGGTCGCGCCGCAACTGCAGGATCCGGTTGCGCTCGCTCTCCGAGAGCGCGCTCACGCCGAAGTCGGCGCCGGCGGCGCGGCCCGCCGCTTCGCACATGGCCACGATCCGGTCCACGACTTCTTCGCGGTCCACTGGGTCGATGAGCGCCAGGCGCGACCTCAGCGCACGGCGGCCGGCCGCGAAGAGCGACACGACGGGACGCGTCGTGAGCCATCGATCGAGCAGTTCGACACCCTCGGGTGTGCTGCGGTCGTCGGACGCGTACTGCACGCGCAGCGCGTGCCGCTCGGCCACGTCGGCGCCATCGAGCCAGCAGACGTCCACCGCCGGCAGCCACTCGAGCACCGGCACCGTCCCGGCGCGCACGCCGTGTTCGTACAGCGTGCCGACGACCATGCCGTCACCAAGCCCCACGGCGGCCACGAGCGCCGCCACTTCCGCGCTCCGCTCGTTGGTCCGGCTCCCCGTCCCCGCCGTCAGCACCGCGTCGTTCATCTGCGCCATCACATCCCTCCCGGGCCTGTGCCCTCTCCCACAGGGTAGAGCCGGGCGAGGCGCCGCCCCCCATAGATAGTTCGGGCCGGGAACCTAGGCCCGCCCTATGCCTCGCGGATGTCGTCCGCGACGCGAACCGGACACCGCTCAGCGACGGCCGTCGTACCAGACGAAGCACTCGTCGGGCCGCCGCAGCGTACGCCCACCGCTGAGGGCCGTGCGCATCATGAACACCGCCATCTCGCGCCACGTGTAGAGCCGCAGCTTCCGCGCGCTCGTGTGGAGCGGGTGGCGGTGCAGGATGCCGATGCCGAGGCCGACGCGCCGCGCCGCCTTCTTGAGCCGACGGAAGAGATCGATTTCTTCGCTCGCGTAGAGCGCCTGGTTGAAACCACCCACGGCGCGGAAGGCGTCGGCCCTGACGAAAATGAACGAACCGGCCGCCCAGCGCGTGAGGCGGCTCGTCCAGTTCCAGCTCGCGACCATGGCGCGCGCCCAGAGACGCGTGTCGTCCATCGACACGGTCGAGCCGCCCGCCAGGACCTTTCCGCCCGCGATCTGCTCGGCCACGTCCGCGAAGAGCGCCGCCGAGGGCTGCGAGTCGGCGTCCACGAACACCAGCCAGTCGCCGGTGGCGGCGGCCGCCGCCCGGTTCCTGGCGCGCGCGATCTGATTCACCGGCTCGAACACCACCGTGGCCCCGCCTGCCCGCGCCACATCGGCAGTGGCGTCGGCGGAGTTGTTGTCGCAGACGATGAGTTCGGTGGCCCAGCCGCGCGCCTCGAAAGCCGCCATTGCGGCGCGGATGGCCGCGAGCGTGTCACCGAGTCCCCGCGCCTCGTTGAAGGCGGGCACGAGCACCGAGATCTGCATCATTCCAGTGTAGGACGCGGCGCCGGGGCGGGCCGTCCCGGCCGCCGGGCACTACTGCGCAAGTCGGTTGAACTTGCGAAGTGTCGCGCGCAGGCCGTCGTGCGGCAGGCGCTCCACGCGGCGGCCGTCGATGCCGGTCATCGTCTCGGCGGCCACCATGGCATTCACGATCGCCTCCTCCGTGGCCCAGGCCGTCGCATCGAACACGGGGCTGATCTCCTCGTTCGACACCATCTGCAGGCTGGCGAGGCCGGCGGCCTTGAAGGCCTCGGGGTTGGCCGTCGAGAAGGCCAGGAAGATGTCGCCCGAGCCGTTGCCAGAGAGGCCGCCCGTGCGCGCCATGCCGAGCGTGGCGCGGCGCGCCAGGCGCTTCAACTGATGCGGCAGGAGCGGCGCGTCGGTGGCGACGATGATGATGATCGAGCCGAGGTCGCCGCGCGTCGCGTCGTCCTGCAGCATCATCGCCTGCGCCGGCGCGAGCGGCAGCTCCTTCCCCACCGGCACACCCGCGATCGTGAGCTGCGGGCGGCGTCCGAAATTCGCCTGCACGAGCACGCCCACCGTGTAGCGGGCGTTGCCCACGCCAACGACGCGCGACGAGGTGCCGATGCCGCCCTTGAACCCGTAGGCGACCATGCCCGTGCCGCCGCCCACGTTGCCTTCACGCACCGGGCCGCTCCTGGCGCTGTCGAGCGCCTCGAACACGTGGCGGTCCTTCACGTGAAAGCCGTTGATGTCGTTGAGCACGCCGTCGTACGTCTCGGCCACGACCGGCAGCGACCACCAGTAGCCGGAGGCATCGGGCGGCCCGCTCCTGATGCGCCACTGAATCACGGCGTCCCGCACCACACCGACGCTGTGCGTGTTGGTGATCATGACCGGGCCTTCGAGGAAGCCGGACTCGTCGATCCACGTGGTGCCGGTCATCTCGCCGTTGCCGTTCTGCGAGAACCAGCCGGCGAACGACGGCTGCGCCATGGTGTCGCGGCCGCGCGGCAGCACCGCCGTGACGCCGGTGCGCACCGGCCCGTGCCCCACCTTGAGGGCGCCGTCGCCGCTGATGATGGTGGCGTGGCCCACGGTCACGCCGGCCACGTCGGTGATGGCGTTCTCGCGGCCCGGGGCGCCCTCGAACGGCACGCCGAGGTCACGTGCGCGGGGTGCGCGCTGGCCCGACGCGACCGGCGCGAGACAGATCGTGGCGGCCAGGAGCGCCGCGGCGGTGACAGGAGCCATGAGGCGGGTCATGGGGGCCGAGTGTACCGCCAACCGGCCGCCGTACAGACGAACGGCGGGCCCGCAGGCCCGCCGCACGCTTTCCGCCATCGAGAGCGGGCGTCTAGAAGCCGCCGGGGCGGCGCATCTGCTGCATCCGCTCGGTCGAGGGCGGAATCAGCCCCTTCGAACGGTAGTAGGGGATCGCGGTGCCGTACATCTCGTTGTTGTGGCCGATGACATTGGCGAGGATGGCGGCGCGGGCCACGCTGTTCTGGCCCTGCTTCATCATCTCGGTGGCGTTGGCGTCGGTCAGCATCTTGAACGCTTCATCGCAGAAGGCGAACGAGTCGGCCAGCGCCTTCACGAATTCGGCCTTGGTCGTCTTCTTCTCGTTGTCGTTGCCCTGGTTCGGGTTGGCCACACCGCGCGCCGCGGCGCAGGCGTTGAACTGCGAGTTGGCCACGTGGCCGAAGAGCTGACCGAACGTGCGCACGTCCTTCGTGATCTGGAAGCCGTAGTCGGCCTCGGCCATCTTCTCGGCCATCTCGGTGAGGTTGCGCTTCACGCCTTCATAGCTGCGCTGCATGCCCTGGGCGAGCGTGATGGTCTGCGGCGGGCCACCCATCTGGGCCTGGGCGGACGGCACCGCCAGCGCGAGAACGAACAAGCCGGTGAACACGGTCTTCATGTATGGGACTCCTTGAGCGAAAAGGCGCGGCCCGGGGCCGGCTCCGTACGGGATCTGCCTCAGCAGCCCGGACCTGCAAGGACTGTAGACCAGCGGGCGGATTCGATCAATGGATGGGTGCCATCGGCCGACGGCCGGTCTACCGGCGAATCCGCAGGCGTTCCCGCAGGCCATCAACCGCCGCCGTCGGGCCCTGCCAGGCGAGGGCGTCGACGGTATCGAACACGGGCACATCGGTGCGGAGCGTGGCGAGCTGGCGGAAGAGCAGCGCCTGCGCCCGGTCGCGGCGCAGTGTCGCCGCCAGCGCGCCGGCGCGCGCCACGTCCACGCCCCAGTCGCGATGGTCGTCGGGAATCGCCTCGAGATGGTGCCAGCGCGCCAGCACCGTGGCGGTGGACTTCGCGCCCCAGCCTGTGAGCCCCGGGAAGCCGTCCGCCGAATCGCCCACGAGCGCGAGGTAGTCGGGAATCGAGGCCGGGCGCACGCCGAACTTCGCCACGACGGCCGCTTCGTCACGCGTCACCCGGCGCACCCGGTCGCGCTGCACGACACGGTCATCGCGCACGCACTGGGCGAGGTCCTTGTCGGGCGTGCAGATGACGACCTGCCGTACGCGTGGATCCGCCGCCGCCCTCGCCGCCGCCGAGGCGAGCGCGTCGTCGGCCTCGAACTCGACCATCGGCCACACCGTGAGGCCCCACGCGGCGAGGCCCTCCTCGAGAATCGGGAACTGCGCCCACAGGTCCGGCGCGATGCCCTCGCCGGTTTTGTAGCCGGGCCAGAGATCGTTGCGGAACGACTCGATCACGTGGTCGGTGGCGATGCCGATGTGGGTGGCGCCGTCTTCCACAAGACCACGGATAGAGTGCATCACGCCGCGCACCGCCGCCACTTCCTCGCCGGCGGCGTTCTTCGCCGAGGGCAGGGCGTAGAAATGCCGGAAGAGTTCGTAGGTGCCGTCGATGAGATGAATGTCCACGCCGTGGTCGATTCTACCGGCTCGCTCCGGTGTTATAAACAGAGGCACACCATGTCCGCCGCCTCGCGCCGTCCTGCCCGCTCCTCGTCCGCCACTCGCGACGCCGCCTCGCGCGGCCGCCTCGTGAAGGTTGGCCTCACGCAGATGGCGTGCGGTCCGAACGCCAACGCCAACCTCACGCGCCAGCTCGCGCTCGCGGGACGCGCGGCGGCCGACGGCGCGCAGATCATCTGCACGCAGGAGCTCTTCCGCTCGCAGTATTTCTGCCAGTCGGAAGACCACGGCTGCTTCGATCTCGCGGAGACCATCCCCGGGCCGTCCACCGACGCCTTCCAGCAGTTCGCGAAGACGCACGGCGTCGTCGTCGTAGCCTCGCTCTTCGAGAAACGCGCCTCGGGCCTGTATCACAACACCGCGGCCATCATCGACGCGGACGGGTCGCTCCTCGGCATCTACCGCAAGATGCACATTCCCGACGACCCGCTCTTCTACGAGAAGTTCTACTTCACGCCGGGCGACACCGGGTTCCGCGCGTGGAAGACGAAGTTCGGCACGATCGGCGTGCTCATCTGCTGGGATCAGTGGTACCCGGAGGCAGCGCGCCTCACGGCGCTCCAGGGCGCCGAGATCCTGTTCTACCCCACGGCCATCGGCTGGCACCCGAAGGAGAAGAAAGAGTACGGCGCCGCACAGCATCAGTCGTGGGAGGTCATCCAGCGCAGCCACGCCGTGGCCAACGGCTGTTACGTGGCGGTGGCCAATCGCATCGGTCACGAGCTCGTGCAGGGCGCGAACGCCAAGCCGGTGAACAAGGACGGTCTCGAGTTCTGGGGCCAGTCGTTCATCGCCTCGCCGGACGGCACCGTCGTGCAGCGGGCGAGCGTGCAGCGGGAAGAAGTGATGGTGGTCGAATGTGACCTGCAGAAGGTCGAGTTCGCGCGCACCCACTGGCCGTTCCTGCGCGACCGCCGCATCGACGCCTACGGCGCCATCACGGAACGGTTCATCGACGGCACGTCGGGCACGGGCCGTCGATGAGCGCGGCCGTCACGGCCGCCTCGGCCGCCGTCATCGCCGCGAACGCCGCCATCAACGCGGCCACGCGCGCGAAGAGCCGCGCGAAGATGCTCTCCGGCACGCCCGCCGCGCACGGCTACACCTTTCCGGCCGAATGGACGCCGCACGCGGCGACGTGGCTCAGCTGGCCGCGGCCCGAGGGCGTTTCGTTCCCCGGCTTCTACCACCGCTCCATCACCGACGTGGCGCGTGTCGTCGATGCCATCAGCACGTTCGAGCCAGTCTGCATCAACGTCCCGAACGCCAACTACGAGCGGATCGTACGCGCGCAGCTGCGCGCGGCCGGCACGCGGCTGTCGAAGGTGCGCTTCTTCCACGTGCCGACCAACGAATGCTGGGCGCGCGATCACGGCCCGGCCTTCGTGCAGCGCACCAGGCGCGGCGTGGTCGAGACCGCCATCGTGGACTGGGGCTTCAACGCCTGGGGCGGCAAGTATCCGCCGTGGGACGCGGATGACGCCGTGCCCACGCGCCTCGGCGCCGCGCTCGGGCTGCCGGTCTTCCAGGCGCCGATCGTGATGGAAGGCGGCGCCATCGACGTCAACGGCGAAGGCACGCTCCTCACGACCACCTCGTGCCTGCTCAACAAGAACCGCAACCCCGGTGTGTCCAAGGCCGAGATCGAAGAGTACCTACGCGCCTGGTACGGGCAGCGGCACATCGTGTGGCTCGGCGAGGGCATCGCCGGCGACGACACCGATGGCCACGTGGACGATCTCGCGCGCTTCATCGACGCGCGGACGATCGTGACCGCGGTCGAGACAGACCCCGCCGACGACAACTTCGCGGTGCTGCGTGACAACCGGAAGCGCCTCGACAAGGCGCGCGACGCCGACGGCCGGCCGTTCACCGTTGTCGAGCTGCCGATGCCGAAGCCGGTCGTCTACGACGGGCAGCGGCTGCCGGCCACCTACGTGAACTTCCTGTTCGTGAACGGCGGGCTGCTCGTGCCCACCTTCGGCGACCGCGTGCACGACCGCCAGGCGCTCAGCCGCCTGCAGGCGCTCATGCCGCGCCGCCGCGTCGCTGGCGTGGACTGCCGGGCGCTCATCTGGGGCCTGGGCGCCATCCACTGCCTCACCCAGCAGCAGCCCCGCGGCTGAGCGGAGGTTCGTGCCGCGCCGGGCGCTTGGCGTGGCCGGCGGCTGCGTTTAGAGTGGGCGCATGCGGACCGCGGCCTCGCGCCACATCGCCGCGGACCTCGCGCTCTCGCGCGCGGCCGGGGCGCCGCTCATCGACGGCAACGCCGTGCGTGTGCTGCGCGACGGCGCCGAGAACTATCCCGCCTGGCTCGACGCGATTGCCGGCGCCGAACGCTTCATCCACTTCGACAGCTACATCCTGCACGACGACCGCACGGGGCGCCTCTTCGCCGACGCGCTGGCGGCGCGGGCCCGGGCCGGCGTGCGCGTACGCGTGCTCTACGACTGGGTGGGCGCCGTGCGGGCGACGTCGCGTGCGTACTGGTATCGGCTGCGCGAGGCCGGCGTGGAGGTGCGCGGGTTCAATCGCCCGGTAGCGTGGCGACCGCTCGCCTGGCTCTCGCGCGACCATCGCAAGATGCTGGCGGTGGATGGCCGCGTGGCCTACGTGTCGGGCCTCTGCGTGGGCGACGACTGGGTGGGCACGGCCGACATGCCGCCCTGGCGCGACACCGGTGTCGAGATCCTCGGCCCGGCGGTAGCCGACATCCACGCCGCCTTCGCCGAGATTTGGGATACGACCGGGGCTCCGCTGCCGCCGGACGAACAGCCGGCGTGCGCCACCCTGCCCCGGCGTGGCTCCGTGGCGCTCCGCGTCATCGGCAGCACCCCGGCCACGGCGGCGATGCTGCGGCTCGACGTGCTGGTGGCCGGACTGGCGCGCGAGCGGCTGTGGATCACCGATGCGTACTTCGTGGGCGTACCCGGCTACGTGCAGGCGCTCACGGCCGCGGCGGCCGACGGTGTGGACGTGCGGCTGCTCGTGCCAGGCGCGACTGACCTGCCGCTCGTCCGCTCGTTCACGCGGGCCGGTTACCGCGGCCTGCTCGAAGGCGGTGTGCGGGTGTTCGAGTGGAACGGCTCGATGGTGCATGCCAAGTCAGCGGTGGCCGACGGGTTGTGGGGGCGCGTCGGCTCGACGAACCTGAACCTGCAGAGCTGGATGGGCAACTGGGAGCTCGACGTCGCGATTGAAGACGCGGGCGTCGCGACCGACCTCGAGCGGATGTTCGAACGCGACCTCGAACAATGCACGGAAGTGGTGCTCGACACGCGTCGGCGCATTCAGCCCGTGCCTCCGCAGGCCGCCGGTGGCGGCCCCGCGAGCCCTGCCCCAGGGGCGCCGGGGCGGGGATGGCGCCGCCGGCGCGGACGACGCGGCAGTTCGGGCAAGGCGGCCGCCGGCGCCCTGCGTCTCGGGAACACCGTCGGCGCGGCTCTCACGGCACGCCGCAGCCTTGGCACGGCCGAGGCACCGACGCTCGTCACGGGTGGCACGGTGCTGCTCGGAATTGCCGCGCTGGCGGTCTGGTGGCCCGCGCTGCTCGCGTATCCGGCGGCCGGACTGGCGCTCTGGCTCGGTCTCTCGCTGCTCGGGGCGGCCTGGCGCGCCAGGGCGGGCCGGACCTGACCGGGTGGTATACTAATCCTCTTGTCACGACTGCCGGAAAGTGGCCCGGGCCAACGCCCCGCCCGGATCCGGCGAAAGGATCAACCGTGAAGCCTGGCATCCATCCCGAGTACTTCGAAGTCACCGCCCACTGCGCCTGCGGCGCCTCGTGGACGACCCACGGCACCAAGAAGGATGTCCACCTCGACATCTGCAACAACTGCCACCCGTTCTTCACGGGCCGCCAGAAGTTGATCGACACCGAGGGCCGCGTCGACCGCTTCAACAAGAAGTTCGGCGCGCAGACGGCCGACGCCCTCAAGGCCGCCGCCAAGGCCAAGAAGGCCGCGGCCAAGGCCAAGACCAACTAGACGAGTCCGGACGGCCGCTACCCGCGGCCGTCCGTGTCATTCCGGCCGCGCGCCTGCCGCGCGCCGAAGAAGAGGCCGGCCACACTGGCCGCGCCAAGCCCCACGAGCGCCTTCACCCAGCGACGTCCAGTCGGACGCGCCGCGCCGGGGCCCCGCACGATCTCCCGATAGACCTCGAGTTCCGGTGGCGGTACGCGCGCCGGTCGCGGCCGCGCGCGCCGCGTGTCTGGCACCGGCACCCAGCGGCTGATGTAGGTGAATTCGTCAGAGGCGCAGACCGGACACCGGTATTCGTCGTGCACCTCGTCACAGTCGAGGCAGAGCCTTGCCGTGCGTAGCTGCATGATCGCAGTGTAGCGCGGACGCCGACGGTCAGGGCCGGCCGTCAAGGAAGATCGGCTGCGTCCAGGCGAGCGCGCCGTTCGAGTCCTGGAGGCGCACACGGGCAAAGCCGCGGCGGCCGGTGAGCGTGAAGTGCGCTGCCGGGCCGTCGGTGGTCTCGACCTCGCCGGTGGCATCGATGAGCGTGAGACGGTAGCGCGTCTGGCCCGCCACGCGCACGCGCACGCTGATGCCGGCGGCATCGGCCTGGTAGTCGTCGAGTTCGACCCCGGTCGAAGCGTAGAACTCCCCCGCTTCGAGCGACGCCATGAGCGCTGCCGGGTCGAGCCGCGGCGCCCGCACCACGACCCAGCCCTGCCCGGGCCGTGGCGCCGCCTTGTCCCACGGCCGTTTGAAGTAATGGGCGTCGTCGACCGCGATGCCGTAGACGCGCCGCCCGGCCCGCAGCAGGCTATCCCACATCGCTTCCGTGCCCGGCGCATCGCCACCGCCGAGATTGTTCACGAGCGGATGGCCGTTGAAGATCTCGAGCAGGCGATACCGCTCGAGGCCGGCGAGGTCCGCGGGTGTGATCGCCCAGCCGAAGTTCGGGTGGTTCACGTGCGGCACACCGCGCGCGTCACGAATCGCATCGACGTTCCGCTGCAGGGTGTCGAGCACGCTCGTCCCGTGGCGCGGCTCGACCCGCCGGGTCACGTTGAGGCCGTTGACGTGCAGGGGCTTCGTCTCGAACGTGTCGGTCACCTCTTCGCCGGGCACGAGCAGGAACTGCTCCGGCACGGCGAAGGCCGCCGTCAGCGCCGCGATGTTCACGAGCACGTTGTGATCGCTCAGCACGAGGAACTGGTAGCCCTGATCGCGGTACCAGCGCGCCACCTCCTCGGGTGTGCTGTCGCCGTCGCTCTCGATCGTGTGCGCGTGCGTGTTGCCCTTGTACCAGTGCCACGACGTGCGGTCCGGCACTGCCGGCTGCGCCGCCGCGCCCGCAAGCGTCATGACGCCCAGCCCCACGCCCGCCACCGCCGAGAGCACGCACGCTCGCCGCATGCGCGCATTCTGGATCGACCGGGTATCGTCCGTGCAACCTCCGTACAGACGACGGGCGGCCCCGCCTCCGCCGTCCCCACGCCCGCGGGCGTCGGTGTGGCAGAGGCGGCAGCCGCCCGTCGATGGCGGTCGTGCCGGTCAGGGCTCGCGTGAGCCCCGGCCGCTAGAAGCGGACCGTCGCGCCGAGGCGGATGATCCGCGGCGTGAGGATGCGCGTGGGACGGCCCCACGTCGTGCCGAGCGCTTCGTTCTGCAGCAGCACGTGGTTGGCGTTCATCACGTTGAAGAGGTCGAGCGTGCCTTCGATGCTGGCCGGACCGATCTTCAGGCGCTTGGACGCCCGCAGGTCGAGGAACTGGTTGACGGTCTCGGTGCGATCTTCGCCACGGCGGGCCACCCGCACCGTCGCGCTCGGCTGCGTCAGCGTGGGGTTGGTGAACGCGAACACCTGAGTGCGGTTCAAGGGGTCGCCGGCGCGGGCGTTGTACTTCGCCGCGAACGTGATGTCCTGCCACGGCAGCGTGTAGCTGCCCGACAGGTTGAAGACCCACGGCACGTCGGTGAAGACCGAGCCGTCTTCGCGGTTGATGAGGCAGTTCGGGTCGCTCAGCAGCGGGCAGGCGCCGAGGTTGCCGCCCTGGGTGAAGGTGCCGCTGTGGTCGAAGCCGCGGTGCTTCTGCAGCGACAGACCGGCCAGCATCTGCCAGCGGTTCGACATCTTCTTCTGGATGTCGAAGGTGACGCCGTTGTAGTCGCTCTGCAGCAGGTCGACGTTGGTGATGACGCGGTTCTGCTGGGTGCCGAACTGCGGCTGCAGCTTGTAGACGGTGATGTTCTCCGTCTGGCCGGTCTCGGGGTTCGTGAAGGTACGGGCCTCGGGCGTGTAGGCGCTGGCCGGCCGCGCCGTGTCGATGAGGCCGAGGCCGTCGCGATGCTGACGGCGGTGGTAGCTGACGCCGACGGCGAGGTTCTGCACGAGCTGGTGCTCGATGCCGACGTTGATCTCGTCGCTGTAGGGGCGCACCGCGTTCTGATCGAACGACGGGAACAGGCCGCGGGCGAACGCCGGCACCGGGCCGAGTTCCCCGGTATCCAGCCGCAGGTTGTTGTTGGTGTCGGTCCAGGCCACGTTCTGCGTGGCGAGGGCGTTGAGGTTCGTCGCCTCGACGATTTCCGAGCCGAACTGGTTGTAGAAGCGGCCGAAGTAGGCCTTGATGGCCGTCTGCCCGTTGCCGAAGACATCGTAGGAGATGCCGAGGCGCGGTCCGATGTTCAGCGAGAAGTCGTAGATGTCGGTCTTCGGGAACGCGCGCTCACCGACGTAGCGGCCGGCCGGGCTCGCCTGCTCGGGCAGGTAGCCCGAGGCGCCGTCGAAACGCACACCGACGTTGATGGTGGCGCGGCCCACCACCCAGCGGTCCTGGATGAAGGCGCCCCACGTCTCCATCTTGTGGTCCGAGACGATCGGCGTGTTGGCGATCTGCGCCTGGAACGGAATGCCGTCGCGCAGTTCGAGCAGGATGTCGCCGTTGCGCACGCGGTCGTAGGCCATGCGTTCCCACGAGAGCTGCACGCCGGCCTTGAAGTCGTGCGTGCCGCCGAGCAGGCTGGGCACGAAGTAGCTGAAGGTGCCGTTGGCCTGGTAGCGGTGGTTGGGGTTGATCGACTGGATCTCGGCGGCGTTGATGCGCGTGTTGCGGATGATGTCGCGCACGGCGATGTCGGTCGCGCCTTCCTGGTAGCGGCTCGGGAACTCACCCCACATGCGGCCGAACCGCGCGTCGAACACGCCGCGCTGCCCCACCACCTGGTTCACCTGCGCCACGTAGTTCTGCGCCGGCTGGTCCTGCAGCGTCGTCGCCAGGTCTTCCACGAAGAGGTACGGCGCGTCGCGGCGGTGGAACCGGTACTTGAGGTTGCGGTTGAACACGAGCGACGCCCGGGTGCTCTGCGTGGCCTGCCCGGTGATCTTGCCCATGTAGTTCTCGATGCGGTTGTCGTCGATGGCCTGCGAGCCGTCGGCGTTCCTGGCGCCAATCTGGAGCTGGTCGAGCCGCCAGCGGCGGGTGGCGCCGAAGAACCACAGACGGTCGCGCTTGATCGGGCCGCCGAGCGTCGAGCTCCAGTCGTAGGAGATGTCCACGGGGTTACCGGCCGCGCCGGTCTGCGCGCCGGGCTGCAGCCCGAGACGCACGCGCAGGTCGTCGTCGACGTTCTCGCCCTGCAGGCTGTCGTTCATGAAGTAGAAGTTGTGGTCGCTCGAAAAGCGGTTGCCGCCCGACTTCGTGACCATGTTCATGTAGACGCCCGAGACGTCGCTCTCCGCGGTGCCCGAGGCCGTCTGCATGTTGTATTCCTCGTACATCTCGAAGCCGTAGTACTGCATCGTGGCGCCGCCGCTGCCGCCGGCCCAGTTGGTCTTGAGGCCGTCGATCGAGAACGACTTCTGGCTGTCGGCCGAGCCGAACGCCTCGAGGTTGTACTGCTGCATGCCCTCGGTGCCGCCGACGTCGAGACGCCCGGTGACCACGCCGGGCACGAGGCCGGCCATGACCCACGGGTTGCGGCCGGTGGGGATGGCCTCGTAGAGGTCCTTGCTGATGTTGGTCTGCGTCACCGTGGACGACACGTCCACGACCGGCGTTTCGCCGCTGACCGTGATGGTCTCCTGCAGCCCGCCGACGCCGAGCTCCATGTCGAGACGGGTCGTGCGGTTCACCTGCACGGCCACGCCTTCGCGGGTCTGGGTCGAGAAGCCTGTGAGCTCGAAGGCCACCGTGTAGCTGCCGGGCGGCAGGCCGGTGAGCGAATAGAGGCCCTGGTCGGTGCTGACGGTGGAGCGGGTGGCGCCACCGAGCGTGCCGCCGGTGACGTTCACCGTGACCCCGGGCAACACGCCGCCCTGGTTGTCGCGCACGACGCCCGAAAGGGCGCCGGTCTGCTGCGCCTCGGCCGTGGCCGCGGCGAGCAGACCCACGGTGACCGCCAGCGCGGTCGTCCATCGAATGAGTACGTTCATGGTCGTTCGTTCCTCCGGGGGTACTGCCCCGATCAGCCTGTTCCGTCGGGAGTGAGGATGCAAACCCCGTGCACGCCGCTGTCCACATCCGCAGACATCGAGGGGGCAGTTTCCTTGGAAACACGGTGGGTTTTCGTACGGAAGAGCCAGCAAGTTCCAAGGGCTTGGATCGCGGGGGACCGTACAGACGACGGGCGCGACGGTCGTTGACGACCGCCGCGCCCGCGAGATGGAACCGGAGCGCTCTAGAAGTTGATCGCGAGGCCCACGCGGATGATGCGGGGCGCCAGGATCTCGCTCGGGAAGAGGTAGGTGTTGCCGACGACGCCGTTCACGCCCGTGGCGGTATCGGCGTTGGTGATGTTGAAGAAGTCCACCTGCGGCGAGATGCTGCGGTTGCCGAAGCGGAAGTTCTTCGAGAGGCGCAGGTCGAGCATCGTGACGGCGTCGAGACGCTCGTCACCACGGTTGCTGAGCAGCACCGTCTGGGTGGCGCGCGTCATCGCCACACCGGCCGCCGCCGCCTGCGCGCGCGTCACCGACGCGGTCGAGACGTAGGGGTAGCCGCTGTTCGAGATGAGCGTGCCGGCCAGGTTGACGTCCCACGGCAGCGTGTAGCTGCCCGAGAGGCGGAAGGCCACCAGCGAATCGCTGCCGATGATGCCGTCCGTGAACTGCGTGTTGTTCGGGTCGTTCAGGTCGACGGTGCCCGACTGGCCGCCGGCGACGTTGACGCCACCGGTGTTCTTGCCGATGGTGAGCCCGGCCACCATCTGCCAGTTCTTCGAGAAGCGCTTGTTGGCCGTGAACTCCACGCCGTGGTAGGTCGTGTCGAGGAAGTCCTGGTTGTCACGGATGTTGTTCTGCGCGCTGGCGAGGTTGGCCGCCAGGTTGTAGACCGTCACCGTCATCGGCTTCGGCGCCGCGAGCGTGCCGCCGGGACCGTTCGGGATGGTGAGCTGGAAGGGCGTGTAGGCGCTCGAGGGCACCGCTTCATTGCGGACGCCGAGCTGCGCCTTGTTGGTACGGTAGTAGTACATCGCCCCCACACGCACCGCACCGGGCAACTGCTGCTCGATGCCGGCCGTGAGTTCGTCCGAATATGGCCAGCTCACGCCGTTGGCGTAGAAGGTCGAGACGCCGCCGCTGAAGGCCGAGCAGGTCGCCACGTTCACTTCCGATGCCTGGAAGGCACCGTCGCCGTTCGGGTCGGTCCACGGGCAGGTGCGGCTGCCGGCGGTGAGCGGATTGACATTCGTGACGCGGTCGATACCGGTCTGCAGACCATAGCGGCTGTAGGACGCCTTGAGGGCGGTCGAGCCGTTGCCGGTCAGGTCGTACGACGCGCCGGCACGCCACACGGCGATGTCCTGCTCGATGACGTTCTGCTCGGCCACCGACCGGGCCGGGGCGAACGCCGTGGCCGGCGCCGACTGCTCGGGCAGAATGCCCGTGTAGCGGTCGTAGCGCAGGCCGAGGTTGAGCGTGAGGCGATTCATCGTCCAGCTGTCCTGGGCGAAGAAGCCGAGCACGTGGGCGATGTTCTTCGAGTTGACCGGCGTGTTGAACTGCCGGATCTGGGCCGGGAGGCCGTTGTTGTACTCGACGTAGTGGTCACCCTGCACCGAGTAGTCCGACTCGTAGTAGAGGCGCGCGAACTGCACGCCGCCCTTGAACAGGTGGTCGCCGCCCTTGCTGGCGCTGTAGGAGAAGATGTTGTCCCACTGCGTGCGCGAGTTCGGCTGGAACTCCTGACGGGTGGCGGCGAAGAACGCCTCCGAGCGGGCGTTGTCGACCTTGCGAATCGCGCCGGCCGCCGTATCCGGCTGGTAGGTGTACTTGGTCTCGCCGTCCATGATGCTGAAGTTCGACTCGTAGACGAGGCGGTTGCGGATGCCCGTGTACTTTGCCTGGAAGGTCTGCGCCGGGTTGGCCTGCACCAGCGACGCGACGTCTTCGACGATGTTCGGCGGGGTGTCGCGGCGGTGACCGCGGATCTTGTCGTTCCAGAGGTAGGACAGGATCACCTTCTGGTTCGGCGTGACCTGCGCCACCATCTTGCCCGAGTAGTTCTTGAGGTCGTTGTCGTCGAGCGCCTGGCTGCCGTCCGGGTTGCGGGCGTTGACGCGCTTGTTGACGACCCACTTGCGCACGGTGCCGTTCACCCACACGCGGTTGGTGATGAGGGCGCCGCCGCCGGCCAGGTTCACGTCGTAGGTTTCTTCGGTGGGGTTGCCGAGGAAGTTCGGGCTGATCTTCTGCGTGGCCGCCCAGTTCTCGCCCTGCAGGCTGTTGTTCGCGAAGTTCGAACGCAGGCTGCCGCTCCACTTGTTGCCGCCGGCCTTGGTCACCATGTTGATGGAGACACCGCCCGCCAGCACTTCCGCGGGAATCGCCGAGGTCATGTAGTTGACCTCTTCGAACATCCCCTGGTCGTAGTAGAGCATCGTCGCGCCGCCGCCGCCACCGGGCCAGTTCACCGTGGCGCCGTCGATGTTGTAGCTCACGTCGGCCGTGTTCGAGCCGTGCGAAGACATCGAGCTCTGCTGCATCGACTGCGTGCCACCCACGTCGTAAGTGCTGACCTGCACGCCGGGGATGATCTTCGCAAGCGACCACGGGTCGCGACCCGTCGGCACACCTTCGAGGATTTCCTGGCTCATGACGGTCTGCTGCACGTTCGACCGCACGTCGACCGTGGGCGACTCGCCCGTCACGGTGATCGTCTCGGTGAGCGACCCGACTTCGAGCTTCGGCGAGATCGTCGCGACGAAGCCGGCGTTGAGGCGGACATCCTGACGATCGACCGTCTTGAAACCCTGCAGCTCGAACTTGACGTTGTAGGCGCCGGGCACCAGACGATCGAACCGGTACGCGCCGGTCGCGTCGGTCACCTGCGTCTGCGGACCGCCAATCAGACGCTCGCCCGACACGGTCACGTTCACGCCCGGCAGCACCGCACCGCTCGTATCGGCCACGACCCCCGTGATCGATCCCGTCAGCACCTGTGCGTGAGCCGTGTAGGTCCCGAGCAGCAGGGCCACGCACGCGGTCACCGCTACCATCACTCGACGAATATGCATGTCCTCTCCTTCAGCCCGCGAACCCGTGGCACCTGACGCCACGCGTCTCATGGGCGAGCGGTCACTTTAGCGTAAAGACCCTGTCTCCAACCAGCGACGTACACGAATGGTCGCCACAAGCCACAGCCATTGATCCAATGGCTTGAATGACTAGAACGATTCTTCGTCGAGACCTGGAATCCGGGCGCCGGGAGCCCTGCCGACGAGCTTCCGGTCGAGGCGTGCGAGACGCCGTTCGGCCATCGTGCGGTGGCGCGCCGCCAGCGGTTCGGCGAGCGCCTCCAGAACAAGCGTTCGGGCGGCACCGAAGTCGCGGGCGCGGTGTTCCTGATAGATCGCCAGCGCCTCGCGGGCCTCGCGGCGCAGCTGGGCTGGCACACCCCGCGTTGCGAGCAGGGCCTCCCACGAGGCCGCCGCGGCCTCGACACGGCCCGCCCGCCGCTGCGACAGCGCCAGCCGGCGCAGCGCCTCGGCGCGCAGGGCCGGGTCACCCACGCCGGCCGCCGTAGCGGCCGCCCGCGCGAAGCACGTTTCTGCGCCCGCGGGTTCGTCGAGGCGTTCGTAGACTCGACCGAGCCCGAGACACTCGTGGCCGCGCTCCGCCGCTGCCGGCCCCCGCACCACCAGCATCGAGGCCCGCGCCGACACGAAGAGGGTCGAGATGAGGTCGAGCCGGTTGTGTTCGAGCACGGCTTCGAGCGGCTCGGCCCGGCCGTCGCGGGCGAACTGGAAGAAGCGCGCGGGAATCTCGAACCCGGGCACGTCGCCCACGCGGTGCAGCCCGCACAGGCGCTTCTCGAGCACGCCGAGCGAACAGCTCGAGTCGTCGGTCTCGAGTCCGGCGACCGCGCTGCGCTCGCGCCAGAAGCGGCGCGCCGGATGCAGGGCGTCGAGATGCGGCAGATGCGGCCACGGCCACGTCAGCCGGTTGAAGCTGAAGCGCATCTCGAGCAGCGGCAGATCGAAGGTACGGCCGTTGAAGGTGACGAGATGTGTGCGATCGCGCATCCAGTCGGCCAGCGTCGCCAGCTGCGCGCGTTCGAACTCGAAGCCGGGCGCGAGGAACTGCCGTACCACGATGGCATCACCGTCGAGCCGCGCGCAGCCCACGAGGAACGCCTGGGTGCCGGCGCCGCCAGCGAGACCGGTGGTTTCGAGGTCGAGCGCGCAGAGGCCGTCGAGCGCGGGCGGCGCCGCGGCGGCGGGCGTGGCCACGCGGGCCGCCGGCCACGCGCGCCTGAGCGCGCCGAGCCCCTCTTCCGCCTCACGCAACATGGCGACGATGTCGCCGATGCGATGGCGGCCATGCCGCATATCGGCGTCGTAACGGCGGTCGACGACGATGCAGAGGCCCTCGCGCCGCGTGTCCACGACACCGCCGAGCACCGAGGCCGCGCGCTCCGCGCGCCGGACACGGCCATCCGGCAGCGGAGCCGTCGCGCCGGTCGAGTCGTCGAGCGCCGACGCCGGCGATCCCGCGGCGACAGCCGCCGGCCCCAGGGCCTCGGGGTGCACGCGCGGCACACCCGTCGGCCCGACCACCGCGCGCAACCGATCGGCGAGGGAGGGCTTCATCGCCATCAGAAGGGCACGTCCGCCTTCGCCGCGGCTTCGGCGGACCGCGCCGCCACGGCGGCGCGGTCGTATGGCGGCATCTCGCTGCCGTCCGAGTCTGCGATCCGGCCGGCGGCGAGCGCCTGCAGGATCGCGAGCGCCACGGTCTTCGCGCGCGGGCCGGTTTCGCCGATCGGGCCCACGCACGTCGGGCAGCCGTGGTCGCACTCGCAGCCGGCAATCAGCTCACCCGTGCGCTCGAGCAGTTCGGCATGCATGCCGAGCAGCGGCGCGGAGAATCCGATCCCGCCGGGGAACGCGTCGTAGAGGAAGATTCGCGGCTCGTCGCCGAGGCTCTCGGGGATGGCGGTGCGTCCGCCCACCGGCGTGGTCTCGCCGTCGGCCTCATCGCCCTGCCCGAAGGCGAGACCGACGTCGCGTCCGTCGCACATGAGCAGCAGCGTGGCCACGTTCTTCATGGCGAAGCCCATGCCCACGATGCCGTCGCGTTTGTCGTCCTTCGAATACGGCAGCGCCTGCATCGTCTGGCGCGGCACGGTCAGCCAGTAGCTGGTCGTGTGCATCTGCTGCTCGGGCAGGTCGAGCTCGCCCGAGCCGACGTTCTCGTTGGTGTAGAACTTGATCTTCTTGAAGCCGACGACGCGCGACGACACGTGCACGTCGCCGTGCGCGGCGACGGCACCGGCGCCTTCGGCGGTGTCGAGCACCGTGACCTTCGAGTATGAGATGGCCGTCGTGTAGTAGTCGCAGTCGACGTCGCGCACGAACGCCTTGCGGTTGTCGTAGTCGAGTGACTCGACCTGGTAGAGCCGGCCTTCCACGATGTAGATCGCCTTCGGGTGCAGCGTCGTCGGCCCGCTCGTGTAGTCGGTTTCGCCGATGACACGCGCGCCGGCACCGATGTCCACCACCACGAAGTTGTCGGAGGTAATCGAGCGCAGGCTCACCGCATCCGCCGGATAACTCTCGCTCGTCCAGTGCCACTGCCCCGGCTCGTCACCGTCGGGTTCCCCCGAGCGGTGCACGAGACCGTTCTCGCGCAGGATCATCAGCACCTCCTGCACGTCGACGGTGCCGAAGGTGTCGGTGCTCGTGAAGGGCAGCTCGAAGGCCGCACACTTCACGTGATCGACGAGGATGTGCAGGTTGTCGGGATTGACGAGCGCGTGTTCGGGCGAGGCGTCGAAGAAATACGACGGGTGCTTCACGATGAACTGATCGACCGGCGCGGAGCTCGCCACCATCACCGCGGCCGAGCGGGCAGTGCGGCGGCCGGCGCGGCCGGCGCGTTGCCACGTGGCGGCAATCGTGCCCGGGTAGCCGGCCATGATCGACACATCCAGCGCCCCGATGTCGATGCCGAGCTCGAGGGCATTGGTCGAGACCACGCCCTTCACGCTGCCTTCGCGCAGGCCCTTCTCGATCTCGCGCCGCCGCAGCGGCAGGTAACCGCCGCGGTAGCCGCGAATCTGGTCGGCCATGCCCGGCACCTTCTCGAAATCGTCCTTGAGGTAGGTCGTGAGGATCTCCGTTGCCAGACGGCTCTGCGCGAAGACGATCACCTGCAGGTTGCGGCGCAGGAACTCCCCCGCCACGCGGCGGGCTTCCGCCAGGTACGAGCGGCGGATGCCGAGCTCGCGGTTCACGACCGGCGGGTTCACGAACACGATGAACTTCTCGCCGCGCGGCGCGCCGCTTTCCGCGATGTGCGAGAAGGGCCGCTCGGCCAGGCGTTCGGCGAGCTGGCGTGGATTGGCGATGGTGGCCGACGAGCAGATGAACTGCGGGTCGGAGCCGTAGTGCCGGGCGATACGTTGCAGCCGGCGGAGCACGTTGCAGAGGTGGCTGCCGAACACCCCGCGGTAGGCGTGCAGTTCGTCGATCACCACGTACTTCAGGTTCTCGAAGAGCTTCGCCCAGCGGGGATGGTGCGGCAGCACCCCGGCATGCAGCATGTCGGGGTTGGTGAGCGCGATGTGCGCCCGCGCGCGGATCGTCTTGCGGGCATCGGCCGGCGTGTCGCCATCGTAGGTATGCACGCCGATGTCGTCGCCGCCGGCGGCGGTGATGAGCGCGGTGAGCTCGTGGAGCTCGGCCATCTGATCCTGCGCGAGCGCCTTGGTCGGGAAGAGATAGATCGCGCGCGCCGCCGGGTCCTTCAGGATGCGGTCGAGCACCGGCAGGTTGTAGCAGAGCGTCTTGCCCGAGGCGGTGGGCGTCGTGACGACGATGTGCTCGCCGGCCGCCACACGCTGGTACGCCTCGGCCTGATGGCAGTAGAGCTCGGTCAGGCCGCGCGATGTGAGCGCCGCGCGCAGCCGCGGGTCGAGGGCATCCGGGAATGGCTCGAACTTCGCCTCGACCGGCGCCAGGCGGCGCACCGCCGTGATGACACCGTCGGGCGTGTCGGCGCGCTCAAGCCACGGCCCGGGCGCGAGGTGCTCGAGCGCCCCGCGGAGCGCCTTGTCCTTGCGCTCGACGAGGGAGATGGAACCGGGCAGCGAGGGCGGCGGAGTGGCGGACATGCGCAGTTCCGGGGAGGTTCGGGCATCGTACTCGCCGCGCGCAGGACGATCAACAGGCGAAAGTGGCGGGCAGGCGGGTGGCGACAGCAGCCTCAGGGCGCCAGCGGCTCGACGACAAGGCGCGTCAGCATCTCCACCACCTGCCGGCGGTGGTCGCGGCGCTCCTCGCTCACGTTCGGCGAGGCCGTCGTGACGATGACGAGGTCGAGTCCGGGCACGACGAAGACGTACTGCCCGCCGTATCCCCAGGCAAAACACGTGTCGTGGCCGCCGAGGTGGTGCACCCACCAGGCGTAACCGTAGCCGCGGTCGCGCAGCGGGTCGGGCACGCCGCCCGGCCCCGCGCCGCGTGCCCAGGACGGCAACTCGCGGGGCCGGCCCTCGCAGGACTTCGCCACCCACGCGGCCGGCACGACCTGACGTCCGTTCACGCGGCCGCCACGCAGGTAGAGCTCGCCGAACGCCAGCAGCTGCCTTGGCGTCATCAGCATGTCGTTGCCGCCGAAGTAGATGCCCTGGGGATCGGTGGGCCACGGCGGCAGCCTGAAGCCGAGCGGACGTGCCAGCGCGTCATTCGCGAAGCGCAGCGTGCTCTGCTTCGCCGCCTTCGTGAGAATCGCCGAGAGCAGGTGCGTGTTGCCGGTGCTGTAGTCCATCGACACACCGGGCGCCGCGAGCATCGGGCGCGCCAGCGCGTAGTCCACCCAGTTGCGGCTCGTCACCCAGGCGCCGTACTGCCGGCCGCTCGTGCCTTCGAGGCCCGGCCGCATCGTGAGCAGGTCTTCGACGGTGATGCGCCGCTTTGCGGGGTCGGTCGCGACCGCCGGAAAGTAGGTGGCGATGGGCGTGCGGACACCGGGAATCAGCCCGCGTTCGATGGCGATGCCGACGAGGGCCGAGACCACGCTCTTCGACGCTGACTTCACGTTCGCCGGACGGTCGGCGCGGGCGCCGTTGTAGTAGCGCTCGAAGACAACCGTGCCGCGGTGGCTGACGAGCAGGCTGTGGAGCTTGGGCAGCGCCCGCGCGGCCGCATCGAGGGCCTCGGCGTTGAAGGCCGCCGACACCGGCGCGACGGCGAGCGCGACCACGAGCAGCACCTGCCCGGCGGCCGCCCCGACGCGCACGTTACGACTGGAGCCGCGCCACCATGCGAGCGTCACGCATCACCTCGGCGAAGTCGGGGTCGCGCGGCAGCCGCCAGCGGGTGAACGCGCCGAGTTCGGCGAGCGGCCGCGCCAGATGCGCGAGCACGCCCTCGACATCGTGGCGCTGCGCGTCCAGGGCCGCCGCGTAGTAGCGCGTGAAGGGATCGTCGCTGCCGGCGCCGAGGCGGCGCTCGAAGTCCTCCTGCGCCTGGGCCGCGAACTCGGCCGCGACCTCGGCCTGGCCGAGCCGCGCATAGGCGGCCGCCAGCTTCTGCCGCACTTCGATGAGCGATCGCTCGCGCAGGGCATGTTCGGCGTGCACGAGAAACGTGAGTTCGCGGCGGTACTCGCGAATCGCCTCATCGTAGCGGCCCGCCAGGTAGTGCACGTAGCCGAGCCGCGTGTGCGCGCCGACGACGATGAGGCCCTGCGTGCCCGACATCGCCTTCTCCTGCAGGTCCACGGCCGCCTGCGCCGAGCGCTCGGCGCCAGCGAGGTCGCCGCTGAGCGCCTGCAGGAGCGCGAGCTGCAGGTAGGTGTAGCCGGCCTGCGGCGCGAGCGCCGCCGCCCGCGAGAAGTGGGTGATGGCGTCGTCGATGCGCGCCCGGCCGAGCCACAGCAGGCGCGCGAGCTGGCTGTGGCCGAGCGAGCTGTCGCCGTCAAGGGCGAGGCCGCGGCGAATCTCCGCCTCGGCGGCGTCGGTCTCCCCCGCCGTGGCGAGCACCTGCCCGAGACGCACGTGGGCGTCGGCGCGTTCGGGGGCGAGCGCAATGGCCTGCTCGAGCAGCGCGCGGCTGCGCGCCAGGGTGTCGGGCTTCGCGAGAAAGGCGCCGCGCTGCTGCAGGGCGCCGCCGAGCGCGACGAGCGCGTCGACGTAATCGGGTTCGATGCCGAGCGCCTGCTCGAAGAGCGCGATCCCGCGCGCCACCGATTCCTCACTGGCGAGCCGCAGGTTCAACATGCCACGCGAGTAGGCCTCGTAGGCCTCGGGATCGTGCGCATCAGCGCCGATGGCCCGCTTCTCGCTCTGTTCGAGTTCGCGCTGCAGCCCCTGGCGGACCAGCTCCTCCACGAGCCGGTCCTGCAGGTCGAACACGTCGTTGAGCGTGCCGTCGAGTTTGGTGGACGACACCGTGCGCCCTTCGTCCACGGCAATCGTCTGCGCGGTGACGCGCACGCGGTCGCCCAGGCGCTGCACGGCGCCGGCCACGACCCACGTGGCACCGAGCCGGCGGCCGAGTTCGATCGACTGCCGTTCGTCTTCCATACGCCCGGTGAGCGCGCCGGCGCTGCGCTGCACGTCGAAGATCTGCTCGCGTGAGATGCTGCGCAGGCCGCGCACCTTGGCGAAGTCGGCGGTGAGGGATTCCGCCATCCCCTGTCCGAGCCAGTCGTCCGCCGGGTTGCCCGTGAGGTTGGCGAATGCCAGTACGGCCACGCTGCGGCCCTGCGGACGCGCCGGCGCCGACGCCGACGCCGCCTGCCCGAAGCCCACGGGCGGCAGGTGCACGCCGGGCCGCCAGGTCTGGCGCGCGCCGAGCGTGCGCTGCTGCGTGATGCGCTCGCGCGCGTGATGCAGGTCGAGGTAGAGCTCGCGGGCCGACTGGTAGCGGTAGGCCGGGTCCTTCGCCAGCGCCTTGCGCACGACGGCGTCCACATCGGCGGGCACGGCGTAGTTGAAGCGGGCGAGCGCCTCCGGTTCCTGCGTGAGGATACGTTCGGCGGATTCGGCCATGGTCGAGCCGGCAAACGGCGTGCGCCCGGCCAGCATCTCGTAGAGCACGGCGCCCACGGCGAAGAGATCGGCGCGGTGATCGACCTCGGCGCCACGCAGTTGCTCGGGCGCCATGTAGTGCAGCGTGCCGAGCACCATGCCGGGGGACGTGACGCCGATGGTGTGCGCCGACTCGACGCCGCCCTTGCGCAGGAACTTTGCCAGGCCGAAGTCGAGCACCTTCACGAGCTGACGGCCCGTGAGCATGATGTTGGCGCTCTTGATGTCGCGGTGCACGATGCCGCGCGTGTGCGCGTCGTCGAGGGCGTCGGCCACCTGCATGGCGATCTCGAGCGCCTCTGACACGTCCACCGTGCCGCGGCTGATGCGCGTGGAGAGCATTTCGCCCTCCACATATTCCATGGCGATGAAGATCGAGTCGCCGTGTTCGACGAGGTCGTAGGTGACGGCGACATGCGGCGATCGCAGCACCGAGGCCGCCTGCGCCTCGCGCACCAGCCGCTCGCGCGCCTCTGGATCGGCGTCGTCGGTCGTGGCGAGGAACTTCAGCGCGACCTGACGGCCGAGCCGCGTGTCTTCCGCGAGGTACACCTCGCCCATGCCGCCCCCACCGAGCCGGCCGAGCACGCGGTAGTGCAGCAGCTGGGAGCCGACGGTCGGCGCGCTCGGGGGCATCGGCTCATTCTAGCCGGAGGGCCCAGTCGTGCGCCGGCACCGACACTGCGGGACTAGCGCTGAAACGGCACGCTGACGCCGAGCGTCAAAGCTTTTCCCGAGTGGGTATCTGTTCCGGCCACGAACTGCAGGTACGAGGCGAACACATCAAGTCGCGGTAGGGAGTAGGTCACACCACCACCCACATGCCAGTGGTTGTCTCGCAGCAATCGGTCGTGCTGAAAGAAGCGTTCAGGGGTGTTCGCCTCGCCCGGCAGGACAAGCGCCGCCCCAGGCAACGACCCGAACCGAAGCCCACCGTGGGTCCGTTGCCACGATGCGCCGGCTCTGACCGACAGCCGCTCGGACAGCAGGTAGCTGACGGTGAGCGACGCGTTGCTGCGATTGTTCGGCACGTCCAGTACGTCCTCGACAGCGGCGTATTGATACCGGGCGCTGACAGCAAGACGCGGTGACACCTGTTCGAGCCGCGCGCCGGCATCAACTGCGAGTCGCAGTTCGCGCAGCGCGGTGCCGACCACGGCCTCTCCCAGCCATTCGTAGTTGTGCGACGGCACGACCACGGCGAGCGAGGGCGTCAACGCGACGACACCGTGGATGAGGGTGTAGCGCACGGCAGCATTCACGTTCTGCCACGCACTGTTCCAGCACCGGCAGCGGTCAACGTCACGGAATACGAGCGGTGGCGCCCCCGGCCCGATGAACTTCGCCGCCACGTAGGGCAGCCCAAGCGACACGGCCAACCGGTCGGTGAGCGCGAGATCCACATCCAGTGCGGCGCTCGCGTTGCGGCTCTTGCCGTCAACGAACCGGGATCCGTCGCTGAGCCGATGTCCGGTGTTGTCGATGACCTGCGTAGAGAGCGTGATCGAGCCGGCGCCGGCCGGGGCGGGCCACGCCTGCGCGTGCGCCAGGACGGGAACGAACGCCGCCGCGCACACGACGAGCGCGGTGACGAATCTCGAGGCGCGCATGACTAGTTGCTGGCTTTGGTGCCGGACGCCGGACGCAGCGCACGGGCGAAGAGCGCCTCGTCCACGGCGTCCACGACGGCGCGCGACCGGCCGGGTGTCTTGATCACGGCATCGTAGCTGCGGCGTGCCTGCGACAGCGCGTTGCCGCTCGCATCGTAAGCCACGGTCACCACGGCCGGTGCCGGCATCGTTCCGCCTCCAGGCGGCAGCGCCGCCGCGTCGGCCAGGTCGACCAGCACCAGATCCCAGCGGCCCTCGCGGAGCTGCCGTGCCATCTCCGCGCCGTCGGTGACGACCGTGGGGCGGTAGCCGACCTTCGTCAACGCGTCGGCGATGCTCAGTTGCGTGACCGTGCCGGCCATGCGGCTGGACGGCGCGGCATACACGAGCACACTGGCCGGCCGGCGTACGAGGCCTGCCCTCTGGAAACGGGTGCCGCGGCTGGCCACCAGGAACTTGTCGCCGCACGCGGCCAGGTCGGCCGCCTGTCCGAGGACACACAACGAAAGCGCTACGCCGGTCATCGTTCTCAGGGTCATCGGCTGGCTCCAGAGGGGGCGCGAGGTAATCCTACTTGCAGACGCAGGGCAAGGAAACGCGGATCGGCACGCATCGGGTCCCAGGCGCGATCGACGTCGAGCATGGCCAGACCGGGCGCCCGGTCGGCCATCGCCTGATCGAACCGCGCCACGGCGGCGTCGGCCTCCCCGAGGCGTGCGTGCTGACGCGCCACATCGAGCGGCGAGACGTAGCCGCCTGCGGCAGCACGAGCGTCGAGTCCGGCAAGCTGCGCCCGCGCGCTGGCGCCGTCGAGACGTACGAGTTCCTCCGCCTCGTCGTCGAGACGATCGCCGTCCAGCACGGCCTGGTCGCCGAGCACGAGATGGGCGCGGCGGCGATGGGCCACGGCCTCGTCGAGGCGACCGAGCGCGCGACATGCGTCGGCGAGCCCGAAGAGGGCGCGCACGTCGCCTGGGGCGTCGGTGAGCACGGCTTCATAGAGGTCCACGGCACGGGACGCGTCACCCGTCAGGACGAGGAAGTCGGCCTCGCGGACGGCGAACATCGGGCTCAGCGGATCGAGGCTGCGGGCGCGACGGGCGAGCTCCAACGCCTCGTCGAGACG
>JAEUQR010000114.1 GCA_016789705.1 Acidobacteriota bacterium
CGGTCAGATCGTGGCGCCGTCGCGCACGAACGCGCCGCGCTCGAAGCGGTCCACCGCGAACGGCGCGATGTCGAACGTGCGGCTCTCGCCGTAGCGCACGAGTTCCGACACGACGAGCCCGGTGGCCGGCGACATCATCAGGCCGTGCCCGCTGAAGCCGCTGGCGACGATGAAGCCGCCGAGCCCCGGGTGTTCGCCGAGCACCGGGTTGTGGTCGGGCGTCATCTCGTAGTGCCCCGCCCAGCCGTGCACGTCCGAGACATCGACGGCTGCCGGCAGCCGCCGCACGAGCGCGGGATAGAACTCGTTCTCCCAGCGCACGTCGTCGCATGTGAGGTTCTCGCCGGCCGGCTCGTCCCACTTCGTGAAGGCGAGGATGATGCGATCCGGATCGCCAGGCACGAGGGCATCCTCGTGCCGCCAGTGGACGCCGCCCGGATCGATCACCATCGGAAACCGCGACGGCCACGTGACCGGCAGCGTGCAGCGGAAGAGCAGTTGCCGCACCGGTTCGACCGCTACGTCGAGATGCGCCATTCGCGCCACCCGTCCGGCCATCGCGCCGGCCGCGTTCACGACCACGGGGGCGCTCAGGAAGCCGCCCTCGGCCAGGGTCACGCCGATGACCCGCCCGCCGCGGGTGTCGATCTCGACCACTTCGTCGTCCACGTACTCGGCGCCGGCGGCCAGGGCCGCCGCGCGCAAGCCGAAGAGGACCTCGCGAGGGTTGGCGTAGCCGTCCTCGGGACCGAAGAGCCCGAAGCGGATGTCGTCGAGCATCAGTCCCGGCACGAGGGCGCGGATCTCGTCCACGGTCAGCCGGCGCTGCGTGGCGCCGGCTTCCGCCTGGGCCGCTTCACGCGCGGTGAGGGCGTCAGCGTTACGGTCGTCGGCGAGGAACAGGTAACCGCGCTCGCGGAACCAGGCGCGTGGCGTGTGCGTGGCGGTGCGCATGCGCTCGTCGAACTCGCGCCAGAGCGCCACGCTGTGCTGTACCATCCGCACGCAGACACGCGAGCCGAACTGCTGGCGGATGCCGCCCATGGCGAGGAACGACGAGGCGCGCGCGTAGGTGCGGTCGCGCTCGACGACCACGACGCGTCCCGTGAAGCCGTCAAGGCGCAGGCGCCAGGCCGCGGCCGAACCCACCACGCCGCCGCCGATGATGACGACGTCAGCCGTCGTCACGGCTTCGCCTGTTTGATCGTCTTCACCCGGTAGAGCCACTCGTTCTCGAGGTAGTCCTTGAGAGTGGCGAGGGCGCCCGTCCAGCCGTGTTCCGTCAGCGCGAAGTAGCGCTGCCAGCGCGGCCCTTCCTCCGACGCGCTCTGGCGCACCGTCACCCGGGTGATCTGCGGGTCGTGCTCGGGCTGGCACATGATCTCGAGGGCCATCGGGCCCAGTGGTTCGCCGGTCGTGGGCGGCTGCCAGTACACGTCGGCCACGAAGAGCGCGCGGTCGGGGGTGTAGTCCATCACCGTGCCATGCAGCGTGCCGCCGAGCTGACCGAGCAGGTCGTCGCGGCTGTCACTCGCCGGCCATGTAATGGCGTACGGACCGGACGGCCGGGCCACCGTGACCGAGCGTTCGGCCTCCCACCAGTAGGCGAGATCGGTGTGCGAGAAGAACGCCTGCATCACGCGCGCCACCGGGGCGTTGACCACCGTGCGCACGACGAAGCTGGGTGGTCCGGCGGGTACCGGTGTCGGGCTAGTCATAGCGCAGGTACGGCGCCCGCAGCGCCCTGAATGCGTCTTCGTCGTCGCGCCAGCCGGCGGCAAGCGTTTCTGCCGACGCGCCGCGTTCGAGCGCCTCGCGCATCACGCTGCTGCCGGCGAGGATGTCGATCGGCATCAGCCGGTGTTCGTACTCGTACGGCGGCGGACGCCACGCGAAGCTCGACGGATCGGCCCGTCGCAGTTCCTCGATGACGGCCACACCGGTGACCACGGGCCTGAACGCCCCGCGATCGGTCACGTGGATCTGACAGCCCTCGCAGGTCACGCCGTGGTGTTTCTGGAACGTCGGCTCGAAGACCGCCGGCCGGAAGATGGCGCCCGGCAGGCCATGCGCGTTCAGGCGATCCGCAAAGGCTTCGGCGCGCACCCACGGACCACCCACGAGTTCGAACGGCCGTGTCGTGCCGCGGCCTTCCGAGGCGAGCGTGCCTTCGAGCAGCACCGTGCCCGGGTACACGATGGCCGAGTCGAGCGTCGGCATGTTGGGCGACGGCATCACCCACGGCATGCGGCAGTCGTCGGCGTAGTCGGCGCGCCGCCAGCCCTCCATCGGGACGATCTCGAGATCCGCGCCGAGCGCGAACCGGTCGTTGAAGAGCCGCGCCAGTTCGCCGATCGTGAGCCCGTGCCGCATCGGGATCGGGAACAGCCCGACGAACGACTCGAAGCCGTGCAAGAGCGTTTCACCTTCCACCTCGACGCCGCCGATCGGATTCGGACGGTCGCAGACGATGACCGGCACGCCGTGGCGTCCGCAGGCGCGCAGGCAGTTGGCCATCGTGTAGATGAAGGTGTAGATGCGGGCGCCGATGTCCTGCAGGTCGATGACGAGCACGTCGAGGCCGGCCAGCATTTCGGCCGTGGGCTCGCGGGTCTCGCTGTAGAGGGAGTAGACCGGCACGCGGCGCGCGCGATCTTCCGCGTGCGCCGTCTCGATCATGTTGTCCTGCAGGTCGGACCTGAAGCCGTGCTGCGGGCCGAAGATGGCGGCGAGCGCGACGCCGTCGGCCGCGCGCACCTGGTCCACGATGTGCGCGTAGGTGTGGTCCACGGACGCGGGATTGGCGACGACGCCGACCCGCAGCCCCTTGAGACGCCCGGACGCGAGCAGGCGCGTCGATCCCAGAGTGACAGCCATGACGAGGGTCCGATTATAGTGGGAGAGACTTGACCGTAACGCCTTCAGTGAGCGCCCCGTCACGCGTGGTGCTGGCCATCCTGCTCGCCGCCTACCTGCTGCCGCTGGTCGTGCCGGTGCCGCTCATGGAAGACGACGAGGGCCTTCATGCGGCCATCGCCATCGAGATGGTGGAGCGCGGCGACTGGACGGTGCCGCGGCTGCTCGGCGAGCCGTTCCTCGACAAACCGATCCTCTATTTCTGGATGCAGGCGGCGTCGCTTGCGGCCTTCGGTGCGTCGGAGTTCGCCGTGCGGCTGCCGGGAACGCTCATGGCGCTCGCCGGTGTCGCGGCCACCGGCTGGCTGGCGCGTGTGCTCTTCGGCGCGCTCGTGGGCCGCTGGGCCGCGCTCTGTTACGCCACAATGCTCCTGCCGTACGCGGTGTCGCTCGCGCCACTGCACGATCTCGTCATGGTGCCGCTCGTGGCGCTCGCGCTCGGGGCGTTCTGGCGCGCGCATACCGCGGCGTCCCCTGCGCAGGTGGCGGCGTGGACGGTTGCCGCGGGCCTCGTGCTGGGGCTCTCGATGCTCGGCAAGGGCCTGACGGGCGTGGGCCTCATCGGCGTGGGCATGGTCACGTGGATGGCCTGGACGCGCACGTGGTCGCTCAGGCTCATCGTCGTGGCCGCGCTGGCGCTCGTCATCGGCGCGCTCCTCGCGTGGCCCTGGTACGCGGCGATGGAAGACGCGTCGCCCGGGTACCTCCGTTACTTCATCCTCGAACGCCATGTGGAGGGGGTCGCCGGGGCCACCCAGCGCCACGCTGGACGTCCCGTGTGGTATTACGTGCCGGTGCTCATCGGCGGCACGTGGCCGTGGCTGTTCGCGGCGCTGCGGCGTCCCTTCCGCGAGGCCGACGTGGCAGAGAAGCTCGTGTGGGCGTGGCTGCTCGCGGACTTCGTGCTGCTGACCATCGCCGGGTCGAAACTCGCGACGTATCTGCTGCCGGCGTTTCCCGCCGTGGCGGTGCTGGCGGCCCGGGCCATCGTCACGGCGCCGGCCGGCACCTCGACGGTGCCGTCATGGGTCACGTGGACCACCGCGGTCCTGCCGCTCGGCGGCGTCGCGACGTTCATCGTGCTCGACGGATTGCTGCCTGCGTGGTGGGGCCTGACGGCGGCGCTCGTCCCGCTCGCGCTGGCTGCGTGGTGTCTGCTCGGGCCCCGCCGCGAGCTGTTGAGAGGCGCGCCAGCCGCGCTCATGGTGACGGCTGCCGCACTCACCGCCATCGCGCTCGCCGTGCGGCCGATGGCCGCGACCGAACTCACCGCCCGCCAGCTCTCGGTCGAGATGAACCGGCGCGGTGTGATGCCGCGCACGCTGCTCATCGTGGACGAGGGCGTGGGCTCGTTCCTCTTCTACCTGCGGCCGGAGCTTCGCCGCGGCCTCACGGCCGACCGTGTGCAGCGCATCTCGCGCTTTTCGCTCGGTGACGATCGCGACCCCGCGGACGTGCTCGTGGCCGTCGCGGCCGACCGGCTCGACGGTGTGAAGCAGCTCTACGACGTGCCGGCGGGGGATTCGGTCGAGGTGGGCGCATTCCACGTCGTGCCGTTCGCCGACGTCCACCCGAAGAATCGCTGACACGCCGCGGATTGCGCGAGGGCCGGGCTCCGGACCATGCTGGGCGCATGCGCAACCTGATTCCGTCGAGCCTTCCGCGTGGCCTCGCCGTGGCCGCGCTGGTCGTCGTGACCACCGCCTGTGCCAGTGGAGGCGGACGCTCCCGCCCGGCCACGAGCGCGCCGCCGCCTGCCGCCGATGCCGCCTTGCCGCTCGAGGGGGAGTGGCGCCTCACGACGATGCAGCTTGCCGACGGATCGTCGCGCCGCGTCACGGGATACCTGCGTTTCGATCGCTTCTCGAACATCACCGTCCATGCCGAACTCGCGCCGGACGAACCGGTGGCGCGTCCGCCACGCACCGTGGTCGCGGACTTCACCGCCAAGGCGCAGCCTGGCGACGGCGCCCTCGACTACACGGGGCTGTCCGTGGGTGTCGGCGCCGAACGCCTGACCGACGATGCGGTCAACATGGCGGAGTGGCGCCACTACGAGGTGAGCGGCGACACGCTGCGCGTCTCGGCGCGCGACCGCGCCGGCCGCGCCGCCGCCACCCTCGTGTTCGAGCGGGTGCGGTAGCGATGTCCGCGCCCGCAGAGCTCGTGCCGTCCGCCGTCTACTGGACGTCGGTCGAGAGTCCCATCGGGCCGCTGTTGCTGGCCGGCGATCGGCACACACTGCGCGTGCTTTGGTTCGGGCACGGCCGTAAGGCGCAGGGGCCGCGCCCGGAGTGGGTCGAGGCCGCGGACGAGTTCCGTGGCGTGGCGCAGCAACTGCGTGAGTACTTCGCCGGCACGCGGCGTGAGTTCGATCTCACCGTCGCTCCACAGGGCACGCCGTTCCAGCAGACGGTCTGGCGCGCGCTGCAGGATATCCCGTACGGCGAGACCACGAGTTATGGCGAGCTCGCGCGAAGGATCGGCGACGTCAAGGCGACCCGCGCCGTCGGCCTGGCCAATGGCGCCAATCCGATCGCCATCGTGATTCCGTGCCACCGCGTGATTGGCGCCGGCGGCGCGCTCACGGGTTTCGGCGGCGGACTGCCGACTAAACGCGCGCTGCTCGACCTCGAACTCGGGCAGCGGACGCTCCTCTGATCGCGGCGCAGCACGTTACGATAGCCACATGTGTCAGCGAGTCCAGTGCGCGAAGTGTGGCAAGCCGTCGTGGGTGGGCTGCGGCAAACATGTGGAAGAGGTGCTGAAGGGCGTGCCGGAGAAGGACCGCTGCCAGTGCCCGCGGCCGACGCCCGGAGCCTCGTTCCTGTCGCGGCTGCTCGGGCGCTGAACACGCGGACCGGCGGCCGCCGAACGTCACGCGCGCGTGACCCGCGCCGTGTAAGCTCTCGGCGAGGAGTTGCCGATGTCCGTCACCCGCCGCCGCTTTCTCTCCGGATCCGCGCTGTCACTCGCCGCGGCGCCTCTGGCCGATCTCGTCCGGCCCGAGGATCTCGCAGCCGCTGAACAGGCGGCGCGCCAGACCGCGCCCGTCTTCCGCCACGGCGTCGCCAGCGGCGATCCCCGTGCGGACGGCGTGCTGCTCTGGACGCGGGTGTCGGGCGCGAGCGGCGAGGTGCCCGTGCGGTGGACGCTCTCGGCGAACCCAACCTTCACGCGCGTCGTCGGCCGCGGTGAGACACGTACCGGCGCGGCACGGGACTTCACGGTGAAGGTGGACGTGACGGGCCTTTCCCCGGCGACCACCTACTACTACCGCTTCGAGGCGCTCGGCGCGCGCAGTGCGGTGGGCCGCACGCGCACGTTACCCGCCGCCGGAGCCGGACGTCTGCGCCTGGCGCTCGCGTCGTGCTCCAACTATCCGCACGGTTACTTCAACGCCTATGCGCGCATCGCCGAGCGCACCGATCTCGACCTCGTGCTGCACCTCGGCGACTACATCTACGACTACCACCAGGGCCGCTACCTCGATCCGGACCTCGCGAGGGATCGACCGGTGGATCCGCCCACCGAGATCCTCACCCTGGCCGACTACCGGAAGCGCTACGCGCTCTATCGCACGGACGTGGATCTGCAGGCCGCGCACCAGCAGCATCCGTTCGTGTGTGTCTGGGACGATCACGAGATCGCGAACAACGCCTGGCGTGACGGGGCGGAAAATCACCAGCCGGATGAGGGCGACTACCACGCGCGGCGCGCGGCCGCGTATCAGGCGTATCTCGAGTGGCTCCCGGTGCGCGACTCGGCATCGGCCCGCCAGCCGCTCCTCTACCGCTCGTTCGCTATCGGTGATCTGGCGGATCTCGTGATGCTCGACACGCGCGTCATCGGCCGCGACCAGCAGGTGGAGCGTCAGAACGTGCTCGGCGTGGAGGACCCGCGGCGCTCGATCCTCGGGCCCGGCCAGGAAGGCTGGCTCGAGGGGGAACTCGTGGAGTCCGCGCGTGCCGGCACACGCTGGCAACTACTGGGGCAGCAGGTGATGTTCGCGCCACAGGCGGCGGCCGGCACGGCGGCGATGAATGCGGATTCGTGGGACGGCTATCGAATGTCGCGATCGCGCGTCTTCGACATGGTAGAGCGCCACAAGGTGCCGAACTTCGTCGTCTTCACCGGCGACGTGCACAGCTCGTGGGCCTACGACCTGCCGCGCGGCATGAGCGATGCCTACGACCCGGCCACCGGCCGCAACTCGCTCGGTGTCGAGATCGTGTGCCCGGCCGTGTCGTCGCCTACCCCGTTCACCGCCGAGAACGCGGCGGAGCGGCTGGCCACGGTGATGAAGGCCCGGCCGCACCTGAAGTTCATGGACGGCCTGTCGCGCGGCTACGTGGTGGTGGAGGTGACGCGTGAGCGGCTGCAGGCCGACTGGTGGCTGCTCGACAGCGTGAAGACCAGAAACACCGAGCAGCACTTCGCCCGCGGGCTCGTGTGCGAAGCCGGCAGCCGCCACCTGACGAACGCCGCTGCCGCCATGGCGCCGATGACCGGCGCCGACCCCGCGGAATGAGGGGACAGTCCCCATTCTGGCCCCGCCCAGACTAGGGGCGCAGTTTCTGCACGTAGTCTGGCCTGGTCCAGATTGGGGACAGTCCCCCTCACTTCCCGGACCGGGCTACTTCGAGGCGGCGAGCACTTCGAGCAGGGCGTCGGCCACGGCCGCGGGGGCTTCGTGCGGCACGAAGTGTCCGGCGCCGGCTACGACACGACGCGCGACCAGGCGCGTGAACTGCGCGCGTTCGGCGGGCGTGGTGTCTGGCGCGGGCTTCCCGAAGCCGTCGTCGCCGCCGTGCAGCACGATGGTGGGCACCTCGACCTTCGGCCGCGTGGCGAGGCGCTTCTCGACCTCCACGAAGCGTGGTTCACTCGACGCGTTGAAGTTGCGGTGCCGGTACGAGTGCAGCACGCAGTCCACGAAGTCCGGATTTTCGAACGACGCGGCCGTCTGCTCGTACATCGCGTCGGTGAAGCGCCAGGTGGGCGACCACTCCTGCCACATGTAGCGGCAGAGCGCCTTGCGGTTCTTTGTGAGGCCGTCGCGGCCCGTCTCGGTGTTGAAATACCACTGATACCAGGAGTTCCTGACCGCCTGCGGCGAGGCCGGTGGCCCCGGCGTGATGGTGTTCTGAATCGAGTAGCCGCCGCAGAGCACCGCCGCGCGCACGCGGTCGGGATGGAGCGCCGCGGTGATGCACGAGGCTCGGCCGCCCCAGTCGTAGCCGCTCACGGCAAAGCGGGACAGCTTCAACGCGTCCGCGAAGTCCACGACATCCTGCGCGATCGCGGACTGCTGCGCCGTGCGTGGCGCCGACGGATCGAGGAAACGCGTGGGTCCATAGCCGCGCAGGTAGATGGCGAACGCGCGGTAACCCGCTTTGGCGAGGATGGGCGCGACGCCGTCGTAGGCGTGGGCGTCGTCAGGGAAGCCGTGCAGGAGCAGCACCGGGAAGCCGTCGGCCGGGCCGCTTTCGTGATAGCCCACCTCGAGGATGTTCGTGCGCACCGTCTTCACGGGTGGTGCGGCCGCGGGCTGCGCCTCGGCGCGTGCCGCGACGGCGCTGGCGGCGAGGCCGGCCGTGCCGGCAAGGAACTGACGTCGATCCATGCCGCGCACGGTACCCGGCCGCCGGGTCATTTGTCCATGTTGCTTCAGAAGCCGATGCCCACGTTCATGCGGAGTGTCGTGATGACGTCCTGGCCGTAGTCACCCTGCCTGCGGCCGATGAGGCGCTTCATGCCCAACCCGGAGCTGAGCACGAGGTGATCGGTCATGGCGTAGCTGTGATTGATGTCGAAGCCGATGCCCGGCAGCGTCCGCTCGTTGGGAAGGCGCGTGCCGCCCACCTTGAGGCCGAGCGCGATGCCATTGAACGCGCTGCCGCTCGGGTAGTAGCGCACGAAGGCGTCGCCGTTGAGACGCGGGGAGTCACCTTCGCCGAAGAGATACCAGCCGCGTCGCGACGCGCCGGCGCCGGCCGTGAGGGCATCGCCAACGCGCACTTCGTATTCGGCGTTGTAGAACTCCATGACCATGCCGATCGGATTGAAGGACAGCACCTGGTTAGGGGCGCCGTTCGTCGCGACGCCGGGGTCGATGATCCCTCCGAGGAACCCCTGGGCGGCGCTCAGGCGGGGCGTGGCGAGGATGGTGAGGACGAGCAGGGCGCGAAGCAGTCGGGACATCGGAACCTCCATGCAGTCCAGCGTATGAGCCGGGGGCGGACAGCGTCCCTCCCGGCGGTGTGAGAAACGGTGAGTCAGGCAGCGCGGGAAGGGTTCGGCCGCTCCGCAGTTGCCTTGGCGTGGTGTCCGGTCGTCGGCTCCGATGAGTCGCGTCGGTCACTCGCGCCTCCCGGCGACGTGTCCTGCCGTCCAAAGCGCTTCTGGGGACCCCTGTCCCCTGTCGTGCGTGTCGCCCGCACTCCCGGCGCGACTGTCGGCTTCTTGCGCGACGACGACTCATGGTCGCTCGCCGCCCGGACACCCCGCCAAGGCAACTGCGCCGAGCCGTCAGAACGCGTAGCCGGCGGCGACACGGAACGACGGGTTGTAGCGGAGGTCGGAGTCGTCGTCGAGCGCGAACACCGTCTTTGCGCCCATGCTGGCACCGACGTAGACGCGTCGCGCGATGAGCCAGCTCACGCCGGTTTCGACGCCGAGGCTCGGTCCGACGCCGTTTCGATCTGCGAACGTAAGGCCGGTTCGGAGACCGACCCACCAGCCGTTGAGGCCGTCTGGCCGTAGGCGGATGAACCCCTCGGCGTCGGCATGGTGCTTCGACGCTTTCGACCCGTCTGGTCGCGGATGCCGTTCGACGGTAGCCGCGAGGCCCGCGGTGAGACCGCAGCCGAACGCCAGCTCTTTCTCGGGAGCTGGCCGGTCGCAGAACTCCGCTTCCGCCGTCAGTCGCTGGTTGGCGACGCCATACGGATCGATTGACGCCACCCGCCACGGCCCCGATGAGTCCTGAGCGGTAACGGTGGCGGGAAGCGCGCAGCAGACAACAATCGCCGCCACACACAGCGCTGAACGGAACGTCGAATTCATCATGAATTCGAGGCTACGCGCCGCAGTCGCGCCCGTCCCTCCGCCTGCGGTGAGAAACGGTGAGTCCGCGGGTCCGATCTGCTAGGACGCGCTACGACGCGCGAGACGCGAGGCGCGCGGCGAGGCGGGCGTAGCCGTCCGCGGTGCGCAGGGGCGCGAAGATCGGGTCAGCCGGGAGGCTCCACCCGGTGGGATCCTGCGCGGGCGTCGCAATGGCCTGTTCGGCGATGCCGAGCCCGCGCGCGCCCTGGCCGGCCCACGCATGCGCGGCCGCGAGCACGAGGGCGCGTTCGCCGAGCTTGCCCGCGCGTTCAAGCGTGTCGCAGGCACTGACCACACGGGCCACGGCATCGGCGCCCGCGCCTTCCGCCACCGTCAGGCCGAGCACCGCGCGCGCGTGTCCGGGCGACGCGGCTTCGGCGGCCGCGAACGCCAGGCGCGCGGCATCGAGATCGCTGCGGGCCACAAGTGCGAAGGCGAGCGCTTCCTGCGCGAGCACTCCGCACTCACGCGCGTAGACCGTGCCCGCACTGCCCGAGAAGGCCGCTTCCGCCGCGAAGTCGCGTATCGCGTCGTCGTGCCGTCCACGCGCCCAGCCGGTGAGTCCGCGCACCCAGAGCAGGCCGCTCGCGGGATACCGCGACTGGTCGTGCTGCGCGGATTGTGCGGCGGCGCCGCGGGCGGCGGCGTCGGCGGCAAGGTCGAAGGCCTGCCGCGCGATGAGCACCATGGCCGCGGCGGTCTGTGCGCCCGGAAAGCCTGGCAGCAGGGCTTCCGCGCGCTCCACGGCGCCGAGGCGTGTCTCGCCCCACGCGGCCACGGCCATGCGGTAGTGGTGCCGCCAGTTGCGCGGCTCGAGCGCGAGCGCCTGCTGCAGCGCGGCGCGCGCGTCTTCGAGCTGGCCGGCACAGGCAAGCGCGTGGCCCAGAGCCGCCCAGCCTTCGCCGAGCCCGGCATCGAGCTCCGTGGCGCGGCGGGCGGCCGCGATGGCGGTCGTGAGCGCGTCGGCCGCGGGCGAGTTGTCCACGCGTGTGGCTTCGTAGCGGAACACGTGCACGTTGGCGAGTCCGGCGTGCGCGGCGGCATAGTGCGGAGCGCCGGTCACGGCCCGGCTGAACGCTTCGGCCGCGGCGGCGAGCGCGCTTACGTGCAGCGACTCGAGGGCCGTGCGCCCGCGCTCCCATGCCACGAAGGGTTCGAGCCCCGCGAACGCGTCAGACACCGGGACGGCTCCGGCGTGTGTCGCATCCGCGACCGGGGCTTCCTCCCGCACCGGCGCCACGAAGCGATACCCACGCCGCGCGATGGTCTGGATGTAGACCGGTGTGGAGGAGTCGTCGTCGAGCGTCTTCCGGATGTCGGCGATGGCGCGCGTGAGCGTGTTGTCGGTCACGGTCAGGCCCGGCCAGTAGCGCTCGAAGAGCAAGTCGCGTGTCACGAGTTCGCCGCGCGCCTCGACGAGGCAGGCGAGCACCTGCACGAGCTTCGGTGAGAGCGGCATCAGCGCGCCGTCTTTCGAGAGCGCCGACGTTCGCAGGTCGAGCGTGAAAGGGCCGAAGGCGAGCAGCGACATGCGTCGGGCGGCATCTTCTCACGGCGCGGGAGCGTGCCAAATAATTGACGAGACGCCCGGAGTTCAGGGGGCCGACTCGTCGGTGGACGGTCCGGCACTATAATTCCGCGCAGGTCCGGCCTGAGTCGCGCATCTCTCTCGCGTGCAGGCAGTCAGCGGAGAGGTGTCCATGCAGCGAACGAACACCAACGACCCGTCCTACTACCACAAGGTCGTGGATTGCCAGTGGGGCTGTCCGGCCCACACGAACGTTCCCGAGTACATCCGCCTCATCGCCCAGGGGCGCTACGACGACGCCTACATCCTGAACCGGGAATCGAACGTGTTCCCGGGCATCCTCGGCCGCACCTGCGACCGTCCGTGCGAACCGGCCTGCCGCCGCACCCGCGTGGACGGAAAACCGGTGGCCATCTGCCGCCTGAAGCGTGTGGCCGCGGATCACAAGAGCGACGACATCAAGGCGCGGCTGCCGAAGGCGCCGGCGCAGAAGAACGGCAAGAAGGTGGCGCTCATCGGCGCCGGTCCGGCCTCGCTCACCGTGGCCAACGACCTCATGCCGCTCGGCTACGAGGTGACGATCTTCGAGAAGTTCGATCGGCCCGGCGGCCTGATGCGCGTGAACATCCCGTCGTTCCGCCTGCCGCCCGAAGTGCTCGACGAAGAGATCGCCAACATCGTCGACATGGGAGTGGACGTCCGCTACAACTCGCCGGTCGAGAGCCTTGGCGCGCTGCTCGACACGAAGGCGTACGACGCGGTCTTCGTCGGCAGCGGCGCGCCTAAGGGCAAGGAACTCGAGATCCCCGGCCGCCGCGACACCGATCAGATCTTCATCGGCATCGAGTGGCTCGAGTCGATTCACTTCGGCCACGTGGATTCGGTGGGCAAGCGCGTCGTCATCATCGGCGTGGGCAACACGGCGATGGACTGCTGCCGGTCGGCCAAGCGCCTTGGCGCCACGGACGTGAAGGTCATCGCGCGCAAGACGCGCAAGTACTTCAAGGCCTCGCCCTGGGAACTCGAGGACGCGGAAGAAGAAGGCATCCACATCCTCGAGAACCTCCAGCCGGTGCGGTTCGTCATCGAGAACGGCGTGCTCACGGGCATGGAGTTCGACAAGTTCGTGAGCGAGGAAAAGGACGGCAAACTGGTGCAGACGCCGGCCGGCCGCGAGATCCTCCCCTGCGACACGGTCGTGCTCGCCATCGGCCAGGACAACGCGTTCCCGTGGATCGAACGCAACATCGGCCTCGAGTTCGACAAGAAGTGGGACATGCCGGTCGTGGACAAGAAGACGTTCATGTCGACGCGTCCCGGCGTCTTCTTCGGCGGGGATGCCGCGTTCGGCCCGGCCAATATCATCTGGGCGGTGGAGCACGGCCATCAGGCGGCCATCTCGGTGCACCAGTACTGCCAGGGGCTGCCGGTGACCGAACGTCCGCCCGACGGCATGACGCTTTCGAGCACCAAGATGGGCCTGCACGAGTGGGCCTACAGCAACAACTACAGCGGCGCGCCGCGGCAGAAGATGAAGCACGTCGAGATGCCGAAGCGTTTCGACGGCATGAGCATCGAGGTCGAAGAGGGCTTCACGGAAGAGCAGACGCGCGCCGAAGTGCAGCGCTGCCTCAACTGTGACGTGCAGACCCACTTCACCGACAACCTCTGCATCGAGTGTGACGCCTGCATCGATATCTGCCCGGTCGACTGCCTCACGATCGTGCCGGCGGCGGCCGAACCGGTGCTGCGCACGCAGTTGATGGCGCCGGCCGAGAACCTCGACCAGGCGATCTTCGTCTCAGACCCGCTCAAGCAGACGGGCCGCGTGATGGTGAAGGACGAGAACGTGTGCCTGCACTGCGGGTTGTGCGCCGAACGCTGCCCGACCTACGCGTGGGATATGCGCAAGTTCGTGCTGTCGTGGCCGCACGCCAGCAAGGTCGAGACACCGGCGGCCGCCGCGCGGTAACGGCAGCAGCGAAGGGACATCCGAGTGATGGATCGCGTCAACGATTTCGCGTTCAAGATCGCGACGGCCAACGGCACGGGCTCGGCCAGCGCGAACGGCCTCATCATGCAGGCCATCTTCCGGATGGGCATCCCGGTCACGGGCAAGAACGTCTTCCCGTCGAACATCCAGGGCCTGCCCACGTGGTACGAGATCCGGGTCAGCAAGGACGGTTACACCGCCCGCACGCCGCACTTCGACCTGATGATCGCGCTGAACGCCGCCACCTACGCCAAGGACGTGGCGGAAGTGCGTGCCGGCGGCTGGCTGCTCTTCGATTCGAGCTGGCCGCTCGACGAGAAGCTGAAGCGCCCCGACGTCACCTACCTGGGCGTGCCGCTCGCCGAACTCTGCAACGGGGCCTTCAAAGGGGTGCGCGAGCGCATCCTGATGAAGAACATCGCCTACGCCGGCGCCCTGGCCGCGCTCATCGGCATCGACACCGAGGTCATCCGCCAGCTCACGCAGGAGAAGTTCTCGAAGAAGCCGGCGCTGCTGGCCTCGAACGAGACGGCCATCGCGCTCGGCTACAACTACGCGAA
>JAEUQR010000139.1 GCA_016789705.1 Acidobacteriota bacterium
CTGCGTCACCGTGAACGGCCGGCCGCTGCGCGCAGTGTAGATGCCGGCCACCGTCCAGCCGCCGAGCAGCGCGTTGCCGACCTTGCCGAGGTTCACGGAGCGGCCGTCGCCGATGGGCGGCTGCACGACGAAGTTGGTCACCAGGCGATGACGGATGTCGAAATCGGCCGGCCCTGCCCAGGCGTCGATGTTGTTGGTGTCCTGCTGACGGCCCGAGGTCGCGGCCAGGTGTTCCGGCGCCTGATCGCGCGCTTCACCGAGCGTGTAAGCGACGCGGAAGCTGTAGCCCTTCGAGAGCCGCTTCTCCACCGAGACGTCCACGCCCTTGTAGCTCGACTCTCCGATCGGGTCGCGCCACTGGATGTGCGCGAGGTCGGGATACGGCCGCGCGCCGTTGCCGTTGGCCGGCTGGTTGAGATTACGCAGCACGGCGATGTTCCTGCCGATGTTGCCGATGAAGTCCACCGACGCGGCGAAGTCGCCCCCGAGCTGCCGTTCGATCCCGGCCGCGAACTGCTGGTACTGCGCGTTGGTGCCCACCGGGTTGGCGGCGCGAATCAGCAGGCGGCTGAGCACGATGTTCGACGGGTCGAGATAGTTCGCCGGGAAGCCCTGACTCATCACGAGCACGGGCGCCGTCGTGGAAGTGGTCTGCTGGTTGATGTTGCGCAGGCCCGGCGGGTTGAGCGCCACCTGGTCTTCCGAGCCAATCCGGTCGAGCGGGTTGTAGAACATCCCGTAGCCACCGCGCAGCACGGTCTTGTCGTCCATCGCGAACACGATGCCGACTCTTGGCGCGAAGTTGTTGCGGTCGGGCTTCACGAGCGCCCGATCCTCGAGCGAGCCATCCGACGCGTAGACGAGCGTGCCGGTCGCCGGGTTGAAGTTCGCCTGGCGGTTGTCGCGCTCGTACGAAGGCGTCATGAAATCGTAGCGGAGGCCGAGGTTGAGCGTGAGCCTTTCGGTGGCGCGCCAGTCGTCCTGCACGAAGAACGCCGTCGAGTAGCGGCGCTGGTTGACCACGTGCACGTTCGAGAGTTCCGCCGTGCGGGCCCAGCCGAGCATGAAGTCGGCAATCGCGTTGCCGGTGTACTGGCCGCTGAACTGCAGGTTGCCGCGCGTGGACGGGATGTCGACGAACTCGTTGTTCATCGGCGCCATGATGTCGAACCCGACCTTCACCTGGTGACGGCCCTTCAGCCACGACACGGTGTCGAGGTACTGCACCTGATCGGTGTGCTGGTACTTCGGCATGAAGTTCGGCGAGCCGATGCGCAGATGCCCCGCGATGTCCACGCCGATGACGCCGCCGGCCACGATCGGGTCGTTCGGCACACCCGGCACAGCAGGACCGACCTGGCCGAACGGATCCTGCTGGCCGTCGGAGATGCCGCGCGCCCACGATACGCGCGCTTCGTTCACGAGCGACGCACCGAATACCTTCGTCCAGCCGGCGACCGTGCTGTGCGACTTCAGGAAGTTGCGGCCCCAGGCGGAGGTGGACGTGCCATCCACGACGCCGCCGAAGAAGCCGGGCACGAAGCGCGTGCGGTCGGCGAAGATGTAGCGCACGAACAGGTTGTCGCTGGCGCCGGGCTTGACGTCGCTGCGGAAGAGGTACCGCTCGCCGTTGTCCTCGACGTTCGGCTGACGGATGAAGTTGTTGCCGCCCGTCGCGTTTGGCAGCGGCACGAGCCCCATGATGGCGCGCGCTACCGGGTCGATGCGGTTGGCCGGGATGGTGTTGTTCAGGAACGGCAGGCCCGTCAGCGGGTCGCGGATGGCGCTCGGAAACACGCCGTTGCGCTCGTCGGCGGTGGCCACGCGGCCGGTGCGCAGCACGCCCTGTGTAATGCGCGTCGCCTCGACGTCGCCGAAGAAGAAGGCCTTGTTGCGCAGGATGGGACCGCCGAGGTTGAACCCGAACTGATTCTGGTTGTTGGTCGGCTTGCTCAAGTTCTGCCGCTTGGCGAAGAAGGTGCGCTCGTCGAAGCGCTCGTCGCGGAAGTAGTCGTAGGCGGTGCCGAAGATGCGGTTGGTGCCCGACTTGGTGGTCACCACGATGGCGCCGCCGGGCGCTCGGCCGTATTCGGCGGCAAAGGGGCTCGTGACGACCTTGAACTCGTCGATGGCATCGATCGACGGACGCGACACCTGCGTGCTCAGCTCCTGCACGTTCGTCGAGATCGAGTTGTTGTCCACGCCGTCGAGCAGGAAGTTGTTCTGCAGCGAGCGATTGCCGTGAATGCTGACGCCGCCGGTGCGGCCTGCATTGGTCGTGCCGGTCTGTTCGGTGTAGCGATCCCCCTGTACTCCAGGGATGGTGAAGAGCAGGTCATCCCAGTTGCGGATGGCGAGCGGCAGGTTGGAGATTTCGCTGCGGCTCACCACGGTGCCGAGCGCGGCCGCCTGCGTTTCGAGGAGCGGCGCCGCCGCCTGCACCTGCACCGTCTCGTTCACGCCGCCGGCGGCGAGCGAGACGTCAAGACGGGCACGCTGGCCGGTCGACAGCTGCACGAGCTGCGCGTAGGTCTGGAAGCCGGCCGCCGATGTCTCGACCAGGTACTCGCCGGGCGCGAGATCGACGACGAGGAAGGCGCCATCGGCCGACGTGGTCGTGGTGCGGCGGATGCCGGTGGCGTCGTTGGTGACAGCGATCGTGGCCGCGGGGACCACGGCGCCAGACGGGTCGCGGACGACGCCCGTCAGGGTGGCACGATCGATCTGTGCCGCGGCCAGACCGGGCACGAGCAGGAGCGCCAGTGCGCTCACGAGAATGCGAATCATGGTCATGGAATCAGGCTACGCACGGCGTTCAACGAACCGGCGACAGGCATGCCACAACCGTGTGACGGTGGTCAGTCGCGCCGCTTGGCCGCGGCCCGCTCCCGCGCTTCTTCTTCCTCGTCCTCGATCACGCGGATGAAGCCCGAGCGCACCGGCGGCGGCATCGGTGACGCGGCGCCGCGCACCGACTTCCACACGATCTCGTTCAGTTCGTATTCGGGGGTCATGTCGGCGACCTCGAAGTTCATCTGCAGCGAGGCCTGCGAGCCCCAGGCGCCGGCGCCGTTCTTCTCATCGAGTGGGACACGGGCGGCCAGAGCCTTGAACGGCGTGAGCGTGGGCGTCGGCTGGAACGCGTTGTACATCGGCGTCGCGGCGGCGTCGTACTGGCTCATTGGCGGCAGGCCGAGGATGAGCTCCATCGTGCGCAGCATGCCGGAAGTGGTGTAGAGCGTGCTGTCGAGCGCGTTGCGCTTCGCGAAGGGGCTGATGACGAGCGCCGGCGAGCGGTGCGAATCGACGTGGTCGGGTCCGTTCTGCGCGTCGTCCTCGAGCACGAAGATCGCGGACTCCTTCCAGAAACGGCTGTTCGAGATGGCCTCGACGAAGCGGCCGAGGGCGGCGTCGTTTTCGGCCACCATCGCCCGCGGCGTGGGCTTGCCGGCACGGGTCCCGAAGGTGTGGTCGTTGCCGAGCCGCACGATGTTCAGGTGCGGCAGCGCCCCGGTCTGCTCGAACTGCCGGAACTCCTCGAGCCATACGTCGATGCGGCGGTTGTCGGGGATGTCGAGGTCGTAGGGCGGATACTGCGGGTGCACACGCCCCTTGAGGCCGGGCACCGTCGCCTCGGCCGGCGAGGTCGGCGTGCGGCGTTCGGCGAACTCACCGTAACTGCGCACGGTCTTGCCGGCGCGCACGGCGAAGTCCCAG
>JAEUQR010000158.1 GCA_016789705.1 Acidobacteriota bacterium
ACACATGCACGTCGGTGAAGCCGGGCACTTCTTGCTCGATGTTGTAGGTGCCGGTGCCTCAGCCGCTGAAGATCTCAGTCGGCAGGCCCTTCGCCATCAGCGCCTCGAAGACGCGCACGTTCGCCTCGAGATTCCTGAGCGCCGTGGCGCGCCGCTCGGCGAACCCCGTGAGATGCTGCGCGCCGCCGTCGTACGAGAGCATGCCGCGCAGGCGCAGGTTCGGCAGTCGGCTCACCAGTTCAGCCAGGGCGATGGCGGCGTCGCCGGCCGGGATGCCGCTGCGCGTGCCGACGGCCACGTCGATGACCACGTCGGCCGTGAGCCCGGCGGCCTTTGCCGCGTCCGAGAGGTCGCGCGCGTTCTTCTCCTCGTCCACGGCCTGGATGAAGTGGGCTGACCTGGCGCGAAGCGCCATCGCGCGACGGATCTTCGACGGCGAGGGGTTGGTCGTCGTCATGCAGATGCGCTCGATGCCGGCCGCCATCAGCGCTTCGGCTTCGCTGACCTTGGACGTGCAGATACCGAGCGCGCCCGCGGCCAGCTGCTTCCTGGCGATGTCGGCGCTCTTGTGCGTCTTGGCGTGCGGCCGCGCGCCCAGCCCTTTCGCCGCGAGCCGCGCCTGCATGGTCGTGATGTTCGACTCGAGCGCGTCGAGGTCCACGCAGAGCGCCGGCGTGTCGAGTTCCCACTTCGAGACGCCAATCGTCTCTTCCATCGCCCGCATCTCGGCGGCGGAGTAGCCGCGAGCCGTGCCCGGCACCCAGACGTGCGCGGCGGCCATGCCGGTGGCGGCGATGAAGGTGCGGCGGGAGGCGGAATCGGTCATCGGATGGCTCCTCTGGCGCGTCGGCGTTTCGCGGGCGCGGCGGGCGGGTTGGGGTCGTGCGTGGCCTTCAGGGCGAGCGCCGCCGCGATGATGCGCTGGAACAACTTGCCGGTGTCGCCGGTCTTCGCCGGCGGATTGCGGGTCCAGAGATCCGGCGTGTCGGTGGCGAGGATGTCGGCGAAATCGGCGCCGGGCGTCTTCACGCTGAGCGGCGCGAACTCGGTGATGTCGATCGGCCCCGACCAGTGGTCCTTGTGCTTGATGAGCAGCCAGCTCGGTTTGCCGCTGTCGCCGTAGCCCTTCGTGCGGACGAGCGCCCACGAGCCCTTGAGCTTGAAGCCGTCGAGCGTGAACTTGAAGTCGCCCTTGCGCAGCGCGGCATCGACGTCGGGCGTGTCCGGCGTCCACGTGCCGTAGTCCCACAACATCACGACGCCGGCCCCGTAGCCTTCGGGAATCACGCCTTCGAACGAGCCGTACTCGATGGGGTGATCCTCGACCTGCATCGCCAGGCGCTTGTCGTTCCAGTCGAGCGACGGGCCCTTCGGCACGGCCCACGAGAGCAGCACGCCGTCGTGCTCCAGGCGCAGGTCGTAGTGGAGATGGCTCGCCAGGTGCTTCTGGACGCAGAAATACCGTGTCTCACCACCGGTGGCGGCGGCCGGTTCACCGGCCGGCTCCGGGCTTTTCGTGAAGTCGCGTTTGCGTCGGTACTCGTCGAGCGGCATGAAGGGCGGGCTGCTGCGGAGGATACAATACGCCCTGCCTATGGCCAACCCGGCATCGTCCGACACGGGGTTCTTCGGGCACCCCTACGGTCTGTCCACGCTCTTCTTCACCGAGATGTGGGAACGCTTCAGCTACTACGGCATGCGGGCGCTGCTGCTGCTCTACATGACGGCGCCGCTCGCCGCCGGCGGGCTCGGGTTCGATGCCGCGCAGGGCGGGGCGATCTACGGCCTTTACACGTCGATGGCTTACATGGCGGCGCTGCCCGGTGGCTGGATCGCCGATCGCCTCATCGGCCAGCGCAAGGCCGTCCTCTACGGCGGCATCATCATCGCGAGCGGGCACTTCAGCATGGCCATCCCCTCGATGGCCACGTTCTATCTGGGCCTCGTGCTCATCGTCATCGGCACGGGGCTCCTCAAGGGCAACGTCAGTGTGATCGTCGGTCAGCTCTACCCGGCCGAGGACAACCGCCGCGATGCCGGCTTTTCGATCTTCTACATGGGGATCAACCTCGGCGCCTTCCTCGCGCCGCTCGTCTGCGGGTATCTCGGCCAGCGCGTGAGCTGGCATGCCGGCTTCGGGGCGGCCGGCATCGGCATGACGATCGGTGTCGTGCAGTATCTGATCGGGGGACGCCACCTGGGCGACAAGGGGCTGCGGCCCGTGCCGGCGGTCTCGCCGCAGGCGGCGGCCGACCTGCGCACGCGCGCCATGCTCTGGGGCGGGCTCTTCTTCGCGACGATGGCGGTGGTCGGCATCGGCGGTTACACCGGCACGTTGCCGGTGACGGCCGTCGGCATCGCCGACGCGGCCGGCGTGCTGCTGCTGCTCTCGACCGTGGTTTTCTTCGGCTGGCTGCTGACGAGCGGCGACTACACGCGTGAGGAACGCCAGCGGCTCGTCGTCGTGGCGGTGCTGTTCCTCGCCTCCGCGCTCTTCTGGTCGGTCTTCGAGCAGGCCGGTTCGACGCTCAATCTGTTCGCCGATCGCAACACCGAGACCAGCATCTTCGGCATGCCGTTCCCGAGCAGCTGGTTCCAGAGCGTGAACTCGTTCTTCATCTTCACGCTGGCGCCGGTCTTCGCGTGGATCTGGGTGGCGCTCGCAAAGAGCGGGCAAGAGCCGACGAGCCCCGGCAAGTTCGTCTACGGCCTCGTGGCCGTCGGTCTCGGCTTCCTGATTCTCGTCATTCCCGCCAGCGCCGCCGCCACCGGCGCCAAGGCCAGCCCGCTCTGGCTCATTGCGACCTACCTGCTCCACACGATCGGCGAGCTCACGATCAGCCCCGTGGGCCTGAGCGCGATGACGCGTCTCGCGCCGGCGCGCATCGCCGGCCTCGTGATGGGCGTGTGGTTCCTCGGCACGTCCGTCGGCAACTTCATCGGCGGCCGCGCCGCCGGGTTCTACGAGTCGATGGCGCTGCCGACGCTCTTTGGCGCCGTCGGCGGCTTTGCGATCGTGGCCGCGCTCGTGCTGCTCGTCTTCGTCGGCCCGCTGCGACGCATGACGTCGTCATCCGGCGAGGAGCCCGCGCGCTGATTCTGCTGCTCTCGACCTACGACCTCGGCCGTCAGCCGATTGCGCTGGCGTCGGCGGCAGCGTCGCTGCGCCGTGCCGGGTTCGACGCGACCGTCTGCGATCTCGCGGTGGAGCGGCTGCCCGCCGGCGGGCTCGACGGGGTGACGTTCGTCGCCGTCTCGTTGCCGATGCACACCGCCACGCGCCTGGCGCTGCCGGTGCTGCGCACGCTCCGGGCGCGGCTGCCCGGCGTGCCGCTGTGCGCCTTTGGTCTCTATGCGCCGCTGAACGACGTGCTGCTGCGGGCCCACGGCGTCGACGTGGTGCTCGGTCCGGAGTATGACGACGCGCTCGTCGCCGCGGCCCGTGCCGCGCACGGCCTGGCTCCCGCGGCCCTGCCGCCGGGCGCGACGAGCGCCGCCGCCCGGGCGCGCGCGCTGGCGGTCGTGCCGGATCGCGCCGGGCTGCCTGCGCTCGAGCGCTACGCGCGCGTGCGATGGCCCGATGGGCGCGAGAGTGTGGCCGGGGTGGCGGAGTCGTCGCGCGGCTGCAAACACAGGTGCCGTCATTGCCCGATCGTGCCCGTCTACGACGGCCGCTTCGTGGCCGTGCCGGCGGACGTCGTGCTCGAGGACATCGGCGCGCAGGTGGCCGGCGGCGCGGCCCACATCACGTTTGCCGACCCCGATTTCTTCAACGGGCCGACACACGCGCTCCGGCTCGTCGAGGCGCTGCACGAGCGCTGGCCGGCGCTCACCTACGATGCGACGATCAAGGTGGAGCATCTGCGCCGCCACGATGCGCTGCTGCCGCGGCTCGCCGCGACGGGCTGCGCGTTCGTGACGACCGCCGTCGAGTCGCTCGACGACGTGGTGCTGGGGCGGCTCGAGAAAGGCCACACCCGCGCCGATGTCGAGGCGGTGACCGCAAGGTGCCGTGCCCTCGGGCTGGCGCTCGCGCCGACGTTCCTCGCCTTCACGCCGTGGACGACCCTCGACGGCTACCGTCGCTTCCTCGACGACATCGAGGCGCTCGGCCTCGTGCCGCACGTGGCGCCCGTGCAGTGGACGCTGCGCCTCCTCGTCACGCAGCACTCGCGGCTGCTCGAGCTCGACGAGATCCGCGCCGTCGCCGGGCCTTTCGACCCCTCGACGCTCACACATCCGTGGAGCCATCCCGATCCGCGCGTGGACGCCCTGCAGCGGGAGGTGATGACGCGTGTGGGCGTGGCGCCACACGAACCGCGTGAGGCGACCTTCCAGGCCATCCGCGCGCAGGCTGACGCCGCCGCCGGAGCCTGGCGGGCGCCGGGGCCTCCGCTCGTGGCGCGGGCGGCCATTCCGTATCTGACCGAGCCTTGGTACTGTTGAGCGGAGCCGTCGGGAGAGCAGGTGGCTCTCCTCTAGGCGAGGTTCGGGACTCGGGTCCCGGGGCTCGGGAACGACACGAACCAGAATTGCGATGAGTGACGAATCAGCGCGTCGGCGGGTGCTGCTCTGTGCGACGACGACGGGCTATCAGACGCGCATGTTCGACGAGGCGGCCGACCGGCTCGGCGTCGACCTCGTGCTCGCGAGCGATCGCTGCGACCGGCTCGAGGATCCCTGGCGCGATCGTGCCATCCCGGTACGGTTCCACGATGACGCCGGGGCGCACGCCGCGGTCGACGCCGCGCTCGGGCCGGCGCCGCTCCATGGGGTGCTCGCCGTCGGCGACCGGCCGGCCGTGCTCGCCGCGCGGGTGGCCGAGGCGCGCGGGTTGCCCTGGCACACGGTCGATGGCGCCCGTGCCGGCCGCGATAAATGGCGCTTCCGCGCCGCGCAGCGCGCTGCCGGCCTCACGGCGCCGCAGGGCTTCGTGGTCGAGGCCGGCGCGACGACGCCCGAGGGCGTGCGCTATCCCTGCGTGGCGAAGCCGCTCGTGCTCTCGGGCAGTCGCGGCGTCATCCGCGCCGACACGCCGGCGGCACTCACCGCGGCGCTCGCGCGTGTGGCTGCGATCCTCGAGGCCGGCGACGTCCTCGATTTGCGCGACCCGGCGGCCCGGCAGATTCTCATCGAAGACTACGTCGAAGGACACGAGTTCGCCGTCGAGGGCCTGATGACCCACGGCGCGTTTCGCGCGCTGGCCGTCTTCGACAAGCCCGAGCCGCTGGCCGGTCCGTTCTTCGAGGAGACGATCTACGTGACCCCCACCGCCCGCACGCGCACGGACGGCGCCGCGGTGGTGGCGGCGGTGACGGCGGCGGCCCGGGCCTCGGGTCTGTACCACGGCCCCGTCCATGCCGAGTGCCGCATGTCGGCGTCAGGCGTCGTCGTCCTCGAAGCCGCGGCGCGGCCGATTGGCGGCCTGTGCGCGCGCGCCCTGCGTCTCCGCGATGCCCGGGGCGAGGAGTGGCCGCTCGAGCAGGATCTGCTGGCGCACGCCATCGGCCGGGGCCGCGAGGTGACGCTGGCGCCGGGCGCAACGGGCGTGATGATGGTGCCGATTCCGCGCGCCGGAGTGCTGCGCGCGGTTGACGGCGTCGAGGCCGCCCGCGCGGTCGCCGGCGTGACGGAGGTGACCGTCACGGCGAACGCCGGCCAGATTCTGCAGACGTTGCCCGAGAGCGCCAGTTACCTGGGCTTCATCTTCGCGCAGGGGGGCGACGATGCCGACGTGCTGGCGGCCCTCGCGGGTGCGCACGCCTGCCTCCACTTCACGATCGGGACGGTGAGGCCGTTGCGGCGCGAGGACGCCTGAGGCCCGTGGGGCGCGCTACTTCGAGCGGGGCGGCACGTAGCCGGGCGGCATGGCCGCGTTGTCGCCGAAGAGGAACTCTTCCATGTGCTTGCGGATGAGCTCCTGGCCTTCCTTCTGCCACGGCAGCAGGCGGTACTCGTTCAGGATCATCTTCTGCCGGTCTTCCCACTGCTTCCAGGCCTGTGCCGAGACCTCGTTGAAGATCCGCTGACCGATCTCGCCGGGCCACGGCGGCGTGTCGAGACCGGGCAACTCCGTCTGGAGCTTCACGCAGTAGACGAGGCGCCCGCCGGCAGGGGAGGACGACTGGGACGGGGGATGCGAATGATCGCCGCTCATGCGAGTGATTGTACCGAGCTTCGCGTGCCGGCGCTCGTCGTATCATGGGCACGGCTCCCATGACCCCCGAGGATCGCCATCGCGTCTGCTGGTACAGCCGACGCACCTCGCACCTGCCTGCCGAGTTCGGACTCCACACCATCATGGACGGCCAGCTCCTGTACTGTGCTCACCCCATGCTCTGGCCGATCGTCGGCTACGAGTTCGACGTCAGTAACTGTGCCCAGTGCGACTACTTCCGCCAGGCCCGCAGCGCGTCACCGTCCCGCTAACGCTTCTCATTCATCTCTCATCTTCTGAATTGTTTCAATACTCGACAATTGTGCTGAGTATTGAAAGCATTCAATATTCGGCCCATCACTTATCCCTCAGAACACACAAGCACTGCATTATCAGCAACTTATGGTCAGGCAGCTCAACCGGCCCAGCTGGTACGTCGCTTGCCCTGCTCATGTGCAGCAGCTTCAAGCAGCAGAGGTGATTCGTGAACGAGAAGCCAAAAGCCAGGCGCGGATTCGCGTCGATGTCCCCGGAAAAGCAGCGTGAGATCGCCAGCAAGGGCGGTCGGGCGGCACACGCCAAGGGGACGGCCCACGAGTGGTCGTCCAACGAGGCGCGTGACGCGGGTCGGAAGGGCGGGATGGTCAGCCGCGGCGGACGGGGCAAACTGCCAGCCGCGCAGGAGTCGGCCGCGTAGACGCGCTAGCGCCTCCGTGACGACGCGCGTGCCACCTGGACACGCGCGTCGTTGAAGCAGGCTCCACCTCCCAGGTCCGTCAGCGTGTCGGGCACGAGGGCGTTCGACGTGAGGCGATTGCCGGTATGCCGGCGCCACACGCCTTTCGGGAACGCCACCGTGCCCGGCCGCACGAGGGCCGTGACTTTCACCGGACAGTCGAGCGTGCCGAGGGCATTCGTGACCGTGACGTCGTCGCCGTCTTCCAGACCACGCGCGGCGGCGTCGTCCGGGTGCATTTCGAGGCGCACGACGGGCCGCTCGAGTTCGCCGAGCGTCGAGCTGATGGTGCGCTCCGAGGCCGGCGAGATGAGCGCCAGGGGATAGTCGGGCGTTCCCGGGTCGTCGATGTAGGCGTACAGCCCCTGCGGTGCTTCCCGGTCGAGATGCTCGGGGAAGAGCGCCACCCTGCCATCGGGCGTGCGCGGGAAGACGTCCACGAACTGCACCGGCCGTCCGTGCCACGGTGGCGTGGCGTGGCCGAGGTCGCCGATTTCGGCCGGCATGTTGCCCGGCAGCGCCGCCATCACCTGCAGCATCTGCTCGAGTTCCCCGGTCGCGTCGGTGCCGCGCCCGAGGTCCATGCGGGCGAGCAGTTCCGCGAAGACATCGGTGTTCGGCCGTGATTCGGCCACCGGTTCGATGACCGGCCGCGTCATGTGCATCGAGAGCGAGCCGTACGCCCTGGCGAAGTCATAGTGCTCGAGGAAGGTCGTCGCCGGCAGGACGACGTCCGCGTAGACGGCCGTATCCGTGAGCACCTGGTCGAAGACCACCGTGAAGAGATCCTCGCGGGCCAGGCCCGCGAGCACGCGCTGCTGATCCGGCAGCGTCACCGCGGGATTGCAGTTGTAGACGAAGAGCCCGCGCACTGGTGTGCCCGCGGGCTCGAGCAACTCGCGGCCGACGCGGTTCATGTTGACGACACGGGTCGGCGGTTCGGCGTCCTCGCGCCACGACGGCGTGATGCCCCACGACGCCGAGTTGCTCATCGAATAGCCGCCGCCGCGCACGCCGAACTTGCCGCCCACGGCCGGCAGCGCCAGCACCGCGGCCGCCGCGTTGCCGCCGTTCCTGTTGCGCTCGAGGCCCCAGCCGCACTTGATGAGAGCCGGCGATGCCGTGGCATAGAGCCGCGCCACCCGTTCGAGGTCGGACACGCGCAGGCCGCTCACCTCGGCGGCTCGCTCGAACGTCCACGCGCTGGCGCGTACGCGCAGCTGCTCCCATCCCGTGGTGTGGGCCTCCAGGAAGGCCTGATCGGCGGCGCCGCTCTCGAAGAGATGCCGGTGCAGCGCGAGCGCGACGACGACGTCGGTACCCGGGCGGATCGCGAGATGGATGTCGGCCTGGCGCGCCACGGTCGTCGCCCGCGGATCGATGACGACGAGGGTGGCGCCGTTCGCCCGCGCCTGCTTCAGATAGGGCATCAGGTGGATGCCGGAGGCCGAGGGATTCGCGCCCCACACGAGGATGACCTTCGCGTGTTCGTAGTCGGCGTAGACGACCGACGGCATCTTGCCGTAGAGGCCCATGTTGGCCGCGCCGGTGGGCGCCGCGCAGACCGTGCGGTCGAGGCGCGCCGAACCGAGGCGGCGGAAGAAGGCCGCGTCGGTCGTGTCCTGGGTGAGCAGGCCGTTCGAGCCGCCGTAGGACAGTGGCAGGATGGCCTCGCCGCCGTGGGTGGCGCGGATCCCTGCGAAGGTCGTGGCGATGGTGTCGAGGGCGTCATTCCAGCTCACGCGCCTGAATCGGCCCTCCCCCTTGGCGCCGACGCGCACGGCGGGGAACTGCAGCCGGTCTTCGCCGTAGATGCGGCGATCGAAGTGGCGCACCTTGCTGCAGATGTAGCCGCCGGTGACGGGATTGACGGTGCTGCCGTCGATGACCGTGATGCGCCCGCCGCGCACGGTCACGTTGAGCGTGCAGGCATCGGGACAGTCGAGCGGGCAGGCCGTCTCGACGGTGGCTTCAGGCGGGGCGACGGCGGGGCGGATTGCCATGCGCCATCTTATCAAGCGCGTCCGCGAACGGCGTCCGCAGGCGTCCCCGGCCTGGCCGCCATGGGGCCGCCGGTGCTAGGGCGCGGTGGCCGCCCGCGTTTTCACGCGCGCGCCATCGGCGAGCTCGCGCAGGGCCTGAAAGGGGCCGGAGACGATCGACGTGCCCTCGGCCACGCCGTCCACCTCGATCTGCAGACCGCCGATGATCCCCGTCGTGAGCTTGCGGAACGTGGCGATGCCGTTCTCGACCACGAACACGCCGGTGTCGCTGCCGCGCTGCACGACGGCCTGGAGCGGTACCGCGAGCACGTTCGAGCGTTCCGCCACGAGGATCTCCGCATCGCACGTGAGGCCCGGCCGGAGCGCCGAGGTGTCACCGGCCAGCCGCACCTTGACCCTGAACTCGCGCGCCGCCGCCTGCGTGCCCACCTGCGGCAGCGCACTGGCGCCGATCTCCACCACCTTGCCCGGGAACCTGCGTCCGCCGGCGGCTTCGAGGGAGACGGTGGCCGTGTTGTCGAGGGCCAGGCGTAGCACATCGGCTTCGGCCACCTTGACCTCGGCGTTGATGGCGCTCAGGTCCGACACGGTCATCAGGATGGTGCCCGGCTGGTTCTGCACGCCGATGACGACCATCTCGCCCTCTTCGACATCGAGCCGCGTGACGACGCCGTCGATGGGCGCGGTGATTTCGGTCTTGTCGAGCAGGTCGCGGGCGCGGGTCTGCTCGGCGCGGCCCTGGGAGACCCGCCGCTCGGCGGCGTCACGTGTCTGGGCGGCGCGGGCCACGGCGGCGGCCGCGGCTTCGGCCTGCGCGGCCGCGCTGTCGGCGTTGGCCACGGCGGTGTCGAGCTCCGACTGGGGGATGAGACCGGCCGTGCGCAGATCCTTCGCGCGCGCGAGGGCCTTCTGGGTCTCCGCGGCCCGGGCCCGCGCGGCCTCGAGGTCGGCCTGCGCGGACCGCGCCTGATCGGCGGCGCCACGCGCGTCGGCTTCGAGGGCGCCGAGGCCGGCCGATGCGGCAGCGGCAGAACTGGCCGCCTGCACACGGTCAATGCGCGCCAGCACCTGCCCCGCTTTCACGCGATCCCCTTCTTTCACGGACAGGCCTACCAGCCGGCCCATGGCGCTCGAACCGATGTCGGCGTAGCGCGTGGCCACGATCTCGCCGGACGCCGTGACGAACGACTGCAGACTGGCGACACGGGTGACCGTGGCGAGGTCCACGTCGGTGGCCTCGGGCCCGCCGCGGCGGGACATCACGGCGAATCCGACAAGAGCGACTACGACCAGGGCGATGAGCAGACGGCGCGGGGTCATCACGGGTAAGTGTATGCTTTCGACGCACCATTCGACGCGGAGGTCCCCGGGCCCCGGGGCCTGCGGCAGGTTTTCTGCGTCCAACGGCTTGTCCCCATGCCCCGACCGTCGCGCGTTCGCCGAGTCACCGATGCCATGTGGCAAGGCGTGGCGGCCGCTGCCGCGCACCGCCTGCGTTCGTCACTGGGCGCCCTGGCGATTGCCGCCGCCGTTGCCACGATCGTCATCGTCGTCGCCGCCCTCGACGGTGTCGCCGCGTACGCGCGCACCACGACGGCCCGGGCCTTCGGGTCCGACACGTTCCTCATCGCGCAGGTCGCCTCGCCCGGCCGTGTCTCGCGCCGGGAACTGCAGGAGCAACTGCAGCGCAACCCGGCGATCCGCCGCATTGAACTGACGGCGATGGAGCGGCTGGCCGGCGGACTCGTCGAGTACGCCCCGAACGCGCAGACCACCGCGGAAGTCGCCGCCGGCGGCCGCACCTACGAAAACGGCGCCGTCACGGGTACCTGGTCCACCCTGGCCGGCCTGCGCGACCTGGCCATCGTGCGCGGTCGGTTCTTCCGGGCCGACGAAGATCGGTCGGGCGCGCAGGTTGCCGTCATCGGCGCCGACGTCGCCGAGACGCTCTACCCGGGGCAGGATGCGCTCGGCAAGACCATCCGGCTCGCCGGCCGCCGCTTCGAAGTCATCGGTCTGCAGGACCGCCTCGGGAACTCCGGCGGCGCCTCACTCGACCGCTACGTATGGATTCCGCTCTCGGCCTACGAGCGGGCCTTCGGCTCGCCGCGCAGCCTGCAGATCTTTGCCAAGACCACGGCCGGACGTCCGTCGGTGGACGGGGAAGACCGCGCCCGCATTTCGCTGCGCGCGGCCCGCCGGCTCGAGCCCGGCGTGACCGACACGTTCGACCTGCTCACGCCGGATGCGGCGCGCGGCTTCGTGCTGAACCTCTCGCAGCGGATTGGCGCGGCGGCCGGCCCCATTTCCGCGATGGCGCTGCTGGCGGCGATTGTCGTCGTCACGAACACCGTGCTCGTCTCGGTCACGACGCGCACGCGCGAGATCGGCGTGCGCCGGGCGCTCGGCGCCTCGCGCGCCCAGATCATGCAGGAAGTGCTGTCGGAGGCGGTGGTCGTCGCCGTCGTCGGCGGCGCCGTGGGCGTCGCCGTGGCGGCGGGCCTCGTGCAACTCCTGGCCTCGGCGCTCGGCGTGCCGATTGGCGTGAGCGTCACGACGCTCGTCGTCGCCATCAGCGCCGCCGGCCTGAGCGGCATCCTCGCCGGCTGGTATCCGGCACGCCGGGCCACGCGGCTCGACGTCATCACCGCGCTGAGGACGGAATAGATGGCCGTGCACGCGCCCCAGAGTCCGGCGACCGCGCTGCTCTCGTCGATCCGCGAGGCGGCCCGGCTCGCGTGGGACTCGCTGCGTTCGCAGCCGGCACGTTCGGGGCTGGCGATTGCCGGCGTGGTCATCGGCATCGTGACCGTGGTGCTCGTGGCCTCGGTGCTCGTCGGCCTGCGCAACAGCGTCGCGCAGCTCTTCCGCGAACTCGGCACCGACAACATCTTCGCCTTCCATCGCAACGGCGATCCGTACACGCCGGCCTCCGACCGCGACGCCCTGAGGCGGCCGCTGCTGCCCACCTATGCCGAGACGATCGAGCGTCTCGGCCCGTCGGTGCGTGACGTCGGTGTGCAGCTCCTCGTGCCGGCCGTGACCTCCACGCGCACCATCACGGCGCGCGCCGGCAGCAACGAGTCCGACTCGGTCCTGCTCGAGGGCGTGTCGTCGAACTTCTTCGATGTCACGGGGGCGGAGTTCGCGGCGGGCCGGCCCTTCAGCGACGCCGAGAACCGGGTCGTCGCGCCCGTGGCCGTCATCGGCGCCAATGTCGCGACTGCGCTCTTCGGACCGGATGATGCGGTGGGGAAGCCGTTCCTGCTCGGCGGGGAACGCTACTTCGTCGTCGGCGTGCTCGCCAAACGCAAGGGCACCTTCTTCGGCGAGAACCGCAACGACAACGTGGTGTCGCTGCCGGTCGCCACCGCCAAGCGCCGCTTCCCGGAGGCCGAGAACACCGTGCTCTACATCCGCGCGAAGGCCGGCGTGCGCGAGCGGGCGCGTGACGAAGCGGAGACGATCCTGCGGCTGCTGCGCGGCGTGCAGCGCGACGAGGAGAGCGATTTCAATCTCTCGACGTCGGACCAGATCATCGCGCAGTTCGACAAGCTCGGCGCGCAGATCTTCCTCGCCACCGTCGGCCTCGCCGCCGTCAGCCTCATCATCGGCGGCATCGGCATCGCCAACGTCATGGTGATGAGCGTCACCGAACGCACCCGCGAGATCGGCGTGCGGCTCGCCATCGGCGCGAAGCGGCGAGAGGTGCTGCGGCAGTTCCTGTTCGAAGCCGCGATGCTCTCGGGCGCCGGCGGCATCGCCGGCGTGGTCACTGCCACCATGCTCGGGCTCATCGCCACGGCGCTCGCGCCCGGCTTCCCGGCCGTACCGCCGCTCTGGGCCGTGGGCGCCGGGCTGGCCACGTCGATTGGCGTCGGCATCATCGCCGGCTACTGGCCGGCCCGCCGCGCCTCGGCGCTCGACCCCGTCGAGGCCCTCCGCTACGAGTGATGGCCGGCCTGCCACGCGTGGTCGTCGTCGGCGGCGGCTTTGCGGGACTGGCCGCGGTGAAGGCGCTGGCGGGCGCGCCCGTCGAGGTGGTGGTGGTCGACCGCCACAATCACCATGTCTTCCAGCCGCTGCTGTACCAGGTGGCCACCGCGGGGCTCTCGCCCGCGGACATCGCGGCGCCCATCCGCTGGATTCTGCGGCGCCAGGCGAACGTGCGCGTGCTGCTCGACGAGGTCGTGCGCGTGCATCCGGCCGCGCGGCGGCTGGACCTGGCGGCGAGCGGCGCGCTGACCTACGACCATCTCGTCGTCGCCACCGGCGTGACTCACGCCTACTTCGGCCGCGACGACTGGGCGGCGCACGCACCCGGCCTCAAGACCCTCGACGACGCGGTGGCGATTCGCCGCCGCGTGCTCGTGGCCTTCGAGAAGGCGGAACGGGAAACGGATCCGGCGCGTCAGCGCGAGCTGCTGACGTTCGTCGTGATCGGCGGCGGCCCGACCGGCGTCGAGATGGCCGGCGCGATTGCGGAGATCGCCCGGCAGGCGCTCGCGGACGAATTCGATGCCGTGGCGCCGCGCACGGCGCGTGTCCTGCTGCTCGAAGGCGGGCCGACCATCCTGCCCGCCTACGTGGACCGCCTGCGCGCTTCGGCGCGCGAGGCGCTCACCGCGCTCGGGGTCGAGGTGCGCGAGTCCACCCGCGTGACCGACGTCGGCGACGGCGTGGTGCGCGCGGGGGCCGAGACGATCGTCGCCGGCACGATCGTGTGGGCGGCCGGCGTGCAAGCCTCGCCGATCGGCCGGCAGCTCGGCGCCGAGGTCGATGGCAGCGGCCGCGTCCGCGTGGCGGCGGACCTGTCGGTGCCGGGGCATCCGGAGGTGTTCGTCGTCGGCGACCTCATGGCGCTTGCCGGCGCCGACGGGGCGCCCGTGCCGGGCGTGGCGCAGGCGGCCATGCAGTCGGGGCGCCGTGCCGCGGCGAACATCCTCGCGCGCCTGCAGGGACGTCCGCCGGCGCCGTTCACCTATCGCGACCTCGGCAACATGGCCACCATCGGCCGCGCGCACGCGGTGGCCGATCTCGGGTGGGTGCGCCTCACCGGCTACCTGGCGTGGCTCGCCTGGCTGTTCCTCCACCTGCTCTTCCTCGTCGGCTTCAAGAACAAGGTGGTGGTGCTCGTGCAGTGGCTCGTGGCTTACGTCACACGCCAGCGCGGCGTGCGGCTCATCACCGGCGACGAGCGCTGAGTCTCAGCGTTCAAGGCGCAGCACCCGGCCGGCGAGACCGCCCGTGAAGGTGCCGCGATCGCGGACCACGCGGCCGTTCACCACGATCGTGTCGAGGCCCTCGGCGAGCTGGTGCGGGTTCTCGTAGGTCGACGCTTCGCGGACGCGCGCCAGATCGAACACGAGCAGGTCGGCGAAGGCGCCGGGCCTCACGGCGCCGCGGTCCTTGATGCCGAAGACCCCGGCGGCGAGCGCCGTCATCGAGCGGATGGCGAAGGGCAGGGCGACCACGCCGCGCTCGCGCACGTACCGCTGCAGCTTGCGGGGGAAGGCGCCATAGGCGCGCGGATGCGGCTTGCCTTCGGTCATCGGCTGCAGATCGCCGTCGGTGCACGTCATCGTCCACGACTGCCGCATGATGAGGGCGATGTCGTCTTCCGACATGTTGAACGAGACGAGGCCGGCATCACCCTTCTCGAGCAGCGTGAGCGCGTACTCCTCGGGCGGCAGCCCGGCGGCCTTCGCGAGGTCCGAGAGGCGCTGGCCTTCGATCGACGTGTCGGGCGCGTACTCCGAGATGAGGAACGTGTCGGCGCCGCCGCGGCGTGCCAGATTCGCCCGCACCTCGTCGCGCACCTTGCCGCGCAGTTCGCCGGTGATGCGACGGGTGAGCACCTCGCGGCCGCCCACCTGCGCCCAGCGGGGGATGAGCGCGCCGACGATGCCGGTGCCGCTCGCTTCGTAGGGATACTGGTCCGCGAAGACCGGCACGCCGCGGGCGCGTGCCGCCTCGATGTGCGCGACCAGCGTCTTCGAGAGGCCCCAGCTCGCCGGGCCGAGCGCCTTCATGTGTGTGACCACGCCGGTCACGCCGCCCTGCTCGGCGATCGCGATGACTTCGTCCACCGCCGCCACGACGCCCACGCCGTAGTCGGCCTCGTCGCGGATGTGGCTGCTGTAGCTGCCGCGGAAGGGCGCTACCTCCTTCGCCATGGCGATGACTTCCGGCGTCTTCGAATACGACCCCGGCGCGTAGTAGAGGCCGCTCGAGAGCCCGAACGCGCCGGCCCGCATGCCGTCGCGCACGAGCGTGTTCATGCGGGCCTGGTCGGCCGGGGAGGGATCGCGGTCGGACATCCCGAGGACGGCCGCGCGGACCGACCCGTGCGGCACCATCAGCCCCACGTTCAGGCCGATGCCGCCCTTCTCGTACCCGGCACGCTGCGCCACGAGGTCCACCGGCCCGCCGCCGTCGGGATTCACGAGCACGGTCGTGATGCCCTGCGCGAGCACTGGCCGGCCCTCCCGCAGAGCGGGTGTGCCGAGGCCCGGGCCGGCGTGGGAGTGGACGTCGATGAATCCGGGCGTCACATACCGGCCTGCCGCGTCGATGATGGTCGTCGCGGTCGCGCCGCCGAGGTCACCGACGGCCTGGATCCGGTCGCCGGTCACGGCAACATCCGCCCGCACGGGGGCGTTGCCGGTGCCGTCCACGACCTGCCCGCCGCGGATGATGAGGTCGTACCGCGGTTGCGCCCGCAGGCCGACCGCGGCGGCGGCCAGCAGCACGAGCAGCAGGGCAGGAGTGAGGCGTCGGCCGGGTATGGGCATGGTGTCAGGGGGCAGGGCGGCGGCATGCCGCGCGCGCCCGAATTGTAGCGGGCGTGGCGGCAGAGGTCCTGTATTCATCCATGCCAGGAACCGATACAATCGATGATCCCTTGGCGGCCCGGCCGCCCGACCACCAGGCCATGACACATTCGAACCGCTTCGACCCGGACCTCACGACCGCTGAACTCGCCGCCCTGATGGGGTGGGCCACCTCGGGCCCGGCCTGGGGCGAGCTCTCGTTCGATCAGGCCGACGGCTTCGCCCCCGGCGACGACGTCGAGCAGCCCGGCACCGACGTCAGCGACGATCGCGGCTACGGCTTCGGCGTGTAACACGCCGGCGCCCGTCTATTTTCTCGCGTACTTCGCGTCCACGTAGTCATCGACCAGCTGCTGGAACGCCGCCGCGAGTTCTTCGTAGCTGCCGCGCAGTGTCGAGTGGTGTTCGCCGTCGATGAAGACGGGGCACGTCGGCGCTTCGCCGGTGCCCGGCAGCGAGATGCCGATATTCGCGGCCTTCGACTCGCCGGGGCCGTTCACGACGCACCCCATCACCGCCAGGGTGAGCGTCTCAACGCCCTCGTACTTCACCTTCCACACCGGCATCTGCTCGCGGATGTAGGCCTGCACGCGTTCGGCCAGTTCCTGGAAGGTGGAGCTCGTCGTGCGGCCGCAGCCGGGGCACGCGGTGACGCTCGGCGCGAACGTCCGCAGGCCCATCGCCTGCAGGATCTCGCACGCGGCGTACACCTCTTCGCGGCGATCGCCGCCGGGGCGCGGCGTGAGTGACACGCGAATCGTGTCGCCGATGCCTTCGTTGAGCAGGGCGCCGAGGGCGGCGGCCGACCACGTGAGGCCCTTCACACCCATGCCGGCTTCGGTCAGGCCGAGATGCAGCGGCTGCGTCGTCTGCTTCGCGAGCGCGCGATACACCTGGATGAGGTGCGTGGGCCGCGACACCTTGCACGAGATGATGATCTGGTTGACGGTGAGGCCGCTCTCGAGCGCGAGTTCCGTCGACTGCAGGGCCGAGAGCACCATGCATTCGTTCACGATCTCATCGGAGGTCAGGCCGAGGTTCCGGTCGGTGTTCTCCTGCATGCGCGCCATCACCAGCTCCTGGTTCAGGGAGCCGCCGTTGACGCCGATCCGTACCGGCTTGCCGTGGTCGCGCGCCACGCTGCAGATGGTGGCGAACTGCTCGTCACGCCGCCTGCCGGTGCCGACGTTGCCGGGGTTGATGCGGTACTTGTCGAGCGCCGCGGCGCAGTCGGGAAAACGCGTGAGCAGCAGGTGGCCGTTGTAGTGGAAGTCGCCGATGAGCGGCGCCGTGCAGCCGGCATCGAGCATGCGCTGCTTGATCTCGGGGACGGCCGCCGCCGCTTCCGGCAGGTTGACGGTGACGCGCACCATCTCCGAGCCGGCCTCGGCGAGCTCGATGCATTGCCGGGCGGTGGATGCCGCATCGGCCGTGTCGGTCATCGTCATCGACTGCACGACCACCGGGGCGCCGCTGCCCACGGTGATGCCGCCGACCTTCACGGGCACCGTACGGTGCCGCTGCGAGAGTTGAATCATCGTCAGACCGGAATCAGTTTTCTTCGCGCCAGCCGCTCTCGAGCAGCGTGACCCTGATGTCGTCGGCGCGGAACAGCGCCACGTCGAGGGCGTCAAAGTTCTCGGCCCGATCCATGACGTCGTCCACGAACACGGTCAGCGTCGAATGGGGCTCGCCGGGAATCACGATGGCACGGGCCTGCTCACCGCTCTTGCTCCAGAGACGCCACAGGACGGTGGGACTCGACAACTCCATCCCCCCGATCATATCGCGGGGCGGTCAGGCGCCGGTGGCGGCCTTCGTGGCGGCGGTGTAGGCGGCCGACCCGCCGCGCGGAATCGACAGGACGTGCCACGCGTCGCCCTTGAGGTGCTTGGCGACGAGCACGATCTGGTAGGCGTGGCCGGCGTAGTGGGCGAGCTGGCGGGTGAGGGCGGCGAGCACCGACTGGCCCTCACCGCGAATCGTGACCGTGCGCGTGAGGTCGTCGTCGGTCAGTGTGGCGAGCGTATCGGCGAGCACCTGCCAGCCTGACTGCCACGAGGCCATCAGCGCATCGTGATCGCGCGCCGGCGGCTCGAACTCCGCGTCACGCTGGCGCCATGGCTTCTCGCCGTCGGTCGTGAGGAAGTCCGTCCAGCGCGAACGCATGTTGCCGGCCAGGTGCTGCATGAGCATGGCCACGCTGTTGGCCTCGGCGTCGAGGCGGATGTGCAACTGCTCCTCGGAGAGCTGCGCGATCGAACGATCGCACAACTGGCGGGTCTTCTGGAACTCGCGCTCGAACGCGTCGACCACCAGACGGCCCGCCATGGTGCTACTCCTTGTCGTCGCCGGTGTCGTCGACGCCGGTGTCGGCGTCGGCCTTCATGAAATCCGGCAGGGCGTCGTCGCCACCAGCGGCCGCTTCGTCGGAATCATCGAGGCTGTAGGCGCGGCCCGTGAACTTGGTCGGAATCGGTCCCTTCGGGCCCCGCTCCTTGGCGGCGAAGCCGGGCTTCGGCCCCTTCTTGCCCTTCGGTGGCGCCGGTGGTCCGAAATTGCGGGCGCGGGCGATGGCCGCTTCGGTGAGCGGCGGATCCCCGGGGTTCTGGCGGAACGCAGGACGCGGCGAGTAGCCGCCCTCTCCGGGCGGACGCGGCGTGAAGCCGCCGGGCCGTGGCGCGAAGCCGCCGCCGGGAGGCCTGGGCGCGAAACCGCCGCCCGGACGGGGCGGCCCACCGGGGCCGCGATCATCGCGGGCCCTCGCCTCGCTGACCGCGAGCGGCCGGCCCATGAAGAGCTGACCGTCGAAGCGCTTCACGGCCTCTTCGGCGAGAGCGCGCTCGCCGTACTCGACGAAGGCGAAGCCGCGCGCGCGACCCGTCTCCCGGTCGAGCGGCCGCACGATCTGCGTGGGCGGTCCGACCTGGGCGAAGTGCGCGCGGATGTCGTCTTCGGTGGCGTTGTAGGGAAGGTTTCCGATGAACAGGCGAACGGCTGGCACGGCTGGTTACTCTTGAGGTTCCGCTGGGCGGGAGAGCGTCAAACCTTTGGGGACGCGGCCGAGCATAGCAGGAAGGCCGCAGGTCTGCAACGCACCCGGCGGCCCCGGCGGCTCAGGGGGCCTGGGGCGTCTTGAGGTCGGCCAACAGGGTTTCGAGGGCCGTCACCCGCTGGCGCAGCGCGTCGCGCTGGGCCGGGCGGCAGGCCGCCTGCAGCTGAGCCGTGGTATCGGCGAGCGCCAGCGCGACCGACTCGGCGCGCTGCTGCCGTTCGCGGGCCTCGGGTGACAGCGCCGGGCCGGCCGGCCGCCGGGCGCCGCGGTCTTCCTGCTGCGATTCGATGGCCTTGCTCTCCCAGCCGCGTGCCACGTCTCCAGCATAACAGCCGCCGGCCGCCGGTTGCGCCGGCAGGCGCCGCGTCGTTACACTGCGGGCGTCCCTCGCGGGGGCCGCCTTCGGACGTAACCAGGCCCCCTACCTGCGCCGAGTGCTCGCCATGGCGCGGATGGAGGTTGTGCGAGCACACGCCGGGCGTGTGCGCCGCGCGGCCTTCCGCCGTCGTGTCGCGCCCGCCAGGGAGATCGACATGTCCGATACGATCCGCTTCACAGCCGTCACCCCGAACCTCATCGTCCGCGACATCGCGCGCAGCACCACCTTCTACCGCGATGTGCTGGGCTTCACGATCAGGGAGACGGTGCCGCCCGCGGCGCCGTTCGTCTTCGTCTGGCTCGAACGCGACGGTGTCACCGTGTTCCTGAACGATCCGGCGTCGGTGGCGAAGGACATCCCGGCCTACGCCGCGCCGCAGTTCGGCGGCACGGCCACGCTCTTCGTCGTCGTCGAGGGCGTGGATGCGCTGCACGCCCAGATTGCGCCGCGCGTGCCGGTCGTCATGCCGCTCCACACCCAGCCCTACGGGATGCGCGAGTTCGCCGTGCACGATCCCGACGGTCACCTCATCACGTTCGCCGAACGCGTGGCTGCCGCGTGACGCCGACGGCGACGTCCGCCCGCGCCGCGCTCGCCGAGGCCCGCCGTCTGCTGGCGGCGGGCCCGCCGGGGCCGGGCCTCGCACCACCGGGGGAGCCGGCTGGCTGGATCGTCGACAACGCGGATCTGCTGCGGCCGGGGATGCGGGTGCTCGACGTCGCCGCCGGCAGCGGCCGTCACGCGCGGCTCTTCGCGGCGGCCGGCTGGCCCGTCACGGCCATCGACCGCGATGCCGAACGCATGGCCACGCTCACGGCCGAAGCCGCGCGTCGCCACTGGCCGCTCACGACCGTCGTGCGTGACCTCGAAACCAGCACGGCCGACCTGGGCGAGGCGGCCTGGGACCTCATCGTCGTCACGCACTACCTGCACCGGCCTCTCATGCCGGTGCTCGTGCGTGCGCTCGCGCCCGGCGGGGTGCTGCTCTACGAAACCTTCACGACCGCGCAGGCGGCGCGCGGACGCCCGACGAACCCGGCGTTCCTGCTCCTGCCCGGCGAGCTGCCGCGCCTCGTCGCGCCGCTCGAGGTCGTGCGGCAGCGCGAAGGCGACGTGGAGGGACGGATGGTCGCGTCTGTGGCGGCCCGCCGGCCTAGCGCGCCGGAGCCGGCGTGACGGTGGCCGCCGCCTCGTCGAACGCGCGCGACACTCTGGCCGCGGTGACGCCGGAGTGCGAGCTGTGCCAGACGGCCTTGCCGCGGGCCACGACGAACACCTGCGGCGATTCGTGCCGCACGCCGAGCCGTTCGGCCACCGCCTGGGAGAGGTCGCGCGATCGCTGCACGACGATCTCGTGCACCGGCGCCGGCACACCGTCCTCGGCCAGCATCTCGCGCGCCATGAGACTCACGCCGCAGCTCTGGCTATGCTTGAAGAGGATGACGGGTGCGACCTCAGAGGCGCTCCAGACGGCGTCGAGATCGGCGGCGGAGGTGACGGGGCGGAACTGGCTCACGACCACATTTTACCGTGCGGGCCTGGCCGCGGTCCTCTCGCTGGCGGCGAGCGTCGGCGTGGCGCGGGCGCAGGCAGCGGCGCCGGTCGTGCGCGGGGCGACCGAGTGGTCGGTGTCGGCCGGGGCGGCGCGCGGCATCACGTTCCTGCAGTCCGTGGGCGGCGAGCGGTATCTCACGTCGCAGTTATCGTGGGGCCGCGTGCTGACTGACCTGCGCGGCCCCGCGTGGGTGCGCGGGCGTTTCGAGTGGGCCGTGGAAGTGGTGCCGGTGTTCGCCGAATGGTCGGCCGGCAAGGCGCGCGGTCTCGGGCTCACGCCGCTCGGCTGGCGCTGGAACTTCGAACCGCGCGGCCGTCTCGCGCCCTACCTCGAAGTCGGCGGCGGCGCGCTCTGGACGTCGGCGCCGATTCCGTCCGGTACGACCGGCAGCAACTTCACGGCGCACGCCGGCGTGGGGGTGCGCGTCTTCTCCGCGCACGGACAGGGTCTCGTCGTCGGCTACCGCCTGCATCACATCTCGAACGGCAACCGCCTGCGGCGGAATCCCGGTGTCAACGCGCACATGCTCACTGTGGGCTGGACGCGCATGGGGACCCGCTGACCGTGCAGCTCGGCCTCCCGTTCCTGCCCGAGACACCCGCGGACGAGCCGCGCGAGGGGCCCCGCCCGTCGCCGCCCGTCAACGCGCGGTCCACCCCGGCCGCGAGTGCGCCGCCCGTGGAATCGGCGGCGCCGCCGGTGGCCGCCGAGGTGCGCTTCGTGCGGCGCCGCGGCGCCCGCCGCTACATCCTGCGCGTGCTCGACGATGGCACGCTGCGTGTCACGGTGCCGTGGTGGGGCAGCAAGCGCGAGGCGCGCGCCTTCGTCGAGTCGCAGCAGGCGTGGATCGCGGACCAGCGCGGCCGGCGTGCCGCGCGCGTGACGGCGCGCTGGGGCGTGGGCGCCGAGGTGCTCGTGGACGGTGTCGCGCATCGTCTCGCGCTCGACGCGGCCGGCCGCCTGACGCTCGCCGGCGCCGTCGTGGCGGCGGGGGAGGAGCGGACGCTGAAGACCGCGGTACAGGCGTGGCTGCGGGCGCGGGCCGCCGCGACGCTGCCGGGGGAGCTCCTCGCGCTCGCCGCGCGGCACGAGATCGCGGTGACGCGCGTGTCGATCCGCAATCAGGCGTCGCGCTGGGGCTCGTGCTCCCGCCGCGGCACGATCTCGCTCAACTGGCGGCTCGTGCAGACGCCGCCCGCCGTGCGCGAGTACGTGCTGCTGCACGAGTTGATGCATCGCCGCGAGCTCAATCACTCCGCGCGGTTCTGGCGGCACGTCGCCGCGGTGTGCCCGGGCTACGTCGAGGCCCGGCGCTGGCTGCGCGTCGACGGCGCGCAGCTCTTCGACTGACGCGGCCGTCCCTCAGCTCGGCCGCGCGCTGGACACGGGTGGCTTGGTGGCGAAGCCCTTGCGCGTCATCGCGCCCCAGTCCGACCGTCCGCGCATGTACTTCCACAGGCCACGCAACCGCCAGTAGACCGTCATCTGGCGGTAGCCGAGGTTCTCGGCCACGCTCCACCAGACGAGCCACGCCAGGTCACGCGGCCGGCGGAAGCGCATGAAGGCCGCCTGATCGAGCAGGAGCGTCGCGACGCTCAGGATGAGTCCGATGCCGATGGCCAGCGCGAAGAAGAGCAGCGCAAAGGTCTGGTCGATGAGGCCGACGGCGAGCGAGCCGGCGAGTACGACGAGCCCCAGCGCTTCGACCACCGGGGCCAGCAGTTCGACCAGCACGAAGTACGGGAACACGATGAGGCCCATCGCGCCGAAGTGCGGGTTGCCGATGAGGCGCCGGTGCCGCCAGAGCGTATCGGTCAGGCCACGGTGCCAGCGATCGCGCTGGCGCCCGAGCACGCCCCACGATTCCGGCACTTCGGTCCACGCGGTCGGATCGGGCACGAAGATGACCTTGCTCGGCCCGCCCTGTTCGTAGCCGAGCCGCCGCAATCGCACGACCAGTTCCATGTCCTCGCCCACTGTGTCGTGCAGCCAGCCGCCGGCGGCGAGCATCGGCTCGCGCCGGAAGAGGCCGAACGCGCCCGAGATGATGAGGTTGCCGCCGAGGCGGTTGAGCCCCAGCCGCCCGAGCAGGAACGCCCGCAGATATTCGACCACCTGCACGCCCGCCAGCATGTTGCGCGGCACGGTGACGTCGAGCACCTGGCCGTTCTTCGTGGGCACGGCGTTGACCGGACGGATGGTGCCGCCGGTGGCCACGACCTCGGGATCGATGATCATCGGCCGCGCGAGCCGCACGAGCGCGCCGCGTTCGATGAGCGTGTCGGCGTCGATGGCGCAGACGAGCTCGCCGCTCGCCAGGTTGAGTCCGACGTTGAGGGCGTCGGCCTTGCCGCCATTCAGTTTGTCGACCACAACGAGGTTGGCGTGGCGGACGGAGCGGTAGAGGGCCACCACGCCCTTCGTGTGCACGCGCGGCGCATAGGCGCGGTGTACCTCGACGAGCGAGAACTCCGCCTTGAGGACGTCGATCGTCTGGTCCTTGCAGCCGTCGGCGATGACCACCACTTCGAGGTTCGGGTAGTCGAGCGTCAGCAGCGACTGCACGCTGGCCGTGATCGTGGCTTCTTCGTTGTAGGCCGGCGCGAGGATGCTGATCGTCGGCGCGAGGCGCGAGCCGACGACGATGTGATCGTTGATGCCCACGGCCTCGTTGCGCGTGCGCCGCATCTCGAACACTGCCGCCACGAGTAGCCCGGTGTAGCAGACGTTGATGAGCACGAAGTAGGCGAGGACGGCGGCCTCGACCGGTCCCATCAGGGCCTCGATGGCGGCGGCGAGCGTGTAGCTCATGCGGTGGCGCCGATCGCCGAGAGGTCGAGCGCGTAGCGTGCCACCGACGACGCCACCGGATCGTCCGAGTGGCGGAGCTGTCGCAGGAAGAGCGCGCCCGGCGCGCCGAAGGCCCGCAGGCAGAGGGCCGCCTGACGGCGCACGTCCCACACCGGGTCGTGCACGAGCTTCGCGACGCGCGACGCGGCCGGCCAGTGGGCGAGACCCCCGAGCGCGCGCAGGGCGGCCTGTCGCACGACTGCCGCGTCATCGTCGAGCGCGCGTTCGACGAGCGCCACGCCTTCGGCGCTGCCGAGGGCGCCGAGGAGCGCGATGGCGCGCGCCCGCACCGCCGGGCTCTCGGCCCGCGCCAGCGCGGTCGCCGGCGCGAGCAGCCGGGCATCGGCCATGGTCAGCGCCACTTCGAGCGCGCCGAGCGTGCCATCGTGGTCGGCGGTGGCAAGGTAGGCGATGAGCGGCGCCACGGCCGCGTGCCCGAGCTTCACGAGCGTGTCCTGCGCGGCGAAGCGGCAGCGGCCGTCGCGATCGCCGAGCATGCCGAGCAGCGCCTCGACCACCGCCGGCTCGGGACGATGGATGGCCCACTCGATGGCCTGGGCGCGCACCGACGGATTGCGATCGGTCAGGAGCGTCAGCACGACGGCGGCCGGATGGCCGACGAGCGTGCAGATCTTGGCGCCGAACAGGCGCCGCGACCAGAACCAGCTCCGGCACAGCCGCTCGGCCTTGGCGAGCAGGCCGGCGCGTTGCGCGAGGCGCCGCAGCGACTGGCGTTCGACGCCGGTCAGGTGCGGCGCCAGTTCGCCGAGCAGGTAGATCTGGAGGCGCATCGGCAGACGCACGAAGTCGCGCGTGAAGCCGGGATTCCGGTCGCCACCCGCGAGGGCCTCGCGCAGAGAGGCCCGCACGGCGTTGACGCGGACGGCGCTCCAGCGGTCGTACCACCACCACCAGGCGGCGTGAGCCACGAGCAGCAGCACGCCGACGACGAGCATCAGCGACTCGCTGAAGAGCACCATCCGGACGAGCGCGTCAGGCGACACCCGGGCCTCCGCTGAGCGCCGACCGCAGGCGCCGCATGAGCACCGGCAGGCTGACCGGCTTGGTGATGTAGTCCACCGCGCCGAGCTCCATCGCCTTGATCATCTCGGCTTCGACCGACCGCGTCGTCACGACGACCGCCTTCGAGGTCTTGAGGACGCCGGCCTCGGCGAGCTGGCCGAGCAGCGTCAGGCCGTCGAGGCCCGGCAGGCCCAGCTCCAGCACGAGAAGCCGTGCCCGCACCGGCGCCTCGGGATGCGTCAGCAGGTCGAGGGCCTCGCGGCCGTCGCCGATCGTGCGCACGCGGTGGCCGCGCGTCTCGAGCGCGTGTTCGACGAGCGCCGCAAACGGCGCGTCGGCGTCGATGACGAGTGCGTCGGCCGTCCACTCGATGCGCGATGCTTCGCCACGGCTGGCCGCTTCGATACGGTTGCCGCCGTGCTGCTGCGCCGTCGCGAGCGCGCCTTCGGCGGCGCGCAGCAGCGTCGCGCCGTCCGGGCCATCGAGACGAATCTGCGCGATGCCGACGCTGAACGAGGCGCCGACAGTGATGTGGCCGGCGCCTTCCACGGCCTGTTCGCGAAAGCTTTCGAGCATCTCGGCCATGCGCTGCACGCCGTCCTCGGACTTCATGCCGAAGGCGGCCACGACGAAGCGGCCGGGGGCGGCATGGGCCACGAGATCTTCGGCGCGGAAGGCCCGGGCGAGCCGCCGGCCCAGCAGCTGCGACAGCCGTTCCACCGTGTCGTCGTCGCGCGCCGCGTGGTGCGCGCGAAGGCCGTCCACTTCGACGACCACGATCGCAAGCGCGTGGTTGTAGCGCCGCGCGATCGCCACCATGCGCTCGACGACCGGCACCACCGACCGCAGGTGAGGCAGCCGTGTCGCGGGATCGAGGTCGGCGGCGAGGCGCTGGGTACTGGCGCGGTCGAGTCGGTTGCGCACGGTCGCCGCGAGCAGCGATGGCACGGCGACGACCGGCAGCCAGTCGTCCACGCCGGCCGCGGCGACGCGCGCCCTCGTCGCATCGTCGCCGGCCGGTGTCACGAGCACGACGCTCGTCGGCGCGACGTCCCATTCGCGCCGCATGGCGCGCGGCAGGTGCAGCGCGGCGCCGCCCGCGCTCGCTTCGTCGAGCACACAGAGCTCGGGACGCGTCTGCGTCACCGCGTTCCACACGGCTTCACCGTGGCCGTGCGCCTCGACGATGGTGCCGAGGCCCGCGAGCTGCCGGCGCGCCGTCTCGCGCAGGACGGGGTCGCTGATGCCGACCACGATCGTCGGCACGGCGGCCTGGCGGCGTCGCAGCAGGTCGATCGCCTCGTCCACGAGCGTCGCGGGTGCGATCGGCTTGGCGAGCGTCCGCGCGGCCGGCAGTCCGTGCGCTCCGGTGCGTTCGAGGAGCGACGGCCCGGAGGCGAGTGCGGCAAGCGCGGCGTCGGGATGCGCCGCGAGCAGGCGCGCGCGCGCCACACCGTCGGCGTCGCCGAGCACGTCCGGCCCGAGCACGATGACGGCGGCCTGGTCGTCGACGGGCTCGCCGAGATGCCGCACGACCTTGGCGCGCCAGCCGCGCACCGCGGCCTCGATCGGAAGCTCGCGCGCGAGGGCCTCGTCGTCGTCCACGACCAGCAGGTACGGCGCGGTCGGACGCCCGGCAGGCGAGAGGGCCTCGGGCGGCGGCAGACTGCGCAGTGACTTGTGCAGGGTCTCGACGATCTGCGAGAGACGGAGTGCATTGGCCGTGCCGAGCAGGGTGCCGGTGTCGAGCAGCCCGGCAGCTTCCCACGCGAGGCGCGCCGCTTCCCGCGCTTCGACGAGCCACAGGGACGTGGCGAGCTTGTGGGTTTCGCGCGCGGCCCGGCGCCGCGGACCGCTGTCGAGACGTCCTTCGAGCGCGGCGAGCGCGGCATCTTCGAGCGTCGTCGCGCGGGACGCGAGCGCCGACGTGTAGGCGAGCCACACGAGCGTGGACGAGGCGTCGTCCACGGCACGAGCGTCAGGCTCGGCGAGTGCGGCGTCGACACCGGGCGCGGCCGGCGGCGGCATCGTCGCCTCTGTCGGGGGCAGGGCCATCGCAGCTGGCGGCTGCGGGGCCTCGACCGCGAGTGTCGTCGGGGACGGCGCGACGGGGGCCTGCGCGGCGGGCACGGGGGCTGGACGTGCCTCGCCGGCGGCGTCCGCCTGCGGCGGGATCGCGGGCCGCGTCTTGGCGAAGCCAAGGCGAAACGGCAAGCGAACCTTCACGACGAGTCCCATCCACTCCTGTTTCGGTCCCAGCCGGTCAGGCGGGTAGGTGCAACGGCGCGCGTTTCCGGCGTTTTGCACGAAGTTCGTGGCCGGACGCACCACGTCGGGCGGTTCAGAGAACGGGCCGCCTCGAGCCGTCGCGGACGGTGGTGCGACCGCGTGTCAGCGCAGCGGCCAGGTGACCGCGCTCAGCGAGAGTTCATGCCGTTCACCCGGGCGGACCTGCAGCGGGCGCGCGAGCGCTCGCAGCGACGACAGGACGTCAGGCTCCCGGTGTTCCCCCGGCGGCAGACCGTCCACGGCGATCGCCAGATACCGATCACCCGGTGGAACGTAGCGGACGGAGAACGTGCTGTCGGATGACACGGTGGCGGCACGCACGGAGGTGCTCCATTCGTGCCAGCGGGCGGGATCGTCCGGGAACACGATGACCACCGGCCTCGGGCCCGCGCCACGCTCGGCGCGCGCCCACTGCACCGTGCCGGCCACCTCGGACGCCAGCGTCGACACTTCCACGATCATCTCGACGGCCTCTCCGGCGAAGGGAATCGCTCTGTCGAGCATGTCGACGCTGCCCACGCTCAGCGCCGTGATGCCCAGAGGCGGATCCCCCGAGGCCTGCCGCTCGGTCCGCGCCTGCGCGGCTTCGAGGGGCATGGGCGTCGGGCCGCCCGTCAGCAGGCGCACGTACAGCGGTCCGAACAGCCCGGTCGCGTGAAACGAACCGTCCGCCGCGACCTCCACCGGCGCTGGCGGTGCAACACCTCCGGCGAAGTCGCGGGATGACTGCGAAAGCTGCACTCTGAGCGGCCGTCGCACTGGCTGACCGCGTTCGTCGACGACGCGGCCCCTCACCGTGGCCCCCGGGCCGAGCGGGATTGTGACGCCGTCCACGTCCGCGCCATCCACGTCGACCTCGACGCTTCCGGCGCGATTGAGCGGCCCCCACGGCCCGTCGGCGCCTTCCCGCGCGGTGAGGTTATAGCGCCCCGGCGGCACGCGGGTGACCTCGAACACGCCGTCGGCGCCTGCGGAGGATCCGGTGGCGCCGTTGCCGAGTCGGTGCCGATCGATGCGGCTGACCATGACGGTGACGCGCGTGGCCGCGCGCGCGTCCATGCCGACGACCTGTCCGCGAATCACGGCCAGCCGCGTCGTCAGCAGCGGGAAGGCGACGCCGCTCGTGTCGCGCCCCGCGCGCACGACAACCGGCGCGGCATCGGCCACGGCACTGGTGCCCGGATAGTAGGTGAGCGCGAAGCCGTCGCGATCCGCTGACTGGCCGGGGCGTCCCTCGACGTCCATCTGGCGTGGGCGCGCCGCGACGAGGTATTCGCCCGGGGCCAGTCCCCAGACACGGAACGTGCCGGTGTCGTCCGACTCACTGCGCCGCCCCGCGGTCTGAAGCAGGCCGCGTCTGCCGTCCTCGCGTCTCAGCACCTCAATCGCGATGCTCGCGGCTGGATCGCCGAACTCGTCCACGACGCGGCCCACGATCGCGCCGGCCGGCGACAGCGTGATGGCGATGCCTTCAATCAGCTGGCCGGCAGCCAGAGACAGCGCCGCCGGACCCCCACCGCCGGCCGGTGCGCCGTTCCAGGTCACGGCCGGGTCGTAGTAGCCGTCCTTCGACGCGACCACGGTGGCGCGGCCCGCGGCAACGCCAGTGAACTCGAAGGCGCCGGACGCGTCCGTGGAGGTTCTGAGTGACTCGCCCCGGTCAGCAGCGCCCGCGCCCGAGGCGAGCGCCGGCGTGACACGCAGGAACACCGTGGCGCGCCGGATGGGCTGGCCAGTGGTGGCATCGCGTACGGTCCCGCGCACGGTCGCGGTGCCCGCCGTTGTGTCCGGGCGAGCGGGTGCGGGCGCCTGCGCTGGCGGCGATGTGGCGGACGTCACACCGCGATTGGTCGCGGCAGCAGCCGACAGGCTGACGACGGCGAGACCCACGGACACGAGCGCAACTCGCATGCGATCACCTTGCCGGAGGAGGCGACGGTGTCTCGTTGGACGACGGGGAGCGTCGTCTGGCCGCGAGCCATGGACGCCGCGTCACTGACGCGGCGGAAAAGTGGTGCCGGCGGAGGGAATCGACAACGGGAAGGCGAGGCCGGAGGCCGACGCCGTGTTGCTGATGCCTCCACCGGCGGCACGACGAGCCCGAGGGTGAGGAGTGGTGCCGGCGGAGGGAATCGAACCCACACGCCCCGTTAGGAGCACAGGATTTTGAGTCCCGCGCGTCTGCCAGTTCCGCCACGCCGGCACGTGGAGTCTTCAGCTTACTACGAGCGCCGCGCGGTTATTCGGGCCGCCAGACGAGCGCGACGAGCTGCACCTGCACGCCGCCGCGCTTGGGCTTCACCACCACGCGGTCGAACACCTCGCCCTCGGCGCTCCATTCGGCCTGCAGCGCCTGCAGGTCCTGCTCGAGTGTGTCGGCGAGGGCCTGCCGCTGCTCGACGAGGGCCGCTTCGTTCGCCTTCGCGCGTTCGACGTCCTGCGACTCGCGGCCGATGCGGCTCACGCCGCGCGCCGCCGTGGCCACGCGGCCGGCGTTGGTCGCACTTACCACCTTGCGGCCGAAGAAGGCGCCGAGCACCGAGGCCCCCACCGACACGGCCGTCGTGAACTTCGACTCGGTGGCCTGCTGTTCTTCCTTCTGAATCGCGGCGCCCGCCTTGCGGATCTTCTCGTTCATCGCCGCGAGCTTCGGCGCATGTTTCGCGCGCAGCTTCGCGATGGCCTCGTCGCGCGCTTCGCGGGCGGCGTGGTTCACGCGCACGCGGAACGCCGCTTCGGTCTCGCCGGGATGCGAGATCGCACCGGTCTTCGCCGAGCGGAAGAGCTCCACGCTCTGCGAGCGCGCGGCCCACGACGAGAACTCCTTCGTCCACGTCGCGTAGCTCTTCGGCTTGGCCGCCACCTGCGGCAGCGAGGCGAAGGTGCCGCCGGCGCGCGGTTCGGTCGTGAGGGCGTCCACGGCGAAGTCGGCCGGTTCCGCGTGTTCCCAGTCGACCACCACCGGGCCGTCGGTGAGCGGGGTCCAGACGACGATGTCGTTCGTCTCGTCGAGGCCGAGCTTGGCGTCGCTGTAGGTGAGGCGGGCTGCGCCGACGAGCATCGGCACCCACGCATCACCACTGCCCGGCGCGAAGAACTGCGGCACGTCGGGCGGCACGATGGGCCGCGCGGCGAGTGGCGGCGGCGCGGGGGCGACGGCCGGGGCCGCGGCCGCTGCTGTGGGCGTGGGGGCGGGCGCGGCGCCTGCCACCGGCGCGGGCGCCGTGATCGGTGTCGTCGCGGCGGCGGCAGCCGCGCGCTGCGGATCCATCAGGGTGCGGATCTCGTCGCGCCCCATCGGGCCGCGCAGGTAGGAGAGCGCCCAGCGCGACTGCAGCAGCAGGGGCTGCGAGTCGTGCACGTTGTGCAGCAAGAACACGCGCTTCTCGAGGCTCGAGAGCAGGTCGTCCATCTGCGCGCGATCGAATCCCTGGCCCGAGCCGGCGGCCACGCCTTCGAGGCCGTCGAGCACGCGCGCCTTGTCGCGTTCCGTCTGCAGGCGGCCGAGGAACCAGGTGCCGGCATTCGCCAGCGCCTTGTAGTCGAGGTCCACCGGGTTCTGCGTGGAGAGCACGCAGCCAAGGCCGAAGGCGCGCGCCTGTTTCAGCAGGGTGAGCAGCGGCACCTTGCTCGGCGGGTTGGCCGTAGGCGGCAGGAAGCCGAAAAGTTCGTCCATGTAGAGCACGGCCCGGAGCGACGTCGTGCCGCGCTGCGCGCGCATCCACGCCAGCACCTGTTCGAGCAGCAGCGCCACGAAGAACATCCGCTCGGTGTCGCCCAGGTGCGCGATCGACACGACGGCGATGCGCGGTTTGCCGGCCGGCGTGTACAGCAGCTTCGCCACGTCGAGCGGTTCGCCTTCGAGCCAGGTGGCGAACCCCGGCGCCGCCAGCACGTTGTTCAGCTTCATCGCCAGCGCGAAGCGTTCGGACGCCGGATAGAAGGCCTCGAGTTCGAGCACGCCAATCTTGGTCATCGGCGGCGTCTGCACCTGGCCGATGAGCGACGCGAGGTCGAGGTTGCGGCCGCTGCGCCACGCCTCCTGCAGCAGGGTCGAGACGAGCACGTGCTCGCGGCTCGTCTGCGCGTCGCCGCTCACGCCGGCGAGCGCCAGGATGCCCGTGGCCACCGACTGCACGCGCGCGGCGAGCAGTTCCGGCTCGTCGAGCACCGTCTTCGGCGGCACGTTGAAGGTCTCGAGAATCGAGAGCGGCAGGCCGGCGCGGCTGCCCGGCGTGTAGACGGCCACGTCGGCGGCCGCTTTCAGGCGCTCGATGCGCGCGCCGTCTTCGTCCCACTCGGCAAGGCCTGCCTTCCAGCGCGCCGCTTCCTTCGCGGCGAACGCCTCGGGCGTGAGCTGCTGGGCGCGGGCTTCGTCGGTGTTCACCCAGGGCTGGAACTCCTGCGCGGACAGGCCCGGGAAGGTGAGCATGAGGTTGGCCAGATCGCCCTTGGGGTCGATGGCGAGCACCGGGAGGCCGTCGATGGCCGCTTCTTCGATGAGGGCGATGCCGAGGCCCGTCTTGCCGCTGCCGGTCATGCCGATGCAGACGGCGTGGGTCAGCAGGTCCGACGAGTCGTAGAGCAGCGGCTCGTTCGTGCGCTGCCGCGTCGCGGCGTCGTAGCGGCGTCCCAGGTAGAAGAGTCCCAGCTGCTCGTAGTTCATGACGCCCGCCATTGTAGCCGCGCCGTCAGACGTCGAGTCCCACCGATCGCATGAGGGCGATCGCGTTGCTCGTGCTGACGACGCCGTCGCGCAGGCGGTAGTCGAAGCGCAGCACGCCGTCCTCGAAGTGGTCGACGAAATGCATGTTGCGGGCGCGCGCGCCGAGCGTGCCCGCAAAGGCGGTGAGCGCGAGGTCGTGCGTAGTGGCAAGGCCGATGGCACCGAGGTCCACGAGCCCGCGCAGCACGCCCGCGGCGCCCTGCTGGCGATCGTGTGAGTTCGTGCCCGAGAGCAGTTCGTCGATGAGGAAGAGCGTGCCGGCGCCGGAGGTCTGGCGCGCCAGATCGACGATCTGCCGCAGCTTGGTGATCTCGGCGAAGAAACGCGACTGGCCGGATTGCAGCGAGTCCTGCACGCGCAGCGTGCCGGCGGGCATGAGCGGCGTGAGGCGGAGGGCGGCCGCGCACACCGGGGCGCCGGCCTGCGCGAGCACGACGTTCACGCCGATGGCGCGCATGTAGGTGCTCTTGCCCGACATGTTCGAGCCGCTCACGATGACCAGGTGCGGCGCGTCGCCGCCGAGCGCCACGTCGTTCCCGACGGCGATGGCCGCCGGCAGCAGGGGATGCGCCACCGCGGTGCCATGCAGCATCGGCGGGCCGCCTCCGAGCTCCGGATACACCGCGTCTGGATGTTCCCCCGCGAAGGTCGCCAGTGCCGAGAGTGCCTCGACCTCGCCGAGGGCATCGAACCATCCGCCGACGTGCCGGCCGGCGCGGGCGCGCCAGCGGTCGACCGCCCAGGCCAGATGTGTGGCCCAGAAGAGCAGCACTGACAAGGGCCCGAAGATCTGGTTCTGGCGTGAGGTCAACAGGTCGACGAGGCGGGAGAGGCGCCGGATCTCGGCCGACGCCGGCGCCCCACTGGCGTGCAGCCGTGCCTGCAGCTCGCGCAGCCGGGGGCTCGTGAAGGGTTCGGCCTCGACCCGGGCCACGAGGGCCGCGGCAATCCGGAGGTCGTGCGCGCGGTCTTCCACGGCGCGGATGGAGCGTCGCACCCGTGGACGCAGCCAGAACCCGACGACAGCCTGCGCCGCCAGCGCGCCGCTGAACCAGTCGGGCGGTGTGGACGTGCGCGCCCAGATGGCGAGTGCGGCAAGCGTCACGAGCGAGAGCGCCACGAGGACGACCGGCGCCCACGACGCCGGCGGGCGCCCGGCAGCCGCGGCCCAGGCGGTGACAGCATCCGTCGTGGCCGCGCCCGGCACGTCGGGCCCGAGCACGGCGAGGTCCTCGCGGAAGGCGTCGCGTGCCGCGAGATCGCGCACCGCCTCCTGCCGCGCGTGCACCTCGCCGGGCGGCGCCGGGGCGAGCAGCCACGCCGCCAGCCGCCGCTCTCCGGCATCCGTGCGGGTGGTGCAGACCAGGTCGAACAGGCCCCCGGCTCCGAAGAGATCGAGGTCCTCCGCATAGGGATGTCCGGTGGGGAGGTGGACCGCGCCGGTCACGCCCAGCCCCTGCCAGCGGTCCTCGAGACGGGCGAGGGCCCGGTCGGTGTGGGCGAGGCGGCGTCGCGAATGTGTCTGCCGCTCGAGCAGCCGGGCGTGCGCCACGGCCGTCGCGGCAAACGCCAGCCCGGGGACGAGCAGCCACCAGCCGCTCCAGCGTTGCCAGCCGAAGGCGCCGATGGCCAGCGCGAGGGCCAGGGCGCCGAGCCCCAGCCGCGCCGCGGCGAAGCGGGCGTCGGCGTGATCGCTCGCGGCGAGGTCGGCGCGCAGGCGCTCCCGCCGGTCGCGGCAGCCGGCGGCTACGGCCGCACGATCCCGTCGGCCGTCCACAGGTACAACGTGCGGCGGTGATTGCCGCTGTCGGTGAAGGTATCGACCTTCTCGGGTGTCCAGTCGCCGAACCCGAAGTTGTGGGCGACGATGCGCGTGCCCGGTTTGAGCGTGCGCGTCAGCACGGGCCGGAGCTTCAGATTGGAGGCGGTGAGCAGGTAGGTCGTGACCACCGTGGCGCTCGACACATCGGTCGTGAGCGCGTCTTCGAGCTTGAAGGTGACCAGGCCCGACACGCCCTCCTTGCGGGCGTTGGCGTTGGCTTCGGCGATCCGCTGCGGATCGATATCCACGCCGATGCCGCGGGCGCCGTACTTCTTCGCCGCCGTGATCGGGATGCGGCCATCGCCGCAGCCGAGGTCGATGACCACATCGGTCTTCGACACGCGGGCCAGCGCCAGCATCCGGTCCACCACATCCTGCGGCGTCGGGACGTAGGGCGCGAGGTTCGGGGCATCGACCCGCTTCGGGGCCGGCGGGGGCTGGGCGGTGGCCAGCCCGACCGTGACGACGGCAAGAAGGGACGCGAGGAGGGCCCTGCGCATGGGCACAAGGATACAGACAAACCCTCCCGACGGTGCCGGCCGCCGGCCGGGGGACGGTAACCCCCGTCCGGCACACGGTTTAGGGGGCGCGGCCCGGTGCAACGGCGGGCAAGCGAAATCCTCGGGATTTTGGCCATTTTCCGTGATCCTCCGGCCTCGGGTCGGCTATAATGAATAGGTCTTCGAGGGCAAATTCCCGCCCTTAAAGCGACCTACCCAAACCTGGAACGGGGGCCACGTGTCATTCTCGGTCGGCGACAAGGTCATCTACCCCAATCACGGGCTCGGCGTCGTAGAGAAGGTCGAAGAAAAGACCATCCTCGGCACCACCTGCGGCTTCTTTCACCTTCGCATCCTCTCGAACGACACGACCGTGCTCGTGCCGGTGGCGAACGTCGACAACGTCGGCCTGCGCCGTGCGATCGACGACGACGAGGTGGAGCGGCTGTTCGGCAAGCTCGGCGACGGCAAGATCGACAACCACGCGAACTGGAAGGGCCGGTTCAAGGACAACTCCGACAAGATGCGGAGCGGCTCGATCGCCGACATGGCCGACGTGCTGAAGAGCCTCACGTTCCTCGCCAAGTCCAAGAGCCTCTCGTTCCGCGAGAAGCGCATGCTCGATCGCGCCAAGTCGCTCATCGTCTCGGAGGTCTCCGAGGTGATGCGCGTGACGCCGCTCGAGATCGAGACCCGGGTCGAAAAGGCGCTGGAGCAGTGCTTCAGCACCAAGGCCCGCAACACCCAGCGCGCCGAAGCGCGCGCCAAGGCCGCGCCGCCCGTGAAGACGGCACCGGTCAAGGCGGCGGTGGCCGCGGCCGCGGTGCCGGCGGCGAAGCCCCGGCAGGCTCGCGCGTCGTAAGCGCCGATCTGTCAGACTGGAATGCCCGGCCGGACACACGTCCGTGCCGGGCATTCGTGTTTCTGCGGTCGTGACCATGTCATTCCCCATGGGGCTCCTGTGATCTCGACGGCCATTGCGGCCGTGCGCTCGGTCGCCGCCTACGTCGGCGCGGCCCTGTACGTCCTGATAGCCGGGCCGCCCGGCCTGCTGATTGCCATTCCGTTCAAATGGAAGGGCCTGCTCTACGTGCTCGGACATGGCGGCGCCGCGCTGGCGCTCGGCCTGGCCGGCATCCGCTACCGGATGAGCGGCCGCGCCAACATCCCGAAGGGCCGGGCGGTGGTGTTCTGCGCCAACCATCAGAGCAACGTCGATCCGCCGGTGCTGTATCGGGCGCTGCATCCGCGGCTCCACATCCTGTTCAAGGCGGAGCTGCGCAAGCTGCCGATTCTCGGGCTGGTGATGGAGACCGGCGGCTTCGTGCCGGTGGATCGCGGCAGCCGCGATGCCGCCCTCACGGCGATCGATGTGGCGGCCGCCTCCCTCCGCGACGGCAATTCGTTCCTCATCTTCCCCGAAGGCACCCGCAGCAAGACCGATCAGCTCTTGCCCTTCAAGAAGGGCGGCTTCATCATGGCCATCAAGGCGCAGGCGCCGATCGTGCCGGTGGCGATCACCGGCGGCCGCGCCGCGATGCGCAAGGGCAGTGCGATCGTGCGTCCGGTCATGGTCTCGGTGCGGCTGGGCGCGCCCATCGAAACGGCCGGCCGCACCCTGGCCGATCGCGACGCAATCATCGACGAGGTGCGGGGCGCAATCGAAGCGTTGATGGCGCAGGGGCCGGTGACGGCCGCCGAGCGCTGAGCGGGAGGAGGGGTCGTGGACCTGCTCGTCACAGCCGGGCGCACGCTGGGCTTCTCGCTGGCCGCGGGCGTCAACCTCTACGCCACGGTCGCCATGCTCGGCCTGGCGACGCGCCTCGGCGTCGTGCGGTTGCCGCCGCAGTTCGCGGTCTTCGACAACCCGTGGGTGATCGGGATCGCGCTCGCCCTCTACGTCGTCGAGTTCGTGGCCGACAAGGTGCCGTGGGTCGACACGCTGTGGGACACGGCGCATACGCTCGTCCGGCCGCTCGGCGGCGCCCTCATCGCGGTGTCGACCCTGGGTGAGGCGGCGCCGTGGATCCAGGGCCTCGTCGCCGTGCTCGGCGGCACGGTCGCTGCCGGCGGGCACCTGACGAAGGCGGGCACGCGTGCGGCCGTGAACGTGAGTCCGGAGCCGTTCACGAACTGGGCGCTCAGCCTCGCTGGCGATGTCTTCGTGCTGGGGCTCGGCGCGCTCGCGCTGGCCTATCCGGTGGCCGCGCTCGTCGTCACGCTCGTGTGCCTGACGTGCATCGTGCTGCTGCTGCGCTGGCTGATTGGCTGGGTACGGCGCGCCGCCTCACCACCGCCGTAGCGCCGGGAACCGGAGTCCACACGGGGAGTCCGAAGCCCGGTGGACGGCCGGCCCGCGTCCGGACACCGTCCCGGAGCTACCATAGGCCCAAGGTCGCCGTCGTGCATCACCCGCATCGCGTCTCCCCCCACGTCCTCGTGCTGCTGGCGAGCGCGTGGCTGCTTGCCGCCGCCGCCGGCCCGCGGGCGCAGGAACCCCGCTTCCGCGGCGGGGCCAACCTCGTGCGCCTCGACGTCTACGCGACGATGAACGGGACGGCCCTCACGGATCTGACCGCGGCGGACTTCGAGGTCTTCGAGGACAACGCGCCGCAGACCGTGTCGTCGTTCGAGTTCGTGCATGCCCGCGGGCCGGCGCCGGCAGCCGCGCCTACCGAGCCGAACTCGGTCGGCGAGATGCGCTCGCGCGCGTCGCAGCCCGATGCCCGCGCGTTCGTGCTCTTCCTCGACACGCTGCACGTGCAGGTCGAGGGCTCGTACCACGCCGCCAACCCGGTGGCGGGACTGCTCGAACGCATCATCGGCGCCGATGACCTCATCGGCGTGATGACGCCGGAGATGTCGGCCCGCAACATGACCTTCTCGCCGCGCACCGGCCCGGTGGGCGACCTGCTGCGTGCCAACTGGACCTGGGGCGAACGCGGCGCCGTGACGCCGACCGATCCGCGCGAGAACGACCTCAGGCTCTGTTATCCGGACGCCTTCGGCGAGGCCGGCATCGCGAAGGCCGTGATCGAGCGGCGCCGCGAACAGAAGGTGCTGCGCGCGCTCGAAGACCTCATCAATCATCTCGAAGGCTTGCGCGACGAGCGCACGTTCGTCCTGCTGCTCACGGAAGGCTGGACGCTGCCGCGCGCTGACGAGCAGCTCGCGCGCCCGCTCGAGGGAGCGCCCGTGCCAGGCAGTCCCGCACCGATTGGTGTGACCGCAAATGGGCGGCTGAGCGCGGCCAACTCCGATGCCTCGCTCATCGTGTCGTGTGATCGGGAGCGCTCTCTGCTGGCGCTGGCCGATCTGACAATGGAATTCGAGCAGCTCATGCAGCGCGCCAATCGCGCCAACGTGAGCTTCTATCCGATCGATCCGCGCGGCCTTGTCGTGTTCGACGATCCAATCGGTCCGGTGCGCCCGGCGCCGATGGCACTCGATCGAGAGCGGCTCACCGCCCGCCAGAACGCGCTGCGGCGCGTCGCCGACGAGACCGACGGCGTCGTCGTGCTCAACACGGCGATCGACAAGGCGCTGCCGCGCCTCATGACCGACATCGGCTCCTACTACCTGCTCGGCTACGTCTCGACCAACACGAAACTCGACGGGCGGTACCGCCGGCTGACGGTGCGCGTGAAGCGGCCCGGTGTCACCGTGCGCGCGCGGCCCGGGTATCTCGCGCCGTCGGCGGCGGAGATGGCCGCGGCACAGGCGCCGGCCGCTTCGGGCAGCGGCCGCTCAGCGACGCCCGCGGCATCGGCCTCGATCACCGACGCGCTGTCGCGGTTGCCGGTGAGCCGCCGGCCACCGGCCATACATCTGCAGGCCTCGGGCGGGCCGGGCGGCCTGGCCGTCACCATGGAACTCGACCGCGTGACCGCGGCCTTGCCCGACTGGGCGAAGGGCGGACGCCTCGCCGTGGCGGTGGAGCCGGCGGATCGCGGCGCCGGCGCGCGCGTCCACGTGACGACCGCGCTCGCCGCCGGCAGGCGCGTCGGCACCGTGCGGCTGCCGGAGGGCGACGGCACGGCGCTGGCACCCGGCCGCTATCAGGTGCGCGTCGAAGCGCTGGCGGAGGGGGCGCGCACACCGGTCGTCGTCTCGACCACGGTGGACGTGCCGGCCGGCACCGCGCTCCTCGGCTCGGCGCTGCTGGCGACGCGCCGCGGGCCGGGGACCGGCCGCTCCTTCGAACCTACGGCCGACTCGCGGTTCCGGCGCATCGAGCGCCTGCAGGCCGAGGTGGCGCGCATCGATGCCGCGGCCGCCGTGACCGGGCGTCTTCTGAACCGGGCCGGTCAGGTGATGCAGGTGCCGGTGGCCATCAGCGAGCGGCCGGCGTCCGGCGCGCAGCCGGCGACCATCGTGGCCGAGATCAGCCTGGCGCCGCTCGCCGCCGGCGAGTACGTGCTCGAACTCACCGCCACGAGCGGCGAGCGCAGCGAATCGCGCACCTACGCGATTCGCATGGTGCCTTAGTCCACCGTGCGCTGGCCGGCGCGCGCCAGGATCACGGCGAGCATCAGGAACAGGCCGGCGCCGAAGAGGTGGCCCGACGCGCCTTCCGCGTGCAGGAAGGGGAGCGCGTTGCCCACGGCCTGCAGCGACGACAGGACCTGATACCCCTGCTGTTCGAGGCCGACCAGCACCGCGAACAGGATGCCGGCGAGCGAGCCGCCGGCGATGAGGCCGGAGCTGAAGAGTGTGCCGGCGCTGATGTCGGAATCCTGCGTGACGCCGGTCTTCCGTTCCACGAACCAGCGCACGAGACCCCCGATGAAGATCGGCGCGGTCGTCGCGATCGGCAGGTAGGCGCCCACCGCGAACGACAGCGAGTGGATGCCGCAGAGTTCGAGCGTCACGGCGATGAAGACGCCGACGAGCACGAGGCCCCATGGCAGGTTCTGCGAGAGCAGGCCCTGGATGAGCGTGGCCATGAGCGTCGCCTGCGGCGCCGCCACGTCTTTCGAGCCGATGCCGAACACCTGGTGCATGTAGAGCACCGTCAGTCCGATGATGAAGGCCGACGTCACGACGCCGATGGCGAGCCCGAGCTGCTGGTAGTAGGGCGTGGCGCCCACGAGATAGCCGGTCTTGAGGTCCTGCGACGTGTTGCCGGCATTCGCCGCCGCGATGCAGACGATGGCGCCCACCGCAAGGGCCACCGGCGCGTAGACATCACCTGTCCAGCCGAGCGTCACGAAGATGAGGCACGTGATGATGAGCGTGGCGATGGTCATGCCCGAAATCGGGTTCGACGAACTGCCGATGAGCCCGGTGATGCGCGAGGCCACGGTGGCGAAGAAGAAGCCGAAGAGCACGATCAGGATCGAGACGAGCACGTTGCCCTGCGTCGGCAGGCCCGGCGTCACCGCAAGGAACACGGCCAGCAGCAGTGAGCCGACGAGCACAACCATGATCGGCATGTCGCGTTCGGTGCGCAGCGGCGCCGCGCCGGTCGAGGCGCCGAAGCCCTTCAGTCCGTCGCGGGCCGACGCGACGATCGTCGGCAGCGTGCGGGCGAGCGTGATGAGCCCGGCGGCCAGCACGGCGCCGGCGCCGATGTAGCGGATGTAGGCGCTCCAGATCTGGCCGGGGCCCATCTCCGAGATGAGGAACGGCTGGCCGGTGGCCGGGTTGTTCGCGAAGTTCGGATGGATCGGCGGGAACGGCGCCGGAATGGCCGCGCCGAGCAGCGACAGGAGCGGCAGCAGCACGAGCCACGACAACACGCCGCCGGCGAACATGGTGCCGGCGATGCGCGGGCCGATGACGTAGCCGACGCCCATGTACTCGGGCGAGATGTCGACGTTGAGCGTGGCGTTCGGGAACTGGCTCGACCGCGGCATCGAGTAGCCGACTTCCGCGAGGAAGAGATTGAAGATGCCGGAGAGGGACTTCCAGAGCGCGCCGATGCCGAGGCCGCCGAACACCAGGCTCGCCAGCTTGCCGCCGCGTTCACCGGCGACGAGCACTTCCGCGCAGGCCGTGCCTTCGGGGTAGGGGAGCACGCCGTGTTCCTTGACGATGAGCGCGCGGCGCAGCGGCACCATCATCAGCACGCCGAGGATGCCGCCGGCGAACGCCAGCATCGTGATCTGCGTGTAGCTGAAGTATTTCGGCCCCTCGGGGACGAGGAAGATGAGGGCCGGGATGGTGAACACCACCCCGCCGGCCACCGATTCGCCGGCCGAGCCGATCGTCTGCACGATGTTGTTCTCGAGGATGGTCGAACCCCCGAACCGCTTCAGCACCGAGATGGCGAGCACGGCAATCGGAATCGATGCCGAGACCGTGAGCCCGGCCCTGAGGCCCAGATAGACCGTGGAGGCGCCGAAGAGCAGGCCGAAGAGCACGCCGAGGATGATGGCCTTGGCGGTGAACTCGGCCATCGACTGGCTGGCAGGCACGTAGGGCGTGAACACCTTCGGGGCGGCGGCGCCCGGTCCGGGCGGCGTGGAGGTTTGAGCCATAGGCCGGGATGGTAACGCAGGACCGGCAGGGGGCCGTGAGGCTTTACCGGCTTGACCCTTTGCCGTATCCTGACGAGGCTTGTGAATTCGAAGAACAAGCGGAAGGCCGCCGCCGAGCAGGTGTCGGAACTCACGACAGGCCGCCTCTCCGTCTATCTCCGCTGCCTCAACCAGCTCGAAGCCGACGGGGTCGAGACCATCTCGTCCCAGACGCTGGCCGAGCGCTTTCACCTGAACGCCGCCCAGATCCGCAAGGACCTGGCGTATTTCGGCGAATTCGGCGTGCGTGGCGTCGGCTATTACGTCAAGGATCTGAAACTGCACCTGCGGCAGATCCTCGGCCTCGACCGCCGCCTGAAGGTGGCAGTGATGGGCGCCGGCAATCTCGGCATGGCCCTCGCCGATTACCCGGGGTTCCGCCGCGAAGGTTTCGAGATCGTCGCCATGTTCGACAGCGCCGATGGCAAGATCGGCGACGAGTCGCGAGGGGGCGTGCCGATCTACGACGTGCGTGACATCCGCAAGGTGCTGAAGAAGGAGCGGGTCGACATCGTCGTGCTGGCGGTGCCGGCCGAGGCCGCCCAGCACGTGCTCGACCAGGTGGCCGGCAGCGGCGTGAAGGCCGTGCTCAACTTCTCCCCCGGCACGCTGCGCGTGCCGGAAGGCATCAAGCTCAAGAGCGTCGACCTGACCGTCTCGCTCGAGAGCCTTTCGTTCTACCTGGCGCAGGGCGACCCCACGTCCTGACCGCCGCCCCGAGGAGGGCGCATGCCGATACCCGCGCGACTGACCCACGCTGATGCCGACGGCCGCCTGCGCATGGTGGACGTCGGCGCCAAGGCCGTGACCGAACGCGAGGCCGTGGCGTCGGGCCACGTCGCCCTCGCGGCCGCGACCCGGCGCGCGGTGCGCGGCGGGCGGCTGAAGAAGGGCGATCCGCTGCAGGCGGCGCGGCTGGCCGGCGTGATGGCCGCCAAGCGCACGTCCGATCTCATCCCGCTCTGCCATCCGCTGGTGCTCACCGGCATCGACGTGGAGCTCTCGCACACGCCGCGCGGCATCGGCATCCGCGCCGCCGTGCGCACCCAGGGACAGACCGGCGTCGAGATGGAGGCGCTGGCCGCCGTGTCGGTCGCCGCGCTCACCGTCTACGACATGCTCAAGGCCATCGACAAGGAGATGGTGATCGAGGACGTGCGGCTCGAGGAAAAGCGCGGCGGGCGCTCCGGCCACTACCGGCGTGTGACACGCCCGGCACGGAGCCGCACGCGGTGACGATCCTCGTCTCGATCCAGCAGCCCGTCGCCGCCTGGCAGATTCCGGCGGCGGCCGTCGAGCGTCTGCGCGCCCACTGTCCGCAGCACACGTTCCTCCACGCCACGACGCCCGAGGCGCGCGCCGAAGGCCTGCGCGTGTGCGACGTCGCCTTCACGTGGGTGCTGACGCCGCCCGAACTCGCCACCGCCGAGCGTCTGACCTGGCTGCATTCGTCGGCGGTGGCCGTCGGCACGTTGTGCCTGCCGGAACTCGCCGCGCGCGGCATCGTCGTGTCGAACTCCCGGCAGATCCAGTCCACGCCGATTGCCGAACACGTGCTGGCGTCGCTGCTGGCCCTCACGCGGCGCCTGTCGCTTGCCTTCGAGCGGCAGCAGCAGGCCGCGTGGGCGCAGAACGAGTTCACCGGCACGCAGTTGCCGACGGTGCTGCGCGGGCAATGCCTGGGTGTCGTCGGCCTCGGGTCCATCGGCGCCGAAGTGGCGCGGCTCGCCGCGGCGTTCGGCATGGAGGTCGTCGGCGTGCGGCGCGATCCCACGCGTGGCGCGCCGCCCGGCGTGTCACGCGTGTGGAGCCCCGAGAGCCTCGACGAGATGCTCGCGGTGGCGGATGTCGTCGTCATCGCCGCGCCGCTCACGGCCGCGACCGACGCCCTCTTCGACAAGGCGCGGATCGCGCGGATGCGTCGCGGCGCGCGGCTCGTGAACGTCGCGCGCGGTCAGCTCGTGGACACGATGGCGCTCGTCGACGCCCTCACGAGCGGGCACCTGGCCGGCGCCGCGCTCGACGTCTTCCACGAAGAGCCGCTGCCGGCGTCGCATCCGATCTGGCGCGCGCCGAACGCCGTGCTCACGCCGCACACGTCGGGCTTCCGCCCCGATCACTGGTTCGACGTCGTCGATCTCTTCGCCGGGAACATCCGCCGCCGGGAGGCAGGCGAGCCCGTGCACTGGCAGGTCGATCTCGCGCGTGGCTACTGAGGCGCGGCCGGCCTACGCGCCGCATCTCGACGGCCTGCGGGCGGTGTCGGTGGCGGCCGTCGCCTGGTCGCACTGGATGCCGGCGTGGCAGTTCGGCCTGCCGTTCGGCGCCGGCGTGCACCTGTTCTTCGTCCTGAGCGGCTTCCTCATCACGCGCATCCTGCTCGGCCTGCGCGACGCCCCGGAGCGCGGATCGGCCGTGGGCCGCTTCTATATGCGGCGCGCGCTCCGTCTCTTTCCGGCGTTCTACGTCGTGCTCGCGGCCGCGTGGGCGGCGGACGTGCCACTCGCCGCCACCACGTGGGCGTGGCACGCGGCGTACCTCTCGAACGCCTACATCGCCTGGCAGGGGGTGTGGCAGGGCCACTTCAGCCACTTCTGGTCGCTCGCGGTGGAAGAGCAGTTCTATCTGCTGTGGCCGTGGGCGGTCGTGTGGCTGCCGTCGGCGCGCCTGCCGTGGCTCTTCGCGGCGACGGTGCTGCTCGGGCCGGTCGCGCGTCTCGTGGCCGACGCCCGCGAACTCGGCGAGCCGTTCTGGGCCCTCGTGCCGGGCGGCAGCGCCGACTCGCTCGGGCTCGGCGCGCTCATCGCGTGGCTGGCGTGGGCGGCATCGCCCCAATCGGCCTCCCGCGTGTGGCCGCGCGCCGGCGCCTGTGGACTCGTCGTGTGGCTCACGCTCGCCCTGCCCGAATGGCTCGGTCATGCGTTGCCATCGTGGCTGACCGTGTGGCGTCAGGTGGCGCAGGGGCTCGTGTTCGCGTGGATCGTGTGGCGCGGGATCGCAGGATGGCCGGGCGTCGTCGGGCGCGTGCTCGGGCATCCCGCGGTCGTGGCGATGGGCCGCATCAGTTACGGCATCTATCTCGTGCATCCGTTTGCGCCGGTCGTGCTCGACGCCGCTCTCGCTGCCGCCGGCTGGCCATCGGCGATGGCGTTCGTCCCGCTGTGGCGGGCCGCGCTGTCGTGGGGCGTGACACTGGCGCTCGCGACGGTGCTCTGGCACGTGGTGGAGGCGCCGTGGCATCGCCTGAAGGCGCGCCTCGCGTGAATTCGACTGGCGTCGACGACGCGTAGACCGCGCCCGGCCGGGCCAGGTGCCGCCGTTCGCGGCGACACTCGTCCCCGCCGCCTGCGCCGTGATAGCGTTCGGCCGTCAGGAGGACGCGTGATGGAACGGCGAGACGTATTGCAGGCGGGCGTGGCGGTGATCGTGGGTGCGGCCATGCCGCGGCGGGCCCTGGCGGCCCAGGCGCGTCCGGGCACGACCTCGCGGCCCCTGGGCGCGCATCCGCTCGGTGCGGCATTCGCGGGCTTTCAGGGCACGATGCTCGAGGTGACGTATCCGCCGGGAGCAGAGTCCGCCGCGCATCAGCATCCGGGCCCGACCTTCGGGTATGTCGTGCGCGGGAAAATCCGCTGGGCCATCAACGGTGAGCCGGCGAAGGTGCTCGAGGCGGGGCAGTCGTTCTTCGAGCCGATGGGCTCGGTGCACAGCACGTCGGCGAACGCGAGCGAGACCGAACCGGCCGTGATTTCCGTCGTGATTCTCGGCAAGCCCGGGGAGGCGCTGTCGAAGCCGGCGGCGAAGCCCGGCGACGACGCCGCGCGCTGACGTCTACGTTCAAAACGAGGCGGGAATGCGAGCCCCCACGGCCCGCATTCCCGCACGAGCGCGGCTACTCCGGATTGCTCTCGAAGCTCAGGCCGTTGCAGGCCGTCGCGGCGTCCACGAGCGGCAGCGTGGTCGAGTTGTTCGGGCGGTGGAGCTGCACGTTGCCGGCGCCGGGGCGCGCCGTGCCGAGGTCGCGCGTCGTCACCGTGTAGCCGTTGTCGAGCTTCAGGCCGAACTGATCGACGCCGCCGGGCTCGCCGTTGTCCATCAGCCGGGCGCGGAAGTAGACGTACTCAGGATCGTTGGGGTTGTTCGTGCTGGCGATGCCGCAGACGTCGCGCACCGGCTGGTCCACGCCGAACGGCGCGATGTAGGCCGTGACCTCCACGCTGTTCACGTGATACCCCGTCGAGTGATCGACGAAGTTCAGGTGGCCCCAGAAGTCGCCGTTCTTGCAGCCGCCGTGGGCGCCGAAGTTGGCCTTCTTGCCGGCGTCGGTGATGACATAGCCGCCGCTCGTCGTGAAGTCGCACGGGTCGGGCACCTGGTCGGCCATGCGGGCCTCGACCGTCACGGGCGAGGTCATCGTGACGGCCAGCGGCGACAGGGCCAGCGTGGCGGCCGCGAGAATGCCCGCCGTGCCGAGCCGCGCGCGCCATGCCGAAGGAGCCTGCTGAGTGTTCCGTGCTGCGTTCATTGTTCGTGCCTCCGAATTCTGGTATCGAGTGCGGCGTCAGCCGCGGTGATACCAACCGGAGGAGCACGGACAGTGCCAGCAGGCGACGGCGTGCAGCGGCGCGTCGCCGCGTGATCGAGGAGCGCCCGCCGCGCGGCAGTGAGGCGCGAATCCGTCAGCGCACCGCTGAAATCGAACCGAGGCTCAGAACGTGCGCGCCTGCGGTACCGGCCACCAGCGCACCTGGACCTTGCCGACGATGTAGCGCTTGGGGACGAAGCCGAAGTGGCGGCTGTCCTGGCTGTTGTTCCGGTGGTCGCCCATCACGAAGTAGTGGCCCTGCGGGATCACCTGCGGGCCCCAGTCGTCGTGGCTCTGATATTCCACGGGCACGTACTCGCTCGGCATCGGCACGTCGTTCACGTAGACGCGGCCATCGACGATGCGCACCTGATCGCCTTCCTCGGCGATGACACGCTTCACGAACATCTTGTCGGGGTCGAGCGGGTAGTAGAGCATCACGATGTCGCCGCGGCGCGGATCCGACATCCGGTAGATCAGCTTGTTGACGATGAGGCGGTCCTGATCGTCGAGCGTGGGGGCCATGCTGAGGCCCTCGACGCGCGCCACCTGGAACACGAACGTCACGATGACGATGGCGTAGAGGGCGGCCGAGGCCAGCGTCTTCATCCACGCCCAGAATTCCTCCTGCCAGGCAGCGAGGCGGTCGGACCGCGTGGGTGCGGCGGCGACCGGCGTGAAGGCGCCGGGGTGGTGGTGGCCGGGCGGCGGGGCGTCGAAGCCCGGAAGCGGCACGGCCGTGTAGGCGTCGGCCGGTGCCGCGTCCATCTCCATCCGCGCGGCGAGCGGGGCGGCCGGCGCGGGAGCCGGCTCGACCGCGGCCTCGGGGCCAGGAACGGGGAGCTCGGGCGTCACGGGCGCGTCGGCGTCGGCTCGGTCGGGCTGATCCACGGGGTGGGCTCCTCGATTACCTAATACGGTCGTGGCGGGCGCCGCGTTTCCCCGGCGCCCGGCCATTCCATGGTAACCGAACCCCCGGCCCGGGACCGGAACCGCCCGGCCCTGCGCGCCGATGCTACAATTGCCAAGGTACGGGGCCCGGTTCTGCCTCGTCAGGGGAGCGGCATGATTCGCCCGTTGGTCAACGGTTTCGCGCTGACGTTCAAGCACCTGTTCCGGAAGCCCATCACGGTGGACTATCCGAACCAGAAAGTGCCGATGTTCCCGCGCTATCGCGGCAAGCAGGTGCTGATGCGCGACGAGCACGGCATGGAGAAGTGCGTGGCCTGCGGCCTGTGCTCCGTGGCCTGCCCGGCCGACGCCATCTACCTCGAGGCCGCCGAGAACGACGGCACCGTCATGGCCGGCCCCCGCTACGCGGCCGTGTATCAGATCCACAAGACCCGCTGCATCTTCTGTGGCTACTGCGAGGAAGCCTGCCCCGTCTCGGCCATCTTCATGGGCAAGGACTACGAGCTGGCCGTCTACAGCAAGGACGACTTCGTGTGGGACAAGACGGAGCTCCTCGTGCCGGCGCCCGCGGGCGTCTCGGCGCCGCAGTCGGTCCGATAGGCGGCACCGCGCCGGCTGACGCCGCCGCATCCTGATGTCACGTCCAGGTTTTCTCGACGCCCTCGCCTCCCGTGTGCTCGTCTGCGACGGCGCGATGGGCACCCAGCTGTACGGCCGGGGTGTCTTCATCAATCGCTGCTTCGAGTCGCTCAACACGTCGCAGCCCGACCTCGTGAGCGAGGTGCACCGCGAGTACCTGGCGGCCGGCGCCGATGTCATCGAGACCAACACGTTCGGCGCCTCGCGGCTGAAGCTGCGCGCCTTCGGTCTCGGCGATGAGGTGCATGCCATCAACCTGGCCGGCGCCCGCCTGGCGCGGGCGGCCGCGGGCGATGCGGCATACGTAGCCGGCGCGATCGGGCCGCTCGGCGTGCGCATCGAGCCGTGGGGCAAGACCGGCGTGGATGAAGCGCGCGAGTACTTCCGCGAGCAGGCAGCCGCGCTCGTCGAAGGGGGCGTCGATCTGCTGATGCTCGAGACGTTCCGCGACTGGAACGAAGCAGCGGCGGCGGTGGACGCGGTGCGCGCCGTCTGCGACCTGCCGATCGTGGCGCAGGTCACGACCGAGGAGGACGGCAACAGCCTTGATGGCACGCCGCCGGAGCAGTTCGGTCCGGCGCTGCTCGCCCGCGGCGCGAACGTCGTGGGCGTGAACTGCAGCGTGGGCCCGGCGCCGATGCTCGAGACGGTCGAGCGGCTCGCCGATGCCTGTGGCGCGACGCCACTCTCGGCGCAGCCGAACGCCGGCAAGCCGCGCGACATCGAAGGCCGCAACATCTACCTGTGCTCGCCGGAATACATGGCGTCGTATGCGCGGCGTTTCATCGCCGCCGGCGTGCGGCTCGTGGGCGGCTGCTGCGGCACGACGCCCGAGCACATCCGCCAGATCGCGCTCGCCGTGAAGCAGCTGGCGCCGGATTCCACCCGCCCGCCGGGGGATGCCCGCCACCGTGCGGTCACCGTCGAGACGCCGATGGCGCGCACGCCGGTGCCGCGGGCCGACAAGTCGGTCGTCGGCGCGAAGCTCTCCGCCGGCACCTTCATCACCGGCGTCGAACTCGTGCCGCCCCGCGGCCATGCCGCAGCCGATGCGCTCGCCGCGGCGCGCCTGGCCGCCGGCCGCGGCATCGACCTGGTGCTCGTGTCGGACGCCCCGCGCGGCGGCGCCCGCGTGGGCGCACTGGCGCTGGCCGCGCTCATCCGGCAACAGGGCGGCATCGAGCCGCTGCTCCAGTACTCCTGCCGCGACCGCAACCTGCTCGGCATCCAGTCCGACCTGCTCGGCGCGCACGCCATGGGCGTCCGCAACATCCTCGGCATCACCGGCGACGTCCGCAAGATCGGTGACATCCCCGACGCTACGGCGGTCTTCGACGTGGACTCGGTGGGCCTGACCCACGTGCTGAGCCGTCTCAATCACGGCCTCGACATCGCCGGGCAGCCGATTGGCGAGCCCACGGGGCTGCTGGCCGGTGTGATGGTGAATCCGGCAGCCGCGGACCTCGATCGCGAGCTCCGCCGCTTCGAATACAAGGTGGAGGCCGGCGCCGAGTTCGTGGTCACGCGGCCGGTCTTCGACGTGTCCGCCTTCGAACGCTTCCTGCGCCGCGTCGAGCACCTGAAGATCCCCGTGGTGGCCGGGCTCTGGCCCTTCGATTCGCCCCTGAACGCCGAGTTCATGGCCAACGAAGTGCCGGACGTCGTCGTGCCGTTGACGCTCGTCGAGCGGATGCGTGCAGCTACGGGAGCCGATGAGGCCCGCCGTGAGGGCGTGAAGATTGCAAAGGAACTGCTGGACGCGCTGCGTCCGATGACGGCCGGTGTGGTCGTGTCCACGCCGGCGGGGCGGGTGGAACGGGCACTCGAGGTCGTGTCAGCCGCGGTGTGAGCGGCGCCCGAGTGCCCCGGCACGGCACGGATCGGTTCTGGTATAGTGCCGACGACGCCCGGGAGGGTCCCGAATGGCTATGTTCAGTGAGCGCCAGGACGAGAAGTACATGGGAGGCGACGCCGCGACGCAGGCGCTGTCGTCCACCGTGGTCGAGAACGCGTTCGTCGAACGCGTCTACGAGAAGATCTCGGGTGTCTACGACCTGACGTTCGGACCCACGCTGCACCCCGGCCGGCTCCAGGCATTCGAGCGCATGATCATCGCCGAGGGGTCGTCGATTCTGGAAGTGGGCGTCGGCACCGGCATCAACCTGCGGCACTACCCGCGGTCGTGCCAGGTGGTGGGCATCGACCTGTCGGCCGGCATGCTCGAGAAGGCCCGCGAACGCATCGCGAAGAACGGGCTGCGCAACGTGCGCGTGCTCGAGATGGACGCCGCCAAGCTCACCTTCGAAGACAACAGCTTCGACACGGTCTACGCGCCGTATCTCATCAGCGTCGTGCCCGACCCGGTCGCCGTCGTCCGCGAAATGCGCCGCGTGTGCAAGCCCGGCGGCCGCATCGTCATCCTGAATCACTTCAAGAGCGAGAACGCGGTGCTGTCGAAGATCGAAACGGCCATCTCGCCGCTCTGCGTGCACATCGGCTTCAAGTCGGATCTGGATCTGCCGCGCTTTCTCGAGCAGGCGGAACTGCGGCCGATCTCCATCGACAAGGTGAACCTGCTGTCGATGTGGTCGCTCGTGACCTGCGTCAAAGACGCGTAAAGGCACGCGCTCAGGATCGGCCCGCGACCCGCTCGCCACTGGCGTGCGGGTCGTGCTGCGTACGGAGACGTTCGCTCCAACTGCAGGCGCCGCCCGGCGGGCTCGGAACGTCCCGCTGCCGTTCGCCGGCCCTTCGAGGCGGTCCCGCCTTGAAGGGCGAGGCAAGGAGCGCCGAGGCCTCTGTGACTGTGTCTCCCGACCGATGCGTCCCCCAACTGCCCGCCGGCGCCACTCGCCGGGCACTACTTCGTGACTCGCTCCCACGTCAAACGAGTGTCGACCACGGGCGGGTTGTTCTCTGCCGGGTCGACACTCAGCACCACGCGGTCCGGCCCTTCGAACGTGAACCAGCGTTTCCGCGTGGCCCCGATCATGTTGGGGGTCTTGTCGACTTCCACGCGATGAAGGACGAATCCTTCCTTCGCGTGCACCTCGACGGCGGCGCAGTAGGCGCCAAGGCCGGCGATTCCTGAACTCGCCTCTTCTGGTGTCGGCGCATACCCGAGGGGATCCCTCTTACCACCCATGTTCCACATGGAGCGATTGGGATCCATGCTGACGTAACACATGCCCCCCAATGTCCGTGTAGATGATCTAGCCCACGCTCAGTGGGCTCTGTCGCAGCGTTCCGTCCGCGAGGCGTTGCTGATACGACACGAGCCGCCACATCCCGACAAATTGCCTCGCGATTGCCGCCTCGTCTCTGGACTGAGCGCCTGCCTCGAGCCACGCAGTGTGGGCCGGGTAGAACGAGACGGCGCACGCGCCCACGATCGCGAGTCGCAGATGCTGCAATCTCACGCTTGCTCCGTTGAAGAAATGGCGGCGAACAGCATTGGACAGGGCGCCGTGGTCCCCCGCGGCCGCCTGATTCGCTTATGCCGTGGTCGTCCGGCTCGTCGGCATGGGCGCGGCGGCGATTTCGCGGCGCTTACGACGTCGCGAACGGGTTCTCGAGCGAGCGGCTCTGCGGCGTCATCAGCTCGGCGCCGGTCTCCGTGATGTACATGTCGTCTTCGAGGCGCACGCCGAATTCACCCGTGATGTAGATGCCTGGTTCGTCGCTGAAGACCATGCCGGGGGCGAGGGGCAGCGTGTTGCCCTTCACGAGGTACGGCCATTCGTGGCCGTCCATCCCCATGCCGTGGCCCACACGGTGTGTGAAGTACTTGTAGCCGGGGCCGTAGCCGGCATCTTCGATCACCTTGCGGGCGGCGGCGTCCACCGCCTCACACGGCACGCCGGGGCGTGCCGCCTTGAGGGCCGCGGTCTGCGCGGCGAACTCGATGTCGAAGACCTTCTTCATCTTGTCGGTGGCCTTGCCGAGCACGAACGTGCGGCTGATGTCCGACTGGTAACCTTCCACCGCGCAGCCGCCGTCGATGAGGATGATCGTGCCTTCTTTGATCACCTGCGGCTGAATCGAGCCGTGGGGGAGTGCGGAGAACTCCGCCGTCTGCGCGCTGGCGTAGCCCGGGTAGCCGAGGCGCGCGTGCGCCTGGGCGATGAGGCCCTGGAACTCGCTCTGCGTCATGCCTTCCTTGAGCGACTTGTAGGCGGCTTCGTACGCCTTGAGCGTGACCGCGCAGGCGAACTTCATCAGGTCGAGTTCGTGCGCGTCCTTGTAGATGCGGCAGCCGGCCGTGACAGGCGTGCCGCTCACGAGCGTGAGACCGGGCGCGGCCTTGGCCACGCCGTCCACGAACATGTGGCGCACGGTTTCCTCGACGCCGAGGCGGCCCGTGGTGATGCCGCGATCCTTCAGGCCCTGCGCCAGGCGCTCGTAGGGGCTCTCGTGTTCTTCCCACGTGCGCACGTCGGCGGTGCCGGTGAAGGGGCTCGTGGCGAACTGCTCGCGGGCGCGATCTTCCTCGAAGGCGGGGCAGACCACGAAGGGCTCGCCGTTCTTCGGAATCACCAGCGAGAACAGACGTTCGCTGAGGCCCCACTGGATGCCGCTGAAGTAGACGAGCGATGTGCCGCCGGTCAGCATCAGCGCGTCGATCTTCTGCTCGGCCATGAGCCGGCGCGCTTTCTCCACGCGTCCCTTCCGCTCGTCGCGCGTGATCGGCTTCGCCGTGCCGCGCATCGAGGTCAGCGCGGCGATGGGCGCCGGCATCGACGCCGCCTGTTCGGCCTCTGCCGTGCGGGTGGTGGCGAGGGCGCCGGCAGCGAGAGCGCCGGAGGTGATGAGCGAGCGGCGGGAAATCATGAAGGCTCCTGAGGTGCGATTGCGGCCGAGAGCAGACGCCGCGATTGTAGCAACGTCGCCACCGCAGTCAACCCGCGAATCGACTCAGCGGTGCCGGTGTGTCATTGACTAAGTGGGTTAGCTAGGCTACGCTGGTTGGGTCATGAAGGCCGCACTCAGTGTCAACGTGCACCAGGCCAAGACCGAGCTGTCGAAGCTGCTCAAAGAGGTCGAACAGGGGCGCGAGGTGGTCATCGCGCGAAACGGTCAGCCGGTCGCCAGGCTCGTGCCGTTCCCCGCGTCCGCCGCGAAGCGTTTCTGCGTCGACACGTGGCGGGGGCGCATCCGGATCGCTCCGGACTTCGACACGCCGCTGACGGAAGCCGAGCTGGCGGAGTGGGGCGCGTGACATATCTGCTCGACACGCACTGCTGGCTCTGGCTGAAGGCGGATGCCAGCCGCCTGCCATCGCCGCTTCGGCGCAAGCTCCTGCGGCAACCAGCCGACCTCGTGCTGTCGAGCGTCTGCGTCATGGAGCTCGTGATCAAGCAGTCCACAGGTAAGCTGTCGCTCGGGGCCGGCGGCACACGGCAATTCGTTGCCGAACTCATCGACGATGGTGTCTCCACCCTCGAGGCCGGCGTCGAGCACATGCTGCGGATGGAGCTCCTGCCGCCTCGCCATCGCGACCCGTTCGATCGATTGCTCGTCGCGCAGGCGCTCGTCGAAGGGCTGACACTCGTCAGTGCCGATCCGCAGGTGCTCGGCTACGACGTGAAAACGCTCGATGCTCGGAAGTAGGTGCGCCGCCGTCAGTTGAGCTGCGCGAGGATCCAGCGCGCCGCCACCTCGGCGCCGTCCACGGCTGCGCGCGTAGCGGGACCCGGGGTGGCGATGAGCTGGTCGAGCGCCGTCTGCCAGTGGCCCGTGAGGATCTCGGCCTGCGCCAGATACGCGCAGCGCACGTAGCGCGGCATCTCGCGCACGAGCACGCCGTATTCGATGAACTGGCCGCGATCGGTGTAGAGCAGCGCCGTGTCATTGGCCGCACACTCGCTGATGATGCCGTAGCCGGGTTTCGTGACCACGACGTCCACCGCTGCCACCACGTCTTCGTAGCGCAGGCCCATCGCGTACATCGCCGGTTCGTCGAGCGGATGCAGCGCGCCCCGGGCGGCTACCTGGGCGAGCGGCACGCGGTCGGGCCCGAAGGGCACGCTCGCGCTCACGAGCAGCGACCAGCCCCCGGTGCGGCTGAGCGCGTCGAGGTCGATACCCGACACGCCGTAGCCGCCGAACGACACGAGCGCCAGCCGGCCCCCGGGGAGACCCAGGCGCGCGCGCGTCTCCGCGGGCGCGTACCGGGCCCGCCGGGCGATGAGCGGCAGATCGATGATCTCCGGGATCGTCTCGAAGCCGCCGCAGAGCGGCAGCCGAAAGGCGCGTCCGCCGCGGCGATAGACCGCGCCGAGTGCGTCGGCCGCCGCGGCGCCGCTTGGATAGTCGCGGAAGATCCAGTCCCACGTGAAGTTGCCGAGCGCCATTGCCGGCACGCCGGCCAGGCGTGCGGCCTCCAGCGCGAGCGGCGGGATGTCGGCCATCACGAAGGCCGCATCCACGGCGCGCAGCGCCTCGGCTTCCCGCGCGGCGAGCACCGGCAGGTCGCGCACGTAGGCATCGGCCCGGCGGATGGTCTCGGCGGCGTCGAGGCTCAGGCTGTCGTGCTGCACGACGCCCGGGTCGGTCGTGAGCACGTCGAACACGAACGGCCCGCGCACCGTGAGGTCGAAGAGCCAGCGCGGTGCCGCCGTGCGGATGTGGATCGGCAGATCGGGGGCGAGCGCCAGCAGCGCGTTCACTACCTCGATCGACCGTGAGGCATGGCCGAAGCCATGGCCCGAGATGTAGTAGACGAGCGGGCGCGGCATGCGCGGCTTACGCGTCCACGTCCTGCGGGCCGTGCGCCACCGCCGGCACGGCCAGCTCCGGCGCCGGACCGAGCGCGGCTGCCAGTACGTCTTCCAGCGTGCGCGCGAACACGAACGTCATGTCGCGGCGCAGTTCCTCGGGGATGTCGATGAGGTCGGGCTCGTTGAGCGCCGGCAGGATCACGGTCTTCACGCCGAATCGGCGCGCGGCGAGCGCTTTCTCGCGGATGCCGCCCACCGGCAGCACGAGGCCGCTCAGCGTGATTTCGCCCGTCATCGCCACGTCCTCACGCACCGCGCGTCCGGTCGCGGCCGAGAGAATCGCCGTGGCCATCGTGACGCCGGCCGAGGGGCCGTCTTTCGGAATGGCGCCGGCCGGCACGTGCAGGTGCAGGTCCTTGGCGCGCAGGAAGGCCGGGTCCACGCCGAGCTGCTCGGCCTGCGCGCGGATGTGGCTGACGGCGGCACGGGCCGATTCCTGCATCACGTTCCCGAGCTGGCCGGTCAGGATGATCTGCTCGTGCCCGCCGGGCAGGAGCGACGCTTCGATGAAGAGCACGTCGCCGCCGGCTTCGGTCCAGGCAAGGCCGGTGGCGACGCCAGGCGTGGACGTGCGGAACGCCACTTCCCTCTTGAAGCGCGCCGGGCCGAGGTAGTCGTCCACGTGCTCCGCGCTCACCGTCGTGGCCGGCACGGCCGTGCCCTCAGGCGCCGAGGCCACGCGCGCCGCCACTTTGCGCGACACCGCGCCGATGAGCCGCTCGAGGCTCCGCACGCCGGCCTCCCGTGTGTATTCCGAGACGATGACGCTGAGCGCGCTGTCGTCGATCGCGAGCGCGTCGGCGGTGAGGCCGTGTTCCGACAGCTGGCGCGGGATGAGGTACCGCCGCGCGATGTGCAGCTTGTCTTCCTCGGTGTAGCCCGAGAGCTGGATGATCTCCATGCGGTCGAGCAGCGCCGGGTGCATCGTGCCGAGCTGGTTGGCCGTGGCGATGAAGAGCACCTTCGAGAGGTCCACCGGCACTTCCAGGTAGTGATCGCGGAAGTTGTGGTTCTGCGCCGGGTCGAGCACCTCGAGCAGCGCCGCCGCCGGATCGCCCTGGATACCGGCCGCCAGCTTGTCGGCTTCATCCAGCATGAACACCGGGTTCATCGAGCCGGCCTGCTTGAGCGCCTGCACGATGCGGCCCGGCAGGGCGCCGATGTAGGTGCGGCGGTGACCGCGGATTTCGGCTTCGTCGCGCACGCCGCCGAGCGAGATGCGGACGAACTTGCGCTGCATGGCACGGGCGATCGACTGGCCGAGCGACGTCTTGCCCACGCCGGGCGGCCCGACGAAGCAGAGGATCGGCCCCTTCATGTCGCCCTTGAGCTTGCGGACGGCGAGGTACTCGACGATGCGTTCCTTGACCTTGTCGAGGTCGTAGTGGTCGTCGTCGAGCACGGCGCGCGCCGCCACCGGGTCGAGCCGGTCCTCGGTGATGGTGGACCACGGCACTTCGAGCACCCAGTCGAGGTAGGTGCGGATCATCTGCGACTCGGCGCCGCCGCTCGGGCCCATGCGGCCCAGGCGGTCGAGTTCGCGGTTCACCTGCGTGAGCACCGGCTCGGGCAGCTTCGCCGCCTCGATCTTCTTGCGCAGGTCGCCGAGGTCGGTGCTCTCGCCTTCGCCAAGTTCTTCCTGAATCGCCTTGAGCTGCTGCCGCAGGTAGTACTGGCGCTGCGACTCCGACATCTCGGCCTGCGCCTGCGATTCGATCTTGCCCTTGAGCTCGAGCACCGAGACTTCGCGGGCGAGCATGGCGTGCACGAGCTCGAGCTTCTTGAGCAGCGGGTCGGCGGCGAGGATGTGCTGTTTCTCGGCGGCCGTGGCGTCGAGCATCGAGCCGAGCAGGTAGGCGAGGCGCAGCGGGTCGTCGATGCCGAGCACGATCTGCCGCACCTCGGCCGAGGCGCCGGTGGCGAGGCCCACGGCCTTCTCGGCCAGCTCGCGGATGCGGCGTTCGTAGGCCTCCGTCTCGACATCCTTCTCGAGGCGTTCCGGCAGCGGCTCGACGTTGGCCACGATGGTCGTGCCGGTCTTGCTCACCGTGAGCACGCGCACCCGGGCCACGCCTTCGAAGATGATGTTCAGGCCGTGTTCGGCGCGCGCCATCTGGCGCACGATGCAGATCGTGCCGACCGACTCGAGCTGGGCCGGATCGGGCTCGTCGGCGTCGTCCTTCTGCACGACGAGCAGCAGCATGCGGTCGGTGGTCAGCGCCTTGTTGACCGACTCGATCGACGCCGGACGGTTCACCGCGAGCGGCTGCAGGGTGAGCGGGAATGCCACCGTGCGGCGCAGGGGCAGCACGGGCAGCGACGAGGGGATGGGCGGCGTCTGTGGCTCGGGCATGGGGTCGCGGCGTCGCGTACGGGCGGCGTCTCCTGCGGATCATACGCGCCCGCGCCGGCTGCCGCGACCTGTTAAGATCGCGGGATGGCACTCGACGAACGCGCCTTCTTCAACGAACGGCCCGAACAGCGCAACGGGCGCTACGCGTGCCCCCGGTGCAAGCGCACGAACGACTACCAGATGCGCTGGATGCGCCGCACGCGGAAGGACCGGGTGCCTCCCAATGCGGACGAAACCGACCGCGCCAAGTTCCTCAAGTTGCGCGACCACTTGATCCGGGTGGACGACGAGCTCACCTGTAAGACGTGCGGCAAGCGTTTCGAGATTCCGTCGATGCACTCGCTGGTGTTCGTGGACCAGCTCGACGGCCTGCCGAAGGTCGACGACGAAGACGACGACGCGACGCCGCGGGTCAGTACACCCCAGGCACCATCCGCCAGCGCACCCGCCGGCAGTACGCCGAGTACGCCGGCCCCGCGGCAGCGGAAAGGCTACGCTCCTCCCAAGGCATGGCGATAACGAGGTAGAAGGTGCTCACGAGCGCCCACACCAGGCGGTCGACCGTCATCGGTGAGACACCGAAGACGAGGAGTGCCCACCCCAGATAGATCGGGTGTCGCACGACCGTGAACGGCCACACCACACGGATGGCGGCCGGCCGCGGCGGTCCGAGCACCTGGCGGATGCCGGCGAGTTCGAGGCCGTCGAGCACGCGCGCCCCGGCCAGCGTGAAGACGACGCCCGCGATCTGCATGCCGCGCAGCGCCCAGGCCGTCCAGCCGGTGGCGGTGTAGAGCACACCCGGCACGCGCTGCCAGCTCAGGCAGAGGGCGATGAAGAGCAGCGACGCGACCCATACGTAGAGCGACCGTTCGAGCTCTGGCGGCACGACGGACTGGATCCACGCCTTGGCGCGGGTACGCGCCATCACGCTGTGGTGCGCGGCGAAGACCGTGAAGGCAAGGACGTTCCACGCCATGGCCAGAGGACGCAGGCCGTCGCCCGGCGCCGGCGCCGCGAAGACGACGCCCACGAACCAGACGCCCGTCATGAGCGCCGCCACGAACGCGGCGCCCCCACACCACGCCACGACGCGACTGGCGGCAGAGGAGGTGGTGGTGGACGGCATGGGTGGATGGCGCGGCAGCGGCGCGCACGTATTATAGGGACGCCCGCGCGCGCTTCGCGTGGCCAGGCCCCACGTGAGCACACCGCGCATCGTCATCACCGGCATCGGCGTCGTCTCGACGTTCGGCGCCGGCCGTGAACGCTTCTGGGATCACGTCTCGCGCGGCGTGAGCGGCACGCGCGCCATCACCGAGTTCGACGTCACCGGGTACCCCTCCCAGGTGGCGGCGGCCGTGCCGCGCGTGGACATGACCGCGGCGCCCGCGCTCGACGGCGAAACGGCCGAGGGCTGGGAGTCGCGTGCTGACCCGAAGCGCTACTCGCGCGCGGCGCTCTTCGGGGTCATCGCCGGCCGCGAGGCCTGGCACGATGCCGGCCTCGGCGTCGGCACGCCGGGCGCCGGGGTCATCATCGGCAGCGGCGGTGGGGGCATCGACGTCGGCGAGAAGCAATACCGCGACTTCTTCACCAATGGCGGCAAGGGCGTCACGCCCTACGCCATCGCCATCGGCATCTGCGGCATGGTGTCGAGCGAGATCTCGATTTCGCTCGGGCTGCGCGGCGTGAGTCACGTGCTCTCGACCGGCTGCACGTCGTCCACCGACGCCATCGGCTACGCGGCGGCGCTCCTACGCGCCGGCGAGGCGGACGTGATGCTCAGCGGCGGCACCGATGGCTGCGTACTGCCGGGAATGATGTTCGGCTTCGGGCGCATGCGCGCCGTGTCCACCCACTACAACGACCGGCCGGACCAGGCCTCGCGGCCCTTCGATCGCGGCCGCGACGGCTTCGTGCTCGGCGAAGGCGCGTGGATGCTGGCGCTCGAACGTGAAGACCGGGCGCGCGCCCGCGGCGCGCGCATCTATGCCAGCGTCGATGGTTATGCCTCGACCTGCGATGCCTACCACCGCGTGCAGATGGATCCCGACGGCACCGAGATCGTGCGCTGCATGGAGACGGCCATCGCGAAGGCGGGCCGCGCGAAAGAGGCCATCGGCTACGTGAACTACCACGGCACGTCCACGCAGTTGAACGACGCGGTCGAAGCGCGCTGCACGCGACGGGCCTTCGGCGCGCTGGCGGACCGCCTGCCCGGCTCGTCCACCAAGTCGATGATCGGCCACCCGCAGGGCGCGAGCGGCGCGGCGGGCGTTGTCACGACGGCGCTGGCGCTCGCGCGCGGGTTCCTGCCACCCACGATCAACCTCACCGATCCGGACCCCGGCTGCGATCTCGACTTCCTGCCCCTGACGGGACGCGCGTCCACGGTCGAGGCGGCCCTCTGCAACTGCCTCGGCTTCGGTTCGAAGAACAGCGCGCTCGTGCTCGGAGCAGTGCCGTGAGCCCGCACACGCCGATCGACGACGTGACCGTCGTGGGCGCCGGGCCGGCCGGGGCGCTCGCCGCGCTGATGCTGGCTCGCCGGGGCCTGCGCGTGCGTCTCGTGGACCGGGCCCGCTTTCCGCGGCCGAAGCTGTGCGGCGACACGCTCAATCCCGGCGCACTCGCGTCGCTCGCTCCGCTTCTCGACGTCGATACCCTGCGCCCGTTCGGCCTGCCGCTCGCCGGCATGCGGCTCTCGGGGCCTGGCGGCGTGACCGTCACGGGCCGGTATCCGGCGGGCCTGACCGGACTCTCCGTGACACGACTGGTGCTCGACGCGCGGCTGCTCGACGTCGCGCGTCTGGCCGGCGTGATGGTCGAAGACGGTGTGGTCGTGCGCGGTCCGGCAACCGGGAGCGGGGTGGTGCACGGCGTGCGGATCGTCACGGCATCCGGCGAGCGCGAACACCGATCGCGCCTGGTGCTCGGCTGCGATGGCCGGGCCTCGGCGCTGGCCCGGGCCTGCGGTCTCGCGCACACGCCGCGGTCGCCGCGCCGGTGGGCCTTCGGCGTCTACGTCCACGGCGTGCAGGGCGTCGATCCGGCGTACGGCGAGATGCACGTCCGCGACGGCAGCTATCTGGGGATTGCGCCCGTGGCGGGTGGTCTCGCCAACGTCTGTCTCGTGCTGCCTCGACTGCGCGCCGCCGGTGCCGTCGGGCGTCCGTGGGAGGCGATTCGTGACGCCGTCGCCGCCGATGTGCTGCTGCGCGAGCGTTTCGCCGACGCGCGTCTCGCCTCCGATCCGGTCGTGCTCGGGCCGGTGGCGGTGGACGTCGCGCGAGCGGGCGTGCCGGGCATGCTCCTTGCGGGTGATGCCTCCGGCTTCGTCGATCCGATGACGGGCGATGGGTTGCGCCTGGCCATCGACGGCGCGCAGCTGGCCGCCGCGATTGCGATCGAGGTGCTCGAGGGCCGCCTCGCGGCCGATGCCGCCGCGAGCGCGCTCGCCACCGCCAGGCGGCGGGCCTTCGCGGCGAAATGGCGCTTCAACCGCGGCCTGCGCGCGCTCGTCGACGCGCCGTCGCTCGTGCGCGCGGCCACGCTGGCGGCGCGCGCCTGGCCGGGGGCGTTCGAGGCGATGGTGCGGTATGCGGGCGACGCTCGCCTGGCCGCATGAGGGCCCCCATGCCGATTGCCGCGATCATCAGTCTCGGTACCCTGTGCGCCGTGCTCGCCGTGATGGCGGGGGAGGCGGTGCTCTCGTCCTACAACGCCTCGCTGCTGCGCGCCCGCGGCGCCGTCGAACCACCTGACGACGTCTACCGCACGATGCAGTGGGCCTATCCGGCGGCGTTCGTCGCCATGGCCATCGAAGGCGCGCTCAGCGGGCCGTCGCCGATGGCCGCCCTGGGCCTCGGCCTCGGCGTCTTTGGCCTCGCCAAGGCCCTCAAGGCGTGGGCGATCTCCACGCTCGGCACGCGGTGGTCCTTCCGCGTGCTCGTGCCGCCAAAAGAACCGCCGATCGTGGCGGGGCCCTATCGGCTGCTGAATCACCCGAACTACGTGGCCGTGAGCGGCGAGATGATCGGCGCCGCACTCATCGTCGGCGCGCCGGTGAGCGGTGTCGTGGCCACGGTTGGCTTTGCGTGGCTGATGCGCCGGCGAATCGCCATCGAAGACCGCGCCCTCGGCCGCCGGGCGTGACCGGCCCGGTAAGATACCTGCCGATGCCGACGCCCGCGCCGCGTGCTCCGATCCGTCCCGTCCCCGCCGTGCCGCGGCTCGTGTCGGTGCTCGACGGACTCACGGCCCTCGTCGCCCTCGTGGCGGCGTCGACGCTCGTCACCGGCGGCTTCAGGGCCGAATTCCTCGGCCTGCGTGTCTCGACCACGTCGTGGTGGCGCGTCGCCCTCGTGGCCCTCGTCCTGCTCGCGGCGCGGCATGCCTGGCGGCGCTCGCCGTGGTTTGCGTCGCGCGGCTGGCACGCGTACATGCGCTGGCGGCAGGATGCCGTCACGCGTGCCACCTGGCCGGTCATCGTCACGACGCGCCTCGGCGTGCTCGTCGTCGGGTTGCTCGCCGTGCACGCCATCGGGTATCCGCAGGGCCGCGCGCCCATTCGCGTCGCCGAAGGGGAAGTGGCGAACCTGCCGGCGCGGTTCGACGCCGGCTGGTATCTCACGATCGCGACGCGGGGCTACGAGTACCTGCCGAATCGCTTCGACCGGCAGCAGAACCTCGTGTTCTTCCCGGCCTTCCCGACGCTGATGGCGTGGGTCTCGCTGCTCTTCGCGCGGCAGGTCGTCTGGAGCGGTGCCATCGTGTCGATGGTGGCGTTCGCGTGGGCGATGCGCTACCTCTTCAGGCTGGCCCGCGAGCTCATGGACGAGGCGCGCGCGGTCGTGGCCGTGGCCCTGCTCGCCGCCTATCCGTTCGCCGTGTTCTTCAGCGCGCCGTACACCGAGGGGCTGTTCCTGCTCGCGATGCTCGGCGCCTGGTGGCACCTGCGCCGCGACGAGCGCTGGGCCGGCTTCGCGTGGGGCTTCGTGGCCGGCCTCACGCGGCCGAATGGCTGCCTGCTGTCGGTGCCGCTCGCACTCGTCGTGGTGGCGCCGCTCTGGAAACACGGCCGCCTCCAGCGTCCGCCGGACGGCTGGCTCGGCGTGGTCGACCGGCTGGTCGTGGCGGCGGCGCCCGGTCTCGGCATGCTCGCCTATTCCGCCTACGTGTACGACGTGACCGGCGACCCGTTCATGTGGATCCGGCTCCAGGCGGCGTGGGGACGCGAGAACATCGGCGTGGCCGCCTTCCTCGCCGGCGAGTGGCGCTCGCTCGGCGAGCAGGGACTCTACGGGTATGCGACCGGAGACGTCCCGAACTTCCTGAACGCGCTCGCGGCGCTGCTCGTCGGCGCGAGCCTCGTGCCGGTGTGGCGGCGCTTCGGCGCCCCGGCCGCGGTGCTGCTGGCCGTGAACCTGGCGCCGTCGCTCGCAAGCGGCGGGTGGCTCTCGGTGGGCCGTGCCACCTCGGTGTTGTTTCCGCTCTTTCTGTGGCTGGCCGACGTCGTGCCGGCCCGCCACCGGCTGGTCTGGATCGCGGCCTTCGCCGCGCTGCAGGCCTTTGCCGCGACGCTCTTCTTCACCTGGCGGCCGGTGTTCTGACGGTCCCGGCCAATCCACCGGCCCGGCCGTCTGTACCAGCATCCGTGACGACACCGTATACTGACCCTTCCGGGCCGTCCATGACCCATATTCCGCTGGCACGCCGACCGTTCCGCGTCCTCGCCGCCGTGTTCGCCATGGCGTGTGTCCTCGCGGCGGGGGGCGCCATGGCTCAGGTGCCGGCGGGGAATCCCCGCGCGGCCGCCGCCCGCGCGCTCGACCGCGGCAACTACGCCGAGGTCCACGCGCTGCTCAAGGGGCTCGACGACGACACCCCCGCCGCCGTGCTGCGTGCCCGCGCCTACGTGGCGGTGGGGCAGTATGGCGAGGCGGAGAAGGTGCTCCAGCCGGCCGTCCTCGAGAACCCGATCGGTGATGCCGCCGTGGAGCTGGGCACCCTGCAGCGGATGCTCGGACGCCGCGAGGCGCTGCGCACGCTGTCGATCATCCTCTCGCGCGACATCATGGCGGCTTCGGCGCCCGACTACGTGCGCGCCGGCCGCGCGGCGCGGGCGCTCAGGCGTTTCCAGGACGCCAACGGTTTCTTCCGCCAGGCCAACGCGCAGGCGCCGACCGACGTCGATGTCAACGTGGCGTGGGGCGAGCTGTTCCTCGAGGCCCACGAACGCGGTGAGGCGGCCCGCTCGTTCCAGGCGGCGCTGCGCACCGAGGCCGAACATCCCGGCGCGCTCATGGGCCTGGCCCGGACGATGGCCGAGGACAACCCGCCGCTGGCCCGCAAGCTGGCGATGCAGGTGCTCTCGATCAACGAGAAGCACACGGGGGCGCGCGTGCTGCTCGCCGAACTCGCCCTCGACGAGACGAAACGCGCCGATGCGGCCGCCGAGGTCGACAAGGCGCTCGCCGTCAACCCGAACCACTTCGACGCGCTGTCGCTCAGGGCCGCCATTGCCTGGCTCGACAAGCGCACCGACGACTACACCGCCACGACCAACGCGCTCATGAAGCTCAACCCGACCTACGGGGAGGTCTATCGCGTGGTGGGCGGCGTGGCGGCGCGGCAGTACCGGTTCGAAGACGCCGCCGAGCTGGCGCGCCGCGCCATCACCGTGGACCGCGAGAACGTGCGTGCCTACGCCGACCTTGGTGCCCACCTCATGCGCACGGGCGACGAACGCGGCGCCCGCCGCGCGCTCGAAACGGCGTTCCGCGCCGACCCGTTCGACCGGGTCACCTACAACCTGCTGGCGCTGCTCGACACGCTCGACGGCTTCGAGACGATCCGCGACGGCGATCTCGTCATCCGGCTGCATCCCGACGAAGCGGCCGTGATGCGCGAATATGTGCCGGGGCTCGCGCGTGAGGCGCTGGCCTCGCTCTCGAAGCGCTGGAATTTCACGCCCTCCGGTCCCATCCTCATCGAGATGTTCCCGCGGCACGACGACTTCGCCGTGCGCACGCTGGGCTTGCCGGGCATGATCGGCGCGCTCGGCGCCTGCTTCGGCAAGGTCGTGACGCTCGACTCCCCGAAGGCGCGGCCACCCGGCGAGTTCAACTGGGGCGCCACGCTGTGGCACGAGATCGCGCACGTCATCACCCTGCAGCTCTCGAACCAGCGCGTGCCGCGGTGGCTCACCGAAGGCATCTCGGTCTGGGAAGAGACGCGGGCGCGTCCGGCCTGGGGCCGCGAGATGGAAGTCACCTTCGCCGGCGCCATCAATCGCGGCCAGGTGATGAAGCTGCGTGAGCTCAACTCCGGCTTCAGCAATCCCGAACTCATCTCGCTCGCCTACTACGAGGCGTCGCTGCTCGTCGAACACATCGTCGCCCGCTTCGGCGAACCGGCTCTGCGCGAGCTCGTGCGTGTCTTCGCCGACGACGTCGACAGCGAGACCGCCATCACGCGCGTGCTCAAGGTGCCGATGGACGACCTGCAGAAGACGTTCGACGGCTTCCTCGACACGCGCTTCGGGGCGCTGCGCCGCGCGCTCGTCACGCCCGAAGGCTTCGACCCCGACCAGCCGCTCGACCGCCTGCGCCCGCTGGCCGAGGCCAACGCCGGCAGCTTCCCGGTGCAGCTCGCCCTGGCCCGCGCGCTCGAAGAGAAGGAGCCGGATGCGGCGCTCGCCGTCTATCGCCGGGCCGCCGCGCTCGTGCCGCTCGCGACCGGCGATGGCAGTCCACAGGAGCGCATCGCCGCGCTCCTGCAGGCCAGGGGTGACAAGGCCGGCGCCGCCGCCGCCCTCGAGGCGCTGACCACCGCCGACCACACGGCCGTGGTCTCGGCGCGCGCGCTCGTCGAGCTGCTCGATGCCGGCACCGACGCCGCCCGCCGCCGCGCCGCGCTGGCCAAGGTCGTGGCCATCGACCCGTTCGATGCCGCGGCGCACACCGAGCTTGGCCGCTTCGCGCTCGCCGAGGGACAACTGCCGGCCGCGCTCCAGAACTTCCGGGTGGCGGTCGCCGCCGGCGCGCAGGATCGCGCCGGCGCCCACGCCGACCTCGGCGAGGCGCTCGAGAAGTCGGGCGCGAAAGACGACGCCAAGCGGCAGGCGCTGCTGGCCCTCGAGGTCGCGCCGAGCTACGTGCGCGCCCAGGAACTGCTGCTGCGGCTGGTGGAGCCGCCGCAGTGACGGCTGGCGCGGCCCGGCCCGTCGCCGCCTGGCGTCGCGCCCTTCGGCAGGCGCCGTTCGCGATGGCCGTGGTGGGCCTGCTCGCCTTTGTCGCGCCGGCCCTGTCGCTGCTCGTGAAGGAGGCCGCGGCGCAGTCTGGTGTCTTCAAGGAAGACCGCTTCGCCGGCCTGCAGTGGACGTTCGTGCGCGTGAAGTACACGCCCACGCAGGGCGACCTCGCGATGCGCACGCGATTCGGCTTCTGGGACGACCCGTGGGCCATCGATGCGCCGGCCGCCGAGCAGAACCTGTCACGCCGTGTGCAGACGGCCACCTCGATCGAAGTGGGGGAGCCGCTCGTCATGGCGCTCGACGACCCGCGCCTCTTCCAGTATCCGTGGCTGTACCTGGTCGAGCCGAGCAATGCGATCTTCAGCGACGAGGAAGCGGCGACGCTGCGCGAGTTCCTGCTGCGCGGCGGCACGCTCACGCTCGACGACTTCCACGGCTCGTTCGAGTGGGACCTGACCGTGCGCCTGCTGGCCAGGGTGTTCCCGGACCGCGAGTTCGTGGATCTGTCGCCGCCGCACCCGATCTTCACGAGCTTCTACCAGTTCGAGCGGTATCCGCAGGTGCCGGGCCTCGGCTCGTTCTTCAACGGCCGCACCTGGGAGAAGGGCGGCTACACGGCCCGCCTGCGGGCGATTCTCGACGACACCGGACGCCCGATGGTGCTCGCCAACTGGAACACCGACATGGGCGACGGCTGGGAGTGGTCGAACGCCGAGGAGTATCCCGGGTATTTGAAGTGGACCACCGTCGCGTACCAGATGATGATCAACGAGATCGTCTATACGCTCACGCACTAGGGACTGGGGACTGGGGGCTGGGGGCTGGGGCTCCCGATTCCCGGAACCCGATGCACGGCGCACGATGCACGCCGATGGATGCGCATGAACCGGACGACTGAGGCACAGGGCGAAGATCTGGCAGGGCGGGTCGCGGCGGGGCGCGAGAAGATCCTCGAGCAGCTGCGGCTGGTCATCGTCGGGCAGGACGAGGTCGTCGATCAGGTGCTCATCGCGCTCTTCACGGGCGGGCACTGCCTGCTCACGGGTGTGCCGGGCCTGGCCAAGACGCTGCTCATCAAGACCCTCGCCGGCATCCTCGACCTGAGTTTCAAACGCATCCAGTTCACGCCCGACCTGATGCCGGCCGACATCACCGGCACCGAGATCCTCGATGAATCGGAAGGCGTGCGCGCCCTCCGTTTCGTGCGCGGGCCGGTCTTCGCGCAGATTCTGCTGGCCGACGAAATCAACCGCACACCGCCCAAGACGCAGGCGGCGCTCCTCGAAGCGATGCAGGAGTTCCACGTGACCGCGGCCGGCCGCACCTACGCGCTCGACCGGCCGTTCTTCGTGCTCGCCACGCAGAACCCGATCGAACTCGAAGGCACGTATCCGCTGCCCGAGGCGCAGCTCGACCGCTTCATGTTCAACGTCACGATGTCCTACCTCTCGGAGGACGACGAGGTGAAGGTGGTCACCGAGACCACCGGCGCCAGGCGGCCGGCGCCGGTGCGCGTGCTCGGCGGCGAGGACATCCTCGCGTTCCAGGAGTACGTGCGCGAGGTGGTCGTGGCCGAGGACGTGGCTCGCTACGCGGTGCGCCTCGTGGACGCGTCGCGGCCGGGCCGCGGGCCGAAGCTCGACTTCGTCGAGAAGTGGGTGAAGTGGGGCGCCGGCCTGCGGGCCTCGCAGGCGCTCATCCTCGGCGCCAAGGCGCGCGCGCTCATCCACGGGCGGTATCACGTGTCGGTGAAGGACATCCAGGCGCTCGCCAAGCCGATCCTCCGCCACCGCGTCATCCCGAACTTCTACGGCGAGGCCGAAGGCATCACCTCCGACATCCTCGTCGATCGCCTGCTCGGCGCCGTGCCGCCGCCGGCGAGCGGGCTGTGAGCCGATGGCCGGTCCCGCGCGGTATCTCGACCCGAAGGTCCTCGCCCGGATCGGCTCGCTCGATCTGAAGGCGAAGACCGTCGTCGAGGGCGTGCTGAGCGGCCTGCACCGCAGCCCGAAGCGCGGCTACAGCGTGGAGTTCGCCGAGTACCGCCAGTACCTGCCCGGTGACGCGCTCGCGACCATCGACTGGAAGGTCTACGCGCGCTCCGACCGGCACTACGTGAAGAAGTTCGAGGAAGACACCAACCTCGACTGCCATCTGCTCGTCGACATCAGCGGCTCGATGGCCTACGGGTCGCACGGCGTCACGAAGCGCGACTACGCCTGTTATCTCGCCGCTTCGCTCGCCTATCTGATGCACCGCCAGCGCGACGCCGTGGGGTTCATCGCCTTCGATGAGGCCATCGTGCAGCGGCTGCCGCCCTCGGCGCGGGCCTCGCACCTGCGGGCGGTGCTGCTCGGGCTCGAGCGCCTGCCGCAGGGCGTGAAGACCAATGTGGCCAAGCCGCTCGGCGACCTCGCCAAGGTGCTGGCCAAGCGCGGGCTCGTCGTCGTCATCTCGGATCTGCTCGACGACCCGGCCGGCGTCATCCAGGGGCTGCGTCACTTCCGCCAGCGTGGCACCGACGTCATCGTGTTCCACGTGCTCGACCCGCAGGAGCTCCACTTCACCTTCGCCGACGTCGCGCGGTTCCGCGATGTCGAATCGGCGAGCGAGGTGTTCGCCGACCCGGCGGCGGTCCGCGGTGAGTACCTTGCGGCGGTGGGCGGCTTCATCGACACCTACCGGCAGCAACTCGGCGGCGCCGGCATCGACTACCACCTGCTCGACACCTCGAAGCCGCTCGACCTGGCGCTCGTCGCCTATCTGAAAGCGCGGGGGCGCGGCTGATGTTCGGGCTCGGTTTCCTCGCCCCGGCGTTCCTCGCCGGCCTGCTCGCCGTGGCCGTGCCGATTGCGCTGCACCTCTACCGGCGCCGCACCGACCGCGTCGTCGACTTTCCGGCCGCGTCGATGCTGCCGCAGGCGCCGGTGGCGCAGCAGGAGCGGCGTCGCCTTCGCGACCTGCTGCTGCTCGCGCTGCGGGTCGCGGCGCTCGTGCTGCTCGCGGTGTCGTTCGCGCGACCCTACATCGCCGGCACGGAGACGCAGGTGGGGCGCGGGGCGACCATCGTGGCCGTGGACGTCTCGCTCAGCACGTCGGCGCCGGCGACGTGGGCGGCGGTGCGCGCGCGGGCGGCTGGCGCCATCGACGAGGCGCCAGCGGCCGACCTCGTGGGCCTCGTCACCTTCGACGATCGCGGGCACGTGGTCACCGCCCCGACGGCCGCGCGGAGCGAAGCCCGCGCCGCGCTGGACGCGCTCGTGCCAGGGGCCGGCGGCACGAGCTTTCCGGCCGGCGTCGGTACGGCCGTGGACGCGCTCCAGGGCGGTGGCGGCCGCGTTGTCGTCGTGACCGACCTGCAGCAGCGCGGCTGGCACGGCGTGGATGCCATCGACGTGCCCGATGGCGTGGACGTGTCAGTGGCGGCGGTGCCCGCGGCGCCGGCGAATCTGGCCGTGACGGCGATTCGCCGGGACGAGGCCATCACGGCCGTGGTGCAGAACTACGCGTCGGGGCCGCGCAGCGTCACCGCGCGTCTGCGCGTCGATGGCCGGGAACTGGCGCGTGCGGAGGTTGCGCTCGCGCCGCTGGCGGCGTCTGACGTGCGGTTCACCGCGGCGCTGCCATCGCGCGGCGTGGCCGATGTGTCGATCGACGACGCCGACGGCTTCCAGGGCGACAACGCGCGCTTCTGGCTGCTCGAGCCGCCGCGCCCCGTGACGGTGCTCGTGCTCACCGCCGACCCGCCGGAATCGGCCACGACCGGGCTGTACGTGCAGCGTGCGCTCGAAGCCGCGGCCGACGACTGGCCGATGCGCGTCATCGTGGAAGACGGACGGCGGTATTCGGCGTCGGCCGCGGCCGAGCGGCCCGACGCGCTCGTGGTCATCGGCACCCGCACGCTCGACCGCCGCGGCCGCGATCGGCTGTCGTCGTACCTGCGCGACGGCGGCCGCGTGCTCCTCTCGCTCGGGCCCGACGTCGACGTGCCCACGCTCGGCGAGGTGCTCGGCGTGAACCTGCGGCTGCTGCCCGAGCCGGTGATCCCCGGCGCGGACGACGGCGCGATCATCCCGTCCGATCGCCGGCATCCCGTCTGGCGGCAGCTGGCCAGCTCGCGGTCGGCGCTCGGCCGGCTGCCCATCGAGCGCTACCGCCAGGTGCTCGACGATGCCGGCTGGGACGTGCTGGCGCGGTTTGCCGGCGGCGCGGTGGCCTTCGCCGAGCGCGACGTCGCACAGGGCACCGTGCTGCTCTTCGCCTCGGACCTCGACAACCGCTGGAACCGCTTTCCCCTCGAGCCGGGCTTCGCGCCGTTCATCGCCGAGACCGCCGAGTACCTCACCCGTGATGTGCGCACCGCCTCCGCGTTCGTGCTGCCCGACGTGCCGGCGGCCGTGCCGGCCGAGCCCGGCGCGCATACGCGGCCGGCGGCGGCCGGCCAACCGGCCGCGGCGGTCGTCGTGAACATCGATCCCGCGGAAAGTGATCCCACGGCGACGACGGCCGAGGTGTTCGCCTCGCACGTGCGCACCACCGGGCGGGCCGAGCCGGCGCGCCTCACCGACGAAGCGCGGGCGCGCGAAGAGCAGCAGCGGCTGTGGCAGCTCGGCCTCGCCGCGATGCTGGCGTTGCTCGTGGCCGAGAGCCTGGTGGGACGCGTGACGCGCCCCCGCCGGGACGGCCAGAGCGGGTAGGATTAGGGCAGCGAGTCTTCATGGCCGACGAGCTCACGACGCTCAGGGCAGTCCTCGATGACATCGCACGCCGGCGGGCCACGCTGGCGTGGCGTCGGGGATGGGTCATGGGCGCGCTCGTCGCCACCGGGGTGCTGGCGGCGGCACGTCTTGCGCTGTGGGCGTTCGGGCCCACCGGTGCGTCGTTCCTCCTGCTCATCGGGCTGGCGCTCGTCGTCGCCACGGCGGCGCTCGTCGTCGCGCTCAGGGCCGCCCGCGTCAGTTCCACGCCGGTGCAGGTGGCCCGCCTGCTCGAAGAGTGCCGCGGTGGCCTCGACGACGTCGTCGTCACGGCGGTCGACTACGCGGCGCGTCCCGACCATGCGACGCCCGTGGCGAATCGTCTGGCGACGGCGGCCCTCCGCGCCGTGGGCGCCGGGGGCGCGGATGCCGTGGTGCCGCCGGCATTGTTGCAGGGCGCCGGACGACGCGCCGTGGCGGCCGGGCTCGCGCTGGCGGCCGCGCTCGTCTTCATGGCCGGGCCGCTTGGCGACGCGGTGCAGGTGGCCGGGGCCTACGTGCTGCCGTCGCGGCTGGCGATCGTGGTCGAGCCCGGTGACGTGCGGGTGCGCGCCGGCCGCGCGGTGACCATTCGCGCGCGGCTCTCGGGCAGCGCCGCGCTCGCCCCGTTCCTCGTCGCCGGCGACGGCGCCGACGTCGTGCCGCAGCGCATGACGGCCACGGCCGACGGCGCCTTCGAGATCGTCGTCCCCGACGTGTCTGCGACCTTTCCGTATCACGTCACCGCCGGGTCCGGACGCTCGAGCGCCTACACGGTCACCGTCGTGCATCCGGCGCGTGTCGAGCGCATCGACCTCGACTACGTGTATCCACCGGCCCTTGGCCTCGAGCCGCGTCGCGAGGAGGACGGCGGTGACATCTACGCGCCGGAAGGCACGGCCGTCACGCTGCGCATCACGGCCGATCGGCCCGTCGGTGCCAGTGCGCTCATGCTCGCCGACGGCACCCGCGTGGCCCTCGGCGTGAACGGCACGCTCGCCACCGGCGCGCTCACCGTGCGCACCGACGGCTCCTACCGGATCGCGTTCGTGGACGACGACGGCGTCGAGATGCCGGACGACACCGAATACTTCATCCGCACGCTGCTGGATCGCCCGCCCGACGTGCGCGTCGTGCGTCCGGCCGGCGACAAGCAGGTGAGCCCGCTCGAGGAAGTGCTCATCGAGGCGCGGGCCGATGACGACTTCGGCGTGCGCAGCTTCGAGCTGGTCATGCAGAAGCCGGGCGACCAGGAAGTCGTGGTGCCGCTGGCCGGCAATGCGTCCGGCCTGACCGTGAACGGCGCGCACACGCTCTACCTCGAAGACCTCGAAGTGGCGCCGGGCGACATCGTGAGCTACTACGTGCGGGCCCGCGACATCGGCCGCGGCAAGCCGTCGTCGGAGTCACGCAGCGACATGTACTTCCTGGAGGTCAAGGCCTTCAACGACGAGTTCGTCGCCGCGCAGAGCCAGGCGATGGCCGCTGGCGGCCAGGCGCAGGGCGTGCAGGACCTCGCCGCCGCCCAGAAGGAAATCGTCGTCGCGACGTGGAAACTCGACAGCCGCGGCAAACGCGCCAACCGTGAGAGCTCCGCCCGCGACATCGCCGCCATCGCCGATGCCCAGCGCGCGCTCGAACAGCGGGCTGCGAAGGAGGCCGGCAACCAGCTGCAGGCGGCCGGTGACAGCGGCGGCTCGCCGCGCCGGCGCCGTGGCCGCGCCACGCTGAACGGCGTGAGCGAGGATCCGATGGGCCTGGCCATCGAGGCCATGCGCCGCGCCACCGCGGAACTCGACAAACGCCAGACCACGCGCGCCATGCCGCACGAGATGGAGGCGCTCAACCAGTTGTTGCGGGCTGAGTCCGAGGTGCAGCGCCGGCAGATCGCCCGGCAGCAGGCCGGCGGCGGGGGCGGCGGCAATCGCGAGACGCCGGATCTCTCGGCGCTCTTCGACCAGGAACTGCGCAAACAGCAGCAGACCAACTACGAAACGCCGGCCTCGTCCGAGACGCGGGAAGACACGCCGAAGGAGGCCGACCCGCTCGAACGGCTGCGCGAGCTGGCGCGCCGCCAGGAAGCGCTCAGCCGCGAGCAACAGGACCTGGCGCGCAGTCAGCAGAGCCTCGAGGCCGAAGCGTTGAAGCGCCGGCTCGAGCGCCTCACGCGCGATCAGGAAGAGCTGCGGCGTCAACTCGAACAGCTCGCCCGCGAGATGCCGCGCAGTCAGGGCCAGCAGGCGAACGCCGAGCGGCAGGACGCGTCGCAGGGGCAGCAGCCGCAGGGGCAGTCGGGCCAGCAGCCGGGCCAGCAGGGCCAGGGACAACCGGGGCAGCAGGCCGCCTCGCAGGGACAACCGTCCGGACAACCCGGCGCGCGCGGGCAGTCGGCCGGCGGCCAGGCACCGGACCAGCAGCAGGCCGTGCGTGACGCGCTGCAGGAGATGCGGCAGGCCTCGTCGGGGCTCCGCGAGCAGGATGCCGCGCGCGCCAGTGCCAGCGCCGGCCGCGCGCTCGAGCGGATGCGTCGCGCCGAAGAGGCGATGCGCGGCTCGACGGCCGACGACATGCGGCGGCGGCTCGGCGACGTGCAGCTCGAAGCGCGCCAGCTCGCCGACGCGCAGCGGCGGCTCAGTCAGGAACTGACGCGCTCCGGGCAGGCGGGCGACGCCTCGGTCGCGGCGCGGGCCCGCCAGGCGGCCGCCGAACAGGAACGCCTCGCCGGCCGCGCCGACCGCCTGCGGCAGCGGATGCGCGACCTGGCGCAGCAGGCGCGCGGCAGCGAGGCGCGCGGGCCGCTCGATCAGGCCGGCCGCGAGATGGAAGCCGGCCGCACGGCCGAGCTCATGCGCGACGCCGCCAGGGCGCTCGGCGGGGAAGGCGGGGGCACGCAGACCGCGCCCCGGCCCGGCACGCCGTCCCCGGAGGCGGCCAGCACCACGACCACGAGGCCCGCGCCCGGCGGCGCGTCACCGCGTCAGGCGGCCGACGAGGCGGCGCGGCTCGGTGCCGATGCGGCCCGTGCCCTCGACAGGGTGGCCGAGCGGCTCGACGGCCGCCGGTCGGCTGATGACGCCACCGGCAGCCGCCTTTCGGAGGATCTGTCGAAGACGCGTCAATTGCGCGAGCAGCTCGACGCGGTGGAGCGTTCGCTCGAACAGTTGCGCGCGCGGGAGGGCCGCGCCGGCGAGCCGCAGGGCGAGGGGCGCGAGGGCCGTCAGGCCGGCACGCCTCGCGACGGCCGCGACGGGCGCGCCTCCGACGGTGACGTCGCACGGTTGCAGCAGCAACTCGCGGAGGAGATGCGCCAGGCACGCGAGCAGGTGGATGCGCTCGGCCGCGGGTCTCCCGACATGCGCGGGCCCTCCACGCCCGAAGCCTGGCAGCCGAGCGTCTCGGCGCCCGGCACCGAAGCCTTCAAGCAGGACTTCGCGCGGTGGGAGTCGCTGAAGCGCAGCCTGCTGCTCGCGCTCGAAAAAGTGGAACGCGGTCTGGCGGACGAGCTGCGCCAGGAGGCGGCGCGCGACCGTCTCAACGCCGGCGCCTCCGACGCCGTGCCCGACGACTACCGCCGGCTCGTGGACAAGTACTATCGGTCGCTCGCCACGCCGCGGCGGCCGGAGCGCTGAACGCATGCGCTTTGCCGTCGCACTGCCCTGGTGGGGCTACGCGCTCATCTTCGCCGCCGCCGTCGGGCTGGCGGCCTACACCTACGCCGGCGCCCGCCTCGTGCCGGCACGGCGCGCCCTCCTCACCGGGCTCAGGGCGGTCGCGCTGCTGCTGCTCGTGACAGCGGTACTGCGGCCTGTGCGCGTGTTGCCGCCGGCCACCGCGCGTGACCGCCTCGTCCCCGTGCTCGTCGACGTCTCGCGCAGCATGCGCGTCGCCGATGCCGACGGCCCGGCGCGGATCGAGCGCGCGAAGACGGCCGCGGCCGCGCTCGTGACGGCGCTCGAGGCCACCGTCCGCACCGAGGTGTGGGCCTTCGGCGACGGCGTCACGCGCGAATCGGTGGACGACATGCAGGCCTCGGCCGGGCGATCCGATCTGAGCGGCGCGCTCCGCACCGTCACCGACCATTACCGCGGCCGCCCGCTCGGTGGCATCATCGTGGTGTCGGACGGCGGGGACACGTCCTCGGCCGACGTGCCCGCGGATCTGGCGGTGCCGGTATTCACGGTGGGCGTGGGCTCGCCGAAGATCACGCGCGACCGCGAGATCGTGGCGATGTCGGCGGGGGAGCCGCGGCTGGCGGACTCCACCGTCGACGTGCACGTGTCGGCCATCTCGACCGGCTTCGGCACGCAGCCGCTCGACCTCACGCTCACGGCCAACGGCCGCCCGGTGGACGTGCGCCGGGTGCCGGTGACCGATGGCGGGCCGGTGAGCGCCGTGTTCACGGTGTCGCCGGATCCGGCGGTCCCCACCGTGTACCGCGTGGAGGTGCCGGTGGCGCCCGGCGAGATCGCCTCCGAGAACAACACCCGCAGCGTGCTGGTCGAGCCGCCGGGACGTCCGCGGCGCCTGCTGCTCGTCGAAGGCGCGCCGGGCTACGAGCACACCTTCCTGAAGCGGGCGCTGGCGCGCGATACGAGTCTCGACGTGGACTCGGTCATCCGCAAGGGTCAGACCGACGATGGGCAGCCGACGTTCTTCGTGCAGGCCGCCGCCTCGCGTGCGGCGGCGCTCGCCGCCGGCTACCCGCGCACACGCGCCGAGCTCTTCACTTACGACGCGGTGGTCTTCGGCAACGTCGACGCGGGGTTCTTCACGCGCGAACAGCTCGAGGCCACGGCGTCCTTCGTGTCGGCGCGGGGCGGCGGACTGCTCGTGCTCGGCGGGCGCTCGTTCGAACGCGAGGGCCTGGCCGGCACGCCGCTCGAGGAAGTGCTGCCGGTCGACATGTCGGACCGACGCGGTACCGTGGCCCGCGCGTCGGCCGAGGTGCCGGCCGACGCGGCCGTGCAGCTCACGGGCGACGGGGCGTCGCATCCGGCCACGCGCATCGGCGCCAGCGCCGAGGAGGCGCGGCGGCTCTGGGCGGCCCTGCCATCGCTCGCCTCGGTGGCCGTCGTGGGCGGGCCGCGGGCCGGTGCGCAGGTGCTGGCGACCGCCGGCGCGACGAGCGACACGCGACCGCTCGTCGCGGTGCAGCGTTACGGCCAGGGGCGCGCGATGGTCTTCGCCGGCGAGGCGTCGTGGCGGTGGCGGATGATGCGGCCGGCCGCCGACACCACCTACGATACGATCTGGCGCCAGATGGCACGGTGGCTGGCGCGCGGCGCGCTCGAACCGGTCTCGGTCGTGGCGCTCGGCAACCCGTCGCCGGGCACGGTCGAGGCCGTGTCGGTGCTCGTGCGCGATCCGGATTTCACGCCGGTGGATGATGCCGAGGTGCAGGTGGTCGTGACGACGCCCGGTGGGGACGAATCGCGTGTCACGGCGACACTGGCCGACGCGGCCGACGGGCGTTACGAGGCGCCGGTGCGTTTTGCCGACGCCGGCGTCTATCGGCTCGCCGCTGACGCGCGGCGCGGCGCCGACCGCGTCGGCGCCGGTGAACGGATCGTGCTCGCCGGCGGCGCCGATCCCGAGATGGCCGACCCGCGGCTCAACGAAGCGGTGCTGCAGCGGCTGGCGCAGCAGACGGGCGGCCTCTACGCGCGCCCGGACGATCTCTCGCAGATTCCCCCGCGCCTGCAGACGACGGCGGCCGTCGATGGGCCACCGGAACTGCGGGACCTCTGGCACGGGGCCTGGAGCCTCATCGCCATCATCGCCGTGCTCGCGGCCGAGTGGACGCTGCGGCGTCGGATGGGACTGGCATGACACCTCGCGCAGGATGGCTCACCGTCGGACTCGCGCTGCTCTGGCCGGTGGTGGCGGCCGCGCAGGCACTCCCGGCCGCAGCGGCGCCGGCCGCGCAGGCGCCGGCCGCGCGCGACAGCCGCTGGGCGATCGTCGTGAGCGGCGCGTCGGGTGGCCCCGAGTACGCCGCGCAGCTCGCCACCTGGCGTCAGGCGATCCAGGCGGCGCTCACCTCGCGCTTCGGATTCGCCGCCTCGCAGATCGTGCAACTCGTGGACGAGACGGCGCGCTCCGCCGGCACACCGGCGACCGCCGAGAACGTCCGCACGGCGTTCGCGACGCTGCGCGGTCAGGTGGGGAAGGACGACCTCGTGCTCGTCGTGCTGCTCGGCCACGGGACTTTCGACGGCCAGGCGGCGAAGTTCAACCTCGTCGGGCCCGATCTCACGGCCGCCGACTGGGGCGCGATGCTCGGCGCGCTGCCCGGGCGTCAGGTCATCGTGAACACCACGGAAGCGAGCGCGCCGTTTCTCGAGGCGCTCGCCGCCCGCGGCCGCGTCGTCATCACCGCCACCGAGACCGCCGCGCAGCGCTACGCCACGGTGTTCCCCGAGTACTTCGTGAAGGCGCTCGGCGACGTGCAGTCGGACCTCGACAAGAACGGCCGCACGTCGATCTGGGAGCTCTTCGCCTCGTCGAGCACGGCCGTGGCGCGCCACTACAGCGAACGCGCGCAGCTCACGACGGAGCGGGCGATGCTGAGCGACACCGGCGACAAGGCCGGCGTGCAGGCGTCGGTGACGACCGGGCCGATCGGCGCGATGGCCCGCGCGTTCTACCTCGATCGCGACGTCGCGTCCGAGAGCACCGACCCGGCGGTCCGCGCGCTCATCGAGCGCCGGCGCGCGCTCGAGAGCGAGGCCGAGGCGCACATCCAGAAGAAACCCGGCGCCGATCCGGCCGCCTGGGCCGCCGAGTTCGAGCGCCTGATGATCGAACTCGCCCGCGTCTCCCGCGAGATCCGGCAGCGCTCCTGAGCCGTCAGCGTGGTCAGCGGCCCGTGGAGGGTTCGTCCCACCATTCGACGCGTTGACGTTCCGGCCGCCGGAAGACCAGCACCAGCAGGGCGCCGGCCCCGAAGCCCGCCGCGTGCGCCCAGAACGCCACGCCGCCGGCGAGCGCGCCGCCTTCGGGCGGTGTCATGGAGGCCAGGCCGTTCACGAACTGCATCACGAACCACAATCCCAGCAGGTAGACCGCCGGGATCTCGACGACGGTGATCGGAAACGGGATGAGGGTGAGCACGCGCGACTTCGGATACAGCACGAAGTAGGCGCCCATGACGCCGGCGATGGCGCCCGAGGCGCCCACCATCGGCACCGGTGAGTCAGGGGCGGCCGTTGTCTGCGCCAGCGCCGCCGCGGCGCCACAGAGCAGGTAGAAGGCGAGGAAGCGGCCGTGGCCCATGCGGTCCTCGACGTTGTCGCCGAAGATCCACAGGTACAACATGTTGCCGGCCACGTGCATGAGGCCACCGTGCACGAACATCGACGTCAGCACCGCCAGCCACGAGAAGTCGGCCGGCACGAGCCCGAAGGCGCCGATGAACTGCTCCATCTCCGGCACGTCGAGCCCCGACTGGCGCAGGAACACGAGGACGTTCATGGCGAGCAGCGCGACCGTCACAACCGGACGCGTGCGTGAGGGGATGACGTCGCGCAGGGGAATCATCGAGTGGCTGCTGACGGGTAGTATTGCGTATGCTGGGATGCTGGCCCAAACAGGCCGACCCGACCCGAGATGCGCTGCCGATTCTGTGACACCGAAATCGCCGACAAGGCGCTCATCTGCTACCGCTGCGGACGCGCCACCACCGACCCCAGAGTGGCGCCGCCGTCGCGGCCGCGGGGCATTCCCCTGCCGGCCGCGCTCGGCGTGATCGCCGCGGCCGCCGGCGCCGCCGTGGGGTTGCCCGAGGTGGCCGACGGCACCGTGCTCTACGCCGGCTGGGCGGGACTGGCCACGCTCGCCGCCGGGGCCCTGGGGCTCTGGTGGGGCGGTCGCGCCGGGCGGCGGTAGCCCTCGCGACGCCGTCTGGCGCCGCGTGCCCCCTCAGGCTATGATCCACCGCGAGCGTCCATGTCTGAGCCCCGCCTTGAAGTCAACGACGGCCTCGGCCGGCGCGTCATCCCGATCGACAAACCCTCGCTGACGATCGGCCGTCGCACCGAGAGCGACGTCCGGCTCGTCGGCAGCGACGTCTCGCGGGAGCACGCCGAGATCGCCCGTGAAGACGGGCATCTCGTGCTGCGCGATCGCGGTTCGCGTTACGGCACCTTCGTGAACGGCGCACCGGTCACCGAGCACCGCCTGACCCACGGCGACCGCGTGCAGTTCGGCCGCACCGGCGGCGCCGAGGTCGTATTCCTGACCGAAGCGTCGCTCTCGGCGTCCGGCACCTCCTCGGCCGGCACGGCCGTGGGCGACATCCGCCAGATGGCCACGCTGCTCGAGGGCCTGCGCGCCCTCGGCTCGGGCCGCGTGCTCGACGAGGTGCTGGTGCTCGTGCTCGATGCCGCCATCGGCGTCACCGGCGCCGAGCGCGGCTTCATCATGCTCGCCGGCGACGATGGCGCCCTCGACCTGAAGCTGGCGCGCGCGCGCGGCCGGGTGACCCTGCCCGGCAACCGCTTCGACACCAGCCGCAAGATCCCCGAGGACGTGTTCGCCACCGGCGAACTGCGCGTCGTGGCCGACCTGCTCGACGGCGACCTCGCGCAGGATCACCGCGGCACCGTGGCCCTCGGAATCCGCCACGTGCTCTGCACGCCGCTCCGCCTCGTGCGGTATCTCGACCGGCCCGACATGGCGCCGGAGGCCAAGGCCATCGGCGTGCTGTATCTCGACAGCCGCGAGAAGGGCCAGTTGCTCTCGGCGGCCACCCGAAGCGCCCTCGACACGCTCGCCAACGAGGCCGGCGTCGCCATCGAGAACGCGCGGCTCTACCGGGCCACGCTCGAGAAGGCGAAGATCGAGCACGAACTGCGCGTGGCGGCGGAGATCCAGCGGTCGCTGCTGCCCGAGGGGCGCCGCGACGGCGTCCACTTCCATGCCATGGGCGCCTCGTTGCCCTCGCGCTCGATCGGCGGCGACTTCTTCGAATACATCGACACCGACGATGGCAGCATCGGCGTCGTCGTCGGCGACGTGGCGGGGAAGGGCCCGGCGGCGGCGCTGCTCACCGCGAAGATCCAGGGGCTGTTCTCGGCGCAGGTCGGCGGCAACAGCCCGGCCACGGCGATGCGCCTCGTGAACAC
>JAEUQR010000189.1 GCA_016789705.1 Acidobacteriota bacterium
CGATGTCGCCGGCCTGCACTGAGCCCGTACCCGCGAGTTCTGGAACGGGCGGCACGTTCGGCACCCGCCGGCCATCCGGCGCGTGGAACACCCAGTCACCATCCGCGGTGGACATCACTACGAACCCACCCTCGTGCACAGCCCGGTGATGGCGCCGGCAGAGCAGCAGCAGATTCTCGAGCCGCGTGGCCCCGCCATGCGCCCAGTGCTCCACATGATGCGCGTCACAACGACGCGATGTGCAGCCCGGGAAACGACATGTGACATCTCGCGCGGCCAGCGCCCGGCGGATGTGCGGCGGAATCGTGCGCCTCCGGCGTCCAACATCCAGCGCGCGGCCCTCGCCGTCGTGCCGCATCACCACCACGGACGCATCGCACGCCACCCGCCGTGACGTTTCCGCGGAAACGTGGACGGCGCCGTGATCGAGCTCCAGCGTGCCGCCCGTGGCGTACGGCTCGACGCGCGCGGCCTCGCCCACCGCCGCTTCCACATGCACCACCACCTGATAACGGTCACCCGCGGTGCCGGCATCCAGCCCTGCAGACAGCGCACACTCCGCCAGCAGCCCCAGCGCGTCGGCTCGACGCTGTGCCGGCGTCACTTCCTCCGCCATCGTCGCCCCAGCCGCCACACCTCGCCCGTCTTGATACAGCCGCTCGGCCGCGGCCTCGAGCGCGCGCTGCAGCACGGCACCCACCTCGGGTGCGAACCGGCCGCGAATCACCACCATCCCGTCGTCATCCACCCAGGTGGCGAGCTGTCGCGACAGATGCCTCGCCTCGTCCTCACGGGCCACCCGCGACGTGTCCACACGCCGCCATGCGCGCGTGAAGCGCTCCACCTGCGACGCCGTGCCGGCGAGGGCCACATCCACGAGCGCCTGCTCGTTCTGGGACGTGGCCACACGCGTCAGCGCCCGCACCTTCGCATACGAGAGCGCCCCACGCCGCATCTGCGCACTCACGAGCGGCAATGCCGGAAGCGCGCGAGCCACACGCACCTTCTCGCGCGCGGCGCCCAGGTCTATGCCGGTTCGCCAGTGCAACCAATGCGCGCACGAGAGGAAGCCGCCGTTCCAGCCGTTGCACGCATCGAAGTGCGCCAGCAGCACCAGCAGCTCGTAGGTGGCGGCATGCAGACGCGCCGCCAGCGCGGCGATGTGTTCACCGAGCGCGTGCGCCTCGTGTGTGGCGTCCACGGGCGCCACCGCGGCACCGGCGGGGACGGGCTCGCCATGAGATTCGACTGCGGATGCGACGAGGGATGCGAGGCTCATGCGCGCAGCCTAACATCGCAGTTTTTGCCATCGCAGGATGGCGTCAGCCGTGCGAACGATGCAGGGATCACTGTTTTCGAAGGCCTCCCGTGCGTTCGTCGCTCACGCGCCGGCGTGGCGCGTCACACGCCCGACACAGCAGCGCCCACGGACTGAACGCGACCAGGCTCGCAGAATGCGTCAAGAGAAATCGCAGCGCGCAGGCTGTCACCTTCGCTCGGCCACGATCGGACACGCCGAGCAGTTCGACGGGCCTGCGATTTGCACGATCGAGACGCGTGCGATGGCGCGTTGACGCGGTGTACCGATACTGGTACAGCCCCCGATGAGCGGCGAAACGAAACGGCTGCCGGCATTCTTCTACCGGCTCCCGAGCGGACGCGAGCCGGTGCGTGAGTGGCTCAAGACTTTCCCGGCGACAGACCGCCACATCATCGGCAAAGACATCAAGGACGTGGAGTTCGCATGGCCACTCGGTCTGCCCCTCGTGCGACATCTCGAACACGGGCTGTGGGACGTGCGGAGCTCCCTGCCCGGCGGCCGGGCGGCCCGGGTGATCTTCGCCGTCGAGCACGGCTGCATGGTGCCGCTTCACGGGTTCGTGAAGAAGACGCAGGCGACGCCAAAGGCCGACCTCGATCTGGCAAGGCGGCGCATGAGGGACCTCATATGAAGGCGCCGCGGATCGGGTCGTCGGTCGACAGCTGGCTGCGGGAAGAAGGCATCTACGAGCAGGCGTCCTCGCGTGCCATCAAGCGCGTGCTCGCACGGCAGCTCCAGGCCGCCATGGCCGCGCAGCAGGTGACAAAGGTTGAAATGGCCAGACGGATGGGCAGCAGCCGCAGTCCGTGTCGGCCGTGATCACCGTGAGTCCGCGGCGCCGCACCTGGCCGGCGATCATGGTGTCGTAGGCGCTGATCGGCGTACCGGCGCGCTGCAGGCGCGCCCGCACCTCACCAGCGGCGCGGGCATCGGCCTCGTCGAACGGCAACACGTGCACGGGGCCCGACAGGAACGCGTGGATGCGCGAGGCGTTGTGCGCCGGTCGCCCGCTCTTCGCGGCGCCGAACCACAACTCGTGCAGCACCACCGACGACACGCACAGCACCGAGCCTTCGCCGAGGGCCTCGGTCACCATCGTCCGCAGCGTCGCGGACGAGCCGTTCAGCAACGCGATGCCGGCATTGGTGTCGAGGCTGTACTCGATCACCGGAAGATGTCGCGATCCTCGGCCAGCGGCTGGTCGCGCCCCTCGGGCATGAACGGGTCGTCGAAGCGGTCAAGCGCGGCGAACCACTCGGCGGCCTCGCTCGCCACCGGCTCGAGCAGCACTCCGTTGCCCACGCGGCTGACGCGGACGCGGTCCCCCTGGAAGCGGAACTCCGCCGGCAGCCGCACGGCCTGACTGCGCCCGTTCTTGAAGAGTTTGCCGTAGACGGCCATGGTCTATACCAATGATGGATAGCACGGAGGGTTGACGAAAGCCTCGAGGAGTCGGCTCAGTTGCGACCCGCTCGGCGACGGGGACGGCGCGCCACTTTGCGCGCCGGACGCCCAGGCGAAGGCCGGTGGCACGTTATCGGAGTCGATCAGCCTCGATCGCAACCTCGACATAGCCGCCCGGCTGGGCGGCGTCGACGGCCGCCCGCACGCGATGGACGTGGTGCCGCAGCACGGGCCACTGCGCGTTCAGCAGCACCACGATGGCGATGGCGCGACCCGCCAGGTTCTG
>JAEUQR010000019.1 GCA_016789705.1 Acidobacteriota bacterium
AGAAAATTTGACAATCTGGTGCCAGACAGGCCCGAAAGGGCCCCGGTAGAATGGCCGCGCGATGCACACGATCGACCTCGGCTTGGTGGAGATGACTCTCGATGTCGTGAAGTTCGCCATCGGGCGCATCACCGACACGACGCCGCATCTGGGGTATCCGAAGTCGGCGGACGAACTGCGGCGGCTGGTGGGCGAGACGGTCACGCCGCAGGGGATTGGCGGGGAAGTGGCGTTCGGCCTCTTCCGCGACGTGTTGATGAAGGCGAGCGTGTCGATCGACCATCCGCGGCACCTGGCCTTCGTGCCGGCGTCGCCGACGCGCGCGGCGGTGATGTTCGACCTCGTCACCTCGGCGGCATGCGTGCATGGCGCCTTCTGGCTCGAGGGGGCCGGCTGCATCTTTGCCGAGATGCAGGTGATGGAGTGGCTGGTGTCGCTCACCGGCATGCCGGACGGCGCGTTCGGCGTCTTCACGAGCGGCGGCACCGAGGCCAACCTGTCGGCGATGGTGGCGGCGCGCGAGGCCTGGCGCGCCGCCGATCCGGAGCGGCGCACGCGCCGCGGCATCGTCATCGCCGCCGACTCGGCGCATTCGTCGATTCGCGCGATGGCCAAGGTGATCGACGCCGACGTCGTGTTCGTGCCGACCGACGACCGCTTCGACGCGGCCTTGCTCAGGCAGCATCTCGGCTGGCTGTCGCCGCCGGACCGGCAGCGCGTCTTTGCCGTCATCGCCACCGGCGGCACGACCAACGCCGGCATCATCGACGACCTCGCCGGCATCGCCGCCATCTGCGAGCGCGAGGGCCTGTGGTTCCACGTGGACGCCGCCTACGGCGGCGGCGCGCTTGCGGCGCCGTCGGCGCGGCCGCTCTTCACCGGCATCGAACGGGCCGACAGCGTGACCATCGACCCGCACAAGTGGCTGTTCTCGCCCTACGACTGCGGCGCGGTGATCTACCGGCGGCCGGAGCTGGCCAGGATGGCGCACGCGCAGGAAGGCTCGTACCTCGACATCTTCTCCGACGAGGCGATGCGCGGCTTCAATCCCTCGGACTATCAAATCCAGCTCACGCGCCGCGTGCGCGGGTTGCCGCTCTGGTTCTCGCTGGCGATGCACGGCACCGATCGCTATGCCCAGGCCATCGAACGCGGGCTCGAACTCGCCCGCATCGCCGGCCGCCTCATCGAGGCGTCGCCGCACGTGCAACTCGTGCGTCCCCCGAGCCTGTCGTGCGTGCTCTTCCGCCGCGCCGGCTGGGCCGCCGGCGACTATCGCGACTGGACGCTGCGCAATCACCGCAGCGGCTACGCGCTCGTCACGCCGACCACGGTGGGCCACGGGCCGGACACCGAGACCGTGGCGCGATTCTGCTTCATCAATCCCGACACGACCGAGCAGGACGTTCAGGGCATTCTCGACACGATGGTGTAGGCCGCAGCCGGACCCACACGGCCCGGCGCTTCACGGCCATGCCCTGTCTCGCACCCGCCGCGGCCGACATCCGCGTCTGAAGGATGCCGGCCACGCCATTCTTCGGTAAGATCAGCGGCATGACACGTATCGCCGTTGTAGGCTTGGGCTACGTCGGGCTCCCGCTGGCCGTGGAGTTCGGCAAGAAGTTTCCGACCTTCGGGTTCGACCGTTCGGCCGCGAAGGTGGCAGCGTATCAGCGCTTCGAGGATCCGACTGGTGAAGTCGGCGCCGCCGAGCTGCGCGCCAGCACGCACTTCACCTGCAGCAGCGACCCGGCCGGGATCGCCGAGTCGGACTTCATCGTCGTCGCCGTGCCGACCCCGGTGGATCAGGCGCGGAAGCCTGATTTCTCTCCCCTCATCTCGGCGTCCGAGATCGTCGGCAAGCACCTGCGCCGCGGCGCCACCGTCGTCTTCGAGTCCACCGTCTATCCAGGCGCCACCGAGGAGATCTGCATTCCCACGATCGAACGCTGCTCGGGGCTGACGTGGAAAAAAGATTTCTGGGTCGGCTACAGCCCGGAACGGATCAACCCCGGCGACAAGCACCACACGCTCACGCGCATCACGAAGGTGGTGTCCGGGGATACGCCAGAGACCTGTCAGCGCGTGGCCGAGGTCTACGGCGCGATCATCGAGGCCGGCGTGTACCCGGCGTCGAGCATCAAGGTGGCCGAGGCCGCCAAGGTCATCGAGAACACGCAGCGCGACCTCAATATCGCCCTGATGAACGAGCTGGCCCTCATCTTCCACCGTGTCGGCATCGACACGCACGAGGTGCTGGAAGCGGCGGGCACGAAGTGGAACTTCCTGCCGTTTCGCCCCGGCCTGGTCGGCGGTCACTGCATTGGCGTGGACCCGTACTACCTGACGCACAAGGCCGAGATGCTGGGGTACACACCGCAGATCATCCTCGCCGGCCGGCGCATCAACGACGGCATGAGCCAGTACGTGGCCGAGCAGGTCGTCAAGCAGATGATCGCCGCCGGTCTGCCCGTCAAGAACGCCGATGTCGTCGTGCTCGGCCTCACGTTCAAGGAGAACTGTCCGGACGTTCGCAACAGCAAGGTGGCTGAGCTCGTGCGCGAACTCGAGAGCTTCGGCGTCCGCGTGTCGGTGCACGACCCGCTGGCGGACCCTGCGGAATGTCAGCACGAGTACGGCATCACCCTGACGCCCTGGGAGGCGCTGCCGACGGGAGCCGCGATCGTGGCGGCCGTGTCACATCAGCACTATCTGGATCTCGGCGTTGCCCGTCTGGCCGAAAAGCTGCTGCCGGGAGCGCTGTTCGCCGACGTCAAGGGCGCGTACAAGCGCCCGGACGTGGCCGCGACGGGCTTGAACTACTGGCGCCTCTGAGCGGCCGCCTGGCGCGTTGCTCCTCTTGGCGGACCACCTGCGGTGGTCCGCCGCGGCCACGCCGCCTCTCAGCAGCATTGCCGAGTCCCGGTCACGGCTGGCCGACGGATCAGCTCTGATTCGACTGCCCGGCCAGCCACGCCAGGTGCGCTTCCCGCACCCGCGGCCACAGCGTCTCGATGCCGGCGATCGCGAGATCGAACCGCTCGCGCAGCACGCGGTCGAAGGCTGCGGCGCTCTCGAGGGTCGAGGTGGTCACGCCGTTCGCCTGCACGTCGCGCAGCGTGGCGCCGCGCAGCATCACGAGACCGGTCGGCAGCATGCGCTCGCACACCGTGGTCTTCACGAAGCTCGAGTCGGGCGAGGTCTGCAACTCCAGGCACTGGTTGGCGAAGTCTTCCAGCCGGCGCGCGGTGAGCGTGAAGTCGAAGCCGTCAGCGCCGCCGAAAGGATGGTTGTGCACCCGCCACCGCGGACCATCGCGCGTCACCTGATAATTCAGGAAGTCCTGCCGGTAGTGACCCACTTCGAGCGGCAGCGGGGTGAGGAAGCCGTCGCCGAAGCCGACATCGGCGATCCACGGCCGATCCAGCGTCACGAGCAGCAGCAGGTGATTGCCCTGCGCGCGCCAACCCTTCCGGTCTCGTCCCACGGCGCCCGACAGGTAGCGCACGGTGAAGCCGAGCGTCTCGAGCACGCGGCCGAAGACGCCGTTCATCTCGAAACACCAGCCGCCGCGCCGCTCGTCCACGAGCTTGGTGAACATCGCCTCGGGATCGAGCGTGAGCGGCAGCCCGAGGTGGATGTCGAGGTTCTCGTACGGGATCGTCAGCAGGTGCGCGCGGTGCAGGGCGCGCAGTGTGCCGAGTGACGGGTCGCGCGGCCCGGCGTAGCCAACGCGGGCGAGATAGCGGTCGAGCTGCTGGGGCGAGAGCGGACGCTGCACGTGCTCAGGGTACGCGCTCGGCGCAGCCCGCGTCGAGCGTCGCGCGCACCCGCCGGGCGGAGTGACGCCGGCGGGACACGCCGGCGCCACTCGGGCGGACCTTACTGCTGCGCGGTGCCGGGAGCGGCCCGCTTCTCGGCGGCCACCGCCGCGGCCACGTCGGCCAGCAGTTTCTGCGCGTCGTAGACGATGCCATCCTTGATCGTGTACTTCACGCCGCCGACCTTCTCCTGCTTGTTGGTCTGCGGGTTGAGGCGCATGTGGCCGGTGCCGTAGAGCACCTTCAGGTTGCTGAGCGGGTTCTCGCCGACGATGACGAGGTCGGCCAGCATACCGGGACGCACGACGCCCATGGGCGCCGCTTCGCCGCGCGGCTCGTAGAGCTTGCGGGCGCCGTTCATCGTCGCCGCGCGGACGATCTCGAGCGGCAGGAACCCGGCCTCGCGGAAGAGCTCCAGCTCCTCAATGTAGGCAAAGCCGTAGGTCTTCCAGATGAAGCCCGAGTCGGTGCCCACGGTGACGCTGCCGCCCATGTTCTTGTAGTCGTTGATGAGCCGCATGTAGCGCTGGTAGAACTGCTTCCAGTGGTACTCGTTCTCGCTCGTCCAGTCGTAGAAGTACGAGCCGTGGTTGTCGCGCGTGCTCTGGAAGAAGTTCCAGAGCTGCGGCATCGTGTAGGTCTGGTGCCAGTCGGCGTTGCGCGCCCGCATCAGGTCGCGTGAGGCGGCGTAGATGTTGAACGTCGGGTCGAAGTTGACGTTGTTCTTCTTCTGCTGTTCCAGGTAGGCCACCCACTCGGGCGAACCGGGTTCGTAGGTCTGGTTCCAGATGCGGGCGATGTCGCCGAAGCGGTCCTGCTCGTTGTTGTAGTCGTAGCCGATCGGATATTCCTGGATCGTCCGGCCCTTCAGCAGTGACTCCATGTGCCCGTAGTAGTGGGTGATGCTGTCGAGGTGCGCCTCGCCGGCATCGCGGGCGTTGAAGTTGGCCACGCCGTTCTGCGACAGGTGGGCCACGGTGCCCATCTTGTTCTTGTGGGCCTCGTCGATCGCCGCGCGGATAATCTCGGGCGTCTCGTCACCGCGGTTGAAGAACTTGATGCCGTCGACGCCGTTGGCGGCGCCCCAGCGGACCCACTCGCGCGCCTTCTCGGCGGTGAGGATGCGGCCGCCGGTCCAGCCCGACCCAAGCGTCTGATAGTTGAAGATGCGGGGCGCGACGATCTCGTTCTTCTCCGAGCGCGCCTTCTCCGACACGGTGACCGCCTGCGACGAGAGCGAGACGCCGCGGACGGTCGTGACGCCGTGCGCGAGCCAGAGCTTGTAGGCGTAGCTCAGGTCCGGCGCCTTGCCACGCGTGGAGCCGTGCACGTGCATGTCGACGAAGCCCGGCATCACGTACATGCCCTTGCCGTCGATCTCGTGGTCGAAGTCGCGCGGTTCGCGATTGGCGTCGAGCGGCAGGCCGGGCCAGCCACCCTGGCGCACGTCGGTGATCCGATTGCCTTCGATCACGATGTCCATCGGGCTGAGCGGCGGGCCGCCGGTGCCGTCGATGAGCGTGACGCCGCGGATGACGAGTTTCTTGAAGGGGCCTTGCCCTTCGCCGGCCTTGCGGGCGGGCGCTGGCGTGTCACCCGCGCGGCCGCGGCCCTGCGCCGGCGCCTGAGCGGCGGGCGTCTGCGGGCGGGCGGCCTGCGCGGCAGGTGTCTCGCCGTGGCTGGCGGCGAAGGCCAGCGCGGCCAGGGCGGCCGCAGCATGGAACGGAGCGTGTTTCGTCATGGACAAATCCTCGGGGTGGTCCGAACAACGCTCCACTCTACCGCCGATTCCGGCCCGGCGAGGGCTTGTCTCCCATCGTCACCCCCGAGCCGGGACACAATAGACGCCGCTTCCCCATGGACCAGTTCGCCGCACCTCGTTTCGACCCTGGCGACGCCGCGCCGCGCCGGCCCGACGGCATGGCATGGTGGCCGATGCGTACCGTGCTGGCCCGCGGCGTCAACCTCGCGGCCGCGCCGGTCTGGGCCGCGTGGCTCGGCCTCTCGATTCTCTCGGTGGGACTGGCGTTCCTCGAAGCGCGCCTCGACTGGAGCGGCATTCCGTTCGTCGTGGGCGGGCGTCCCCTCGGCGTGTCGATCTATCCGCCGGTGACGATTGCGGCGCTTCTCGTCTTCTGGCTCGGGCCCACCTACGGCGCGAGCACGGCCTACGTCTCCACCCTCGTCAGCGGCCTGGCCGGCGGCCTCGCGGCCGATCGCGCCGCGCTCTTCGCCCTCGGCACGCCGGCCGAACTGCTGCTGCTGTGGTTCCTGGCCCTCATGCTGCGCGTGCGACCAGGCCTGCCGGCCTATCGCGACTGGTGGCGTTTCGCCGCCGCCGCGATCATCGCCACGACGGCGTCGTCGCTCGACATCATGCTCTACAACGAGGCTCACCGGCTGCCCATCACCGACGGTCAGCGGTTGTGGGAGGGCTGGATCTTCGGTGACCTCGCGCAGCTCTGCCTGGTCGTGGCGCCGCTGCTCTGGTGGGGGTGGGATCGCGCGCACGCGCTGACCACGGCCCGCCTCGGCGCGCCGCAACGGGAGCTGTCGGCGCGCAACACCGTGTTGCTGCTGGGGTTCGTGTGGATCACGCTGGCCGGTCTCGCGATGCTCGGTCTGCGCCTGCTGACGCGCGCGCTCGACATTCCCGACGACGCGGTGACGGTGAGCGGCGAACGGCTGCTGCCCCGGCTCGGCGAAATGGCCACCTTCCTCGTGGTGCTGGTCGGCGCGCTCCTCGTGAGCACGATGGCCCTCACCGCGGCGCTCGCCGGCCGTGGCGAGGAGAGTGCCGCGCTCAGCTACCGCGACGATCTCACCGGCGCCTTCAACCGCCGCGCCTTCGCCGAACACTTCGAACGCGAGCACGAACGATCGCGCGCGGCCGGGCGGCCGCTGTCGCTCGTCTGCTTCGACCTGGATCGCTTCAAGGCGATCAACGACCAGCTCGGCCACGCCGCCGGTGACCGCGTGCTCGTGGGCAGTGTGCTCGCGGCGCGCCAGTGCCTGCGGCCGCACGACCTGCTGTTCCGGTGGGGTGGCGACGAGTTCCTGATTCTGTTACCGGAAACGACCGCCGACGAAGCCGCCGCGCTCGGCGAGCGCCTGCGTCAGGCGATTGGGAACACCGTCATCGCCGTGGACCTGCCCGGCGTGACCGCGAGCGTGGGCGTGGCCGCCACCTGGGCCGGCCGGGCCTCGGCCGACGATCTGCTGCGTCGCGCCGACGACGCGGTGTATCGCGCCAAGTCGCGCGGCCGCAACCAGGTCGTGGCGTAGCGGGTGTCCTACGATAGGGCCATGCTGATCACCCGCGTGCGTGCCTCCCTCGTGTGTGCCCTCATGCTGGCGACGCTCGTTGCCTGCCGCGACGCCGGCCCCTCCCTGGCCGAGCGGGCCGCGGCCGCCAAGGCTGCGGAGGCCGCCGCTGATGCCAAGGCGCGCGAGGCCACGCGGGCGAAGCTCGAAGCGCAGCGCGTGGCGGCGTTGTGGCGCTATCAAGAGGCCACGGTGGGCGGCGGCGCGCAGGTCACCGCAGCCATCTATGCGACCGACGACGTCGACGTGGACGGGCAGGGCCCGAAGCGGGTGCAGCTCGTCTTCCGCGATCACGTGAAATGGGGACGCAGCGGCTATCTCGTCCTGCAGGCCGGGGATTTCGCGTGCCGCCCGAACTGCACCGTGCAGGTCACGCCCGACGATGGTCCGCCGCAGACGCTGGCGGCGTGGCGGCCAGACACGGACGAGGCGATCGCGCTCTTCGTCCGCGACAGCGCGAAGCTCTGGCGCATCACCGGTGATGCGGCGCGCCTGCGTATCGCGTTCCCTGTGACGGCGGGCGGCACGCGCGAGGCGTCGTTCGAAGTCATGAGCCTCGATGAGTCGAAGATGCCGGGCTGGTGATGCCGGTGAACCGGATCGAGCCGGCGCCCTGACCGGAGTACGACCTATGGCAGACACGTCCACCAAGGAAACACTCGGCTTCCAGGCCGAGGTCTCGCAGCTCCTGCAGCTGATGATTCACTCCTTGTACGGGAACAAGGAGATCTTCCTGCGCGAATTGGTCTCGAACGCATCCGACGCCGCCGACAAGCTGCGTTTCGAGGCCATGACCGACCCGGCGCTGTTCGAGGACGACCCGGACCTCCGCATCCGCGTCCACTACGACCGCGCCGCTCGCACCATCACCGTGTCAGACAACGGCATCGGCATGTCGCGGCAGGATGTCGTGGAGCATATCGGCACCATCGCCAAGTCGGGCACTCGCGAGTTCCTCGCCCGGCTGACCGCGGATTCTGCCCGCGATGCGCAGCTCATCGGGCAGTTTGGCGTGGGCTTCTATTCGGCGTTCATCGTCGCCGAGCGCGTGACGCTCGTCACCCGCCGCGCCGGCCTCACCGGGGAACACGGCGTGCGATGGGAAAGCCGGGGCGAAGGCAGCTACACGGTGGAGACCGTCGAGAAGCCGACGCGGGGCACCGACGTCATCCTGCATCTGCGGGCCGATGAGGACGAACTGCTGTCGGGGTATCGGCTGCGCGACATCCTGCGCAAGTACTCCGACCACATCAGTCTCCCCATTGTGATGAAGAAGGAGACGTGGGACAGCGAGACGCAGGCGCAGGTCGTCACGAGCGACGACGAGCAGGTCAACCGCGCCTCGGCGCTGTGGGCGCGGCCGAAAAGCGAGATCACCGAAGCGCAGTACCACGAGCTCTACAAGCACATCGCGCACGACCCGGAGCCGCCGCTCGCCTATACCCACGCCCGCGTGGAGGGCCGGCAGGAGTTCACGCTGCTGCTGTACGTGCCGGCACGGGCGCCGTTCGATCTCTGGGACCGCGACCAGCGCCGCGGTGTGAAGTTGTACGTGCGCCGTGTGTTCATCATGGACGACGCCGAACAGTTGATGCCGGCCTGGCTGCGGTTCGTGCGCGGCATCGTCGACTCGAGCGATCTGCCGCTCAACGTGTCGCGCGAGATCCTGCAGCAGTCGAAGGATGTGCAGGCCATCCGCGCCGCGGCCGTGAAGCGCGTGCTGTCCCTGCTCGAAGAACTCGTCGAGAAGGACGCCGCGAGGTACCAAACCTTCTGGACCACGTTCGGCCGTGTGCTCAAGGAGGGCCTGCCGGAAGACCCTGCCAGCCGCGATCGTCTGGCGCCGCTCCTGCGTTTCTCCTCCACGCACCTCACCGACGACGCGCAGACGGTGTCGCTTGCCGACTACGTGGGCCGCATGAAGGACGGGCAGCAGGCCATCTACTACATCACCGCCGACGGCTACGCGGCGGCGCGCCACAGCCCGCACCTCGAGATCTTCCGCAAGCTGGGCGTCGAGGTGCTGCTGCTGCACGAGCGCATCGATGAGTGGGTGGCCACGTCATTACACGAGTTCGAGGGGAAGCGCCTGCAGTCGGCGGCGGCGAAGGAGCTGGATCTGAGCGCCCTCGGCGGCGGCGCGCCGGCGCCGGACGCGAGCGCGCCGGCCGGCGAGCACGCGCTGCTGCTCGAGCGGATGCAGGCGGCGCTCACCGAGCGCGCGAGCGCCGTGCGCGTGACAAACCGGCTCACCGACTCGCCGGCCTGCCTCGTCAGCAGCGACGACGGGCTCAGCACGAATCTCGAACGGATGCTCAGGGCGGCCGGCCAGAGCGTGCCCGGATCGAAGCCGATCCTCGAAGTGAACGCCACACATCCCATCGTGCAACGACTGGCCGGCGAAGCCGACCCGGTGCAGTTCCACGACTGGAGCCAGATCCTGTTCGATCAGGCCACGCTGGCCGAAGGTGGTCAGCTCGCGGATCCGGCCGCGTTCGTGACGCGCCTCAACTCGCTGATGCTGGCACTGGCCGGCACGCCGAGTTAGGTTCTCTGGATCTTCGCCATCGGCCTGCCTTTGGCGAGTTCGTCCACGAGCTTGTCGAGCTGCCGGATCTTCTGCATCAGCGGGTCTTCGACCTCTTCGACGCGGATGCCGCAGACGACGCCCGTGATGAGCGCGCGCTGCGGATGCATGGCCGGCGCCTGCGCGAAGAACCCGTCGAAGTCTGTCCGGGCGGCAATCTGGCGCCGCAGGCCGGCGCGGTCGTAGCCGGTCAGCCAGCAGATGACCTCGTCGAGCTCATCCTGCGTGCGGCCCTTGCGGGTGACCTTGTTCACGTAGGCGGGATACACCGAAGCGAACGGGGTCGTGAAGATGCGATGTCCAGCCATGCGTCTGCCCACGATGGCCCACGAGGCCGGGCCGATGCAAGCGCCGCGCGCCTGAGCGGGCGGGGCAGGCCTATAATCCCGGCCGCCATGCCTGCATCGACCCGTTCGCGTCTTTCCCTCCTCCTGCTGACGCTCGGCCTCGCCGCTGGCGTCGGCGTGCTTCGCGCGCAGACGCCAACGAGCGCCGGGGCTGGTGCCGCCGTGACACCCGGCGAGTTCGTGATCGAACACCCGACGCTCATCAATCTCGGTTTCGAGTGGCACGTCTCGGGCGACCGCAATCGGAACGCACGTGTCGACGTGTCGTTCAGGAAGGCGGGCGAGGCCGCATGGCGTCCGGGGCTGCCGCTGCTGCGGCTCGGCGGCGAGCAGGTCTACTGGCGGAACATCTTCAATCTCGTCCTGCCCGACATGTTCGCCGGAAGCCTGCTCGATCTCGAACCCGACACGGCCTACGAAGCGCGGTTCGTGCTCGTGGATCCCGACGGTGTCGCCGGCGGCGCCGCGGCCGGCACCAAGGTGGTCACGGTGCGCACCCGGGCGGAGCCGCGGCCCGCCGAGGGCGGCCGGGTCTTTCACGTCTACCCGGTGAAGTGGCAGGGGCCGAAGATCGAGCCGGCGTTCGAAGGGCTCATGTGCGCCTACAACTACTACTGTGGCGCCGGCGATACGTCGCCCGGCGGCCGGCCGCGCGTGAAGCCCGGTGACACGGTGCTCGTGCACGCCGGTCTGTACGCGTATCACTACGAGTTCTACGCCAACAACACCGCCATCAACGCCACGACCACGTTCGAAGGCACCTACTACCTGACAGCCGACGGCACCGCCGAGCGGCCGATCGTGATCAAGGCCGCCGGGGACGGCGAGGTCATCTTCGACGGCCGCGGCAACTTCAACCTGTTCAACGTGAAGGCGGCGGACCACACGTATTTCGAGGGCCTGACCTTCCGCAACACCGACATCGCCATCTGGGCCGGTACTCAGGCGATTGCCGGCGCGGCGGGCCTCACCGTGAAGCGCTGCCGATTCGAGGACGTCGGGATGGGGGTGTTCTCGAATTCGTCCGCGTCGAGCGACTTCTACATCGCCGACAGCGTGTTCCTCGGCCGCAACGATCCGCGTCACCTCACCGGGTGGAATGGTCCGTTCTGGCAGCAGTTCGAGCACGTGGAGGGGCAGGAGTATCCGCCGGTCATGAAGTCGTACACGGCCATCCGCCTCTACGGCCCGGGCCATGTCGTGGCGCACAACTACGTGGCGCACTTCCACGACGGCATCGACACCGAGATGTACGGCCACCCCGACGGCTCACACCCGGTCGAGGGCCCGGCCTATCCGCCGCGTGAGTTCTGGGAGCGCCGCCCGAACGCCATCGACGTCTACAACAACCTCATCACCAACGCGCACGACAACTCGATCGAGATGGACGGCAGCATGCACAACGTCCGCGTCATGCGGAACCTGCTCATCAACTCGGCGTCGCACCCGATGAGCACGCAGCCGTCGGCCGGTGGTCCGATCTACTTCATCCGTAACGTGGTCTATCACGCGCCTGGAGGCTCGACCCGCATGACGGCCGGCTCTCCGGGTGTCGTCTTCTACAACAACACGGTGCTCACCGAGACGGCGGCCGCTGCCGGCGCCAACGCGCACTGGCGCAACAACCTGATTCTTGGCTCGAACGCGCTGGCGACGCTCTTCGCCGTGACCTCGTATTCGAACGACAGCACGTCCGACTACAACGGTTTCCGGCCGGCCGGCGCCATGCCGTTCAGCTGGACGGCGCCGCCCGCCGGTGTCGCGCGGGTGCCGGTGGACGGAACCGGCACCGTGAAGACTGAGACTCGCACCTTTGCCACGATGGCCGCCTATGCGGCCGCCACCGGACAGGATCGGCACAGCGTGACGCTCGACTACGACGGGTTCGAGCGCGTGACGCGCCTCGACGCCAAGGACCTCGCCTCGGTGCAGCGGCTCTACACCGCTGAGGATCTCGACGTGCGGCTGCGTCAGGGCTCCGCCGCGGTCGATCGGGGCGTGGCGTTGCCGACCGTGACGGACGGCTTCACCGGCGTGGCGCCGGACCTCGGTGCGATCGAACTCGGCGCGGCGCCTCCGATCTACGGACCGCGGCCCCGATGAGCCCGCGTCGGCGGTGACGGCGGGCTGAGGCATACTCCCAGCGTGCCGCCGCTCGATGGACTGAAAGTGGTCGACCTCACCCGCGTACTCGCCGGGCCCTTCTGCACGCAGCTCCTCGGCGACATGGGCGCCGACGTCATCAAGATCGAAGAGCCGCGCCTCGGCGACGACACGCGCGGCTGGGCCCCGTTCGTGGACGGCTGGAGCAGCTACTTCCTCAGCGTCAACCGCAACAAGCGGAGCCTCGCCCTCGATCTGAAATCGCCGGCCGGTGCTGACGTGTTCTCGCGGCTCCTGCGCGACGCCGACGTGCTCGTCGAGAACCTGCGGCCGGGCACGCTGGCACGTCTCGGCTTCGGCTGGGAACAGGTGTCTGCCCTCAACCCGCGCCTCATCTACGCGTCGGTCACGGGGTACGGACAGACCGGTCCGCGCCGCGCCCAGGCTGGCTATGACCCGGTCGCGCAGGCCGAGGCCGGCGTGATGGAGGTGACCGGGCCGGCGGACGGCGAGCCCTCGCGCGTGGGCGTGGCCATCACGGATTTCCTGGCCGGGCAGTTCATGTTCTCGGGGATCCTGCTCGCCCTGCGCGACCGCGAACGCACGGGGCGCGGGCAGGCGATCGACATCGCGCTCTTTGATGCCATTCTGGCCACGATGACACTGCCGGCAGGCATCGCCTTCGCCACCGGGGCGGCTCCGCGGCGCATGGGCAACACCCATCCGTCGATTGCGCCCTACGAGACGTTCCACACCGCCGACGGGCTCGTGATGGTGTGCGCGGGCAATCCGAAGTTGTGGCGCCAGTTCTGCGCCGCCATCGACGAGCCGGCGCTCGTCGACGATCCGCGCTTCCGCGGCAACAGCCAGCGGCTCGTCAATCGCGGAGCCCTCGTCGCGATCATCGAGACGGCGACGCGCGCCTGGACGACCGATGCGTTCGTGGCGCGGCTCGACCGGCATCAGGTGCCGTGCGGGCGCGTGCGCACGATCGTCGACGCGCTTGCCGACCCGCAGGTGGCGGCGCGCGAGATGGTGGTGCGCCTGCCGCACGAGACGCTGGGCGAAGTGCCGATGCTCGGCAACCCCATCAAGATGTCGGGTGCCGCGGCGACCTTCCGCCGTCCACCGCCGGCGCTCGGCGAGCACACGGCGGAGGTGCTGCGCGAGCTCGGCTACGACGAGGAGGCGGCGGCGCGGATCATGGCGGCGCGGCCGCCGCGCGGGGAGGCCTAGATGAGGCGAGCGGTGATGGTGTGTCTTGTGGCCGCGCTCGCGATGCCGTCGGCGGCGGCTGGGCAGGACGAAGGCCCTGCCGGCCAGACGCCTCGCCGGGCCGATGGCCCGTGGTTCGGCATTCCGCTGCCGCCCGGGCCCGAACCCGGGCCGGCCGTCGTCGTCGGGCCGCGTGCGCCGCGGCCCGTCACGTTCGAGCGCGACGCGGCGTCGCGCGAGCTCTCGGCCGAGGCGCTCGGCGTGGACCTCACCACCATCGTGGGATTCTCGAAGGCCAGCCGCGCCCGGCGCGAGATCGGCAGCGGCCAGTTGTGGGGACGCGTGGCCGGGCTGCCATCGGCCGACGAGACGGTGGCATGGACGGCCGCGCAGTTCCGCGCCGCCGGCATCGGCGACGTGCGCGTGCAGCCCGTCGCGCAGGACGAACGCGCGTCATTGTGGCTGCCGCTCGAATGGCGCGTGACCGTGCACGGCGCGGCAGCCTTCGGCCCGGGAACCGCCGACGTCGTCCTGCATTCCGCGATTCCTGTCGTGCCGTCGGATTTGCCCGCCGGCCCCGTCACGGCGCCGCTCGTGTGGGTGGGCACCGGCGGCGATGCGGTGCTGCGCCACCTCGACGTGCGCGGCAAGATTGCCGTGCAGCTCGCCGTCCCGCAGGGGCACATGCTGTTCGAGCGCGGCTCTGTCATCGCGCAGGCGCAGGCGCTCTTCAAGGCCGGCGCCGTGGCGGTGCTCACAGTGCTGCGGCTGCCGGGCAACGAACCGGGCCGCGACTTCTCGAACTGTGGCGGTCCGTGCTTCAACGTCGGCGGACGCGACGGCTGGTTCCTCGAAGCCGTGCTGAACGATGCCTCGCGGCGCCCCGCGGTGCCGCCGGTCACCGCCACGCTGTCGCTTCGCACCGAGACCCGCCGCGGACTCGTTGCCACCAACGCCGTGGCCGTAGTGCCGGGACGCCGCACCGACGAGGCGATCGTCGTGAACGCGCACGCCGATGCGTGGTTCGACGGCGCCGGCGACAACGCCGATGGCCTGGCGGTGATGCTCGGACTGGCGCGGCACTTCGCGAAGCCCGCGCACCGGCCGGCGCGCACGCTCGTGTTCGTGGCGAGCGCCGGACATCACACGCCGGGCATCAACGGCCCGCGCGGATTCATCGCCGCCAATCCCGATCTGGCGGCGAAGACCGTGCTCATGCTGAACGTCGAGCACGTGGCGCAGCGCAACTTCTCGCCCGCCAGAACCACGCACGCCGACGGCTATCGCCAGGCGATTGCGGACACGGGCGAGGCGCCCGTCTACGCCGGCGTGTCAACCGACACGCCATTCCTCCACGGCCTCTTCCAGGACGGCGTGACACGGTACGGTGTGAACTTCGTCTCGGCCCCGTCCACGATGGGCAGCGGGGAAACCGGCGGCTACATGGCCCTGGCCGCGGCGCGGATTACCGTGATGCAGGCGCCGCCGCTCTATCACACCACCGGCGAAACGCTGGACGTCATCTCCGCGCCAGGGCTCGAGCGCATGGCGCGGTTCCTGGCGTACTTCCTCGAAGGCGCCGCCGGGGCGCCGCGCGCCGCCCTCGGCTCGCACTCGCCGCCGGGGCGGTGACGCGTCCGGCCACCGCCGTCAGCGGACGTCGAGACGTGGCGCGCGCAGGCCCGCGCCCGAACGGACCGCGGCGTCGGCCTTACGCGCGCGGATCGCAGTGACCATCTCGAGGGCGGAGCGGTCGCACCGCGGCAGCTCCGCGTCCGTCGTGCCGAGCGGCGTCACGCGGTCGCCCCAGCGCACCACGTGCGCACACACCGTGAGCCCGCCGCCGAAGGCCGGCATCAGCAGCGTCGCGCCAGGCCGCACGCGCCCTTCTTCGATCGCTTCGACCAGCGCCACCGGCACCGTGGCGGCGCTCATGTTGCCGTAGCGCTGCACGGTGAGCATCACCCTCTCCATCGGCACGCCGGTGCGGCTCACGACGGCCTCGATGATCCGCAGGTTGGCCTGGTGGGGCACGACGAGATCGATGTCGCTGGCCTCGAGGCCGCATTTGTCGAGCACGGCGGCACTCGCGCGCACCATCCCCTGCACGGCGTGTTTGAAGATCTCCTGGCCCTCGAAATCCCAGGCCGTATCGCCGAGCACGACGTCGCGGTTCGCGTAGACACAGCCCATGCCGCGCACGCGCAGCACGTGCCGCTGCTCGGCGACGCAGCCGAGCTGCTCGCCGAGCAGGCCGATAGGCGCATCACTGGCTTCGAGCACCACGGCCGCGGCGCCGTCGCCGAAGAGCACGGCGACGTTGCGGTTGTCCCAGTCCATGTAGGGCGAGATGAGCTCGACACCGATGACGACGGCGCGGCGGATGGCGCCCGTGCGGATCATCGCGTTCGCGGTGGAGAGCCCGTAGAGGAAGCTCGTGCAGGCGGTGTTGACGTCCATCGCCGCGGCGCCGCGGGCTCCCAGGGCGAGCTGCACGCCCGACGCCGAGTTCGGCACCTGCTCGTCGTTGCTGCAACTGCCGTAGACGATGAGGTCGATGTCGCCCGGCTCGCGTCCCGCGCAGGCGAGCGCGCGGCGGGCCGCCACGGTGGCCATCTCGATGGCCGAGACATGTGACACGCGACGTTCGCGCAGGCCGGTGCGGCTCGCGATCCAGTCGTCGGTCGTGTCGAGGAACGTGGAGAGGTCGGCGTTCGTGAGCACGGCCGGCGGAAGGCACTTCCCCCAGCCGGTGATGGCGGCATGCGTCATGGCGTCACTGGGCCGGCGCGGCCGGCGCTGTGATTATGGCCCGGGTGCCGGTCGCCGTCCGGTTCTCGGGGGAATTCCCGGTTCGCCC
>JAEUQR010000046.1 GCA_016789705.1 Acidobacteriota bacterium
TGGCGGCCGTGCAGATGCCGGCGCCGCAGACGGGTTCGCCGATGACCTACATGCTTGGCGGACGCCAGTACCTGGTCATCGCCATCAGCGGCCCCGGCTACAGCGGCGAGCTGCTCGCGCTGCGCCTGCCAGCGTGGTGACCGCCCGGGGTCGCGCCGCGGGCTACTGCTCGCGCAGCGCGATCATCGGGTCCACGCGCGTCGTGCGCAGCGCCGGGACGAGGCTCGCGCCCACGGCCGCCACGAGCAGACCCGCGGTCGCCATCACGAATGCCGGCACATCGAACGGCCCGATGCCGTAGAGCACACCGGCGAGCGAGCGGGCGAGCAACAGGGCGCCCACCAGTCCGACGGCGCCGCCCACGGCCACGAGCGTGATGCTCTGGCGCACGATGAGGCCGACGGTCTCTGCCACCGTGGATCCGAGCGCCAGGCGCAGCCCGATCTCCTTCGTGCGTTCGCTCACCGAGTACGACAACACGCCGTAGATGCCCAGGGCCGCGAGCAGCAGGGCCGCCAGGGCGAAGAGCGTCAGCAGCGTGGTGCTGAGCCGCGGCAGGAATACGGCGCGGGCGAGGATCTGGTCCACGGTGCTCAGCTCGTAGATCGGCTGCTGCGGGTCCACTTCCCAGATCACGCGCTGCACGGTGCCGGCAAACGCGCCGGGGTCGCCGATCGTGCGCGCCACGAGCGCCATGCCGGCAGACGGGCTCTGGCGCATCGGCAGATACACCTGCTTCTTCGGCTCGCTCTCGAGTCCCTGATTGCGCACGTCACCCACCACGCCCACGACCTCGCTCTTGCCGTGCGGGTTCTGGATGATCTGCCCGATCGGGCTGCGGCCCGGGAAGTAGCGGCGCGCCATCGTCTGGTTGATGACACTCGTGCGCGGCCCAGTCTCGACGTCTCGCTCATCGAGGAAGCGGCCGTCGAGCAGCGCGATCTTCATCGTCTGGAAGTAGCCCGGCGCCACGATCCGCACGTCGGCCAGCGGATCTTCGGTGGGCGGCGGCGGTTGCCCGGCCACCGTGAACGGGAGCGCGCCGGCAGCGCCCACGTTGTGCAGCGGCATGGCCGACACGGCCGAGGCCGACGTGACCCCCGGCGACTGCCGCAGCCGTTCGACCACATCTTCGTAGAAACGCGCCACCGCCGGCCGCTGGTTGTACTTCGTGGACGGCAGCAGCACCCGCGCCGCCACGAGATTCGTGGCGTCGAAGCCGGGGCTCACCTGCAGCAGCTTCTGGAAGCTGCGTGTCATCAGCCCGGCGCCGACGAGCAGCACGAGCGCCAGCGCCACTTCCGCGACCACGAGGCCGCTCAGCAGCCGCCGCGCATAAGGGCTGCCCGTCGAGCCCGACGACTCGTGCATCTGGTTGCGCAGGTCACCGGCGGCGCGCAGGGCCGGCAGCACCCCGAAGGCGAAGGCCACGCCGAGCGTGACGGCCATGGCGAAGAGCAGCACGCCGCCATCGAGCTGAATCTGGTTGAGCCGCGGCAACTCGCTGTCTGGCAGGGCGGCGAGCAGACGCAGGCCACCGAAGGCGGCGGCGAGCCCGAGCAGGCCACCGCCGGCGGCAAGCACCAGGCTTTCAGCCATGATCGGCCGCGCCACCTCCCAGCGTCCGGCACCGAGCGCCCCGCGTACGGCGATCTCGCGGCGTCGGCTCGACGCGCGAGCCAGCAGCAGGTTCGCCATGTTGGCGCAGACGATGAGGAGCAGGAACGCCACGGCGCCCATGAGCACCATCAGCGCCGACCGCGACTGGGCCACCAGTTGTTCGTGCGCCGCGACGACGCGGGCGCCCCAGCCGGCGTTGCTGTCGGCGTGCGCCGCCGCGATGCGCGCCGCGAGCACCGACAGTTCGTCCTGCGCCTGGGCCATCGTGGCCCCGTCCGCCAGGCGCCCGACGATGGTGAGCGACCGCGCGCGCCGCGAGGCGCCGTGCAGGTCCTTGGGGTCGAAGGCCAGCGGCGTCCACACCTCCACCTTCGTGCTCGTCGGGAACTCGAAAGCGGCCGGCATGACGCCGACGACCGTGAACGGCACCGCGTCGAGCTGGATGGCGCGGCCGATGGCGGCGGCGCTGGCCCCGAGTTCACGCGTCCAGAAGCCGTGGCTCACGACCACCACGCGGTCAGCCCCCACGACCGACTCATCGGGCGTGAAGGTGCGGCCGACGATGGCCTGTGCCCGCAGCACGGTGAAGAGATCGGGCGTGGCGCGGACGCCGGGCACGTTCCTGGGGTCGCCGGTGCCCGCATACGAAAAGTCCACCTGGCGGTACGCCGCCACCGACTGAAAGCGGGTGGTCTCGCGCTTCCAGTCCTCATAGGTGGGCACGGCCACACGTTCCTGATTGCCCTCCGGACTGATCTCCCAGAGCACGGCGATCTGCTCGGGCGCGTCGTAGGGCAGTGGATTCAGCACCACCGCCTTGATGACGCTGAAGATGGCCGTCGTCGCGCCAATCCCGAGCGCCAGGGTGACGAGCGACACCAGCAGGAACGTGGGCTGGCGGCGCAGGCCGCGAGCGGCGTATCTGAACGCGGAGAGCCAATCGGCCATGCGCGGCATTGTAGACTCGGGAACTCAAGGAGTGCCTCGATGAATCTGCGTATGGCCGTCCCCGGCCGGGCTGCCGGCCTGCTCGGCGTCGTGTTGGTGTTCGGCCTGAATCCGGATGCCGCCTTCTCCCAGGCCGCCGCCACAGCGCCGCCGGTGGTCACGGCCACCGATTACGCGCGGGCCGAGAAATTCCTGGCCGCCTCGACCAATCCGCTCATCGTGGGCGGCACCGTGAACGCCACCTGGCTGCCCGACGACCGCTTCACGTATCGCAGCAACAAGGGCGACGGCCAGAGCGAGTTCCTCCTCGTGGACCCGGTGGCGAAGACCCGCGTGCCGGCCTTCGATCACGCGCGGCTCGCCGCGGCGCTCGCCACGGCCTCGGGCACCAAGGTCGATCCGGCGAAGCTGCCGTTCCAGACCATCGACCTCTCAGCCGACGCGCAGTCGGTGTCGTTCGACGTCGGCGCGAAGCGCTACACGTGTGATGTGAAGGGCGCGGCCTGCACGGCCGCCGACTCGACGCGCGATCCGAACGCCGTGGTCTCGCCCGACGGCACACGCGCCGTCTTCATCAAGGACTGGAACCTGTGGGTGCGCGACCTCGCCTCGAAGGTCGAACGTCCGCTCACAACCGACGGCGTCACCCACTTCGGCTACGCCACCGACAACGCCGGCTGGCGGCAGAGCGCGCGCCCGGTCGTGTTGTGGTCGCCCGACTCGAAGAAGGTGGCCACCTTCCAGCAGGACGAACGCACCAACGGCGACATGTACCTCGTGGAGACGACCACCGGGCACCCGGTGCTCAGGGCGTGGAAGTATCCGATGCCTGGCGACGAGTCGATCGCGATGCTGCACCGCGTGGTCGTGGACACCGACAGCGGCAGCGTCGTGCGCTTCCGGATGGCGCCGGACTACCACCGCGCCATGAACGGCGACGACTTCGACACCGACGACATGCTGTGGAGTCCCGATGCACAGCGGCTGGCGTTCGTCTCGACCGGCCGCGACCACAAGACGGCTACGGTGCGGCTGGCCGACACGACGACGGGCGACGTGCGGACGGTGTTCGAAGAGAAGGTCTCGACGCACTTCGAAGCGCCGGCCGGCTGGCGTGTGCTCTGGGGCACGAACGAGATCCTCTGGAACTCGCAGCGTGACGACTGGAGCCACCTGTATCTCTACGACCTCACGAACGGCCGATTGAAGCACCAGGTGACGTCGGGTCCCGGGCCGGTCACGCGCATCCTGCACGTGGACGAGAAGGCGCGCACGGTGCACTTCCTCGCCAATGGTCGCGAAGCGAAGCAGGACCCGTACTTCGCGCACCTCTACCGCATCGGCCTCGACGGCAAGGGCTACCAGTCGCTCACCCCGGCCGACGGCCATCACACCGCGCAGGTGTCACCGAGCGGCAAGTACTTCGTGCTGGCCGAATCCACGCCGGTGCGTCCGGCCGACGTCGTGCTGCGCGACGGCACCGGCGCGGCCGTGATGCCCCTCGAGAAGATGGACATCTCGAAGCTCGTGGCGAGCGGCTGGAAGCCGCCCGTGCCCTTCACGGTGAAGGGCCGCGACGGCAAGGCCGACGTCTACGGCCTGATGTTCCAGCCGACGAACTTCGACGCCGCAAAGAAGTACCCGATCATCAACTACGCCTATCCAGGGCCGCAGAGCGGCAGCGTGGGTCCGCGGTCGTTCGTCGCCTCACGCGGCGACAACCAGGCGCTCGCCGAGCTGGGCTTCATCGTGGTGTCGATCGACGGCATGGGCACCCCGGGGCGTTCGAAGTCGTTCCACGACATCTATTACGGCGCCATGGGCCGCGACAACACGCTGCCCGATCAGGTAGCCGGCATGAAGGAGCTGGCGGCGCGGCATCCGTGGATCGACATCGACAAGGCGGCGATGTGGGGCCACTCGGGCGGCGGCTTCATCACGGCCGATGCGATGTTCCGTTACCCCGAGTTCTTCAAGGTGGGCATCTCGGAATCGGGCAACCACGATCAGCGGCTCTACGAAGACGACTGGGGCGAGCGCTACCAGGGGCTGCTCGTGCGGCTGGGCGGGGAACACAAGGGCTCCGGCACCGAACCGCGCGACAGCTACGAGGCCGAGGCCAACCAGACGCACGCGAAGAACCTGAAGGGCAAGCTCCTGCTGATGCACGGGATGATGGACGACAACGTGCCGCCGCAGAACACGTATCTGGTGATGGACGCGCTCATCAAGGCGAACAAGGACTTCGACCTCATCCTGCTGCCGCATCAGCGGCACGGCTTCGGCGTGGATGGCCCGTACGTGATGCGCCGCCGCTGGGATTACTTCGTCACACACCTGCTCGGGGCGACGCCGCCGAAGGAATATCAGATGAAGGGCGCGACGCCGCCGAGCCCCGGCGGCAACTGAGCGGCCGCGAGCACGAGCGCGCCGGCCACGCCGGCACGATCGCCGAGCACCGGCGCCACGACGTATTCGTCCATGTGATGGAGGACCTCGGGCGCCTGGACGTAGCCGTTCAGCAGCGTCGCGAGCTCACGACGCACGCGCGGCAGCAGCGCAGGCTGCGCCATTACGCCGCCGCCGATGACCACGCGCTCGGGTGAGAGCGTGCAGACGATATTCTGCAGCGCCAGCGCGAGGTACCGCGCTTCGAGCGCCCACGCCGGATGTCCGGCGTCGAGTGTCTCGGCGGCCGTGCCCCAGCGCGCCGCCATCGCCGGGCCGCTCGCCAGCCCCTCGAGGCAGTCGCCGTGGAAGGGGCACACGCCGGGGAACGGATCGGCGGCGTGATCGTGCGGCACGCGCAGATGGCCCATCTCGGGATGGACGAGGCCGTGCAGTAACCGTCCGGCTGCCAGCCCGCCACCGCCGATCCCCGTGCCCACGGTGAGGTAGACGAACGAATCGAGCCCGCGCGCGGCGCCGTGCCGCCACTCGCCGAGGGCGGCAGCGTTGACGTCCGTGTCGAAGCCCACGGGCACGCCGAGCTCGCGCCCGAACGTGCCCACGAGGTCCGCGCCGGACCAGCCGGGTTTCGGGGTCGCGGTGATGCACCCGAACGTCGGACTCGACGCGTGCAGATCGACCGGACCGAACGAGCCGACGCCGATGGCGCCAAGCGGCCCATGCACGCGAGAGGCGTCCGCGAAGAAGCGCACGACCTCACCGAGTGTTTCCGCCGGAGTGGTCGTGGGAATGCGGCACTCGGTGCGCAGGCCGTCGATGCCCGTGCCCACGACGCACACGAACTTCGTGCCCCCGGCCTCGACGCCACCAAGGAGCACCGGCGACGCGCTGCTCATGCAATCCCCAGCTGCTTCTGGATCTCTTCGAGCGACACGCCCTTGGTTTCCGGCAGGAAGAGCAGCACGAGCACGAACTGCAGCACCATCAGTACGCCGAAGACCGCGAACGCGAGGCCGCCCGATGCCTCGGCCACGATCGGGAAGCTCCAGCTCACTGCCGCCGCCCAGAACCAGTGCGTGAAGCTGCCAAGGGCCTGGCCGCGCGCCCGCACGCGGTTGGGGAAAATCTCGGCGAGATACACCCAGATGACCGCGCCCTGCGAGAAGGCGAAGCACGCGATGTAGCCGATCAGGCTCGCGAGCAGCACGCCCCCGACCTTGCGCTCGAACGCCCACGCGGCCGCGAAGAGGCACGCCGCGAGGCCCACCGAACCGACGAGCAGCAGGCGACGGCGGCCGATCCGATCGATGACCGTCATGGCGAGCAGCGTGAACACGAGGTTGGTCACGCCGATGATGACCGACTGCCCGAGTGCACTCGCGCGGCCGGCGCCGGCCATGGCGAAGATGTCGGCCGTGTAGTAGATGAGGGCGTTGATGCCCGACACCTGATTGAAGGTGGCCACCATGAGCGCCAGCAGGATGGGCGTGCGGTACTTCCGCGTGAGGAACCGTTCGCTGGCGGCCGAGGTTTCGGACGCGAGTGACGCGGCGATCTCGGCGGCCTCTGCCTGCGGCCGCGCGGCGCCGACGCGCGTCAGCACGGCCTCGGCCTCGGCGGCGCGTCCTCGGCCGAGCAACCAGCGCGGGCTTTCGGGAATCGCGAGCGCCAGCGCGTAGAAGATGGCGGCAGGCACGGCCGGCAACCCCAGCATTACGCGCCAGGCGGCCGTGGCGGGACCACCGAGGGCGAGTTCCACGAGCCAGTTCGACAGATACGCCGCCAGGATGCCGATGACGATGTTGAGCTGACTGAGCGCCACGAGGCGTCCGCGCAGCGCGGCCGGCGAGATCTCCGCGATGTACATCGGCGCCGCGACCGACGAGCCGCCGATCGCCACGCCGCCAAGCAGGCGGAAGGCGACGAGCGACGGCCAGTTCCAGGCCAGGCCGCAGCCGAGCGCGGACACGACGTAGAGCACGGCGAGCACCAGCAGCACGGGACGGCGGCCGTGGCGCTCAAGCGGCGCGCTCACGGCGAGCGACCCGGCGATCGTGCCCACGAGCGCGCTGGCCACGGTGAGGCCGAGGCCCTGGCTGCCGAGGGTGAAATGTTGCCGCAGCGCACCGGTGGCGCCGGAGATGACGGCGGTATCGAAGCCGAAGAGGAAGCTGCCGAGGGCAGCCACGGCAGCACTGCGCACGAGTTCCGGCGACACGAGCCGGGAGCTTACCTCACCTGGTGATGGGCCGATGTGATGGGGACTGTCCCTATTCCGGGCGGGGCCAGACTTCCACGGCGCCGGAGCGGACCGCTATAGTGGCGAGACCGTCGCAACCGCCATGGCCGACCTCGACTCCGACATCGACCGGCTGTACCAAGGGCCGCTCGACACGTTCATCGACGCCCGCAACGCGCTTGCGAAAGCCACGAAGGTGGCCGCCGTGAAGACGCTGGTGAAGCCGAGCCTGCCAGCGTGGGCGGTCAACCAGTTGTTCTGGCATCAGCGCGCGCTCGTGGACCGTCTGATCGCGGCCTCCGAGGGCGTGCGGGCCGAACATCAGCGGGCGCTCGCCGGCGAGAAGGCAGCGATTGCCAGGGCCGAGCAGGCGCATCGCGAGGTGCTGCGCGAGGCCGTGGCCGCCTCGCGGGACGTGCTCACGGCCGGCGGGCACACCGTCACACCCGGCACGCTCGACCAGGTGCGCGACACGCTCTCGGTGCTGCCCGCGCCCGAGGCGAACGGACGGCTCGTGAAGCCGCTGATGCCACGCGGGCTCGACGCCCTCGCCGGACTCGTGCTGGCGGCGCGGCCCGGCCCGATTGCGGCTCCCACGGCGCAGGCGGTGCCTGGCCCGGCGGTGGCCACCAGGGATGCCAGAGCCACACCGACCGCCGACGACGAAACCGAACGTCGCCGCAAGGCGCGCGAGGCCGAGAAGGCCGCGCGTGAACGCGAAGCGCGACGGAAGAGTGCCGAGGCGGCACTCACGAAGGCGCGGCAGGCCCTCGCCGAGGCCGATGCGGCGGTCGAACGGGCAGAACGCGACCTCGTAACGCGTCAGGCGGAACGGGTGGCGGCACGCGACGTGCTCAAACAGGCGCAGCGGCTCGTCGAGGAACTGTCGTTCGGCCGGTCCTGCTAACTGGCCACCACCGTCGCATCCACCGCCACGCCGAGCCGCTCAGCGATCCGCGCCATGTCGTCGCCCGTGGCGTTGTAGGGCGGCGCGACGATCACGTGATCCCCTCGGCGGCCGTCGATCGTGCCGCTGCTCGGATACACGGCCAGCCCGTGCTCGAGCGCTACGCGCTTGAGGCGGCTCGCTAACTGCGCGGACGCGGCAAACGGCGCGAGCGTGTCGCGATCGGCGACGAACTCCAGCGCCTGGAACAGCCCGCGGCCGCGGATGTCGGCCACGTGCGGATGGTTCGCGAAGCGCTCGCGCAGCGCCGACGTGAGCACCGCGCCGAGGCGGCGGACCTTCGCCACGAGGTCTTCTTCCGCGATGATCCGCTGCACTTCGAGCGCCGCCGCACACGCCACCGGGTGCGCCTGGAAGGTGTGGCCATGCGCGAAGGCGCCACTGCCCTGCTCGAGCGCCGTCATCACGCGCCGCGACACGAGCATCGCGCCGAGCGGCAAGTAGCCGGCGCCGAGGCCCTTGGCCACGGCCTGCAGATCGGGCGTCACGGCCTCCTGCTCCCACGTGTGCATCGTGCCGCAGCGGCCCATGCCGCCCATGATCTCGTCCAGGATCAGCAGCGCGCCGTGACGATCGCACACCTCGCGCATCGCCGCGAAGTAGCCGGGTTCGGCCGCCACGCAGCCGGCGCTGGCGCCGACGACCGGTTCGGCGATGAAGGCGATGACCCTGCCCGGCCCCACGCGCTGGAACTCGGCCTCGAGTTCGGCGGCAAGCCGTGCCACGTACTGCGCGCTCGTCTCATGCGCGGGCTTGTGGCGGAACGCGAAACACGGCGAGACGTGACTCACGTGCGGCATGAGCATCGGCTCGTAGAAACCGCGCCGCGCCGGATGCCCGCCCACCGACAGCGCCCCGAACGTGTTGCCGTGGTAACTCTGGCGGCGGGCGATGAAATGGACGCGATCGGGCTCGCCGCGTTCCACGAAGTACTGGCGCGCCATCTTCATGCACGCTTCGACGGCTTCGGAGCCCGACGACACGAAGTACGCATGCGAGAGGCCGCCCGGCTCGTGGCCCACGAGCGTGTCGGCGAGGGCCTCAGCGGCCTCACACGTGAAGAACGACGTATGCACGTAGGCCAGCGCTGACGCCTGGCGGGTCATCGCATCGACCACACGCTGCTGCCCGTGGCCCAGGCACGCTACGGCGGCGCCGCCCGACGCATCGATCACGGTGCGGCCATCGGCAAGCGTGATGGTGAGGCCCTCGCCGCGCACGGCGCGATCGAAAGTCTGTCTGGTGGACCTGTGCAGGACGTGCGACATCGCGGCTCCGGTGACGAGCGACAGGATACCCCTTGCCGCCGCTGCGTTCAGCCGAGTGGACGGGCGCGGAGGTCGGCCTGCGCGAGCCCGTTCTTGTAGGCGCGGTAGCGCCAGCCGAGGTCGCCGGCGATCCGATAGGCCACATCCGGCATCGCCGAGGCCGCCATAGCTTCAATGGCCGCGGCGGGCATCGACTCGCCACGGGCCAGGCACGGCATCGCCAGATCCAGCGCCCGCTTCACGTGTTCGGCCGGACCGTGCTGCGCGTCGAGGGGCGTCGCCGGGTTGATGGCGCCCCCGCCCCCGAGTGGAAGGCCACCGGCCCACGTGTAGCCAGCGGCGGTTGCGAAATGGCGAGCGATGCTGAGCGCGGTGCGCGTGTGCTCCGGTTCCGGGAATCCACAGTTCACGAGCGTGGCGAACCGCGCCGGCGCGGCGGAGTCGGCACGGGCCGCGGCGACGGCTTCGAGCGCATGCGTAGCAAGGGCAGGGAACGCGTCCACGTAGAGTGGAGAGACGAGCAGGAACAGATCGGCCGCCGCGACGGCCTGCGCCGTGGCGCGGGCGCGGTCGTCGCGCAGGAACTCGGTGGCGACGTGGAGTTCGGCCGTGAGGCCGTGGGCCGTCAGGCGCGCGCATATCGCGCGCGCGAGCGCCTCGGATACGCTCGTGCCGGCCGCCTTGGCACTGCCCACGACCACCGCTACCGTGCGCGGCGGCGACGGCGCCGCGGCAGGATCTCCCGCGGCCGCGTCTAGCATTGCGGCACGCAGGGGTGGCCGGCCGTGAATCGACGCCCCAGGCACGGCGGTGGAGACGAGCAGCTCTCGAATTCGCGCGGGCCAGGCGTCGCGCGACGCGTCGTCGACGACGGCCGCACCCACGCGCGGGGCCAGCATGTTGAGCGCATTGGCATCCGCAAGCGCCGTCCAGGTGTCGATGGTCGATGCGTCGGCCTTTGGCATCCAGCCAAGGACGTACTGACTGGGCATCCGCTCGTAGCGCGCTTCGTGATGCGTCAGCGCCGCGCGCTTCTCGAAGAACGGGGAGATGAGGCAGATGAGCCGGTCCTGCGCCCGTTTCAGCGTGTAGCTGTGGCCGCCGAAGGTCACGACATCGAGCAGCACGAGGCGATCGGCGTCGTGGACGGCCTGCACGATCGACGCCTCGGCATCGTGAGCGCGGCAGAGCCCGGGCGTCTTCACCCAGCAGTCGAATTCACCCTGGCAGTACGCGAGTCTGGTCGATGCCAGGTCGAACGTCGTGATGTCGTGCTCGCCATCCGCCCGGAGGTCCGTGTCGAGCATGCGGGCGAGCGCCTGCAGCGCAGGCGTGGCAGGACTCGCCGCGGAGAGCACGACCGTCGCCATAGCCGTCAGTACGCCTGCGGCACCGGCTCCGGCGCCAGCGCCACGTCCACGAGCGCGTCGTAGAACGTGGCAGCGTTGCCCATGTCGGCGAGCCGCTGCGACGTCACCTGATTGGCGTTCGTGCCATCCGGCGTGAGCTTGCGCCACCAGAGCGACACTGCCACCACACAGCCCGGCCGCGCCTTGTCGTTCACCCGGGCGCGGGCGCCAAAGGCGCCGCGGTCGTTGAACACCTTCAGCCACGCGCCGTCGGTGATGCCGCGCGGCGCCGCGTCGTCGGGGTGGATGTCCACGTGCGGCTCTTTCTCGGCGTCGAGGAAGAGCGGCAGGTTGGCGAAGGTCGAGTTGAGCAGGTGGCGCTGCGGCGGCGAGATGATGGCCAGCGGATAGGTCTTCGCGCGCGCCGGATCGCTCTGCACCGATTCGATGGGCGGCGTGAAGGTGGGCAGCGGGTCCAGCCCCATCGCCCGGGCCGTGTCACTGAAGAACTCACACTTGCCCGACGGCGTCGGGAAGCCGCCCTCGGCAAACGGCGCATACACCTCGGGCACGTTCAGCCGCTGCCAGCCCTGCGCCTCGAGCGTGTCGAACGTGATGCCCTGCATGCGCGGGTGGGTGGTGTCGAGCGTCTGGCGAATGAGCGTCTCGTCGTCCTCGAAGAGCGCCGGCTCGGTGAGTCCCATCGCCTTCGCGATGCGGCGGAAGACCTCGGTGTTCGGCAGCGCCTCGCCCACCGGCGCAATCGCCGGCTGGTTCAGCAGCACGTAGAGGTGCCCGTACGACTTGTGGAGGTCGAGGCACTCGAGCTGCGTCGTGGCCGGCAGGAAGATGTCGGCGTAGTCGGCGGTATCGGTGAAGAACACGTCGTGCACGACGGTGAAGAGATCCGGCCGCGAGAAGCCGCGCACGACCTTCTCCGAATCGGGCGCCACACAGACCGGGTTCGAGTTGTAGACGAAGAGCGCCTTGATGGGCGGGGTCGCCTTGAGCAGCGCGTCGCCGATCGAACTCGTGTTGATGGTGCGGGGACGCCGCCCGGCCAGCAGGTCCGGCCGTTCGAGCGCGGCCGTGTTCATGCCGTAGAAGTCGCCCGTGCTGAGCAGCACGCCGCCGGCCGCGTCGCGCCAGGCGCCGACGAGCGCCGGCAGGCAGGTGATGGCCCGCACCGCCGCACCGCCGCCGAAGTGACGCTGCAGGCCGTAGTTCACGCGAATCGCCGCCGGACGCGTGGTGGCGTAGTCGCGCGCCAGCTGCACGATGGTGCCAGCGGGAATGCCGCAGATCGCAGCCGCGCGCTCGGGCGGGTAGTCTTTCACGCGCTCGGCGAGTTGCTCGAACCCCACCGTGTACTTCGCGACGTAGTCGGCATCGTGCAGGCCTTCGCCGATGATGACGTGCATCATCGCGAGG
>JAEUQR010000090.1 GCA_016789705.1 Acidobacteriota bacterium
GATGGTGAGCCCGGAAGGAATCGAACCTTCAACCAACAGATTAAGAGTCTGCTGCTCTGCCAGTTGAGCTACGGGCCCAGGGGAGTGCGACGCGCCCCAAAGGCGGTCACCGCTCGCTGGTCGCGCACGGCGGGCGCCGAGACGCGACTGGCAAACCCAGACTATAGCACCTCAGGCGCGAGGCCCGCAATCGGGCGCCGCGTTCCCCCATGTCACAACCCGTGCGGCTGCCTCGTCCTCCGGGTACAACAGGGAGAACTCCGATGCTGAAATGGCTGATGCACCGCGTTGTCGCCGCCTTCGAGCGGCAATGGCAGTACGACGCGGCCTTCATGCACGACCTCATCGACACCGACCCGAGGGCCGCGTGGGCGTTCCGACGGGCGACGGCCCTGGGGCGCTACCGGCGCGTGGTGCCGCCCGATGCGCTGGCCGCGGCCAGCCTCACCGCCGTGCGGATGCAAGACTGCGGACCCTGCACGCAGCTCGGCGTGGCCATGGCGGAACGGGCCGGCGTGGGACGCCTCGGTGCTGCGTGCGGTGCTCAGGGGGGCGCGGCGGCGATGCCAGAGCCCGTGGCGCTCTTCTGGCGTTTCACGCGCGCCACACTCATGCACGACCCCGCGGCCGACCGCTGTCGTGATGACATCGAGCGGCGATGGGGCCGGCAGGCTGTGGTCAGCCTGGCGTTCGCCATCCTGACGGCGCGTGTGTATCCCACCGTCACGTACGCTATGGGCCACGGCACGGCGTGCGCCCGCGTCATCGTCGGCGGCGCCCCCGTGAGCGTCGGCGCCCTCACCGCCGCGGCCGAGTGATGACGAGCGACCAGGCCGCCACCTTCGAACCGCATCGCCGGCGCCTGCGGGGGCTGGCCCACCGCATGCTCGGGTCGATAGCCGAGGCCGAAGACGCGGTGCAGGCGGCCTACCAGCGCTGGCACCAGGTGGATTTCGCTTGCGTCGCCGACCCGCGCGCGTTCCTGACGACGACGACCACGCGGATCTGCCTCGACGTGCTGAAGTCGGCGCGTTCCGTGCGTGAGGCCGACGTGGGGCCGTGGCTGCCGGACCCGGTGCTCGACGACCACGCGCTCGCTCCCGATGCGCAGACGGAACTGGCCGACGACCTGTCGGTGGCGTTGCTGCTGGTGCTCGAACGGCTCTTGGCGCTCGAACGTGCGGCGTTCCTCCTGCACGACGTGTTCGACTACTCGTTCGCGGAGGTCGCCGCGGCGCTCGGCGCCCACGCGTCAGACCCGCAGCATGCCGCGCTCATCCAGGCGTTCGTCGGCGCCGCCCGCACGGGCGATCTGGAGGCGCTCACGCGGATGCTGGCGAGCGAAACCCGGCTCGTCACCGATGGCGGCGGCAAGGTCGCGGCGGCGATGAACGTCATCAGCGGTGCCGGCCGCGTCGCGGCGTTCCCGGCCGGCGTCGTCCGCAAGGGGTGGATGGACGACCTCGCCGTGCGCGAGGCGACGATCAACGGACTGCCGGGGCTGCTGTTGTGCCGGCCCGACGGTCTCGTGCAGACGACGGCGTTCGAGGTGTGCGACGGCGTCGTGACGGCGATTAACATCGTGCGGAATCCCGACAAGCTGCGCCACCTGGCGTAGCGTGCCGGCACCCGCCGCCGGCTCACCGCGTGCGCCGCGTGGCCCACATGCCGCGCTTCGCGTCCTTCGCCTCGCGCTCGGCGGCGAAGAAGTCCGGCTTCCGCCTGTATTCGAAGCGGCGATACGTCTCGGCGAAGCCCGCCTTGATGATCTCCACGTTGGCGAGTCGCCCGTCGGGCAGGAACACGTAGGCGAGCGTGCGGTTGTACTGGTCTTTCGTGGCGCCGTCGTATTCGAGCCGCACGATCTGGCCTTCGAGCAGGCGCTTCATGAAGGCGGTGGCGGCATCGCCGTACGGCTCAGACTGCCGGTAGCCGCCCGTCTTCTCGGGCGCGTCCACGCCGAGCAGCCGGACGACGCCCACGCCGGACACCGTGATGGTGTCGCCGTCGATGATCTGGCGCACCCGCTGCGCGGCGGCCACGCCCGGCAGCGCGGCGAGCAGCGAGAGCGCGAGCAGGGCAGGGCGGACGAAGCTCGCGAGGACGGGAGACGCGGACATCGAGCGACTATACCGGAATCGCTCCGGCCTCACGTTTGGCCTCGTAGAGGCGTTCATCGGCGCGCTTGATGGCGGCGGCCCAGTCACCGGCGTCGGCCGCCACCGAGACACCGGTCGAGAAGCGCAGCGGCACCGCACTCGTGCCGTTGAACTGATCGAGCGCGGCCCACAGGCGCCCGCGGATGCGTTCGGCTTCATCGGCCCCCGTCGACGGCAGCAGCACAACGAATTCGTCGCCGCCCTGGCGGATCACGCGGTCGCCGGCGCGGAAGAACTGCGTGAGGAACGCGGCCATCGCCTGCAGCAGTTCGTCGCCGGCCGCATGGCCGGCGCGATCGTTCACCTGCTTCAAGCCGTCGAGGTCGAAGGCGAAGACCGTCACCGGGAACTCACGGCTCGACTGCAGGCGCGCCGCTTCGTCGTCGAAGTAGCGGCGGTTCGACAGGCCGGTGAGTCGGTCGCGGTAGCTCTGCGCGCGCAGTTCCTGTTCGAACTGCTTCCGCGCGCTGACGTCGCGCGCGACAATCAGCAGGCCGACGGAGCGGCCGCGTCGGTCCCACAGGTTGTTGCGCTGCACTTCGAGCCACCTCGACGCGGTGCCGCGCGTCCAGTGCCGTTCCACGGTGTTTTCGGCGCCGTGGGGAATCGAGTGCCATTCGGGCGCCGTGAAGGCCTCGTCCCAGGGCGTGCCGAGCAGGTCACGTTCCGGCATGCCCAGGAGTCTGGCCGCCGCCTGGTTGGCATCGACGATGACGTCGTTGTCGTTCAGCACGAGCACCGCCTCGGGCATCAGCTCGAAGAGCCGGTCGCGCGCCATCGGGCGCGGGTCGAGCAGCCGGTAGCGCAACACCGCCCAGCCGATGAAGAGCGCGCTGAACGCGAAGCCCGGCAGCGTCGGGTTGTAGACCAGATAGGCACCGACCGCCGGCGAGGCCTTGCCCATTTCGTTCAGGACGTTGCCGGCGAAGGGGATGAGGCCGCCGATGAAGAGCAGCCCGCTCGGGACACGGCGGCGTCGCTGCCAGTCGCGCAGCAGCTTCCACGCCGCGACGAGGAAGAACAGGTAGCTGATGAGCAGATGGAGCGGGAAGAGCGGCCCGTTCAGGCCCACGAGCTCGTGCCGCTGCACGACCTCGGTGAAGAACAGGCGGTGCGCGTCGTTGGTGGCCACGAGCGGCAGCAGCAGCGCCGGCCAGAGATACGCGAACCACCAGGCCCGGGAGCGCGGCCGTTCGCCCATCTGGTGCAGCGTGAAGAGCAGCCAACTCGGGGGCACGACGCCGATGGCTGGAAACTTGAGGGTGAACCAGATGTGGGCGCGCGCCGGGTCGAGCTGCTCGCCCAGGTAGCAGAGGATCCACCAGGTCGTCGCCAGTTCCATGGCGGCGAAGTAGCCGAAGCCGGGGTGGCGGCGGTTGCGCCAGGCCACGGTGGCCAGCACCAGCGAGACCAGGCCCGCCGCGGTCAGAAGGGCGAGATACATCGGAGGCCGAGAGGGATCCTAGCCAATTTCACGTCACGAAAGGCAGCGACATTGCGGTCGAGGTTCCCTCGGCGCCGCCGCGAGCGGGCTGGTAGACTTGGACGGTTTTCGCGCGGGCGCCCGCGCAGGAGAGACGCGATGAGCCAGGCCGTGGCAACGCCGGGAATGACCGGCGACGAGATGGTGACCCTGTGCCGCCAGCACAGCCTTTACGAGTGGTCGGTGCAGGGCGCGGTGGACCCGATTCCCGTGGCCCGCGCGCAGGGGGTCCACTTCTGGACGCCCGAAGGCAAGCGCTACATCGACTTCAACAGCCAGTTGATGTGCGTGAACGCCGGCCACGGTCACCCCGCCATCATCAAGGCAATCCAGGACCAGGCCGCGTCGCTCGCTTACGCCAACCCGTTCATGGCCACCGAACCGCGGGCGCGCCTCGGCGCGAAGCTGGCGGCCATCACGCCGGGTGACCTCGAGGTCTTCTTCTTCACGAACGGCGGCGCCGAGGCGAACGAAAACGCCATCCGCATCGCCCGCGCGGTCACCGGCCGCCACAAGATCATGGCCCGCTACCGCGGCTACCACGGTGGCACGGCCGGCGCGCTCACGCTCACGGGTGATCCGCGCCGCTGGGCGGCCGAGCCCGGCATTCCCGGCGTCATCCACGTGCTCGACCCCTATCATGGGCTGCAGCGCGGGTGGGACACCGCCGAGCAGTCGCTCGCCTACCTCGAGGAAGTGATCGAACTCGAGGGCCCGAAGCACATCGCGGCCTTCATCCTCGAGACCATCAGCGGCACGAACGGCATCCTCGTGCCGCCCGACGGCTACCTCCAGGGCGTGCGCGCGCTCTGCGACAGACACGGCATCCTGATGATCTGCGACGAGGTGATGGCCGGCTTCGGCCGCACCGGCAAGTGGTTCGGCGTGGACCACTGGAACGTCGTGCCCGACATCATGACGATGGCCAAGGGCCTCACGAGCGCCTACGTGCCGCTCGGCGCGGTGGGCCTGCGCCGCCATATCGCCGATCACTTCAAGGACAAGCAGTTCAACGGCGGTCTCACCTACAACAGCCACCCGCTCGGCTGCGCCACGGCGCTCGCCACGATCAAGGTCTACGAAGACGAAGGCATCATCGAGAACGCCGAGAAGATGGGCGTGGTGATGCGCGGCCTGCATCAGGAACTGGCCGCGAAGCATCCGTCCGTGGGCGCCGTGCGGAACATCGGCCTCTTCGGCATCGTCGAGCTCACGCGCAACCGGACGACGATGGAGCCCATGGCGCCCTTTGCCGGGGCCGCGCCGGAGATGGCGGCGCTCGGGAAGCGCTTCCGCGAAGACGGGCTCTACACGTTCGTGCGCTGGCACACGTTCTTCACGAATCCGCCGCTCACGGTGACCGAAGCGGAACTCCGGGAAGCCTTCGCCATCATCGACAAGGCGCTCGAGATTACCGACCGCGCCGTGGTTGGTGCCTAACGCGGCGCGGCGTCGAGCTGCCGCCGCAGCACTGCGGCCCCAACGAACGCGGCGAGCGCCGAACCGCCCAAGATGCCCACCTGTGCCGCGTCGAAGGCGGGCGAGGGGCCGTAGGCAAGACCGGCGATGAAGAGCGACATCGTGAAGCCGATGCCGGCGACCCACGATACGCCGTGCAGCATGGCCCAGGTGACGCCGGCGGGCAGCGTCGCGATGCCGGCCCGGCAGGCCAGCCACGACGCGAGCGTGATGCCGAGCGGCTTGCCGGCCGCGAGCCCCAGGCCGATGGCGCCCGCCGTGGTCCAGTCGAGGGCGCTCCCGCCGAGCGCCACGCCGGCGTTGGCGAAGGCGAACACCGGCATCACGACGAAGGCGCTCAATTCGTGCAGGGCGTGTTCGAGGCGCAGCAGCGGCGCCGAGACGGCGCTGCTCGCGTTGTCGAGCGCATGCAGCGCGTCCTGCTGGCCCTTGCTCGTGATGACGAGCAGGTCGCCGGTTTCGGTGCGGTCGAAGGCGTCGAGGTGCGCCCGCGCCTCACGCGAGAAGTCGGCGGCATTGATCCGCGTGTGCGTGGGAATCGTGAAGGCCAGCACGACGCCCGCGATGGTGGCGTGGATGCCCGATTCGTGCACGAAGAACCAGAGCGCGACACCCGCGGCGAGGTACGGCGCGAGATGCCGCACGCCGGCACGGTTGAGGCCGACGAGGCCCACGGTGATGGCGGCCGCCGTCATGAGCGCGCCGACGTGCACCTGGGCGGTATAGAAAAGCGCGATGACGAGCACGGCCGCCATGTCGTCCACGATCGCGAGCGCCGCCAGGAACACCTTGAGGCCCGTGGGGGCGCCGGGTGCGACGAGCGCAAGGACACCGAGGGCGAACGCGATGTCCGTCGCCGTGGGAATCGCCCAGCCGGCGCGCATGTCGGCCGGCGCCACGGCGAGGAAGAGCAGGGCGGGCGCGGCCACGCCGCCGATGGCGGCCGCGAAGGGCAGCGCCGCCTGGCGCAGGCTCGAGAGCTCGCCGACGAGGATCTCGCGCTTGATCTCGAGGCCCACGAGGAGGAAGAAGAGCGCCATCACCGCGTCGTTCACCCACATGCGGGCGGTGAGGGCGAGCGGATGGCTCTCGGGGCCGATGACGAGCCGTGTCTCCCACACGCCGGTGTACCAGGCTGACAGCGGCGAGTTCGCGGCGATGAGCGCCGCGACCGCGGCCACGAGCAGCACCACGCCGCCGGCGGCTTCGGTGTGGAAGAAGTGCAGAAACGCGGAGCTGCGCCGGTGGTCCGTCATCTCCGCCATGATACCGGCCTGTAGTGCGCGGCTGTCTGGCAACGTCGGCACAGCCTCGGGCCTCGTTGACGCCGCCGTGGCCGTGGACGTGATGCTCGCGCCGGTCACGCCGAGCTGACGGTTTGCTGCTCGACGGTCCGTTCGACTACACTGGGTATTCCGCGTTCGCAGAGTGAGGCTGCTCCTGGCAGCGTGCGCCTGCGCGATACGCGCCCGTAGCTCAGCTGGATAGAGCGTCGGCCTCCGGAGCCGAAGGTCGCAGGTTCGAATCCTGCCGGGCGCGCCAGCTTTTTCGGAGCTGCCTGCGCCCGCCAGTCTTCAGGAACGCCGCGACGCGCGTCGCGAGCGTGCACGAATCCCTTCGGCGCGCCAGCTCCTTCCGCGCGGCCCCTCGACCCCCGTCAGCGTCGCTCAGTGTCCGCGCAGGCGTCGTGCGTGGTTGATGAGGCCGTTGGTCGAGGCGTCGTGGCCGGTCGCGTCGGCGGCGGCATCGAGTTCCGGCAGGATGCGGTTGGCCAGCACCTTGCCCAGCTCCACGCCCCACTGGTCGAACGAGTTGATGCCCCAGACCGCGCCCATCACGAACACCTTGTGTTCGTAGAGCGCGAGCAGGCGGCCGAGTGTGCGCGGGTCGAGCCGCCGGTAGAGCAGGCTCGTCGTGGGCCGGCTGCCGGGGAACACCTTGTGGGGGGCGAGCCGCGTCACGGCGTCGGTGTCGAGGCCGGCGGCGGCGAGCTCCGCGCGCGCTTCTTCGAGCGTCTTGCCGCGCATGAGCGCCTCGGTCTGCGCGAAGAAATTCGACAGCAGCAGCGGATGATGCGTCGGCAGGCCGTGCGCCGGCTCGGCGGCGGCGAGGAAGTCGGCCGAGACGAGCCGCGGGCCCTGGTGGAGCAGCTGATAGAAGGCGTGCTGGCCGTTGGTGCCCGGTTCGCCCCACACGATCGGGCCCGTCGGCACGTCCACCGGCGCGCCGTCGCGGGTGACCCCCTTGCCGTTGCTCTCCATATCGAGCTGCTGGAGATACGCGGGCAGACGCCGCAGGTACTGGTCGTAGGGCAACACGGCGTGGGTGTCGGCGCCCAGGAAGTTCCTGTTCCAGATGCCGAGCAGGCCGAGCACCATCGGCAGATTGCCGGCGACAGGCGCGGTCTCGAAATGGCGGTCCATGTCGTCGGCGCCGGCGAGCAGCGCGTCGAACCCCGCCGCGCCGATGGCGATGGCGATCGGCAGGCCGATCGACGACCACAGCGAGTAGCGGCCGCCCACCCAGTCCCAGAAGCCGAACATGTTAGACGCGGCGATGCCGAAGGCGTCCACGGCGGCGGCATTGGTCGACACCGCCACGAAATGGCGGCCCACCGCGGCGTCGCCGAGCGCGGCCACGAGCCACGCGCGTGCCGACCGCGCGTTGGCCATCGTTTCCTGCGTGGTGAAGGTCTTCGAGGCGATGACGAAGAGGGTCGTCGCCGGCGGCAGGCGCCGCAGCGTCTCGTCGAGGTGCGCGCCGTCCACGTTCGACACGAAGTGCATCCGCGGGCCTTCGCGCCCATACGGCGTAAGCGCGTCCACGACCATCGCAGGGCCGAGATCCGAGCCGCCGATGCCGAGGTTCACGACGTCGGTGATGCGCGCGCTGGTGGCGCCGGTCCAGCGGCCGCTGCGGACGTCGTCGGCGAAACGCGACAGGTGGGCGCGGGCGGCCTGCACGTCGGGCATCACGTCGTGGCCATCCACCCGCACGGCCCCGGGCCGCGTGCGCCTGAGCGCCACGTGCAGCACGGCGCGGTCCTCGGTGGTGTTGATGCGCGCGCCGGCGAACATGCGGTCGCGGGCTGCCTCGACGCCGGTGGCGACCGCGAGCTCGCCGAGCAGGCGCAGCGTCTCTGCCGTGACGCGCTGCTTCGAGTAGTCGACCAGCAGGTCGTCGAACCGGAAGGAGAAACGCGCGAACCGCTCCGGGTCGTCGGCGAAGAGCTGCCGCACCGGCACGTCGGCGATGGCGTCGCGATGTCGTCCGAGCTGTTTCCACGCGTCGAGTGAAGTGAGGCTCATCGCTGTAGTCTACGCGTGGCGGGCGACGCCCGCCGGCCGCGTGACGCGGCGAGCCCAGTCCCTGGCCCGTGGCCGCTAGCCGCTAGCCGCTAGCCGCTAGTAAGATCCCTCCATGTCCCTGCTCGACTCCCTGAAGCGCTACACGGTCGTCGTCGCCGATACCGGCGACATCGATGCCATCCGCCAGCACCGGCCGCAGGATGCCACCACCAACCCCTCGCTGCTGCTCAAGGCCGCGCAGCAGCCCGCGTATCGCGCCCTCGTCGATGGCGCACTCGCGGCGGCCGCGGCCGGAGGCCTGAGCGGTGCCGCCCGCACCGAAGCCTTCATGGATCGCCTCGCCGTCGCTTTCGGCAGCGAGATCCTCAAGCTCATCCCGGGCCGCGTCTCGACCGAAGTGGACGCGCGCCACAGCTTCGACACCGAGGCGACGATCGCCAAGGCCCACGACCTCATCGCGCTCTACGCCGCCGCCGGCGTGCCCAAAGAGCGGGTGCTCATCAAGATCGGCAGCACGTGGGAGGGCATTCGCGCTGGCGAGGTGCTCGAACGCGAGGGCATCCACTGCAATCTCACGCTCCTCTTCAGCTTCGCGCAGGCCGTGGCCTGCGCGGAGGCCGGCGTCACGCTCATCTCGCCGTTCGTCGGCCGCATCTACGACTACTACCGCAAGGCGAAAGGCGCTGAGATTCCCGTGGACGCCGACCCGGGTGTCGAGTCGGTGCGCCGCATCTACGCCTACTTCAAGAAGCACGGCTACGCGACGCAGGTGATGGGGGCGAGCTTCCGCCGCGTCGAGCAGATCACGCAGCTGGCCGGCAGCGATCTGCTCACGATCAGCCCCGAGCTGCTCGCCGCGCTCGCCGAGACTCCGGGCGACCTCACGCCGGCCCTCACCCCCGAGATGGCCGCGCGGGAGGGCGAGGCGCGCGTGCATCTCGACGAGAAGGCTTATCGCTGGCTGCACAACCAGGACGCGATGGCCGTCGAGAAGCTGAGCGACGGCATCCGCCGGTTCGATCAGGATGCCCGCGCGCTCGAAGCCTGGGCCGCCACCGTGCAGCCGCACGCCTGATGCCGGAACGCCGGCGGCGGTGCCGGGCGGGCCGGTCTGGGTGCGCCCGGATGCGCCGTCGTGTGCAGGCGGTCGCGTCGCTGCGGCCGAGGTCCGTTACAATACCGATCCGTCATCGGGGACGTGCGCGACGGACATCCGCCCCCCCGGTCTGGAGGTTCCCGTGAGGACAGTGTGCGCTTGGATCGTGGCACTCACGCTGGCGACGACCGCGACAGCGCGTGCCCAGACGCCGGCCCAGCCGCCGCCCGCCGCGCCGGCCGAAGCCGAGCAACCGCCGATCTACACCGAAGCCGTCGTGGTCACGGCCTCGAAGGTCGAGCAGCAGCTCGTGAACGCGCCGGCCACCGTCAGCGTGGTATCGAGCGACGTCATCGCCAGCTCGCCCGCCACCAACTACGCCGAGCTCCTGCGCTCGGTGCCGGGCATGAACATCACGCAGACTTCAGCGCGTGACTTCAACATCAACATGCGCGGCGCCACGTCCACCCTGTCGACCGGGCAGCTGGCGCTCATCGACGGCCGCAGCCTCTACCTCGATTTCTTCGGCTTCGTGGCGTGGGACTTCCTGCCGATCAATCCGAACGAGATCCGGCAGATCGAAGTCATCCGCGGCCCGGCCTCGGCCGTCTGGGGTGCCAACGCGCTCTCGGGCGTCGTCAACTTCATCACCAAGAGCCCGCGCGAGATGGCCGGCACCAGCTTCACGATGGGCGTCGGCACGTTCGGCCGTGAAGTGAACGACAACGGCGCCGACAGCGGCGCCATGTGGTACTTCAACGGCACGCACGCCGCCGCCGTGAACGACCGCTGGGCCTACAAGGTCTCGGCTGGCGCGCTCTCGCAGGACGCGCTGCCGCGTCCGCAGGGCACGATCAACAACGCGCAGCGAACGCCGTACCCGTTCTTCGCCAACAGCGGCACCCGCCAGCCCAAGTTCGACGCGCGCGTCGACTACGACGCGCCCGACAGTGCCTACCGCCTGTCGTTCGCGGGTGGCTTTGCCGGCACCGAGGGCATCATCCACACCGGCATCGGGCCGTTCGACATGAACCGCGGCACCAAGCTGGCCTACGGCTCGGCCAAGTGGACGAAGGGCGCGCAGAAGTTCAACGTCTTCACCAACATCCTCGATGGCGACGCCAGCGCGCTGCTGTCGTTCGGCGCCAACGGGCAGCCGATTCCGTTCCTCTTCAACACCAAGACCTTCGATGCCGAGTACGGCAACGTCATCAGCATCGGCACCCGGCAGGTCATCAGCTTCGGCGGCAACGCCCGCTACAACAGCTTCGACCTCTCGCTCGCGCCGCGCGGCGACAGCCGCTCGGAAGGCGGCGCCTACGTGCAGGACGAGATCTTCCTGAACGACTACGTGCGCTGGGTCGTCGGCGCGCGTCTCGACCGGTTCAGCGTGCTCGACAAGCCGAACTTCTCGCCGCGCACGGCGCTCATCCTGAAGCCGGCGCCGGAACACTCCGTGCGGCTGTCGTTCAACCGCGCCTTCCGCGCCCCCTCGCTCATCAACAACTTCCTCGAGGTGGGCATCATCAACCAGCTCGACCTGCGCGTGATCAACCCCGCGTTCGCGGCGGCGCCGGGCGGTCCGGTCTACAACTTCCCGGTGCAGGCCAACGGCAACGAAGATCTGGTCGAGCAGCAGGTGGACGCCTACGAAGTGGCCTACACGGGTGTCATCGCCAAGCGCGCCACCGTGACGGCGGCCTTCTACTACAACAAGTCGAAGGACGACATCTTCTTCACGCAGGTCGGCCGCTACCGCGCCACCAACCCGCCGGCCGGCTGGCTGAACAAGGTCGGGCCGCTCGTCGGCACCGCGCAGGCGCTCGGCATCCTCGAAGTGCTGCCGCCCTCCTGCATCGGACAGACCACCTGCAACGGCGGCGGCATCCCGTCGGAGTTCAGCTACCGCAACCTCGGCACCGTCATCGACAAGGGCTTCGAGGTCGGCGTCGATGCCGCGGTCAACCGCGCGCTCAACGTCTTTGCGAACTACTCCTACCAGTTCAAGCCGGATCCGGACTTCGACATCTCGGAAGTGAACCTGCCGCCGACCAACCGCTTCAATGCCGGCTTCAGCTTCAGCGAGGGGATGTTCCTCGGCAACATGAACGTCAGCTATCAAGACAGCGCCTTCTGGCAGGACGTGCTCGACTCGCGCTTCCATGGCACGACCGATGCGTATACGCAGGTCAACGGCGCGCTCGGCGTGCGCTGGGCGGGCGACAAGATCACGACGACCGTCAAGTTCAACAACCTGTTCGACCGGGAAATCCAGTCGCACATCTTCGGCGACATCCTGCGCCGCCAGGTGATCGGCGAACTGCGCGTGCAGTTCTAGCGCCGGGCCCGCCCGCGCGGGCGGCTAGCGAAGTTTCTCGAGGGCGCCGAGCAGATCGGCGCCCTCGTGTTGTCTGGTGCCGGCCCAGAGGTCGCCCACCTCGCGCACCCGCGGCAGGATGGTCTCGAGCGTGAACATCTCGGGCCGCACGTCGCCGTGCACCTCGTTCCAGGTGAGTGGCGTGGACACGCCGGCAAAGGCGCTGGCGCGGGCGCTGTAGGCGCAGGCGAGCGTCTTGCCCTCGATGTTCTGCAGGTAGTCCACGTAGATGGTGCCGGGCCGCCGCTTGCCCACGGTGCGCTCGACGGTCGCCACCCGCGGATGCGCGGTCGCCACCATGGTGGCCACGATCTGACAGAAGAGCATGCCCGCCTGATACGGTGTGCCCGGCCTGAGTGGCACGAAGATGTGCAGGCCTTCGGAACCCGAGGTCTTCGGGAACGCCTCGATACCCACGCGGTCCAGGATCTCGTGTACCCAGCGCGCCACCTCGAGGATCTGCGCGAAGGTGGCGCCCGGCTGCGGGTCGAGATCGATGGCCACCATGTCGGGCGTGTGCAGCGCGTCCACGGTCGAAAAGAACGGATCCATCGAGATCGAGGCGAGCTGCGCCATGTAGAGCAGCGTCGTGAGCGAGCCGCCGACGAGCCGCGCCGGCACGTCGTCGTCAGGCAGCGTCTCGATGCGCACGCCGTCCGGCACCGGTTCCGGGGCGCGATGCTGATAGAACGCCTGGCCGTCGACGCCGTTCGGCAGGCGCTTCATCACGAGCGGACGGTCGGCGATGACCGGCAGCAGCAACGGCGCGATCTGCGCGTAGTAGCGGAGCAGGTCGCCCTTCGTGCGCCGTCCGAGCGGCCAGAACACCTTGTCGAGATTGGTGACGTCGACCGTGTCGCCGTTCGGCAGCGCCACTTTGCCGTTCTTCCGGCGCGCCTGCAGGTCGTCGAGTTGCGCGACGATGGCCGCCGCGTCTGGCGTCCACGCCGCCAGCGGGTCGGGGAGGCCGGAGCGCGCCCGCCGCGCCTTCGCGCTCGTGAACGGCGACACGGGCAGCGGGGTGGCGACGGCCGCGCGCGTGCGCAGGGGATGCGCCGTGCGGCGTCCGCGCGGCGCCCGCACCGCGCCGGCCGCCTTGTCGTCACGCAGCCCGAGATACGCCGGATGGCGCAGGCGTCCCTCGTCGGTCATCTCGGTGTAGCGCACCTGGGCCACGAGCCGCGGTGTGACCCACTGGGCCGTGCCCGTCGTCTTCGGTGGAGTCGCGAAGGGACAGGTGTCTGTGCGGAGCGCCGCCAGCAGGCCGGCGAGACGATCGAGTTCGGCGTCGGGGAACCCGGTGCCGACATCGCCCACATAGGTCAGGGTGCCGTCGGGGTTCGCCGTGCCGAGGATGAGCGCGCCGAAATGACGGCGGCCGCCGCGTGGCGACGTCCAGCCGCCGACGACGAACTCGTCCTGCAGCTGGATCTTGAGCTTCTGCCACTCGGGGCTGCGTTTGCCGGCGCGGTAGGGGCCGGCGGCGCGTTTCACGACCAGGCCTTCCCAGCCGTCGCGATCGGCGCGGGCGTAGAGCTCGCGGCCGTCGCCCACCGCCTGCTCCGAGAGCCGCAGCAGGGGAGACCGCCAGCCGGCGACGCGCCCTTCGAGCGCGGCGCGGCGCGCCGTGAGCGGCTGGGCGCGCAGATCGCTGTCGCCGTCGCGCAGTAGATCAAAGGCGACGAAGGCGGCGGGTTGCTCCTCGGCCGTCCGTGCGGGCGCTGATGAGCGGTAGCCGGGTACCGACACGTTGATGCGGCCCTGCAGCTTCTGGAAACCGGCCGCCTCGCCGCGCGCGTCGAGGGCCACGATCTCGCCGTCGAGGACGACGGGGCCGTCGAGCGTCGCCGCCCAGGTGGCGAGCGCGTCCACGACTTCCGGGAACTGCGCGGATTTCTCGTTGCCGTTCCGCGACCAGAGGCGCACAAGCGGCGGCGGTCCGGCTTCAACGAGCACGATGGCGCGGATGCCGTCGTATTTCGGCTCGTAGACGGCCCGCGGATCGACGAGCGAGGGCGACGCGTCGGGCGACGTCGCGAGCATCGGGCGCAGATCGCGGGCGAGGAACACGGGTCGGGGTATGCTACCAGTCTGCCCGGTGCGTGGCGCCGCGGCCCGCTCATGCCGACTACTGCCGTCCGCCTGCGTTCCCTGGTGTCCCTGCTCCTCCTGGCTCTCGCCGCGGTGCAGTGCGGCCGCACGCCCGCATCGCTCACCGGGCCGAGTCCGGTGTTGTCGCGGGGCGCGGTGCCGCAGGCGGGCGACCCGCCGCCTGCCGGAGACTCGCTCGGCACCGTGAACGCGCTCGGGGCCACGCGGTTCATGGCGTTCGGCGACAGCATCACCTGGGGCCAGATTTCCTCGTTCGACGGCAGCATCCTGTTCGATCAGTTGCCCGGCACCGAGTATCCGGTGCAGCTCGATGCCCAATTCGAAAGCGCGTTCCCGTCGCAGGACTTCACGGTGACGAACGAAGGGGTGCCCGGCGAATGGGCGCTCCAGGCGATCTCCAGCGGCCGGTTCGCGCAGCGGATGGCCGCCCAGCGTCCGCAGGCGTTGCTGCTGCTCGAAGGTATCAACGACCTGAACAACGCGCAGAGCACGACGGTGACGGTCGGCTACCTGCAGCAGATGGTGGAGATCGCCCGGCTCTACAACACCACCGTGTTCATCGCCACGATGTTCCAGACCTGCGTGAGCGACAACAACGGGCAGATCCGGCCCAACGCGGCCGACAAGATCGTCGGCTTCAACAATGCGGTGAAGACGATGGCGGCCGGCCGCCAGAACGTCTACGTCGTGGATCTGTATCCGGTCTTCGGCAACAACTGTGGGCCGAGCGGCGGCACCGGCATCCTCGGCGGCGACGGGCTCCATCCGAATCCGAGCGGGTATTCGCTCATCGCGACGACCTTCGCCAACGCCGTGCGCGCCGCCTTCACGGTGCGCGGGTCCTACCAGTAGCGCGTCACAGATAGAGCGTGCGGGCCGTGGCGCCCGCCGCGTCGAGTCTCGCGGCATGGCCGAGCCGCGCCGTGATCGGCGCCAGGTCAAGCGTGACGCGCCATTCGTCGGCGCGGCCGCCGGCCGCTACGACCGCGTCGGCCCAGCGGCTCCACCACGGTGACGTCTTGCGCGAGAGCGGCTCCACGAGCAGCACGCGGGCGCCACGCGAGGCCGCCGCGAGCAGCGCCGGCAGCAGGTCCGCGCGGTCGTCGTCGCCGAGTTCGTTCACCATGTAGCTGAGCATGACGGCGCGCGCCTGCGCGCCGCTGTTGTTGTCGGCCCACGGCCGGAGGCCGCGCCCGCCGCCGATGGCGCCGCGTCGTACGTCGCCCTTGAGGCCGAAGGCCTGGAGTGTGGCGCGCGTTTCCTCGACCGCCCACGGATGGCTGTCGCAGGCGGAAAGTGTGGCACCGGCCCCGGCATGCACGGCCCAGGCGGCACCCGCCGCGCCGGTACCGCAGCCGACGTCCACGATGCCGAGCGGGCCGGTGGCGGCGCCGAGGGCGCCGAGGATATGCGTGAGGGTCTGGTAGCGCCGGGGCGCGTAGTAGAGCGCGTAGGCCGCGCGTTTGCCGGCCGTGTCGAAGGCGCCACGGCCGGCGAGCCGGGCTCGTCGCTCGACGTAGGTGGAAGAGAGCGCGCGCAACGCCCGCCCGACTTCGGTGGGCGTCATGTCGCGCAGGTGCCGGGCTTCGGCGTCGGCGATCCAGCGTTCGAATCCGGGCGGCGTCGGGGTCATGCGCGGACGCACGCCGGAGTTCGGCGGTAAAGTGATCGCAACAGGAAAGGAATGGGGTGGATGACGGGATTCGAACCCGCGACAGCCGGAGCCACAGTCCGGAGCTCTACCACTGAGCTACACCCACCGTGCCTGAGCAGACGATTTTAGCATGGTTCCCTGGCTCGGCCCCACCGACCCGTTGCCGCCGCCCGAAACGGCCCGCCGCACGCCGAATGGACTACTCGCCGCTGGTGGGGGGCTCTCGGTGCCTCGCCTCGTGGACGCCTACGGCCGCGGCGCCTTCCCGTGGTTCAGCGACGGCGAACCGGTGCTCTGGTGGTGCCCCGACCCGCGGATGGTCCTGCCGACCGACGCCGTGCACGTCTCGAAGAGCCTCGCCCGCCGGCTGCGCCGGGACGACTACCGGGTGACCCTCGACCACGCCTTCGGCGACGTGATGCGGGCCTGTGCGGAGCCGCGGGCGGACGATCACGGCACCTGGATCACCGGCGAGATGCTCGACGCCTACGCGGCCCTGCACCGGGCGGGTCACGCGCACTCGCTCGAAGTCTGGGTGGACGACACCCTTGCCGGGGGGATCTACGGCGTGGCGCTTGGCCGGGCGTTCTTCGGCGAGTCGATGTTCTCCCGCGTGACCGACGGCTCGAAGCTGGCGATCACGTGGCTCGCCGCGCAGCTCGCCCGCTGGCAGGTGCCGTTCATCGACTGCCAGGTGCCGAGCGCGCATCTGGCCAGCCTGGGCGCCCGGGACGTGCCCCGGCGCGACTTCCTGCGCCGGCTCGGTCCGCTCGTCGCCGCCGAAGGCCCCCGGGCCCCGTGGGCGCTCGACCGCGACCTGACCGGCGCCGTCGTGGCGGGGGCGTTTTCGCCACCCCGGCCGGACGGGCGGTAGGCCGGACCCGCCGGACCCGCTAAGATCAGAGGATGCCGCCGTCGAATCCCGCCGGAGCCGACCCCCGGAGCGGGGTGCTCACCGAAAAGCGGCCCGAACTCGAGCGCACGCCGCCCCGGTCGTGGCGCGTGCTGCTGCACAACGACGACTACACCACGCAGGAGTTCGTCGTCTGGGTGCTCGAGACCGTGTTCGCGCGCTCCGCCGCCGATGCGATGGCCATCATGCTGCACGTGCACCACGCCGGGATGGGCGTGGCCGGCGTCTATACAAAAGAAGTGGCGGAGACGAAAGTGGTCGCCACCGAACGTCTCGCCGAACAACACGAGTATCCGCTTCGCGTCTCGATGGAACCGGAGCCGGAGGAGGGCAAGTCGTGAGTGGGACCCCCGTGCCGTTCGCCCCGGACACGCTGGAGACGATCCGGCGCGCCTTCCGGTCTGCCGCCGATCGCCGCCACGATCTGGTGACGCTCGAACACCTGCTGCGCGCGCTCATCGACGACCCGCGCGGCAGGGCCGCGCTGCAGACGCTCAACGTCGATCTCGCGCAGCTCGCGCACGACCTCGATGACGTGCTCGGCCGCGCGCACTCGCCGGTGCCGGGCAGCAAGCCGGTCAAGCCCGAGTCGACCGTGGCCTTCGACCGCGTGGTCGAACGCGCCGTGGTGCATGCGGCCTCGTCGAGCGCTCAGCAGGTGGAAAGTGGCAGCCTGCTCGTGTTCCTGCTGCAGGAGGAAGACTCGCACGCCGCCTACTTCCTCACGAAGCAGGGCGTGAACCGGCTGCGCCTGCTGCGCGCCATCGCCCATCCCGCCCCCGAGACGCCCGGCGTGCGCGCGTCCGAGGGCGAGGAGCCGGTGCCGAAGAACCCGCTCGAGGCCTACGCCGTGGAACTCGTGGCCAAGGCGCGCCGCGGCGAGATCGATCCCCTCGTCGGCCGGGCCGTCGAACTCGACCGCGTGATCCAGGTGCTGTGCCGGCGGCGCAAGAACAACCCGCTGCTCGTCGGCGAACCCGGTGTCGGCAAGACCGCGCTCGCCGAAGGTCTGGCCCTGCGAATTGCCGAGCGGCAGGTGCCGCCGGGCCTCAAGGCGTCCACCGTGTACGCGCTCGACCTCGGTGCGCTCGTCGCGGGCACACGGTATCGCGGCGACTTCGAGGAGCGCGTGAAGCAGGTGCTCACCGAACTCGAGAAGCAGCCGGGCGCCATCCTGTTCATCGACGAGATTCACACGCTCGTGGGCGCGGGCTCGGCGTCCGGCGGCACCATGGACGCGGGCAACCTGCTGAAGCCGGCCCTCGCCTCCGGCGCGCTGCGCTGCATCGGCTCGACCACCTTCGCCGACGTGAAGCAGGGCTTCGATCGCGACCGCGCGCTCTCGCGGCGCTTCCAGAAGATCGAGATCCTGGAGCCCACCGAAGCCGAGGCGATCGAGATCCTGCAGGGACTCAAGGGCCACTACGAGCGTCATCACGGCATCCGCTACAGCGAGGCGGCGATCGAGGCCGCCGTGACGCTCTCGGCGCGGTATCTGAAGGACCTGCATCTGCCCGACAAGGCCATCGACGTCATCGACGAGGCCGGCGCGGCGATGAAGCTGAAGATGGCGCCGTCGCCCGCGCCGGCCGAGATCGCGGCCGCGGAAGGCGAGGGACTGGCCACGGCAGCCGGCGGAGACGGGCCCGCGGCGGCCGTGCCGCTCGTGGATGTCGCCGACATCGAAGCCATCGTGGCGAAGATCGCCCGCGCCCCCGTGCAGGCGGTATCGACCGACGACAAGACCGCGCTCCGCAATCTCGACACCGAGCTGCGCAGTGTCATCTACGGTCAGGATGACGCGATCGTGGAAGTGGCGTCGGCCATCCGGCTCTCGCGTTCCGGGCTGCGCGCGCCCGACAAGCCGATCGGCAGCTTCCTCTTCGCCGGCCCCACCGGCGTCGGCAAGACGGAACTCGCGCGACAGCTCGCGCGGGTGCTGCGCGTCGAGTTCCTGCGCTTCGACATGTCGGAGTATATGGAGAAACACGCGGTGTCGCGCCTCATCGGCGCGCCGCCGGGCTACGTGGGTTACGAGGAGGGCGGCCTCCTCATCGACGCCGTGCGCAAGTCGCCGCATGCGGTGCTGCTGCTCGACGAAATCGAGAAAGCGCATCCGGATCTCTTCAGCCTGCTGCTGCAGGTGATGGATCACGCGACGCTGACCGACACGCACGGCCGCAAGGCCGACTTCCGGCACGTCATCCTCATCATGACGACCAATGCCGGCGCGCGCGACCTGTCAGACCGCAAGCTCGGCTTCGGCGAGTCGCCGGAAGGCAGCAAGGCCACCGGGGTGCTCGAGCGCATGTTCGCGCCCGAGTTCCGCAACCGGCTGGATGCGACGGTGCACTTCAGGCCGCTCGGCGGCGACGAGATTCTGAAGGTCGTGGACAAACACGTGGCCGAGCTGCAGGCGCTCGTGAGCGCGCGCGGCATCACCATCGCGCTCACCCCGGCGGCGCGCACGTGGCTCTCCGAGAAGGGGTTCGACAAGGCCTTCGGCGCGCGACCGATGGCGCGGCTGGTCGAACGGGTCATCAAGAAACCGCTCTCGAACCTGCTGCTGTTCGAGGACCTCGCGGCCGGCGCGACGGTGACGGCGGATGTCGTGGACGGGGACATCCGTCTCAGGGGGGGAGCGTAGGGCGATGGAGATCACGATCGACCGGTACCTCGACGACGGCAAGGCGTCGCTCGTCACGCTCGGTCTGCGCAGCCGCACGACCGAGATGCACAGCGTGCTCTCGGCGCTCGACGCGGCGCAGAAGGCCGCCGTGCACACGGCGCTCACGAAGGCGATGGACGACATCGTGGCCGTGATGCAGCCGGTGGCGGCGGGGATGCCGAAGACGTAGCGAGGCCATGCGGCGAGCGTGTGGCCGCAACCGCGTCCGGCCCTACGCAGGCCGGCAAACGACGGCGGGGGCGAACGTCGGCAGAAGCGCGGGGCCCCAGGCGAGGGTCGAGGGTGGATACATGCAGTGCCATCGAACACCCCACGCGGACTTCGGCGCCGCCTTGTCGTTTGCCGTCTCACGCCTGCGCGGCCTGCTCCGGACGGCCGCGATTGCGGCCACACGCTCGCCGCATCTGCCGTCGGGTCCGCGTGTCTCAGGCCTCGGCAAGCGTGTCCGACTCGCGGCGGTCGTCTCGCTGCTGTCCGCATGTTCGTCGTCGAACCTGCACTACTCCGCGCTGGAGCCGTATCCCTCGGTCGACGGACTCTTGGCCGAGCACGGTCAGCCCGATGAGCAGCTCGTCTGGTCGCGCAATGACTGGACCGGCAGCACGTGTGAGGCGTCCACGGCGCGGGTGCTCGTCTACCACCACCTTCGGGGGCCATTGGGTGCGCTCGCGCATCGCCTGACCGACGGCGGTGAGACCGTCGTCTGTGTGTCGCGCGATGGTCCGGTCAGCCTGATTCTCGACGTGATTCACTAAGAGACGGCCATCAGGCCATCGCCGTCGTCCAAGGGACGTGCGCGGTGGGGTGCGTGCGGCGCTGCTCGTCTGCGTCTTGAGCGATGGCGGCTCCGCTGCCGCTCAGACGGCTGAGGTGCCGCCGGCGCCCCCGCCGCCGGACATCCGATTCGTCGCGCCGCCCGTTGCGGGCCCCGTGTCGTTGCCGAAGGGCTGGACGTTCCGCTTCGATGCGCCGGCCACGTGTGCCGGCTGTGGTGATGGCATCGGCGCACCGGTTGTGAACGGCAACACGCCGTGGCGCGTGGGCGCCGCATTCAGCCGACAGTCCGACGCCGGCGCGTTGGCGGTGCGTCTGACCGGCCAGCGCGGCGCTCGCCTGCCGCTGTTCATGCCGTCGGTCGGCGGGTTGCAGCGGCCGGCCGGTGCCGCGGACGCGATGCTGTCGGACACGCGCACGCAGTGGCAGGTCACGCTCAGTGGCGAGCGCACGGTGTGGCGGTCACGTGGCGGTGCGTCGCTGTCGCTCTTCGGCGACCTGCATCTGCCGTTCGGCACCACCGGGCGCAGGCCGGACACGAATGACGTGCCCGCGCTCTCGCAGACCGCGTTCCTCGCCGGCTTCCGGGTGCGCTGGTGATGGTGGGGGAGTCGCCGTCCGCGGCGCGGGCTCGTGCCCAGTCGGCGCGAGCGGCGCTGCGCCTGAGCCCTGGCGGGCGTGGCCAATTCGCGTGCCGCGAATTGGCGCGCCCGGCAGGGCTCGAACCTGCGACCCTCAGCTTCGAAGGCTGATGCTCTATCCAACTGAGCTACAGGCGCGTGGTTCGATTCTACTTCGGTTGTTCGTGCGGCCTCTCGCGGCTGGCGGGGGGGGAGCATCGTCCGGCGCCGAACCCTCAGCACCGCGAGTTCTGCCGGTCAACCATGTAGCACCGGCAGGGCACGTTCCGGTGACGCGGCGCCCGGTCAGCCCGGCATCGCGGAGCGAAGGTGAGGCGACGGACGATGCTCACGCCCGCCAGCCGCTGGGAGGCCGGCGCGCGGCCGCCGCCACGAGCCCCGGGCCCGGCGTGCCAGCGGCGTCGGGCCCGCCCGTCCCGCGGAAGATTGAGGGCATGCGCGCCATGTCCCAGTCTTGCCACACGTCAGGCGCCGCAAGCCGTCTTCGCGCCCCGTCCCGGGGGCTATGATCCGGTCAGCATGCCCAAGGCCGTGCCCGTCCCCGAGAACTGGACGGAGCTTCCTGACGAACAACTGCTCGACCTGCGGATGTGCGACCTCCCGATCGCGCTGCCGGGCAGCGTCATGCAGGGCCGCATCGCGGAGCTGCAGGCCGAACTCGACATGCGCGAGCTGAAGGTGCCGGTGCACTACTACCTCGCCGAGGAGTGGTTTACGCCCGACGGCGCCACCTCGATGGCGGTGCCGTTCTATCTCGCGCATCCACGCCTCGAGAAGCTCGAACGCGCGCAGATGCTCGAAGTGGAAGGCGGCGACTACGAGTGGTGCATGCGCATCCTGCGGCACGAAGCCGGCCACGTCATCGACAACGCCTACAAGCTGCGCCTGCGGCGGCATCGCCGGCTGCTCTTCGGCAGTTCGTCGGAGCCGTACCCGGAGTTCTACACGCCGAAGCCCTACAGCAAGAGCTTCGTGATGCACATCGACCCGTGGTACGCGCAGAGCCATCCCGACGAAGACTTCGCCGAGACCTTCGCCGTCTGGCTCACGCCGGGCGCCTTCTGGCAGGAGCGCTACGTGGGCTGGCCGGCGGTCAAGAAGCTCGAGTACGTGGATGGCCTCATGCAGTCGCTGCGCGGCAAGCACGCCCTGGTCGATGCGCCCACCGAGATGGAGCCGCTCTCGAAGGCGCGCAAGACGCTGCGGCAGCATTACCGTCATAAGCGCCGTCACTACGGCGTGGAGCGCCCGAGCTTCTACGACCGCGAGCTTCGGCGCCTCTTCTCGGATGCGCCCGAACACGCGGGTAATATGTCGGCCGTGCAGTTCCTGAACCGCATCCGCCGGCCCGTGCGCCGCCTCGTGGCCGACTGGACCGGCATCTACCAGTACACGATCGACCAGGTGCTGAACGACGTCGCCGCGCGCTGCCGCGAGCTGAAGCTGCGCCTGGCGGTGCCGGAAGAGCAGGCCCGGCACGAGTTCACCGTGTTCCTCACGGTGCAGACCATGAACTATCTCCACAGCGGCCGCCACCGCGTGGCCCTGTGACGGAGGGGCGATGAAGCCCGCGCGCGTGCTCGTTCTGGTGCACAAGCACCTCATTCCGCCCGACACCGCCACCGCCGAGGAAGCCGCCACCGCCGACTGGCGCATGGAATGGGACGTCATCTCCACGCTGCGGAAGCGCCGCCACGAGCTGCGCGTCATCGGCGTGAGCGACGACCTCTCGCCCATCCGCCCGGCCATCGACGAGTTCAAGCCGACCATCGTCTTCAATCTGATGGAGGCGTTCGCCGATGTCGGCGTGTTCGATCAGAACGTGGTGAGTTACCTCGAGCTGCTGCGCGTGCCCTACACCGGCTGCAATCCGCGCGGGCTGACGCTCTCGCGCGACAAGGCGCTCGCCAAGAAGCTCATGGCCTATCACCGCATCCCGGTGCCCGACTTCGTCGTCGTGCCGCGCGGCAAGAAGGCCACGCTGCCGAAGCGGCTCGGCTTCCCGCTCATCGTGAAGTCGCTCATCTATGAGTCGTCGACCGGCATCTCGCAGGCGTCGGTCGTGGCCAGCGAGGATCAGCTCAACAAGCGCGTGCAGTTCGTGCACGACACGATCGGCACGGCCGCCATCGTCGAACAGTTCATCGACGGCCGCGAGCTCTACGCCGGCGTGCTCGGTAACGACCGCCTGCGTGTCTTCCCGGTGTGGGAGATGTCGTTCGCGAAGATGCCGGAGAACGCCTGGCACATCGCCACCGAACGCGTGAAGTGGAGCACCAAGTACCAGGAGAAACACGGCATCGACACCGGGGAAGCGGCACTCACCTACGGCGCCGCCTCGCGCGTGCAGCACCTGGCGAAGCGCGTCTTCCGCGCGCTCGATCTGACCGGCTACGCGCGCATCGACCTGCGGATGGCCGCCGACGGCCGCCTGTTCGTGATCGAAGCGAATCCGAACCCGCAGCTCGCGCAGGGGGAGGACTTCGCGCAGTCGGCCAAACTCGCCAAGGTGTCGTACGGCGAACTGCTGGACCGCATCATGGGCCTGGGGCTGCAGTGGCAGCCCGAGCGCACCGCCTAGCGGAAGACCACGCCGACGGTGGCGCGCCAGAAACTCAGGCGGGCGCGTTCCTGGCTCACGTTCGAGGTGTCGGCCGACGACACGCTCTTGATGTGGCGCAGATCGAAGCGCAGCCCGGCGACGTCCGAGACGAAGCCCACGGCGCCCACGCCGAGCGACAGCCCCAGGAAGTCGTTGCTGATGGGGCTGAAGGCGATGAGATCATTGGCCGACGCGTGCATCCAGCCGAGGCCCGCGATCACGTAGGGGCGGAGCGACTCGCGCGTGATGCTCAGTGGCAGCGCCAGCATGAGATTGCCCGACAGCGTCGTGACGCCGCTGCGCGTGACCAGGCTGGCGTCGCCCTTGCGCTCGAAGAAGCGCGGCTGGTGCGCCAGTTCCAGTTCGAGGCCGTAGCCGTCGTCGGCAATGACGACGCCCGAGACGCCGAGGGCCATCTTGGTGTCGCGCGAGCCGTTGCTGAGGTCGAGATCGAGTTCGTTGGTGGCGCCGCGGAACTTCACGCCGAGGAACGGCGAGACGAAGACGTCGGCGGCGGCCGGAGCCGGCGCCGCCAGGGCACACCAGCCGACGAGCACCGCGGTCAGCAGGCGGGTGGCGCGCACTGGGCGATGACCGTTCAGGAGACGAACAGGCGCAGGAACAGCTTCGCGAAGAGCGAAACCGTGACGTCGCCGTTGGCTATCGTGTCGGGCGCCAGGCCCTCGCTGTTGGCCAGCAGGATGAGCGTGATGTCGCGCGAGGGGACCTTCAGCAGCAGGGCCGAACCGGCGTCGCCGACCGCGCCGAACTGCCAGACGAGGCGCTCGCCGTTGTGGGTCTGCACGAACCAGCCGAGGCCGGTCGGCAGCGGCGCGCCGCCGCTGGTCGTGACGTTCGTCCACGCCACGGCGCGCAGGTCCTGACCGATGAGCACGTTGTCGTCGAGGGCGATGTCGAAGCGGGCGAGGTCGCGCACCGTGGAGATGAGGCCACCGGCCGCCGAGACGCCGTCGGCCGGATACTCGCCGCGCGTCGCCTTGCCGCCGCGCACCCGGTAGGGCACGGCGAGGCGGGTCAGCACCGATTCGTAGGCGCGCAGCCGGGCGTCGTCGAAGAACTCGGGCGCCGTGGCGCCGATGGCGGCAAGGTCGCGTCCGGGCAGGGAGTCGCGCATGCCGAGACGGTCGAAGATGTCTTCGGCGACCACGCGGCGAAACGGCCGGTCCGTGCAGTCGTCGACCACGGGCGTGAGCTGGGCGAAACGGCCGGCATCGTAACGATACGCCTCGCCGGGGGCACCGGAGGAGGCGTGCGCCAGGACATGCCGCACCTGCGCGCCGGCCTCCGGAATGACCGATGACCACCGGCTCATGGGCTGGGAGATGCTGAAGCCGGCCTGTTCGACGCATTGGCCGAGCACGATGGCCGCGAAATTCTGCGTGAGGCCGCCGATGAGATAGGGCGTATCAGCGCGCGCCGGAATCGACTGTTCGGCGTCCTGGCGGCCGAGGCCGGTGTCCCACACGAGGCGGCGCCCCTGAACAATGGCCACCGACAGGCCCGGGATGCCGGCTTCCTCGCGCAGGGCGTCGAGATAGCGGTCGAACAGGGCGTAGGGCAGACTCTGGGCGTCCGGCCGTGGCGCCAAGGCCAGGGCAGCGACGAGCACGAGCGCGCCGGCGCGGAGGGAACGCATCGAAGTCTGGACGGAATCCGTCTGCCACATCATAGCACCCGGCATTACGACCGGCGACGGTCTCCGCCGATATGTTAGAGTATCGGGCGGTACCACCACCCGGAACATGCCGACTGAACCGCAGCGCTTCTGGCGCCACGCCGCCGCCCTTGCGCTCTCGGTGTGCCTGAGCGGGGCCGCGCCGGCCTTTGCCGACACCCTCAAGATCGTGCCGCTCGTCCGCGACGGCCAGGTGCTCGTCTCCTGCCTCCTCGCCGACGGCTATACGCCCGACGTCCACGACGTCATCCAGAGCGGTCTCAAGACCACCTTCACCTACACCGTCGAACTGCGCCTCAAGGTGCCGGTGTGGGTCGACCGCGTCGTCGAGACGGCCACGGTCACGACCACCGTGCAGTTCGACAACCTCACCCGGCGCCACTCGATTTCGCGGTACCTCGATGGCCGCGTCGACGGGGCCCAGGTGACGGAAGACGAAGCGGTCGTGCGCTCATGGCTGACGGCCTTCGACAAGCTGCCGCTGTTCAAGACGTCGCGCCTCGAGGCGAACCGCGAGTACTACGTGGTCGTGCGCGCCGCGGCCCGCCCGAACAGCAACGTGCCCTTCTGGCCGTGGGGCACCACGGTCTCCGGGCAGACGAAGTTCACCTTCATTCCCTAGGGCCGGTTCCGGCTCGACGGTTCCCGCTACCACCAGTCACGGCGCACGTCCCTCTTTTGGTAGAGTAGGCGGCGCTCGAGTTCCGTTCTTCTGACGAGGAGTCCCATGGCACAGCGGAATCACATGTGGCGAGGGCTGACGATGGCCGTCGCGATGAGCGCAACGGCCGGCGTGGCCGGTGCGCAGCCGACGATGGCGCCGGTCAACGACGCCGCCAACCCCTTCACGACCATCGAGAACCACTTCAAGCTGCCGGAAGGCCGCACCTGGGGTTCGACGAGCGCCGTGGACATCGACAAGGACGGCAAGTCGATCTGGGTTGGTGAGCGCTGCGGCGCCAACAGTTGCTGGGACCGCGCCAAGGGCGTGATGTCGCCGCTCCCCGTGCTCCTCAAGTTCGATGAGACGGGCAAGCTGGTGCAGAGCTTCGCGACCGGCATGGTCGTGTTTCCGCACGGTATCCACGTGGACCGCGACGGCAACGTGTGGATCACCGACGGCCAGGACAACATCCCGCGCCGCGCGCCGGGCGCGCCGGCCGATGCGCCGCTGCCGCCGGCGCCCGCGAAGGTCATCGGACACCAGGTCTTCAAGTTCAGCCCCGACGGCAAGCTGCTGCTCACGCTCGGCAAGCCCGGCGGCAATCAGCCCGGACAGCCCGCGGATCCGGCCTCGTTCTATCAGCCGAACGACGTCATCACCTACCCGAACGGCGACATTCTCGTGGCCGAGGGGCATGGCAACGCCGCGCCGTCACCGGCGCGTCTCGTGCGCTTCGACAAGAACGGCAAGTTCCTGCGCGAGTTCGGCAAGATGGGCACCGGCACCGAGGGCGAGTTCATGCAGCCGCACGGGCTGGCGTTCGACTCGAAGGGCCGCCTCTTCGTGGCCGATCGCTCGAACAACCGCATCCAGATCCTCGACGCCGAGACCTACAAGACGCTCGACACGTGGTACCAGTTCAGCCGGCTGAGCGGCATCACCATCGACAAGAACGACATCATCTACGGCGCCGACTCGGAATCCGGCTCGGTCAACCCGCCGCACGGCGCCTGGCGCCGCGGCATCCGCATCGGTTCGGCGAAGGACGGCAAGGTCACGGCCTTCATTCCCGATCCGACGAGCGTCGGTGAGACCTTCTCGATGGTGGATGGCAAGCCCGTCATGAAGAAGGCGGACGGCTCTCCGGGCGCGACCGGCACGCTGGCCGCCGAAGGCGTGGCGGTCGATGCGGCCGGCAACATCTACGGCGCGGAAGTGGGTCCGCGCGCCGTCAAGAAGTACGTCCGGAAGAAGTAGGACGATGCGGCGCGTGCTCCTTGCCGCGCTGGTTGCAGGAGTGGTGGCGGGCGCCCCGGTTTCGGCCGGTGGCGCCCGTCCTGTTTCTGCCGCCACGCTCCTGGCTTCGGCAAAGCAGATGCTCGTCGTCACGACACCCGGCTGGAACGCGGTGCGCGGCACGCTCCACGCCTTCGAGCGCGGCGCCGACGGCGCGTGGGTGCCGGCGCGCTGGGCGGCCGGGACACGGCGCGAGGAGGCCGCGCGCGGCGTGTCGATCGTGGTGGGGAAGAACGGCACCGCCTGGGACCCGGGCCTCGCGCCACCCATCACCGGGCCGACCAAGGCCGAAGGCGACGGCCGCTCGCCGGCGGGAGTCTTCCCGCTCGGCACGGCGTTCGGGTTCGCGCGCCCGGCCGAGGCGGCGTGGCTGAAGCTCCCGTACCGCGAGGTGACGCCGAGCCTCGAGTGTGTGGACGACCCCGCCTCGGAGTTCTACAACACGCTGACCGACCGCGCGGCGGTGGAGCCCGACTGGAAGAGCAGCGAGAAGATGCGTGAGATTGCCCCCGAGTATCACTGGGGCGTCGTCGTGCAGTACAACGCGGCGCCGGCCGTGCCGCGGCGCGGGTCGTGTGTGTTCCTGCACATCGGCGGGGAAGGCGGACGTGGCACGGCGGGCTGCACCGCGATGGAGGAGCCCGCGCTCAAGGCGCTGATGCAGTGGCTGGATCCGGCCGCTGCGCCGGTACTCGTGCAGTTGCCGGTCGAGGCGTACGCGGCGCTGCGCACGGCCTGGAGCCTGCCGGCGCTCCCGGCCGCGCGCTGACCGCCGCCGCTA
>JAEUQR010000094.1 GCA_016789705.1 Acidobacteriota bacterium
GATACCGCGGCGACGAATTCCATCTGCCGGCGGGCCAGCGCCTGCGCCCGGCGCGCCGACACGCTGATGAGCGCCACCACCACGCCGAGCAGCGCCAGCACACCGCCGCTCAGGGCGAGATTGCGGCGGCGTGAGGCCGCCACGGCGGCTTCGAGTGAGCCGGCGGCGTGTTTCACGCGCAGCGTCCAGTGGCCGTGGGCGTGGCCGAGCGCGCGGGCGCGCACGGTGCGCTGGCCGTCGCGGTCGCGCATCTCGATGACGCTCACGACGGCGCGGTCGCCGCCGTCAGCGAGTTCCCCGCCGCCTGGCGGCGGAGGCGGGGGCGGCGGCAGCGTCTCGGTGCGGCTCTCGATGCGGCCGTCCGGCGAGGTGCGCGCGAACACCATCATGGGGCCGACGCGGGCCTGCATGAACGTCGTCACGAGGTCCGCCGTCTGCGCGGTGCCCGCGGCGGCGCCGGGCGCCGACTCGAACAGCGTCTCACCACCGCGTGCGGTCACGACCGCCACGTGGTATTCGGAGGACTCCGGGAAATGCTCACCGGCGAGCGCCGGCAGCCGCACCCGCGCCATCGTCTCGAGGTCGAGCCGCACGATGGTGAAGCCGCGCATCTGCACGTCGGTCGTGAAGCGGTCGCGGCGCGACCCGGCCTCCCGCGGCATCTGCACCCGCAGGATCGGCATGACGAGCGTGCGCTCGTCGCCCAGGGCGCCGGCCGCCGCGAAGATCTCACGCGGGTTCATGCGTCCGCCGGGGCCGCGGCGCGCCGGTTCGGCGATGAGCTGCGCGCGCACGCCGGCAAGGGCCTCCGGCCACGCGGTGGCTCCGAAGGTGCGCTCGTCGGGGCGCCACGCATGCAGCCGCAGGCGCGCGTCAGGCGTGGCCGCGGCGTCGTCGACCTCGACGAACCACACGCCCGCCACGAGCGCCCCGGCGCCGTCATCCACCGCGCTGTCGTAGCGCAGGCCGTAGGCCTCCCAGTCGCGGCGCTCGAGCATGGCGCTGTCGAGCTGCAGGCTGCCGCCGAGGCGCGAGACCTCGGCATCCACCGCCGCCGTGAACTGCGCCCCGGCCGCGCGCAGCGTGCGCTCGCGGCGTTCACGGTCGGCCGTGGCGAGCTGGTTCACCCAGTCGTACTGCATCCACGCCAGTGCCGGCAGCAGCAGGGCCACCGCGGCGGCCAGCCACGTCGTGCCTCCGAAGCGCCGGATGCGCGTCATGAGCCGGAGTGTAGCATGCGAAAAACCCCTGAAATTTACGGGAAATCGGCATTTAACATCTTTAACAAACCCTTTGCCGTTCCTTGACGTCGAATCACGCGGCGCCGCCGTCAGAATGGTCATGTGCGCATGGCCGTCGATGGCCGCGCGGCACGTCATCTCGCCAACGCCCGGCCGCAGGCCGGGCGACGGCGGAGGGAGAGACCGATGAAAGCTTGGATGGCGATGGCGACGGCAATGCTCGTGGGTGTGGGCGTGCCCGGCACGGACCGCGTGGTGCCGCTGCCGCTCTATGCGGCCGAACAGGCCGCCGATCAGGCGGCGAAGGTGCTGGCCGACATGCGGCAGGCTCTCGGCGGCGCGAAGGTCGAACAGGTGAAGGGCCTCACGCTCGAGGGGCCGTTCCGGCGCGAGATGGGACAGCGGCAGATGGAGGGCACGATCGTGCTCACGCTGGCCGGGCCCGATCGCATGCACAAGTCGGAGGAGAACGAATTCCCGGGCGGCATGACCGTCGAGCGTATCCAGGCGCTGGCCGGTGAGTCGGCCTGGATGGACGTCCAGAACCGCGGCGGCATGGGCGGCGGCATGCAGATCATGATGCGCAACGGCCCGCCCGGCGCGCCGAACGACCCGGCCGAAGCGGAGAGGCGCATGGCCACCATGCTGCGCAGCGAGATGCAGCGCTACATGCTGGCGTTGCTCGCCTCGCCCGCCGGCGAAGTGACGTATGCGGGTGTGGCCGAGTCGCCCGACGGCAAGGCCGACACACTCGAGATGAAGGACGCGCGCGGCCAGACGCTGCGCCTCTTCGTCGATCAGGCGACGCACCTGCCGTTGATGCTGGCGTATTCCGAAGTGCGGCCGCGCATGATGATGATGGGCGGCCCGGGCGGCGGACGCGGCCCCGGCGGTGGACGCGGGCAGGGCGGCGGCCCGGGCGGTGCGCCCGGTGGAGCCCCCGGCGCGCCCGGTGCCGGGGCGCCCGCGGGGCCCGATGGCGCGCCGCGCGAACGTCCCAGCCCCGAGGAGATGCGGCGCCGGATGGAGTCGATGCCGCCGCCGGCGCCGAGCGCCGTGCAGATGCGCTTCGACGACTACGCCAGCGTGGACGGCGTGAAGCTGCCGAAGCGCATCAGCCTGTCGGTTGACGGCACGCCCACCGAGGAGTGGACCGTCGAGAAGATCAAGGTCAATCCGTCGATCAAGGCGGAGCTCTTCCAGAAGAAGCAGTAGTCAGCGTTGGTGAGGCCCGTGATGCGTCGTCTGTCTTTCGTCCTTGTCGTGGTGGCCGCCGTCCTCGTGACGGCGGCGCCCGCCTTCGCGCGCCAGGGCACGGCGTCGCTGCGCGTGACCGTGCTCGACGAGACCGCGGCCGTGCTGCCGGGCGCGAGCGTGCTGCTCGTCGGCGACGACGGCGTCGAGCGCACGTTGCAGGTGGACGAATTCGGCGTCGCCTCGGCCACGGGCCTGCCGCCCGGCGACTACACGATCGGCGCGAACTATCCGGGCTTTCGCCCCTCGACCGGCACGCTCACACTCAGGCGCGGGAACAACCAGACCACCATCACGCTGGCGGTCGCGATGAGTGAAGAGGTGACGGTGGCCGAGACCGACGCCTCGGAGCGGCGTGACAACGGCTTCACGCAGACGCTCTCGCAGGAGGAAATCGACGCGCTGTCGGACGATCCCGACGAGATGGCCGAGCAGCTCGCCCAGATGGCCGGCCCCGGCGCGCAGATCTTCGTGGACGGCTTCCGCGGCGGCCGCCTGCCGCCGAAGGACCAGATCCAGCAGGTGCGCTTCCGCACGAACTCGTATGCGGCCGAATATCACGACGCCGGCATGGTGCGCGTCGAGGTCATCACCAAACCCGGCATGGGCGGCTGGCGCAGCCGGGCCACGTTCGGGTTCCGCGACTCGGCACTGAGCGCGCGCAACGCCTTCGCCGAGGCGCGGCCCATCGAACAGGTGAAACGTGTGCAGGTGAGCAGCCAGGGGCCGATCGTCAAGGGCAAGACGAGCGTGAGCTTCTCGGCCGAGGGCAACGCCTCCTACGACGCGCAGACGATCGTGGCCGCGACGCCCACCGGTGACGTGCGCGATCAGGTGCGGCGGCCGAACGACGTGATGAACGTGAACGTGCGCGTGGAGCAGGCCCTCGGCGCCGGAAACGCCCTGCGCGCCGAGTACCAGCGCCGCACGCAGGACCGCCGCAACCTCGGCGTCGGCGACTTCGACCTGGCCGAGCGGTCGTGGGCGAGTGACGCGACCACCGATACCCTGCGCCTGCGCAACACGCGCCTCTTCGGCAAGAAGGTGTTCAGCGAGCTCAAGTTCGAGTTCGTGCAGACCACCTCCGAGAACACCTCGTCGTCGGCCAGCCCGACCCTGCGCGTGCTCGACGCCTTCACCGGCGGCGGCGCCGGACAGACCGGGGTGCGCGAAGGGCAGCAGTTCGTCATCGACCAGAGCGTGGACTTCACGCTGCGCAAACACGCGCTGCGTGCCGGCGTGCTCTTCGAAGCGGGGCAGTGGGACAGCACGCAGCAGACCAATGCCAACGGCACCTACACGTTCTCGAGCCTGGCCGACTTCAACGCCGGTCTCGCCCGCACCTTCACGCGCCGGGTGGGCGATCCGCTCGTGAGCTACTCGCAGTACCAGCTCGGCTGGTACGTGCAGGACGACTTCCGCGTCTCGAAGAACCTGCAGGCGAGCCTCGGCCTCCGCCAGGAAGTGCAGACGAATCTCGGCGACGCGTTCAACCTCGCGCCGCGCGCCGCCGTGACGTGGACGGTCAAGAAGGCCAACGTGCGCGCCGGCTACGGCATCTTCTACGACTGGTACGAGAGCGCGACTCACGAACAGACCGTGCGCGTCGACGGCGTGCGGCAGATCGACGAAGTCATCCTCAACCCGACGTTCCCGGTCACGGCGACGTCGGCCGGCACGCGCCTGCCGGCGAGCCGCATCCAGGCGGCGGCCACCCTCACGCAGCCCACCATCCACCAGGCGTCGATCGGCTTCGACAAGAACCTGAAGGAGTGGATGGGGGTGCGCGCCGACTACATGTGGACGCGCGGTTACAACGTGCTGCGGTCCGTGAACGTGAACGCGCCGGTGAACGGCGTGCGTCCCGACCCGACGATCGGCAACATCTCGGAGATCAGCTCCACCGGCCGCCGGGCGTCCGATCGGCTGTCGGTCGGGATCAACATGCGCGTGCCGCAGCGCCGCATCTTCGGCAACGTGATGTATCAGCTCGGCTCGGTGCGCAACCACGCCGATGGCGCGCTCAGTCTGCCGGCCGACTCGAACGACCCCGATGCGGACTGGGGGCCGGCGGCGCAGGACGTGCGTCACCGGCTCTTCGTGATGGGCAACTTCCCGCTGCCATATGGCCTGCGCGCCGGCATGAACATGCAGGTCTCGTCGGCCCGGCCCTACAACATCACGACCGGCCTCGACGACAACGGCGACACCGTGTTCAACGACCGGCCGGCCGGCGTGGGCCGCAACGCCGGCCGCGGCGCCGGCCAGATGACGGTGGACCTGCGGCTGACGAAGTCGTTCAACCTGGGCGGGCTGCTGGCCGGCGGGCCGGAAGGGGTGCCCATGGGCTCGGCGCCCCCGCCTGGAGGCGCGGCCAACGCCATGCAGCCTGGCGTCGGCGGCCCGGGCGGCGGTGGCGGCGATGGCCCGCGTATGGTTCTGATGGAAGGATCGAATGCGCGCTACCGCGCCGATTTCTACGTGAATTTCCAGAACCTGTTCAACCAGACGAACCTCAACTCGTTCTCTGGCAACCAGTTGTCGCCGTTCTTCGGCACGGCGACCTCGGCCGGTCCGGCCCGCCGCATCGAACTCGGCGCCACAATTTCGTTCTAGTCCGTCCCGGCCGCGAGTCTTAGCTGGAGGGTGGGGGTCCCCCCTGCCCTCAGTGGACGGCTCCCGTCCGGCCGGATTGGAACGTATGCGCAAGCTCATCCTCAGGAACTTCCAGTCGCCCGGCGACATCGTGATGCTGACCGCCGCCGTGCGGGACCTACACCGTTGTCACCCCGGCGCGTTCCTGACCGACGTCCGCACGTCCTGCCCGGACCTCTGGCACCACAACCCGCATCTGACGCCGCTCTCGGAGGACGCCCCCGACGTGCAGGTGCTCGATTGCCACTACCCGATCATTCACCGCAGCAACCAGGAGCCCCGGCATTTTCTCGACGGCTTCGTCGAGTACCTGAACGAGCAGCTCGGCCTGCGGATCCGCGTCACCGACTTCAAGGGCGACCTGCACATCCACGAGTCGGAGAAGCACTGGTTCCGCCAGGTTGAAGCGCTCGAAGGTGACTGCCCGCCCTTCTGGCTGTTCGCGTCAGGCGGGAAGTACGACTACACGATCAAGTGGTGGGACGCGGCGCGTTACCAGGCCGTCGTCGACCACTTCCGCGACCGGCTGCTCTTCGTGCAGGTGGGCGAGAACCACCACAACCATCCCGCCCTCGATGGCGTGGTCGATCTGCGCGGCCGCACCTCGCACCGCGAGCTCATCCGGCTGATGTATCACGCACAGGGTGCGCTCTCGGCCGTGAGCTTTCTGATGCACCTGGCCGCCGCGGTGGAAGTGAAACCCGGCATGCCGCAGAACCGCCCCTGCGTGGTGGTGGCCGGGGGGCGCGAACCCCCGCATTTCACGGCCTACCCGCACCACCAGTTCATCCACACCGTGGGCGCGCTGCGCTGCTGCGACAACGGGGGCTGCTGGAAGTCGCGGACACTGCCGCTCGGCGACGGCGACGTCAACGACCGGCCCGACGCGCTCTGTGTGGACGTCGTGGGGGCGCTGCCGCGCTGCATGGACATGATCACCGCCGATGAGGTCATCCGGCGGATCGAACTGTACTACCGGGGCGGTGCGCTGACGCGGCCCGGACTGACTGGAGGACGTCGTGAAGAAGAGAAGAGATCCGAAGAGCCGGCCGAAGCCCGTCACTGACGCTGTCGAGTTCACGAAGCGGCGCCAGTTCCTGCTGCTGCTCTCGGGCGCGCCGGCGGCCGTGATGGCCGCCGGCCTCACATCCGGTTGCACCACGCTGCCCACGTCACCCGACGGGACCTCGTCGTCCACGGCTGGTGGCAGCTCCACGGCTGGCGGCGGCACGACCTCGAGTTCGTCGAGCACGACGGGCACGGGCAGTTCGAGCAGCTCGTCGGCCGGGTCCTCGAGCTCATCGAGCACGAGCAGCGCGTCGTCGAGCTCGTCGGGCTCGAGCACGTCCTCGAGCACGTCGTCGAGTTCCTCGAGTTCGTCGAGCAGCACGAGCAGCGCCAGCAGTTCGAGCAGCTCGAGCAGCGCGTCGTCCACGTCGAGTTCGTCGAGCTCGAGCACGGGGTCGAGCAGCAGCTCGTCGAGCAGCCGTTCGTCGAGCTCGTCGAGTTCGTCCGGGTCGTCGTCGCGCTCGTCGTTCAGCGGATCGACAGCCCGGTAGACATCGCCGGGGCTGGCGGCCGGCGCCGCAGGCGTCGTACAGTACGGCGCGTGAGTCAACGCGACGGAGATGTGCTCGTCATCGGTGCCGGCGTCGTCGGCTGCACGCTGGCCTTCGAGCTGGCGGCGGCCGGACGCCGCGTGCGGGTCTTCGACCCGCGCCCACCCGGCGGTGGCGCGTCGTTCGCATCGGCGGGCGTGCTCGCCCCCTACGTCGAAGGGCACGACTCGCGGCCGCTGCGCGATCTCGGGCGGCGGTCGCTGAGCCTCTATCCGGCGTTCATCGACCGCGTGTCGGCCGCGTCCGGACGGCCCGTGGCGTTTCGCGCCATCGGCACCGCCGAAGTCGCGACGAACGACGCCGACGTGGCCAGGCTCGTGCGGTCGAAGGCCACGGCTGACGTCGAAGGTGTGGCGGCGTCGTGGCTCGAAGGTGCGGCCGCCCGCGAGGCTGAGCCGGCGCTCGCCGCACATGCGGCCGGCGTGCTCCACATCCCGATGCATGCCGCCGTGGACGTGCCGGCGCTGACCGCGGCCGCCGCCGCGGCGGCGCGCGCGCATGGCGCCGAGTTCGTGCAGACCGCCGTGCGCGGCATGGCGGCCGATGGCGGGGCGGTGGCCGTCGCGACCGCCGACGGCGTCGTCACGGCCCGGCAGGTCGTGCTCGCCACCGGCGCCTGGTCCGCGGCGCTCGCCCCGGCCGGGGCCGCGCCGGCGCCCGTCACCCCGATCCGCGGTCAGCTCCTGCACCTCGTGGGCGCGCCAGACACGCTGCGTCACATCGTCTGGGGGCCCGACATCTATCTCGTGCCGTGGGCCGACGGCACCGTGTTCGTCGGCGCCACCTCCGAAGATGTCGGCTTCGACGAGCGGACGACCGCGGCCGGCGTGGCGAGCCTGCTCGCGCGGGGCACCGCACTCGTGCCGGCGCTTGCCGACGCCACCTTCGCGGCGGCGCGCCAGGGGCTGCGTCCCGGGTCGCCGGACGACCTGCCGTACGTGGGCCCCTCGGCCGTGGTGCCGGGCCTGGTCTACGCCTGCGGCCACTACCGGAACGGCGCGCTGCTCGCGCCGCTCACGGCGGCGCTCGTGGCCGCGGTGCTCGACGGCGACCGGACCGACCAGGCACTGGCCGTCCTCGCGCCGGCCCGCGCGGGTCGGCTGTAGACTGGACGTGTTCGTGTCTGGTCATGCCTTCCACGCTGTCACGCGCGGCGTCCATGCGCCGGCGGCGTCCCGCCGCCGGGATCCGCGCGTCCGTCCGGGACCGGTCGCGGTGAAACTGAAGGGCCACTACTCGTCGCGCGAAGTTGCCGCCGAGACGGGCCTGACGGCGCGGCAGCTCCAGTGGTGGGATGAGCGCGGCATCTTCGCGCCGTCGGTGCCCACGCACAAGACGCCGGCCGGGGGCTACACCGAGCGCCGCTACACACCCATCGAACTCATCGAACTCAAGGTGCTCGCGGATCTCCGCCGCCGCGGCATTTCCGTGGCGCGCATCCGCACGTTGCTCTCGGCGCTGCGTTCGCGCTTCAAGGTGCGGCTCTTCGACGCCGTCGAAGACGGCGGCCCGGTGGCGCTCTTCATCGACGGCCAGGACATCTACGCCCGCACGGCTGCAGGCGACTACTACAACCTGCTCGAGAATCCGCGGCAGCCTCTGCTCGTGCTCGATCAGGCACCGAAGTTGCGTCGCCTCACCGCGCGCGAGCAGAGCGCCCGGCCGAAGGGCGCCCGTCCCGCGGCGCGGCGCGCGCCGGGCCGCCCGGCGACGCGCGCGTGACTGCGCCGCCGTCACACGCCCGCGCCAGCCGCCGCGACTGGCTGGTGGCCGTGCTCGTCGTCGTCGCCACCGGTGTCGCCTCGACGTGGCCGCTCGCCACGAGCCCGTGGCTCATCCCGGATCATCAGGACCCGCTCTTCTCGTCGTGGCGGCTCTACACCTGGGCACACAATCTCGCGAGCCTCGGCGCTGACGGCTGGTTCTCGGGCAACCAGTTCCATCCGGCCGACACGGTGCTGCTCTACTCCGACGCGATTCTGCTGCCGGCGCTCATCGGGGCGCCGTTCGTGCTCGCCGGCGTGCCGGTGGTGCTCGTCTACACGGGCCTCATCTGGCTGAGCATCCTCTCGGCGGGCCTCGCGATGTACGCCTGCGCGCGGTACCTCTCGGGCAGCCATGTCGGGGCCCTGGCCGCCGCCATCGTATTCGTGGGCGCGCCGCTGCGGCTCGACCACGTCATGCACCTGGAACTCCTCTGCACGGCGTTTCTGCCGCTCGCCGTGCTGGCGACGGCGCGTGCCTTCGACGGCAGCCTTCGCGGCGCCTGGGGCCTGGGCGCGAGTGTGGCCGCGCAGTTCCTGAGTTGCATCTATTACGGCGTGTTCCTCGTGACGCTCTGGCCCCTGCTGGCCGGCGTCGAGTGGCTGCGGCGCCGCGGACGTCTTTCGCTGCGGGTCGTGCTGCACACCGGCGCGGCGCTCGCGCTTGCGGGGGGCGTGGCCGGCGCGTATTCCCTGCCCTACCAGCGCGCCCGTCAGGTGGTGGGCGACCGCGGCGACCGCGAGGTGGACGGCTTCAGTGGCGGCTTCAGCAGCTACGTGCTGTCACCGGCGCCGAGCCGGCTCTGGGGCTGGACGCAGGCCGCGGGCCGGTCGGAGCGCTGGCTCTTTCCCGGGCTCATGGGGTCGGCGCTCGCGGTCTCGGCCGTGACGACACCGGCCGCGCCCTGGGTGGCTGCGGTCGCCGTGACGGGGCTGGTTGCCGCTGACGCATCGCGTGGGATGGCAGGTGTCGTCTATCCACTCCTGCGGCGGTACTTGTCACCGTATCGCGGCCTGCGTGTGCCGGCCCGCTTCGGCATGATGACACTCACGATGGTGGCCCTGCTCGCCGCCGTGGGCTGCGGCACGATGGCCCGCGCCTTCGGGGGGCGGCCGCGTGCCGGCCTGCTCGCGGCGCTCGTGCTGCTGCTCATGGGCGTCGAGACGCTGGCGAACGTGCCCGTGCGGCGGATGCCGAAGACCGCGCCGCCGGTCTACGCGTTCCTCGCCACGCTGCCGCCGACCGTCGTCGCCCACGCGCCGATGCCGCGTCCGCAGTCCCTGCCAGGTGTCGACGCCGACTTCATCTACTTCGCGCAGTACCACCGGCACGAACTCGTGAACGGCAACAGCGGGTTCTATCCGCCCGGCTACCTGCAGGTCATCGAGCGCGCGAGTGACCTGCGGCGTGACGGCGCCATCGATTCGCTGCGCAAGGCGGGCGTGGAGTTCCTGCTCGTGCACGAGCGCTACTTCGTGCTTCCGGCCCTGTTCGCCGACACCGTCTACGCGCTCGAGCAGCGCACCGACGTCGAAGCCGTCGGGATGTTCGCCGACGAAGCGGGGCGCGGGGAAGTGCGCGTCTACCGGCTGCACCGCGAGTAGCGCGGCGTCGCGCTACTTCTTCGGACGGATCGGGAAGGCCGTCTCGAGGTCGTCACCCGGACGCGGGATGACGTGCACGCCGACGAGTTCGCCGATGCGGCGCGCCGCGGCGGCGCCGGCGTCGGTCGCGGCCTTCACCGAGCCCACGTCGCCGCGGATGATCGCCGTGACCAGGCCCGCATCGACCTTCTGCCAGCCCACGAACGTGACGTTCGCGGTTTTCAGCATGGCGTCGGCGGCCTCGACCATGCCGACGAAACCGCGCGTCTCCACCATGCCGAGCGCGTCGCCGACGTTGCCCGTATCGCTCACGTCCGTCCCCTTCTTGCGCGCCGCCATGCGCCGGCCCGCCGTGTCCTACTGAATCCGGCCGCGGGCGTCGATCGGCAGCACGCCGACGATCTCCGGGCCATCGACCAGCCACGCGCTGTCGACGAGGTTCGAGACGACACACGCATGATTCGGCACCACACGCACCCGATCGCCCGGCCCGAGCGGCCGCGCACCCGGTGTCACGCGGACCGTCGCATGTTCCTCCGAGAGTCGCTCGACAATCAAGTGTGGATCGGCGTGCTGTCCGGCCGTGGCCGTGAGTTCCCGCAGCACCGCGCCGTGGCCGGTGACGCCGGCAAAGCCGCGGGCACCGTCGGCGGCGAGCGTCTTGCTGCCGCAGTCGAGCACCACGCGGTCTGGCGCCGGCGCGCTCACCACGGTGGCCAGCACGCTCAGCGCGCAGTCGTCGAGCGTCGCGGCGCCGAGGCCCATCATCGTGCGGTCGAAGTAGACGTAGTTGCCGGGGCGGAACTCCGTGAACGTGCCGCCGCCCACGGCGAGCGAGAAACGCGCGGGCGGTGTGGCCCCGGCGCTCACTTCGTCGATCGTGAGTCCCTCGCCGCGCGCCTCGCGCGCGAGCTGCGCCATCGTGGCCCGTTCGGCCTCGGCCATGCCGCGCAGCTCCTCTTCGGAATGTGCGTGATAGGCGTGGCCGGCGTGGCTCAGGATGCCGGCCAGCCGCAACCCGGGCAGCGCCGCCACCTCGCGCAGGAACGGCACGGCGGTGGCGGGGGCGGCGGCGATGCCGCAGCGATGGAAGCCGACGTCCACCTTCACGAGCACCTCGGCGCGGGCGTTCGCGGCCTGCATCGCCTCGGACCAGCCGCGCGCCACCCTCAGGTCATCCACGATGAACGAGAGCCGCGCCGTGCGCTGCAGCGCCAGCACCCGGTCCGCGTTCGACGGCTGCAGCGGGTAGGGCAGGCGGATGTCGCTGATGCCCGCGGCGGCGAACACCTCGGCCTCCCCCAGCTTGGCGCAGCAGATGCCGACGGCGCCGGCCTCGATCTGGCGGCGCGCCACGAGCGGGCTCTTGTGCGTCTTGGCGTGCGGGCGCAGCCGGATGCCGGCGGCGGTCGCCGCGGCCTGCATCTGCCGGATATTCGCGTCGAGGCGCGGGCGTTCGATGAGGACGGCGGGCGTGCGCAGCGCGGCGAAGGTCGTCACGGGTGACATGATACGCGTCCGGCGCGCGGCCCCGGCGGCTGAGGTAACCTTGGAAGGTTCGGCCGGCCCTCGCCGCCGAGAGAGACGACATGGCGCTCACCCTGACACCGGCCACCGGCCCGGTGCTCGACCAGATCCTCCGCGACACCTATCCCATCTGGGGCGGTGGCCTGTCGCCCGAGGCCTATGCGAAGTTCCAGGTCGGGCAGCGGCGCACGTCGTGGGGCGGCGCCCATATCGAGCGTGTTGCGCTGCTCGACGGTTCGCGGCTGCTCGCGAGCGCGAAGCGCTACGATCTGACGGCGCGGATCGATGGCCGCATCCGCCGCGTCCTCGGCATCGGCGCGGTCTTCACGACGCGGGAACTGCGCGGGCGCGGCGCCGCCTCGGCGCTTCTCGCTCACCTCATCGACGCCGCCAACACCGAGGGCTTCGAGTTCGCGCTGCTCTTCTCGGACATCGGCCCGTCGCTCTACGAGCGGCTCGACTTCGTGCCGGTGCCGCTCGAGTCGGCGGCGATGACCGTGACACCGTTCACCGGGCCGCCGGCGACGCTCGTGCGCAGCGGCGAGGAGCGCGACCTCGGCCACATCACCGAGCTCGGCGCGACGCGCGCGGCGCGCGCACGCTTCGCGCTCGATCGCAGCGAGGACTACATCCGCTACGCGATCACCAAGCGCCGGCTGCTGGCCGGGCTCGGGCCGGCCGGGATGCGGCAGGTGGAGTTCCTCGTGGCCGAGGAGGGCCACATGGCGGTGGCCTATCTCGTCTGCAGCGTGCACAACGGCCAGTGGACGATCGAAGAGGCCGGCGACCGCGACCCATCGGGCGCGCGTCTGGGCGCGATGCTCCAGGTGATGCTGGCGCGCGAGCCCTCGGTCGAGCCGCCGCGCATCATCGGCCTGTGGCCGCACGCTCTCAGGCCGCCGCAGCTCGAGACCATCGCCAGGACGTCGACCGCCGAGGTGATGATGATCCGCCCGCTGCGCGACCGCACGCTGCCGATGCCGCCGCTTGCGGCATCCGACGTCGTGTTCTGGCACGGGGATCTTTTTTAGGCGGGGCTCGGGAAAGAACTACTGGCGAAACCTGAGCTCGAGCGCCTTCGCCTCGCCCTCGGCGAGCGACAGCCGTTCGCTCCGCTCACGCAGCGACGCGAGGAACACCGGATCGGTCGCCTGGCCGTCCTCGAGGCCCTGCAGCGCCACCACGCGGTAGTCGTCACCGGCCGGCAGGCCCGCGATCTCGAAGCGGCCGGACGTGTCGGGCCGCGCTGTGCGGATGAAGCGCGACTGGAACACCCACTGGCGTTCGTCGTCGGGGAAGACCACGACCGTGGCATCGAGCACGGCGTTGCCGCGGTCGTCGCGCACGCTGCCCGAGACGCCGCTCGCCGTCTGCGTGAGCACGACGCGCACGCCGGTCAACTGGGCGCCGGCCTCGACCACGAGCGGCTCGTCGGTCACGTTCCGGCCGTCGTGCAGGATGTGCTTGAGGAACCAGCCGGGCGGCGGCGTGACGCGCAGATACCCGGGTTCGGTGATGCCGCCGAGTTCGAACGTGAAGTCGCTGTTGATGCCGCCGCCGCGATTGCGGAAGGCATCGGCCACGGCCGGCTGCGCCGGCGTGAAGCTGACGCGCACCTGCGCGGACCGCAGGCCCACGGCGCCCGTGTCGGTCACGACCACGCCGCGCACGACCGCCGGCGGCGCGAGACCGATCGTGATGCCCGTGAGGTCCACGCCGCTCACCGCGACCGACGCGCGTCCCGTCGGTTCCTCGCCGCCGCCGCGACGCCCGCGGCCGCCCACGACCAGCGTGTAGCGTCCGGGCGCGAGGCCGCGCAGTTCGAACGTGCCATCGGCGTTCACCGGCGCGCCGCGCGGCGGGCTCATGGCCTGCCGCACCATGTCGTCGGGCAGCGCCATCACCATGCCGGCGAGTTCGAGGCCGGCCAGGCCCACCACGCGCCCGCTGACTTTCGCGAGCGGCATGAGCGACAGCCCGAAGCCGATGCCGCTCACTTCCTGGCCAAGGCCCACGGTGACGCGCTGCGCGTCGCCGGCGTTGGTCGTGCCGGGAAAGTAGGTGGGCGCGTAGCCGGTCGCGGGTTCGTCGTCGGCATTGCCGCCACGCGGCCTGAAGGCGCCCCCGCGGTCTTCGTTCAGCGTGGCGGAGACCACGTACTCACCGGGGGGCAGGCCAAACACACGGAACGTGCCCTGATCGTCGGTGCGATCGCTCTGCCCGGCCGGCAGCAGCCGGCGCGCCCCGGCGGCGTAGCCGTAGCGCAGCACGCGCACCTGCGCGCCGGTGAGCGGTTCGCCGAACTCGTCCACGATGCGGCCGGTGATCACGCTGCCGCGTGGCAGCCCCACGACGAGCTTCTCGAGCGTCTGCCCGGCGGCGAGATCCACCGGCGTGCCGGGTTCACTCGGCCGCCGCTGTCCGTACTGCAGGGTGATGAAGCCGCCCTTGGTGGCGGTGATCGTGTAGCGCCCGCCGGCCAGCTCTCGCAGCTCGAAGCGGCCTTGTTCGTCCGTGAGCGTCGTGCGTGTCTCCTGCGCGCCCGGGGCCGACGCCCGCACCTGCGCGCGGCGAATCGGCGCGCCGGTGTCAGCCGCCACGACCACGCCGCGCAGCACGGCGGTGCCCACGGGCGCCTGCTGGCCGGGCTGGATCATGCGCGGTGGCGTGCGCTGGCCGGCCGGCTGGGCCGTGAGTGCGGACGACGTCAGGAGCACGGCGGCCACGGTCAGGGCCGCACGACACGCGAAGGTCATGTCTCATCCTACGCGCGCCGCGGCCGCCTGTTTACGGCGCCGGCGGCGGGACGGCCGTGAGCGTGAGATTCACGACGCTGCCTTCGTCGAGGCGCAGCGGCAAGGCGGCGGACTTGAGTGCCGCAAGGACGCCCGTGGTCCAGAGGTCTGCCTGGGTGACCCCTTCGACGGCCACCGCGAGATAGCGCTCGCCGGGCGGAAGGCGGCGCATGGCGAAGCGGCCGTCTTCACCGACGGGCACGACACGCACGCCGATCGACTGTGGATGCCAGCGGCGCTCGTCCTCGGGGAAGACGACCACGCGCGGACGCGCCGCGCCGGGCGCCGGCGTCCACTTCACGGTGCCCGTCACGTCCGCCGGCCGTGTCGAGACGACCAGCGTGACCTGCATCACCTCGCCCTCGGGCTCGAGGGGCGTGTCGGTGATGTCGCGGTCGCCGAGACGGGCGCCAACGAACGTCCAGCCCGCGCCGTTCGCGGCCGGCCCGCCGTCGAAGAGGCGGATGTGGCCCTTCGTGAACAGGCCTTCCACGCGGAAGGTGCCGTCGGCATTCACGGCCACGGGCAACGGCGCGGGCACCATCATGTCCACGTCAGCGCGGGTGAACTGCAGGCGCATGGCCGGTGATCCCGGCACGGGGTCACCACTCGTGGAGACGACACGGCCGGTCACCGCGGTGCCGGGGCGCAGGTCCAGCACGATGCCGTCGAGGGGCTCGCCGGTGACCTCCACCTCGGCGCTCGCGAAGTGGCGCGCCACCGGGCCGTTCTGATCGCGCGCGATGAGGCGGTAGCGCCCGGGCGTGAGGCGCGACACGGTGAAGCTGCGATCCGCCTGCACGCGCTGCATCGACATCGACGAGCCGAGCCGTTCCGGCACGATCTCGCTGATGCCGACGCTGAGAGTCGCGGGATCGAGGCCGGCCGGCACGCGCACGGTGCCGCTCACTGACGACAACCTGGCGGCGAGCATCGACACGACGAGTCCGGAGGTCTCTTCGCCCGAGCGCACCGCGACCGGCTTCGCATCGGCGACGCTGGCCGTGCCCGGGTAGTAAGTCGTCGCCACGCCGTCGCGCGTGTCGTCGCGTCCACCCGGCGGCCCCATCATCATCGTGTTCTGACGGGCCGACAGGAAGTACTCGCCGGGCGGCAGGCCGAAGGCGCGGAACGTGCCCGTGTCATCGGTCATCGTCGGTCCACCGCTGCCCCGGCCGGCCGGCACGAGGCGCCGTCCCATCGGCGTCGAGCTCTGTCGCAGCACTTCGATCATCATCCGCACCGCGGGTTCGCCCGAGGGCAGCAGGACACGTCCGGTGATGACGCCCGCGCGTGACATCCGCACGGAGACGTCGCTCAGTGTCGCTCCTGGCTCGAGTGTCGGCCGGCGCATCGCGAGTTCGATCTGCACGCCGGCGTCGCTGCCGTCGCCGGTGTTGTAGTAGCCCGTCTTCTCGGCCATGAACGAGAGCACGCCGGCCGGCACGCCGGTGAACTCGAAGCGGCCCGTGCCGTCAGCCGTGGTGGTGGCTGAGAAGGGCTGGAACATGCCGAGCGGCGGCCCGGCCGGCATCACCGTGACCCGCACCGTCGCACCCGCGAGCGGCTGCGGCGCTGCGTCGTCGCCGGTGACGACCGTGCCACGCACGGTGCCCGCGCCCTGGGGCGCACTCGCTGACGGGCGCGGTGGCGGCGCGACCTGCCCGAGGGCCAGGGCTGGCGTACCAGCCCAGAGCACCACGCATGAAATCACCGCCGCGAACACTCGACGCATGGCGACCTCCGGGCCTGGAGAGGGCAGAGGGGATTCTACGCGTGAACCGACCATTGAGACGACGGGCGGCGAGGCCCGGCCGTCAGGGGCGTGGGCGGGGCACGGCGGTCAGCGCCAGCTCGTGCATGCCGCCCTCGTCGATGCGCAGCGGCGTCGCGAAGGGCCGGAGCGCCTGCAGCATCTCGGGCTGCGCCAGTACCGAGCGGGATGCACCGTCCACGGCGACCGCCAGGTACCGATCCCCGGCCGGCATGCCCGGCACGTGGAACCGGCCCTCTTCGTCCACCTCCGACGTGCCGATGCCGCGCGAGCCGCGCGACCACAGGCTGTCGTCGTCGACGAAGATGATGACCGACGGGCGCCGGCGGCCGGCCGCGCGGTTCCACGAGACGCTGCCGCGCACGGTGGCCATGCGGTTGGTCATCGTGATGTCGAGCATCACGTCGCCGCGGCTGAAGTCGATGGCTTCGTTCGTCACGTCACGGCCGCCCATCGTGATCGACTTGAGCCACCACGTGGTGAGTGGCCGCGTCGCCGGCGTCACTTCCTGCAGCGCGCGCACGTTGATGCCGGGCGCCTCCGATCCCGGAATCATCCGCGCTTCGACGGCGCGCACGTACTGCGTGCCGAACGCGCCTTCGAGGCGGAACGATCCGTCGGAGTAGGTGCGCACCGGCCGCGGCTGCGGCGCGCGCGAGGTGTCGTCGGCGCGCAGCGCGATCATCACCGGCACACCCACGGGCTCGCCGGACTCGGTGTGCACCCGCCCGCGCACGATCGCCCCTGGACGCATTGCCAGTGACACGCCGTCGAGATCGCCGCCGTTCACGGTGATCTCCGTCGTGCCCCAGTACTCGACGCCGCCGGTCTGGAAGTGCCGCGCGGTGATCTGGTAGGTGCCCGGCCCGAGGCGCGGGATCTCGAAGCTGCCGTCTTCGCGCGGCCGCGCGCCGCGTGTCACGTAACCGTCGAGGCGTTCGGGCGCCACGAGGCCCACGCCGAGGTTGATGGCGCGGCCGGAGGTGTCGGGCGGCAGCAGCACCGTGCCGCGCACGGTGGCGAGCGGCACGACCAGCAGGCCGAAGGAGACGCCGGTGGTCTCTCGGCCCGGCTCGACGCGCACCGCGCGGGCGTTCGACAGGCTCGCTGTGCCGGGGAAGTAGGTGGCGGCGTAGCCTTGCCGGCGCGCCTCGTCGTCGGCCGGCGCATCGGCCACGAAGCGGTTCGGCCGCGCGCCCACCATGTAGTCGCCCGGCGGCAGCCCCCACACGCGGAAGGCGCCGGTGTCATCGGTCGTCGGCGTGATGGGCGACGAGGTCGTGCGCACACCGCCGCCACGATTGCCGGGCTCGCGCCGCAGCACGTCGATCTCGACGCCCACGGCCGGCTCGCCGAACTCGTCGAGCACGCGCCCGGCGACGACACCGCCGCGATAGAGCGCGATACGTACGCCCTGCACGCGCTGGCCGGCGGCGATCGTCTGCCACTGTGGTTCTTCGGGCTCGCCGTTCCAGACGTTGTCGTAGTCGAAATAGCCCACGCGCGACGCCGTGACCTGCACCCGTCCGCCCGGCACACCCGTGAACTCGAACTGGCCGTTGGTGTCTGCGGTGGTCGCTTCGACGCGCGAACCCTCGCGGTCGGGTTCCTCAATGACGAGCGACACGGCGGCACGGCGGATGGGAGCGCCCGTCTGGCCGTCGACGACCACGCCGCGAATCGACGCGGTGCCCTGGCGGCGGGCCGGCGTGTCGCGCACCTGCGCGCCGGCGGCGTCTGCCGCCGCCACCAGGCGCGGCAGCACCGCGCCGGCCGAAGCCAGCAGTGCAGACACGAGCAGCAGAGGCAGCGGGACGCGGAGACGCATGACAGCCGTGGCAGGGGAGTGTAGCGCCCCGGCGCTCCCGTTAGACACCGCTCCCGGGCCGCCCGGTCCGGCCCCGGGCCGAACCGCGGGACGGCGGCCGACGTAAAGGCTAACGTGGAGGCAGCGATGAGCGAGTTCCTGCAGGACCTGCGCGTGGGCGCGCGGCAACTGGCGCGGCGGCCGGCGTTTGCGCTCACGGCCATCGGCTCGCTGGCCCTCGGCATCGGCCTCACGACCACCCTCTTCACGGTCGTCAACGCGGTGCTCTTCAAGTCGAGTCCGCTGCGGGATCCGGCCCAACTCGTCGAGGTCTACTCGGGGCAGCGCGGCGAAGACATGCAGCTCACGACGTCCTACCCGGATCTCCAGTCGCTGCGCGCCGGCGTGCCGGCACTGCGCGGCCTCGCCGGCCATGCCTACGCACGCGGCGTGCTCTCGACGTCGGCGACGCCGCTTCTCGTGATGGGCGAAACGGTCACCGCGAACTACTTCGACGTGCTCGGCGTGCCGATGGCCATGGGCCGCGCGTTCCGCGCCG
>JAEUQR010000100.1 GCA_016789705.1 Acidobacteriota bacterium
GGTGCGCAGCCGCACCACCTGCCGCTGCTCGGAGGCGAGCTGATCGCGGGCCGCGCGTTCCTCGGCGAGGAGCTTGCGGTGGGCCGCGATCCGCAGTTCCTCGACGCGGGCGAGCGCCACCACGCCGCGGCTGGCGCGCGCCAGGTCGCGGCCCTCGGCCGTCGCGAGCAGCAGCCGCACGTAGCCATCGGCGCCGCCGCGCTTGTAGAGCGCTTCGAGGCGCCCTTCGAGGGCCGGCGTGCGGGCCACGCGCTGCGCCTCGAGTTCCGCCACGCGGGCTGCCGACGCCGTGACCTTCGCGGTGACCGCCTCGAGACGGGCCGAGACCGCGGCGAGTTCTTCGGCGCGCAGCGCGCGCGTCACTTCGAGCTGGCGCAGCTGCGTGAGCACGCTGCGCTGCTGGGCGGCGAGCTGGTCCGACTCGCGCTGCAGCGCCTTGATGCGGTCGGCGGCGCGGGCGGCAAGGGCCGTGGCTTCGTCGCGCGTGATGGGGGCCGGCGCCGGGGCCGGCGTTTCGGCCGGCGTGGCCGGACGGTCCTGCGACGTCGGGAGCGGCGGCGAGACCTGGGCGCCGGCGACGGTGGCGCACGCGGCCACGAGCGCGGCGCACGCCGCGAGCGCCACGGCGCGCGCGGACCGGCGGAGTCGGCGTTCCCTCGACATCTCTTCGAAGGATACACTTTGCCGATGTCCGAATCCGCGCCGACCGCGCCACCGGCCGCCGTTGTCGTCACGCCGGCCGAGCTCTTCTGGATGACGGCCGGGGCCTGGCTGAGCGGGGCGTGCCTGCTCGCCCTGCTGCCGGTGCTGCTGGCGCCACGGCTCGGCCCGGCCGGCGGCCTCGCCGTGTCGTATGTGCTCTTCTTCCTGGCGTGGCAGCCCATCCAGCGGCTGACTCAGCGCGCCATCGGCCCGCAGAAGGCCGTCGTCCGCATGCTGGCGTTCGTCGCGTCGGCGGCGATGCTCGCCTACTACGTGCGCGAAGCGCTACTGGCGCTCGTCGCCGGCGCCCTGCCCGCCGCCGGCTGACGAGCCGGCCGTTTCCCGCCGCTATACTTCCGACGTGCGCGCCCTCGGCATCGACTACGGCCTTCGCCGCATCGGCCTCGCGCTCAGCGACGCGTCGGGGACGCTGGCCTCGCCCCTCGGCGTGCTCATGCGTCCGAAGAGTGAAGGCCAGGCGCTGAAACTCGTGCGCGCCGAAGTGGCGCGCCTGGCCGCCGAAGACGATGGCCTGGCGGCCGTGGTCGTCGGCTGGCCGCGCCGGCTCGATGGCTCGCCGAACGATCAAACGCCCTTCGTCGAGACGTTCGCCAAAGCGCTGGGGGCCGTCGTCGATATGCCGGTCGTGCTGCAGGACGAGCGGCTCACCTCGCACGAGGCCGACGCCCGGCTCGCCACCGGCGAACGCGACTGGAAGAAACGCAAGCTGAAGCTCGATGCCGCGGCGGCCGCCATCGTGCTCCAGGACTGGCTCGATGCGAGACCCCGTGGGTAAGTGGCTCGTACGGCTGGCGCTCGTCGGCGCGCTGCTCGCGGGAGCCGCGGGCGGCGCGTTCTGGTGGCTGCGCGCGCAGGCGACCACCCCGTTCCGCGCTTTCGACGGCGAGGCGGTGTTCGTGGACGTGCCGCCGGGCACCGGTCCGCGTTCGATCGGCGCGCGCCTCGTCGGGGCCGGCGTCGTGCGCGACGACCTGACCTTCCGCGTGGCCCTCTGGCTGACGGGCAGGGCCCGCGATCTCAAGGCCGGCGAGTACCGCTTCGACGGCGCGCGGAGCGCGGTCGATGTGGTGACGATGCTCGCGGACGGCGCCATCTACACGCGCCCGGTCACGTTCCGCGAGGGTCTCACGATCGGCGAGATGGCCGACGTGTATGCCGCAAGCGGCCTTGGGGCACGCGACGCCTTCGTCGCCGCGGCCGGAGAGGCCTCGCTCATCCGCGATCTCGACCCGGCGGCCACCGACCTCGAGGGGTATCTCTTCCCGGACACGTATCCGGTGCCGCGGCAGACGCCAGCCGCCACGCTCGTCGCGCAGATGGTGCGCGGCTTCCGCGCCGCTCTCACCCCCGAGCTCATCGCGCGGGCCGCCGCCGATGGCCTCACCGTGCGGCAGGTGGTCACGCTCGCGGCCCTCGTCGAGAAGGAAACCGCGCAGGATGCCGAGCGGCCGATCGTGGCCGCGGTCTACCGCAACCGGCACCGGATCGGCATGGGCATGCAGGCCGATCCCACCGTGATCTTCGCGCTGCAGCGGGCGGGCAGGTGGGACGGCAACCTGTCGCGTGACGACCTGCAGTTCGATTCGCCCTACAACACGTACCGTTACGGCGGCCTGCCGCCCGGTCCGATCGCCGCGCCCGGCAAACGGGCGCTCGAAGCCGTGGTCGCTCCGGCCACGGTGGACTATCTCTACTTCGTCAGCCGCAACGACGGCACCCACGTGTTCGCGACGACGCTCGCCGAACACAACCGCAACGTCTTCGAGTGGCAGGTGAAGTTCTTCCGCGAACGCCGCGCCCGTGCTCGCGCCGCGGCGCGCGAGCCGTAGCCGGTCAGCCGCGGGTGGGCGCCGCCACGTTGCGCGGCCACATCGGCTCGGGGCGGCCCCGCCAGATCCACGCGATGTAGTCCACGAGCGGCGGCTCGGCGCCGAGCTCGCGCAGGCGCGCGTTCACCTGGCCGCGGTGGTGCATGCTGTGCATCGCCACCTGCCGCGCCGTCTCGGCCATCGTCGGATGGCCCGCCGCTTCGTGGCGTTCGATGGCGCGGCCCGCCCACGGCAGCACGATCGTGCGTCCGAGCGCGCCGGCGTCGGCGTCGGCGAGGTAGGTCTGCACGGCGGCATGCGCGCCGCGGCCCCAGGCGGCGAGCGCCGGCGCGTCGGGAAACGAGGCGACGTTCACGAGATCCGGCGCGCCGCCCGTCCAGATGGCGGCGAACGCGCGCTGCACGGTGTGGATGTGGTGCAGCCAGCCGCGGATGCGTTCGTCGGCGCGCGCCGGCCCCGACTGCAGCGTGGTGCTCCACACGAGCGCGTCGGCCCATTCCATGTGGGCGGCGAGCTCGAGCAATTCGTCCTGCAGGGCCATCGGATGTCTCCTTGTCGGTCTCGGGCGCGGGGCGGCGGGTGGTCGGTCTCCGCTCAGCGTTCGCCCCACTTGAGCTTCTGGCGCAGCACCTCGAAGTAGGTGCGGGTCGTCGCCCGCACGAGCTTCACGTGGCGGGCGGCGCGGCGGATGACCACGGAGTCGCCGGTTCTGAGCGGGCTGCCGGTCTGGCCGTCGAAGGTCACATACACCTCGCCGCCGTTGTCGGTGCTGACGGCGACCGTGACGTCGCGCTGGGCCGGCACCACGATCGGACGGTTGCTGAGCGTGTGCGGGGCGATCGGCGTGAGGATGAAGGCGTCCATCGCCGGATGGACGATGGGGCCGCCCGCCGCGAGGTTGTAGGCGGTCGAGCCGGTCGGGCTCGCGACGATGAGGCCGTCGGCCTTCACGTTGGTCACGAACTGGCCGCCCACCGACACCGAGAGATCGATGATGCGCGAGAGCGCCGTGCGGGTGAAGACCACGTCGTTCAGCACGATGGTGTCGTCGGTCGTGGCATCACCGCGCTGCACATGTGCGTGCAGCATCATGCGCTCGTCGAGCTGGGCGCGGCCCTCGAGCACGTCGGCGAGCGCGGCGAGGAGTTCGGGGCGCGTGATCTCGGTGAGGAACCCGAGGCTGCCGAAGTTCACGCCGAGGATCGGCACGTCGCGCGGGCCGCGGGCGATGCGGTCGGCCATGGCGAGGAGCGTGCCGTCGCCGCCGAGCACGACGATGAGGTCGGCCGTACCGGGCATGTCGTCGCGCGCCGTGACGGTGCCGGGCGCGTCGGCCATGAGCGCCGCCGCCTCCGGCGACCAGCACGCCGTGGCGCCGCGTGCCGCGAGCCAGGCGCGGAGCTGACTCAGGGTCTCGCGGGCGTCCACGAGGTCGGGTTTGGCGACGATGCCGATGTGCATGGTTACGGCCGCGGTGAGGGCGTGAAGTGCATCAGGAACTCCCGATTGCCTTTCGCGCCGACGATCGGCGAGGGCGTCACCGCCAGGCGCGTCCATCCTAACGCAGCCGCCTTCGCCGTGACCTCGGCCTGCACGCGGGCGTGCACGTCGGGATCCCGCACGATGCCCTTCGGCGCATCGCGCCGTCCGGCTTCGAACTGCGGCTTCACGAGGGCGATGAGATCGGCGCCGGGGCGGACCACGGCGAGGAGCGGCGGCAGGATGAGCGCGAGCGAGATGAACGAAACGTCCACCGTGACGATGCCGGCGCCGTCGCCGAGATCGGGCAGGTGGGCGGCGGTGAGGTGGCGCGCGTTCAGGCCCTCGATGACGGTCACGCGCGGGTCGGTGCGCAGGCGCCAGTGCAACTGACTGTGCCCGACGTCCACGGCGATGACGCGGGCGGCGCCGCGGGCCAGGAGCACGTCCGTGAAGCCGCCGGTCGAGGCGCCGATGTCGAGGCCCAGCCGGCCGGTGACGTCGATGCCGAAGGTGTCGAGCGCGTGCGCAAGCTTGACGCCGCCGCGGCTGACCCACGGGTGGTCCGGGCCGATGACCTTCACGTCGGCATGTTCCGACACCATCGTGCCGGCTTTGGCCGCCGCCCGCCCGTCCAGGTCCACCTGGCCGGCCATGATGAGCGCCTGCGCCCGTTCGCGCGACTCGACGAGGCCGCGTCGCACGAGGAGCTGATCGAGACGGAGCTTCATCGGCGGCCGGCGGTTACGAGCGGCGGTGGACGATCCACTGGGCGATGGCGTCGAGATGCGACGGACGCAGGCCGGCGTCGGCGAGCGCGGCCTCGGCGCGCGTCGTGGCGTCGGCCGCCATCCGCTTCGAGGTCTCAAGGCCGAAGAGCGCGGGGAAGGTCGGCTTGCCGTCCGCCGCGTCCTTGCCGGAGGTCTTGCCGAGGGCGTCTGAGGCGCCTTCGACGTCGAGCACGTCGTCCACGATCTGGAAGGCGAGGCCCACTTCCGACGCCCAGCGGTCGAGGTGCGCGAGCTGCGCCTCGGTGGCGCCGGCCATGATCGCGCCCGTCGCGGCGGCGGCGCGGATGAGGGCGCCGGTCTTGCGCGCGTGCATGTCGGCGAGCGTCGGGCCATCGAGCGTGGTGGCCGCGCCGGCGCCCTTGCCGGCGGCCTGCAGGTCGATGGCCTGTCCGCCCACCATGCCGGCCGGTCCGGCGGCACGCGTCACCACGTCGAGCACGCGCAGCTTGCGGGCGAGGAGGATCGGGTCGTCGGTGTGCGGTTCGCGCACGATGAGGTGGAAGGCTTCTGCCTGCAGGCCATCACCGGCCAGAATCGCCTGGCCTTCGCCGACCACGGTGTGCAGCGTGGGCCGCCCGCGCCGCAGGTCATCGTCGTCCATTGCCGGGAGATCGTCGTGGATGAGCGAGTAGGTGTGGATGAGTTCGAGGGCGCAGGCGGCCGGGAGCGCCCGGGCGCGGGCCAGGGCGGCGTCCTCCCGGCGCGCGCTGGCCACGGCGTCGGCGGCGGCGAGCACGAGAATCGGACGCAGGCGCTTGCCGCCGGCCATGACGCTGTAGCGCATCGACTCGGCGACCACCGGCGGGCACTGCGGCGCGCGGGGCAGCACGCGATCGAGCGTCTGCTCGATGGCGGCGCGGCACTCCTCGGCGAAGGCCTCGAACGTGACCACGCTACCGGTCCTCGTCCTGGCCGACCTCGGTGAGGTCGCGCGGCGCGGCCACGAGTTCGCCGCGGTCGTTGAGGATGTCGATCCGCCGCTCGGCGGCTTCGAGGCGCTCGTGGCAGTAGCGCTGCAACTGCACGCCGCGTTCGTAGAGCGCGAGCGACGCCTCGAGCGCGAGATCGCCCTCCTCGAGCTTCTTCACGATACCCGCCAGTTCGGCCAGCGCGGCCTCGAAGTCCTTGATCGTCTCGTCCATCACGCGGTTCCTCGTTCGGGGCGTGCCTCGAACACTTCTCGTACGTCACAGGCCACTTCGCCCTCGCCGAGCGTGACGCGCACGCGGTCGCCCGGCGAGAGCTCGGTGGCGCGGCGGACGAGCGTGGTGCGATCGCCGGACCAGCATACGGCGTAGCCACGGCCGAGCACGGCCAGCGGGCTCAGCGCGTGCAGCCGGGCCGCGGCTTCACGGGCGCGGCCCTGCGCGCGGTGCTGCGTGGCGCGCATGGCGGCGTCGAGGCGGCCGCGGTGGCCGACGAGCGCGGCGCGGACGCGAGCCAGGCGTTCCTGCGGCCGGAACGTGTCGAGGGTGCGCCCGAGCATGACGAGGCGGCGCTGCCGGGCGGCCAGGCCGCTGGCTGCGGCCGCGCGCAGCCCGGTTGCCAGCTCCGACACGTGGCGCTGGCGGAGCGCGATGCGGCCGGGCAGGCCGGCGAAGGCGGGCCGGCCCCCGATCTGGTGGAGTCGCGCGTCGAAGCGTTGCACGCGCGACCGCATGGCGGCGCGGGCGCGGCCGCCGATGGCGTCGATCTGGTGCACGAACTCGTCCTTGCGGCCGACGACGATTTCGGCGGCGGCCGAGGGCGTCGGTGCCCGCAGGTCGGCGACGAAGTCCGCGATGGTGACGTCGGTCTCGTGGCCCACGGCCGAGATGACCGGCACCGGGCAGGCGGCGATCGCGCGGGCCACGACTTCTTCGTTGAAGGCCCACAGGTCTTCGATCGAGCCGCCGCCGCGTCCGGCGATGACGACGTCCACACCAGCCACGGTGCCGATGCGGTGGAGCGCGCGCGCGATCTCGTCGGCCGAGCCGTCGCCCTGCACGCGCGTCGGGGCGATGACGAGGTGTGCGTTCGGGTAGCGGCGGCGCAGCACGCGGATGATGTCGCGCAGGGCCGCGCCGTCACGGGAGGTGACGATGCCGATCCGTCGGGGGAGCGCCGGCAGTGGCCGTTTCCGCGCCGCCTCGAAGAGGCCCTCGGCGGCGAGCCGCTTGCGCAGCTGCTCGTAGGCGAGCTGCAGGGCGCCGAGGCCCTGCGGCTCCATGTGCTCGCAGATGAGCTGATACTCGCCGCGCGGGTCGTAGACGCTCAGTCTTCCGCGGGCGATGACGTGCGCGCCGTCCTCCGGCTTGAACTTGAGCAGGCGCAGCGACGTGCGGAACATCACGCCCTTGATCTGGGCGTGGGCGTCCTTGAGCGTGAAGTACAGGTGCCCGGTGTTCCAGACGCGCGCCCCCGACAGCTCGCCTTCGACCCACACCTCCGGGAACTCCGATTCGACCAGGCCACGCAGCGCCGCCGTGAGCTCGGCGACACTGAGCACCCGCCGCCGCGGTGGCGGGGGCGATGGTGGCGGGGCCGGATCGTCGAAGGGCAGGCGGGTCGGCGTCACGCGCGGGCGCCCGGGGTCGCCGCCATGTCGGCCGCGAGGCGGTCGATGTCGGCGGCCGAAAGGCTGAGGCGGTCGATCGCCGTGGCGAGACCGGTGGCCGGGTCGGCGGTGACGATGACGCCGTTCAGGCGCGGGTCGCCGCTCGCCGTCTCGAAGCGCGCCGGCAGCGCGTTCAGGAACTTGCCGATGACGGCGTCCTTCTCGACGCCGATGACGCCGTCGTGCGGGCCGGTCATGCCGGCATCGGTCAGGTAGGCGGTGCCCCGCGGCAGCACGCGGTTGTCGGCGGTCTGCACGTGCGTATGCGTGCCGACGACGGCCGTGGCGTGGCCGTCGAGATACCAGCCCATGGCCACCTTCTCGGAGGTGACTTCCGCGTGGATGTCCACGAAGACCACCTGCGCACCGGCGGTTCTGAGCGCCGTGACCTCGCGCAGCGCCGTCGTGAAGGGGTCGTCGATGCTCGCGAGGAACACGCGGCCCATCACGTTCACGATGCCGACCTTCACGCCGTTCTTCGCCGTCGCCAGATAGGTGCCGGCGCCGGGCGCGCCGGCCGGATAATTGGCCGGCCGCAGCAGGCGCGGTTCACGGGCGATGTACTCGAGCGCTTCCTTCTTGTCCCAGATGTGGTTGCCCGACGTCAGCACGTCGCAGCCGTAGGCGAGGAGCTGGTCGCCAATCTCGCGCGTGATGCCGAAGCCGGCGGCGGAGTTCTCGCCGTTGGCAATCACGAAGTCGATGTCGTGGGCGGCGACGATCGGTCCGACGCCGCGGCGCACGAGCTCGCGCCCGGGCTTGCCGACGATGTCGCCGATGAAGAGGAGCTTCATCGGACGGTGTCCGTCGTGATGGGCACGAGGAGGCCCTGACCGCGGCGCTCCTCGATCTTCGGCAGGCGCACGCGCAGCTCGCCGTTCGTGAGCGTGGCGGTGGCCCGCGCGGCATCGATGGCGACGTGCACACGGACGGCGCGGGCGAAGCGGCCGAAGTCGCGTTCGACCAGGTGATAGCTGGCCGTGCCGCGCGCCCCCTGTTCGGGGCGGTCCTTCTCGCCGGCGATGATGACGACGCCGGCCTTGACGAGCACCCGGATGCTCGCCGCCGAGACGCCCGGCAGATCCAGCAGCAGGTCGAGCGCGTCGTGCGTCTCGAAGACGTCGAGCAGGGGCAGGCATTCGCCGGTGATCTGGTGCCGCCGTTCGGGGCGCTGCTTCAGCAGATCCTCGAAGAGGCGGCGGACATCGGCCGACACGTCGCCGACGTCGGAGGAGATGGGCAGGCGGGTCAGTGGGCGCATACGCGGACTCGAAATTCTGCGGCCATTGTACCGCGACCCCGTGCGGCGTCGGGGGCCGCCGGGGCGCACGACAGGCCTGCCGCGGCCGCCAGCGCCGCCACCCCTGAGAGTCGGTTTTGCCGGTACCGAGCACCGGAATCTCGCGCACGACCGTTCGTGGAGACGGTGACGCTCGAGCCGCGCATCACCGCGCTCGCACTGCGTGCGCGCGGCGATCACACGCCCGAGGGCGAAGGCCCTCGCCACAGCGGGTTCGTCGGGCGATCGGCAGGGCATCGACCCGCGCGAGGGCCGAGGTGTGGGTGGCGGCGACGACCGCCCATGGCATTCCACGCGGAACACCAGCGTCGTGAGCCGCACCCGCCCGGGCCACGCGTGGGCCCCGAGCACGGCGAGCCCGGCGACCGAGGCGGCGGGGGCGGCGACCATGGCCGGGGCTCCTCGGCTGCCCGGTCGGCATCCTGGGCCGGCACCTCGCCACGGCTTATGGCGGCTGGAATCGACGTTTGAGGGCAAATATGAGTGTGTCGCTAGCAGGTAATATGCTGTCGTGAAACTAATCTTGTGCTATCCTCGTCTCAGGTTCAGGAAGAAGGAGACGTGTCATGGCCAAGGGCAAAGTGATCGGCATCGACCTCGGCACCACCAACTCGGTGGTCGCAGTGATGGAGAGCGGTGAGGCAGTGGTCGTGGTCAACCAGGAAGGCGCGCGTACGACGCCCTCGGTCGTGGCCGTCGCCAAGGATGGCGACCGCCTCGTCGGCCAGGTCGCCAAGCGCCAGGCCGTGACCAACCCCGAGAACACCGTCTTCTCGGTCAAGCGGTTCATGGGCCGCAAGTTCAGCGAAGTGGAAAGTGAATCCCGGCGCGTCCCCTACAAGGTCGGGCAGAACGCCAACGGCGATGCCTGGGTGGACGTGCGTGGCAAGCAGTACTCGCCGCCGGAGATCTCCGCGATGATCCTCGGCAAGCTGAAGAAGGCGGCCGAAGACCACCTCGGAGAGACGGTGACCGACGCCGTCATCACCGTGCCGGCCTACTTCAACGACGCGCAGCGCCAGGCCACGAAGGACGCCGGCACGATTGCCGGTCTCAACGTGCTGCGCATCGTCAACGAACCGACCGCTGCGGCGCTCGCCTACGGCCTCGACAAGAAGAAGGACGAAACGATCGCCGTCTACGACCTCGGCGGCGGCACCTTCGACATCTCGGTGCTCGAAGTGGGCGAAGGCGTGGTCGAGGTGAAGTCCACCAACGGCGACACGCACCTCGGCGGCGACGACTTCGACCACAAGATCATCGACTGGCTGACCGACGAGTTCAAGAAGGCCGAGGGCATCGACCTCTCGAAGGATCGCATGGCCCTGCAGCGCCTGAAGGAAGCGGCGGAGAAGGCCAAGATCGAACTCTCGTCGGCCATGGAGACCGAGATCTCGCTGCCCTTCATCAGCGGCGATGCCACCGGTCCGAAGCACCTCAACCTGAAGCTCACGCGCGCCAAGCTCGAGGCCCTCGTCGAGGATCTCGTGCAGCGCACGATGGGCCCGGTGAAGCAGGCGCTGGCCGATGCCGGCGTCAAGCCCTCCGACATCGACGAAGTCGTGCTCGTCGGCGGCTCGACGCGCATGCCGCGCGTGCAGCAGGCGGTCAAGGAGTACTTCGGCAAGGAACCGCACAAGGGCGTCAATCCCGACGAAGTCGTGGCCATCGGCGCGGCCCTCCAGGGCGGCGTGCTGGCCGGCGACGTCAAGGACCTGCTGCTCCTCGACGTCACGCCGCTCTCGCTCGGTATCGAGACGCTTGGCGGCGTGATGACGGCGCTCATCACGCGCAACACCACCATCCCGACGCGCAAGAGCGAGACCTTCTCGACGGCCGCCGACAGCCAGACGAGCGTCGAAGTGCACGTGCTCCAGGGCGAGCGGCAGTTCGCCCGTGACAACCGCACGCTCGGCAAGTTCCAGCTCGTCGGCCTGCCGCCGGCGCCGCGCGGCGTGCCGCAGATCGAAGTGACGTTCGACATCGACGCCAACGGCATCGTCAACGTCTCGGCGAAGGACAAGGCCACCGGTAAGGAACAGAAGATCACCATCAGCGGTTCGAGCGGCCTGTCGAAGGACGAAGTGGACCGCATGGTGAAGGACGCCGAGTCGCACGCGAGTGACGACAAGGCGAAGCGCGAACTCATCGACCAGCGCAACCAGCTCGACTCGCTCGTCTACTCGGTCGAAAAGACGCTGACCGAATCGAAGGACAAGCTGCCGGCCGGTGAGGTGGAGAAGGTGACGACCGCGCTCGACGCCGCGAAGAAGGCCACGCAGGGCGACGACGTGGCGGCCATTACGGCCGCGGCCGCCGACCTGCAGAAGGCGTCGCACCAGATGGCCGAGACCCTCTACAAGGCCACGCAGGCCGCCGGCGGCGGCGAACCGGGCGCGCCCGGTGCCGACGGTGGCGCCAAGCCGGCCGAGGGCGAGGTGGTCGATGCGGAGTTCTCGGAGACCAAGTAACCCGCCCCGGGGGCTGGGTGCCGGGGGCTGGGGCTCCCAGGAAACAAGCACCGCCCCGAAGAAGACGAGGGAGAACGTCATGGGTATCGTGCGATTCGATCCGGTGCGTGAGCTGTCGCGGCTGCAGGAAGCCCTCGCGGGCGAGGGCGCCTGGGTGCCGCCGGTGGACATCTATGAAGCCGCCGACAAGGCGCTCGTCATCAAGGCCGAACTGCCCGAGATGAAGCGCGAGGCCATTGCGGTCACGGTGGAGCAGGGCGCGCTCACGATCAGCGGCGAACGGCCATGGCCGGCCGACGTGCCGAGGAGCGACGTGCGGCGCGCGGAGCGTCGCTACGGTTCCTTCAGCCGGCGCTTCGCGCTGCCGACGACGGTCGATGCCGCGCAGATTGCGGCCGACTACAAGGACGGCGTGCTGACGGTGCGTCTGCCGCTGCGCGAGGCCGCGAAGGCGCGCGTCGTGCCGGTGGCCATCGCGTCGTAGGACCCGTTCGTAGTACTACTGGGGTGCCGTGTGGCGGTTCGGTCCGCCCACGGCACCCCTTCTTTTCAGGAGGCATCGATGACGAGTTTCGTGCTGCATTGGGCCGTCCTCGCCCTGGCGCTCTGGCTGACCAGCCAGATCGTGCCCGGCGTGACGGTGACGGGCTGGGGCGCACTCGCCATCGGTTCGGCCGTGCTCGGCGTCGTGAACACCGTCATTCGTCCCGTCATGACCTTCATGACCCTGCCGCTCACAGTCCTCACGCTCGGGTTGTTCTATCTGGTGGTGAACGGCGCCGCGTTCGGCCTGGCGGCGGCCCTCGTGCCCGGATTCGACGTGGCCTCGTTCCTCGCCGCCGTGCTCGGCGCCCTGGCCACCGGCGTGGCGGCCTGGGTGGCCGGCGCCGTCGTAAAACCGGGCGCCAGCCCGGCCGCGGCACGCAGGGGTTGATGCAGGGAGGCTCGATTCGGTAAGCTGAGGGGCTATGTCCGACTCCGAACTCGTCGTGGATGGCCAGGCTGAAGCTCCGGTCGTGCGGCACCAGGGCCGCCCCATCGAAAGCCGCTTCCTGTACGTGGACGTCGCCGCGGCCAGGGCCAAGCAGCTGCGCAAGGGCGCGAAAGTGCGGCTCGAGGCCGGCGCGCCCCGGGCCATCAAGCCCGAACGCCTGGCGATGGAAGAAGTGAATCAGCAGCTCGTGGAGTGGGATCTCCCCGAGTTCGCCGTCCTGGTCGACAAGCGCTAGCCGACGGAACCGCAGCCGGCGCTCGTTCGTCCCCTCCAGTGGGTGGCCCCCGCCGCCCGTCGGGAGGGCAGGATGGGCGCATTACTCGCACTCGGCGCGGTCGCCACAGCTGGCGCCGTGGTGTTCGGTATTCTCGGGATCGTCTGGTTCGTCCTGAAGCTGGTCTTCCTGCCAATCCGGCTGGCGTTCGGCCTCGTGAAGCTCGCCGTCGGCGTCGTGGCCGGCGCCTTCGGTATGCTCGCGATGCTGGCGCTCGCGCCGGTGCTCCTCGTGGGCGTCGGCGGGGCGCTCGTGGTCGGACTCGTCATCGCGGCACTGGCCGCGCTCCTGCCGCTCCTGCCGTTCATCCTGCTCGGTCTGGTGGTCTGGTCGTTCCTGAAACGGCCCGCCGTCACGGCCTGACGGCGGCGCCCGCTCAAGCGCCGGCGAGCGCCGGCGTCATCAGGTGCCAGTCGCTGGCGGCCTGATATGCGGCGCCGGCGCGCACGAGTGTCGCTTCGTCCCACATCCGGGCCGTGAGCTGGCAGCCGATCGGCAGGCGGTCGGGCGACATGCCGCAGGGCAGGCTGATCGCCGGCAGCCCCACCAGGTTCGCGCTCACCGTGAAGATGTCGGCCAGGTACATCTGGAGCGGGTCGGCCACCTTCTCGCCCAGCCTGAAGGCGGGCGTCGGCGTGGTGGGCGTGGCGATGAGATCCACCGTCGCGAGGGCCGCCGCGTAGCTGTCGCGCAGCGCCGCGCGCACCTGCTGCGCCTTCAGGTAGTAGGCGTCGTAGTAGCCGGCGCTCAGGACGTAGGTGCCAAGCATGATCCGGCGCTTGACTTCCGCGCCGAACCCTTCGTCGCGCGACCGCTCGTACATCGTGCGCAGCGTGTCCTGCGGCGAGAGCGTGGCGCGATACCCGTACCGCACGCCGTCGTAGCGCGCGAGGTTGGAACTCGCTTCGGCCGTGGCGATGAGGTAATAGACCGGAATCGCGAGCGACACGTTCGGCAGCGCGATGTCGACGATGGTCGCGCCGAGCGCGCGCCAGGCATCGAGGGCGGCGGCGAAGGCGCGTTCCACGGCGGCATCCACGCCCTCGATGAAGGCGCGCGGCACCCCGATGCGCAGCCCCTGCATGTCGCGCGTGGTGGCGGCGTCGACGACGGGCGCCGGCTGGTCCGCGCTCGTCGCATCGTGCGGATCGCGGCCGGCAATCACGTCGAGCACGATCGCGGCATCCTCGGCCGTGGTCGTGAACGGGCCGATCTGGTCGAGCGACGAGGCGTAGGCGAGCAGGCCGTAGCGCGAGACGCGGCCGTAGGTGGGCTTCAGGCCCACGATGCCGCAGAAGGCCGCCGGCTGGCGGATCGAGCCGCCGGTGTCGGAGCCGAGCGAGGCCGGCACGGCGCGCGCGGCCACGGTGGCCGCCGACCCGCCGCTCGAGCCACCGGGCGCGTGGGCGAGCGACCAGGGATTCGCCGTCGGGCCGAAGGCCGAGTTCTCGGTCGACGAGCCCATCGCGAACTCGTCGCAATTGGTCTTGCCGACGATGACGGCGCCGGCCGCGGCAAGCCGCTCGATCACGGTGGCGTTGTACGGTGGAACGAAGCCCGCAAGGATCTTCGAGCCGGCCGTCGTCGGCACGCCCTTCGTGCAGATGTTGTCCTTGACGGCGACGGGCACGCCGGCGAGCGGGCCGAGGGCCGCGCCGCGGGCGCGCGCCGCATCCACCGCGGCGGCCTGCGTGAGAGCCTGCTCGGCCGACACGGCCGTGAAGGCCGCCAGTGACGGCTCCTGACGCGCGATGGCGTCAAGCGCCGCGCGCGTGATCGACTCGGCGGTGCGTTCCCCGCGCGCGACGGCGTCGCGCGCGACTTCGACATGACCCCGGCGTTCGTTCATCCGATGACTCGTGGCACCTTGAAGAAACCGGCTTCCGGCGCGGCGTCGGGCGCGTTGTCGAGCGCGGCGCGCTTGTCGAGCGTGGGCCGTGCGACATCGGCGCGTTCGTGCGCGTCACCGCCGCCCACGTGTGACATCGGTGCGACGCCCTCGGTCGGGGCGGCCTGCACCTGACGGACATATTCGATGATGTCGTTGAGCTGGCGACCGAAGAGCTGGACTTCGTCGTCGGTGAGCGCGAGATGCGCGAGCGCGGCGATGCGGTGTATCTCCGCGGCGTCGAGTGGCGTCTCAGTCATCACAGGAATCGTACCACGAAGCTCGACGTGTGCGCGCCGTGCGCCCAGCGGCCGACATACAATCGGCTGTTCCCCGCCACCGGACCCTGGCAGCCACAAGGGTCCGCGCCGCCGCGTTCCGCGTCGGTCCCCTGTGGAGTCACCGGAGATGTATCGCCTCATGCCTCAGTGTGTCGTTCGGGCTCTTGCCGCGACTGTCGCGGTGCTCACTCTCGTCAGTTGCGGGTCGGCGCCGCCCGCCGGCGCCGGTCCGGGCGGCCCTCCCGGCGGCATGCCGGCCATGGGTGTCGAGGTGGTGGCGATGGCGGAGAGCGACGTCGAGCAGTCGAGTGAGTTCATCGGCACGGTCAAGTCGCGCCGGTCGGTCACGGTGCAGCCGCAGGTCGAAGGGTTCATCACGCGCATCGCCGCCACGTCGGGTGACCGCGTGCGGGCGGGCGCCGTGCTCATGGAGATCGACGCCGGGCGGCAGGAAGCCGCCGTGGCCACGCTCGAAGCCCAGCGCGCCGCGCGCGACGCCGACCTGGCCTACTGGCGGCAGCAGTCGGCGCGCCTGAAGACGCTGCTCGATGCCGGCGCCGTGAGCCAGCAGGAGTTCGAACAGGCCGCGGCCACCGTGAAATCGGGCGAGGCGCAACTGGCGGCGCTCGACCAGCAGATCCGCGAGCAGAAGGTCGAACTCGGCTATCACCGTGTGCTGGCGCCGGCGGCCGGTGTGGTCGGCGACATCCCGGTGCGTGTCGGCGACCGCGTGACGAGAGCCTCGATGCTCACGACCATCGACGACAACCAGGGCCTCGAAGTCTACGTGCAGGTGCCCGTGCAGCAGGCGCCGGACCTGCGTCTCGGCCTGCCGGTGCGGCTCGTGGACGACACGGGCGCTACCTTGCACGAAGCCACGGTGACCTTCATCGCGCCGTCCGTCGACCCGGCCACGCAGTCGGTGCTCGCCAAGGCCGCGCTCGAGCGTCCCGACGGTCTGCGCAACGACCAGTACGTGCGGGCGCGTGTTGTGTGGCGGTCGAGCCGCGGTCTCACCGTGCCGCTCGTGGCCGTGACGCGTGTCAACGGCCGCTTCTTCGTGTTCACCGCCGAAAAGGACGGACAGGCGACGGTGGCGCGGCAGCGCCCGGTCGATCTCGGTCCGCTCGTTGGCAACAGCTACGTCGTGCTCAAGGGCCTCACCGCCGGTGAGCAACTCATCGTCTCGGGCGTGCAGAAGATCGGCGACGGCATGCCCGTGTCGCCGCAGCCGGCCGGCGCGGCGCCGGCGTCCGCGGCCGCCGCGGCGGCGAAGTAGGGCGGCACCCGCATGCGTACAGACGTTTTCATCAGCCGGCCCATCCTCTCGACGGTGCTGGCGCTCGTCGTCGTCATCGCCGGCGCCATCGCCATCCCCACGCTGCCGATCGCGCGGTTCCCCGAACTGGCGCCGCCGTCGGTCACGGTGCTCGCCATCTACACGGGCGCCAACGCGCAGGCGGTCGAGTCGGCCGTCACGACGCCGCTCGAGCAGGCAATCAACGGCGTCGAGGGGCTCGCCTACCTGCAGTCGTCGAGCACGAACAGCGGCATCAGCACGATCACCGTCACGTTCGACATCAACCGCAACGCCGATCTCGCCGCCATCGACGTCCAGAACCGCGTCAACCAGGCGCTCGGCCGCATGCCGGCAGACGTCCGGACCAACGGCATCACGGTCACGAAGAACACGGCCGGCTTCATGGGCGGCCTCGGCTTCTTCACGAAGGACAACCGCTACGACGCGCAGTTCATCAGCAACTATCTCGACCGCTACGTGCGCGACGCGGTGAAGCGCGTGCCTGGCGTGGGCGACGTCATCATCTTCGGCGAGCGGCGGTACGCCATGCGGCTGTGGCTCGATCCGGGGAAGCTGGCGGCGCGCGGCCTCACGGCGGGCGACGTCGTGAACGCGCTGCGCGAGCAGAACGTCCAGGTGGCGGCCGGCGCCCTCGGCGATGCGCCCTCGTCGGCCGACCAGATGTTCAACCTGAGCGTGCGCGCGCAGGGGAGGCTGACCGAGGCGAACGAGTTCGCCGACGTCGTGGTGTCGGGCGGCAAGGACGGCGCGCTCGTGCGCGTGCGCGACCTCGGCCGTGTCGAACTCGGCGCCGAGAACTACACCTCGAACCTGCGCTTCCTCGGCCTCGAGGCGTCGGGCATGGGCATCGCGCTCCTGCCGACGGCCAACGCGCTCGCCGTCTACGACGGCGTGATGGCCGAGATGGCGCGCATCGAGAAGAACTTCCCGCCGGGCCTCGAATGGCGTCTCGCGTTCGACAACGTGACGGTGGTGCGCGAGTCGATCGTCGAGGTGCTGAAGACGCTCGCCGAGGCGCTCGTGCTCGTCGTGCTCGTGATGTTCCTGTTCCTGCAGAACTGGCGCAGCACGATCATCCCGGCGCTGACGATCCCGGTGTCGCTCATCGGCACGTTCGCTTTCGTGAAGCTCTTCGGCTTCTCGATCAACACGCTGACGCTCTTCGGCATCGTGCTCGCCATCGGCATCGTGGTCGACGATGCCATCGTCGTCGTCGAGAACATCGAGCGGCACATGCGCGAGTTCGGCAAGTCGGCCTACCAGGCGGCGGTCGATGCGATGCGCGAAGTGCTGAGCGCCGTCATCGTCATCGGCATCGTGCTCGTCGCGGTGTTCGTGCCGGTGGCCTTCTTCCCGGGCACGACCGGGCGGCTCTACCAGCAGTTCTCGCTCACCATCGCCTTTGCCGTCGTGCTCTCGGTGTTCAACGCCATCACGCTCACGCCGGCGCTGGCGGCGCTGCTCCTCGACAAGGAGAGCCACACCCACGGCCGCTTCTTCACGATGGTCAACCGCGTGATCGATGCCGGCACGTCGGCCTACGTCGCCACCGTCCGCAAGGCGCTCGCGTGGAAGTGGGCGATGCTCGTCGTCTTCGCCCTCGGTCTCTGGGCCACGTGGGGTGTCACGCAGGTCGTGCCCACGGCGTTCGTGCCGGAAGAAGACGAAGGCTTCTTCATCACCGTCGTGCAGGCCCCGGCCGGCGCGTCGCTCGAGTACACCGACGGGATCGCGAAGCAGGTCGAGAAGATCCTCTACAGCGATCCCGACATCGCCTCGGCGTTCTCTGTGATGGGGTTCAGCTTCAGCGGCGCGGCGCCGAACAACGGGCTCATCTTCACGTCGCTCAAGAGCTACGACCAGCGCCAGCGTCCGGACCAGTCGCTCTCGGCCGTGCTCAACCGGCTGCGTGGGCCGCTCTTCGGCATCACGGGCGCCATCGTGGTGCCGTTTGCGCCGCCGGCCATCCAGGGGTTGTCGGTCTTCGGCGGCTTCCAGTTCGAGGTGCTCGATCAGTCCGCTGGCGATATCAACGGCCTGGCCGAGGCGACGAACGCCGTCGTCGGCGCCGGCAATCAGTCCGGCAGGGTGGCCGGGCTCTTCAGCAGCTTCCGGGCCAACGACCCGCAGCTGCGCGTGGACATCGACCGCGACAAGGCGCGTGCCCTCGGCCTGCCGCTGCGCGAGGTGACCGACGCGCTGCAGGTGTTCCTCGGCTCGCAGTACATCAACGACTTCGACTTCAACAGCCGCGCCTACCGCGTGTTCGCGCAGGCCGACCAGCGCTTCCGCGCCTCGCCCGACAACCTGAAGCAGCTCTACGCGCGCACGACGAGCGGGCAGATGGTGTCGCTCGATACGGTCGTCCGGGTCAGCGAGACGACGGCGCCGCAGGTCATCAGCCACTTCAACCTGTTCCGCTCGGCCGAAATCACCGGCGTGGCGGCGCCCGGGCTGAGTTCGGGCGAAGGCATCGCGGCGATGGAGCAGGTGGCACGGCAGTCGCTGCCGCCAGGCTTCGACTTCGCGTGGGCGGGGCAGTCGCTCGAGGAGATCAAGGCCGGTTCGCAGGCCACCTACATCTTCGCGTTGAGCGTGCTGCTCGTGTACCTGGTGCTCGCCGCGCAATATGAAAGCTGGATTCTGCCGGTCATCATCCTGCTCGGCGTGCCGCTCGCGGTGCTCGGCGGGCTCGGCGCCCAGTACTGGCGCGGACTCGCCAACGACGTCTTCTGTCAGGTGGGGCTCGTCCTGCTCGTCGGCCTTGCCGCGAAGAACGCCATCCTCATCGTGGAGTTCGCCGAACAGCTCCGCGAAGAAGGGCAGTCGATCGTCGACGCGGCGGTGGAAGCCGCGCGCATCCGCCTGCGGCCGATTCTCATGACGTCCATCGCGTTCATCCTGGGCGTGCTGCCGCTCGCCTACGCGACCGGCGCGGGCGCCGCGGCCAGGAACTCCGTGGGCACGACGGTGGCCGGCGGCATGCTGGCTTCGACGTTCCTTTCGATCGTCTTCATTCCGGTGCTCTATGTCGTCATTCGCACCCTGGCGCCCGGCAAGGCCCGCGGCGCCGCACCCACGGCCGCGGCTGGCGAGGAGGTGGCCCATGGCTGAGCTCCGACGCGGTCTCGTCCTGGCGGCGATGGCCCTCGCGGGTCTGGCGTCATTTGCCTCGCGTGCGGCGGCGCAGGCGCCGACGCTCGACGTGGTCAGTTTCGAAGAGGCCGTGCAGCGCGCCATCCAGGCGAATCTCACCGTGCAGCGCGCCGCCACGGCCGTGCTCGGCGCCGAAGCGCTGCTCGCACAGGCGCGGGCCGCGGTGCGACCGTCGATCGACGGCGCGGCCACGGTCACAACGCTCGATGGCGAGCGCGGGTTCAGCGGCAACGTAGTGCAGCCGCGCACGCAGCTCCTGCTCGGCGGCTCGGCCGCGATGCCGCTGCTGGCCTCGGCCCAGTGGGCGGCGCGGTTGCAGGCGGCCGACCAGGTGACCGTGGCCAGTGTCGCGGTGCATGACGTGCGCCGGCAGGTGGGCGTGGCGGCGGCCGAAGCGTACCTGGCGGTGATTGCGCGGAAGCGGCAGCTCGAGGTGAACGTGCGGGCGCGCGACACGGCGAAGGCGCAGCTCGACTACGCTACGGCGCGGCGCGAGGGCGGCGTCGGCAGCCGGCTCAACGAACTGCGCGCGGCGCAGGAGCTCGCAGTGGACGAAGAGCTCGTGGAGCGCGCGACGCTCGCCGTGCAGCTCGGCCAGGAGGCGCTCGGCGTGCTGCTCGCCGCTGACAAGGCGGTCGATACCGCCGGGCCGCCGGCGCTCGAGACACCGGCAGCGGACGGTGAGGGCTGGCTCGTGCATCGCACCGACATCAAGCTCTTCGACGCCCGCATCGACGCAGCCGGCCGGGTCGTGGCCGACAGCTGGCGCGACTGGGTGCCCACCGTGCGCGCCGCCTTCGAGCCGCAGTACATCACGCCCGCCGGACTGTTCCAGCCGTCGGGCACGTGGCGCGCGGTCGTCGCTGCCAACGTGCCGCTCTTCGACGCCGGCCGTCGCCGCGCCGCGAAGTCGCAGCGCGAGGCGTCGCTGGCGCTCTTCCGCGTCGAGCGGCAGGACGCCGAGCTGCGGGCGAAGTCCGACGTGCGCATCGCGCGCACGACCATTGACGCCGAGGCGAAGGCGCTCGGCCGGGCCCGCGAGGCGGCCGGGCACGCCGGCGAAGTGCTGCGCATCACCGACGTCGCGTTTCGCGCCGGCGCCACCACCAACATCGAGCTCGTGGACGCGCAGCGGCGCGCCCGCGACGCCGAGTCGGCCGTGGCGCAGGCGGAGGATCGCGCGCGATCGGCGCGGCTGGCGCTGCTCGTGGCCCTCGGCCGGTTCCCCGGGTAGGCCGGAACGAAGGGCAGCGGGAACGGCTGGTCTTCGCCGGGGCCGAAGCGTAGACTGGCGCCATGCCCCGGCGGCGTGGTCGCGGCGCGAGATGGTGGCTGGCGATCTTCGCCGGCTGGATGGGCGTGCAGAGTCTGGACCTCGGGCCCGACCCGACGCTCCTCGTGTCGCAGGCCGAATCGTTCGCCGTGCGCGCCGTGGATGTCTCCGGCCGCCGTCATCCCATCGCGCTCTTCGACGGCCGCGGCTGGCTCGTCGATTCCCCTCGCCGCCTGGTGGGGCCGCCGGCGCCCGATCCTCCCGCCATCGTCGGTCTCGAGACGAGCGAGGGCATCCCCGTCACGACCGTGCGCGTGTTCGCCGCGAGCGGCGAGCCCTGGCGCTGGGCGCAGCGCGCGGTGGAGGAGGTCGCCGCCCGCGCGTCGGGTCTGGGCGAACGTCGTGTGACGGAGGTCTCGATGTACGTGCCGGCGGGCGCCGGGGCGAGTGCCGTCTACGTCGATCTCACGATGCGTACGCCGGAGCCGCAGTGGAGGGGCGTCGTCGTGGGCGCGTGGGTGCTGCCCCAGGAGGGAGCCGCGCCGGTGGTGCTTGGCGCGCGGCCCGCCGCCTTCCGCTCCTACGCGGAGTACATCCGCGTCCCACGCCGCCATCCGCTCGGCATCGCCGTGGCCGGACGCGGCGGGGTGCAGACGTGGGTGATGTACAACCGGAGCAGCGACGGCGACACGTTCGAGCTCGCGGGCATCAGCCGCCGCGGGCTGCGCGAACATCCGCCGATTCCGCGCGGCGCCTCGTAAGACGTTACTGCACCGAGCGCAGCTCGATGTCGAACACGAGTGTGGCGTTGCCGGGAATCGACGGCGGGGCGCCCGCCGAGCCGTAGCCCAGCTCCGGCGGAATCACGACCCGGCGCTGCCCGCCGACCCGCATGCCCGTGACGCCGCGGCTGAAGCCCGGAATGACGCCGGTGCCCACGGTGAACGTGAACACGCCGGCATCGAACTGCGAGCCCTTGTTCTGCGACGCGGTGGTCGAATAGAGCCAGCCGGCGTAGGCGACGGTGGCCAGCCGCCCCGTCGTGGCTTCGGCGCCCGTGCCGAGCGTGATGTCCACGGTTTCGAACGGCACGTTGGCCGAGGGCGACGTGGGCGTGTCATTGCCGTCACCGCCGCAGGCGGCGGTCGTGGCGGCGAGCATCAGAACGAGGGCGAAGCGCGACAGTCGGAGCATGGTGGATGTCTGAGCCGGAAGGCAGTCTGGCGTGGCCTCAGTATACCGGCGGACGCTCGGCCGGCGCGGGCGTCGGGCAGAGCCAGATGTCGGGCACGAACTCCGTGCCGCCGGCACAGACGCCCTGCTTCACGAACGGCACGTCCCTGACGGCGGCGAGCCGCGCGTATTCGTCCACGCGGTGTGCGGTGAGGGCCGCCACTGTCAGCCGCTCCTGCGACCGGAAGCTGAGCACGTAGGCCAGACGGGCGTCGCCCCAGAGCGTGTCGTATCCCTGCGCTTCGAGCGCGCGCACGGCCTCGCCGCGGTGATCCGGCCAGCGGCCGGTCCTGATTTCATGCGCCAGGGCGAGGTAGTCGCTCAGGTTCAGGCCCGCCCACATCATCGTGGCGGTCACGAGCCCGGCGCGGGCGGCCGGTACCGGCCAGCAGAGTCCCGCGAGCACGGCGCCCGACGGCAGGAAGAGGAGCAGCAGGTCGTAGCGCAGGGTCGCCTGCGTGAGCTGTGAACAGGCGACGAAGCTGTAGACGAGCGTCGAGAGCGCGCCGACCGTGACGAGGTAGCCGGGAAGCGCCGTGCCGGGGATCGCACCCGGCCTGCGCTCGGCGGCAGGCCCACGGGGCGCGGCCATGACACCGCAGACGAGTCCCGCAAGTATCAGCGCCAGCACCCACGGGGCGAGGCCCGGGTTGCCGTGGCCCATGCCCGAACTGATCGTGACGTCCATCATGGGGCCCGGCAGGCCACCGGCCATGAGCGGGAGGTGGGAGGCGAACAGCTCCCGTCCGCGGTCGGGCCAGGTCGATGGCGTAAGACAGATCTGGGCGGCAATCGCATCTCGCGCCGACAGGTTCACGAATGCCTCACGCGGGGCGCTGCCCGGGCCATACATGTCGCCGTGCGAGCTGAGTGCCCCGACGGAGAGCTGCGCGGCGACGAGGCACGCCGCAGCGACCGCCCAGTGACGCACGAGCGGCAGGAGCGCCCCGCGTCGATGCCACAGATCGAGTGCGCCGATGGCGGCGGCCGCCAGGATCGTGAACTCGCGGTGTGCCACGAACACCCCGAGCGTGAGCCCGAAGGCCCACGGCCGCGCCCGGAGCGTCCACAGCACGAGCGTGTAGAGCAGCGGCTCGACGTTGCCGCCCATGGCGTCCATGAGCCGCGACCCGGGCGTGAAGGCCGGCAGGGCGATCGGCAATGCGCCGGCAAGGGCCAGCCACGGCGCCAGGCCGAGGTCGCGGTGCGCGCGCCACACGAGCAGCAGCACGGTCGCCACGTTCATCGCCAGCAGCGGCAGCTTGAGCGCCACCTCGGTGGGCCCGACGAGCCACATCACCGGCGCGGCGAGATAGGCTTCGACCGCCAGCAGGTAACTCTGGCCGTAGAAGAAGACGGGGAAGGCGCGGCCCTCGCTGATGTGTTTCGCCATCAGCCCGACCACCGCCTGATCGGCATCGAAGCGCACGCCGGGCGCCATGAAGGGCACGGTGCGGGCGAGGACGAGCAGCGTGGCGATCGCCAGACACAGGAACAGCGCATCTCGCCGGGACACAATGACAGAAAAGATACCAAGCGCCGTGCGTCGCGCGAATTGCTCACGAAAAATAGAACGCGGCGGGGAAGTGTTCTCCCCCGCCGCGCAGTGTGACAGCTGGCGAGCCCGAGCCCCCAGCCCCTGGTCCCCGGCCCCCGCTACTTGATGAAGAGCATCTCGCGATACGTGGGCAAGGGCCACGACGCGTGCGGCGCCACCAGCTCGAGCTGGTCGCCCAGCTCGCGCAGCTTCACCATCGCCGGCACCACCTTGTCGCGCATGAACTTCGCATGCTTCTCGACCGAGGGCGCGTTGTGATCGAGCGCGGCCGCCAGCAGGTCGGTCTGCACGCGGAAAGCGTCGACGAGCCTCACGATCTTCGCCAGCGTCTTCTTGCCCTCGCGGCTCGTGCCGCCGGCCTGCTTCACGGCCGTGACACTGGCGGCGACGGCGCGCTGGTACTCGAAGGCGGCCGGCAGGATGTAGCGGTTCGCCATCAGCACCATGAGCTGCGCTTCGACGTTGATCGTCTTGTTGTAGGTCTCGACGTTCACCTCGTAGCGGGCGTGCAGTTCGCGTTCGGTCAGCACCTTGAACTTCTCGAACGTCTTGACCACGAGGGGCGTCGCGATCTCGGGCAGCGCGTCCACGGTGTTCTTGTGGTTGAGCAGCCCGCGCTTCGCGGCTTCCTTCTGCCACTCCTGCGAGTAGCCGTTGCCGTTGAAGATGATCCGCTTGTGCTTCTTGAGCGTGGTCTTGAGCAGCGCCGCGACGGCGTCTTCGATCGCCTCGCCCTTCGCCACCGCCGCTTCGAGCTGGCCGCACATGTAGTCGAGCGATTCCGACACCGCCACGTTCAGGCAGGTGGCGGGGAAGGCGATCGACTGGTTCGACGACACGGCGCGGAACTCGAACTTGTTGCCCGTGAAGGCGAACGGCGACGTGCGGTTCCTGTCGCCGGCATCACGTGGCAGCTTCGGCAGCACCGAGACGCCGATGTCGAGGACGCCGCCATGCTTGCTCGACTTGGCGCCGCCCTTTTCGACCTGCTCGAGCACGTCGGTCAGCATGTCGCCGAGGAAGATCGAGAGAATCGCCGGCGGCGCCTCGTTGGCGCCCAGGCGGTGATCGTTGCCGGCGCTGGCGATGCTCATGCGCAGCAGGCCCTGGAACGTGTCCACCGCACGGACGACCGCCGTGCAGAAGAACAGGAACTGCATGTTGTCGTGCGGTGTCGCCCCCGGGTTCAGCAGGTTGTTGCCGAGGTCGTCGCTCATGCTCCAGTTGACGTGTTTGCCGGAACCGTTCACGCCGGCGAACGGCTTCTCGTGCGTGAGGCAGGCGAGGCCGTACTTCGGCGCGATGCGCTTCAGCGTCTCCATCGTCATCATCTGATGGTCGGTGGCGACGTTCATGCTCTCGAAGATCGGCGCCAGTTCGTACTGCGACGGCGCCACTTCGTTGTGGCGCGTCTTGATCGGCACGCCCACCTTGTAGAGCTCGGTCTCGACTTCGGCCATGTAGGCGAGCACGCGCTCGGGAATGGCGCCGAAGTACTGATCCTCGAGTTCCTGGCCCTTCGGCGGACGCGCGCCGAAGAGTGTGCGGCCGGCGTTGATGAGGTCGGGCCGGTTGTAATAGAAGTGGCGGTCGATCAGGAAGTACTCCTGTTCGGGGCCGCACGTGGCGGTGACGCGCGAGGCCGGCACGCCGAAGAGCTTGAGGGCGCGCACGGCCTGCACCGAGAGCGCCTCCATCGAGCGGAGGAGCGGCGTCTTCTTGTCGAGCGATTCACCGGTCCAGCTCACGAACGCCGTCGGGATGACGAGCGTGGCCGAGTTGCCGTTCACGAGCAGCCAGGGCGGGCTCGTCGGATCCCACGCCGTGTAGCCGCGCGCCTCGAAGGTGCTGCGCATGCCGCCCGACGGGAAGCTCGAGGCATCGGGCTCGCCGCGCACGAGTTCCTTGCCGCTGAACTCCGCCATCGAGCCGCCGTCACCCGTGGGCGAGAAGAACGAGTCGTGCTTCTCGGCGGTGATGCCGGTCATCGGCTGGAACCAGTGCGTGTAGTGCGAGGCCCCGTGTTCGACGGCCCAGTCCTTGAGCGCCGAGGCGACGGCGTCGGCCGTGGACATCTCGAGTGGCGTGCCCTTGGTGACCGTGTCGCGGAGCGCCTGGTAGACCGCCTTCGGCAGCCGGGCCTGCTGCACGGCGTCGTTGAAGACCAACGACCCGAAGATCGCGCCCACCTGCGCGGGCTTGTGCATGACCCGGCCCTCATGCATGGCCCAGCTGCGCATGTGGTCGATGGCGGCGCTCAGCGTGTCAGATCCCATGGATACGGCTCCCTCGTTTCTCGTCAGCAGTGGAAGTGGAGAGTGGAACAGACCGCGGTGTTACGTCAGTCAGGCTAATTGTGCGCGATAGTCGCCTCGATCATCAATAGAAATGATGCGATTGATGCAGTGCGAGTCCGCAGGAATGACTAATGCGCACAAACAAATCGTCAATTACCAAAATGTAATCACACTCGAATCGGCCAGACAGGCCAGAGGCGTGCCAGGGCACACCCCCGGCGCGGCGTCTGTGCCCGCACGTAGAACGGCGGTGAAGGGGAGGGCGCGGGGCGCTAGAACACCGGCGCGATGCGCCGCTGGGCGCAGTCGGCCGCCGGGGCAGGGTGTGAACCGTTCACCACGGCCGGATACGCCAGCTCGGCCATGAGCGTGTAGCCGCGGTCGCTCGGGTGGAATCCGTCGCTCGAGAAGCTCGACGGCTCGAGGATGCGCGCATCGCACAGCAGGTCGACGACGAACGTGTTGGGGCCCACCTGCGCGTTCACGCGGTCGGACATGCCCACCGCGATCCGCTGCATCACGCCGCGTTCGACGGCGGAGTTCCGCGCCAGATACGGGGCGCCGGCCAGGTTCGGCAGGTTGAGCAGCACCAGCTTCGCGTTTGGCGCCTTCTGCCGCACGGCCCGTACGAGGGCCGCGAGATCGTCGCCGAACTGGCGCACCTGCTGGTCGATGAAGCCGCGCACGTCGTCGCCGGCCAGCTGCGCCTGCACGATCTGGCCCACCGTGTTGGCGTCGTTGCCGCCGGCGAAGATCGTGACGACGGTGGCGTCACTTTTCGTGAACGGCGCCTGGTTCGTGAGGAAGTTGCCGGGGTAGGTGCGGCCGAGCCGCCGCCCCAGGTCCTCGAAGTGCTGGCTGAGCACCTGGCCGGGCACGCCGGTGTTGTTGAGCGTGGCCGTGCCGTTCTGCTGAAGGCGGCGGAAGAGCGTCTGCACCCAGCCGGTCGCGTTCGGCGCGCAGGTCGTGAACGGGAAGCACTCGACGCTCGACATGTAGCCGGTCGAGTCGCTGGCGCTGATGTTCATGTAGTTGACGCCCACCGGTGTCGTCGGCGACGTGGGCGTCTCGGGTGCCTTGCTGCAGGCGGCGGCGCCGAGCAGGACGAGCAGGGCGCTGAGGCGAAGTGAACGGGACATGCGTCGTAGCGTGAGCAAGATGGGTGCCTCGGCCGTTCCTGGGGGTCTCGTCGATCTTTCGGCAGCCGGGGCGGACTTCATTACAATGCCGCCACAGCGATGACGGACCTCGCCACCCGCCCCTGGACTCGATTCTATGCGCCTTCGACGGCGCAGGACCTGGGGCCGCGTCCCTGGGGCACGGTGGCCGCGCTCGTGCGGGAGTCGGCCCGCAAGTACGCCACGAACGAAGCCTTCACGCTCCTGCTGCCGAATGGCACCCGTGGCGCCCTGACGTTCGCCGACGTGGACCGCCTGTCGGACGCCTTCGCCGTGTACCTGCGGGAGGTGGCCGGCTTCGCCGCCGGTGACCGCCTGGCCGTGCAGATGCCGAACTGCCTCGCCTATCCCGTCGTGGTGTTCGGGGCGATGAAGGCCGGGCTCATCACGGTGAACACGAATCCGCTCTACACCGCGCCCGAGATGGAGCACCAGTTCGCCGACAGCGGTGCGACCGGGCTCGTCGTCATCGACCTCTTCGCCGACAAGGTGGCGCAGGTGCTGCCGAAGACGGCGATCCGCACGGTGGTCGTGGTCACGATTGGGGACCTGCTGCCGTTGGTCTCGCGCACCCTGGTGCGCGTCGTCCAGAAGTACGTGAAGAAGCAGGTGCCGAAGGCCACCTTCGCGGCCACGAGCTTCGATCGCGCCATCGCCGAGGGGAGGCGGAAGCTCGAGTCGGGAGCCGACCCGCGGGTCTATCTCGAGGGCGCCGGCGAAGACCGTGTCGCCACGCTGCAGTACACCGGCGGCACGACCGGTGTCAGCAAGGGCGCCGTGCTCACCGAAGGCAACCTGCTCGCCAACGTCGCCCAGTGCATCGAGGTGTGGAAGCCCGGCGTCATTGAAGGCCGCGAGACGGTGGTGACGGCGCTGCCGCTGTACCACATCTTCGCGTTCACGGCGAACCTGATGGTGTTCTTCGCCTTCGGCGGGCGCAACATCCTCATTCCGAGTCCGCGGCCGCTCGCCAACCTGAGGCAGGCGATCACGACCGAAGGCGCGACCTGGCTCACCGGCGTCAACACCCTGTTTGCCGGCCTGATGCACGAAGAGTGGTTCAGGACGCACACGGGCTTCAGCCTCAAGGGCACGGTGGCCGGCGGCATGGCGCTCGTGCCGGCCGTGGGCGAACGCTGGGAGGCGATGACGAAGACGCCGATGTACCAGGGCTACGGCCTGACCGAGACCTCGCCCGTCGTGTCGCTCGTGCCTTTCCATCGCAACAAGCGTGAGTCGATCGGCGCGCCGGTGCCGGGCACCGACATCCGCGTCGTCGATGCGGAAGGCAACGACGTGCCGTCCGGGCAGCCCGGCGAACTGCTGGTCAAGGGGCCGCAGGTGATGCACGGCTACTGGCAGCGGCCCGACGAGACCGCGCGAGTGCTGCGCGACGGCTGGCTCGCGACCGGCGACATCGCCTCGGTGGACGAGGATGGCTACGTCTACATCGTCGACCGCAAGAAGGACATGATCCTCGTGAGCGGCTTCAACGTGTATCCGAACGAAGTCGAGGCAGTGCTCGCCGCGCACCCGGGCGTGGCCGAAGTGGCGGTCGTCGGCACGCCCGACGAAACCGCCGGCGAGATCGTGTGCGCGTTCATCGTGCGCAAGGACCCGACGCTCACCGAGCAGGCGTTGCGCGAGCACTGCCGCCAGTCGCTCACCGCCTACAAGGTGCCGAAGGTCGTGCACTTCAGGGACGATCTGCCGAAGTCGCCCGTCGGCAAGGTGCTGCGCAGGGATCTGCGCGACCTCGCCGCCCGCTAGCCGCGTTCCCCATGGACAATCTCTGCCACGGTCTCGCCGGCCTCGCCATGGGGCACGCCGGCCTCAAACGCCGCACGCCGCTTGCGCTCACCACCCTCGTGCTTGCGGCCAACGCGCCCGACATCGACATCGTCGTCGTCGCCACCGAGACCCTCGCCGTGTACTTCCGCCGCGGCTGGACGCACGGTCCGCCGGCGATGCTGGTGCTGCCGATTGCGCTCACCGCGCTCGTCGTCGCCTTCGACCGGTTCGTGCGGCAACGGCGCACGCCGGCGCCACCGCCGGTCGTGCCGCGTGAGGTGCTGTTCGTGGCCGCGCTCGGCACCTGGTCGCATCCGCTGCTCGATTACATGAACAGCTACGGCATCCGCCTGCTGATGCCGCTCTCGGGGCAGTGGTTCTACGGCGACGCGCTCTACATCGTGGACCCCTGGCTCACGCTGCTGCTCGGCATCGGCGCGTGGGTGGCCTGGAAGGGCCGCGGTGGGGCTGAGCGCGGCCGCCGAGTGGCGCGCATCGCGCTCATCGCGGCCACGCTCTACGTGGGCGGCATGTACGCGTCGAACCTGTGGGCGCGCACGGCCGTGGCGGAGGGCCTGGCACGGGCCGGCCGCGGCGACGCCCGTTTCATGGTCACGCCCGTGGCCGTCAATCCGTTCCGGCGCGAGGTGCTCGCGGACCTCGGCGATCGCTACGAGAAGGGCGTCGTGACGTTCACGCCGTGGCCGCAGTTCCGGCCGGCGGGCTACGGTGTGGACGTGCATGCCGACGATCCGGCGGCGCGGGCGGCCGCCGCGACCGCCCTCGGCCGGCAGTACCTGACGTGGTCGCGCTTTCCGTTCTACGTCATCGAGCGGAGCGTCGAGGGCACCGTCGTCTACCTCAACGACGCGCGATACTCCGGCCCTTCCGGGCGCGACGGCTGGGCCGGTCTGCGGATTCCCGTCGTCCCCGCGCGGTGACGCGCCGCCCGGCGCCCACTACAATGAGAGGCATGCGCGCGCTGCCGCTTCCGCTCGCCCTCCTCACGCTCGTGCTCGCGATGCCCGCCATGGTGGGCGCGTGGGGATTCGCCGCCCACCGCTACGTCGCCGAGCGCATGATTCCCCTGCTGCCGGCGGAACTGCGGCCGCTCTTCGAGGCGCGCAAGGCGTTCATCGTCGAACGTGTCGTCGATCCCGATCTCTGGCGCAACGTCGGCTGGGACGAGGAGCCGCCCAACCACTTCGTGGACCTTGACGCCGAACCCTACGGGGCCTATCCCTTCGAGGCGCTGCCGCGCGAGTACGACAAGGCCGTGGAGAAGTTCGGCAGGGAGGTCGTGCATCGCGAGGGCACGCTGCCCTGGCGCACGGCGGAGTTCTACGGCCGGCTGCAGCGCGAGTTCGCGGCGCTCAAGCGTCCGGCGCCGTCGCCCTACGTGCTCGACAACATCGTGCTCTACGCCGCCGTGCTCACGCACTACGTGAGCGACGGTCACGTGCCGCTGCACGCGGTGAGGAACTACGACGGCCAGCTCACCGGCCAGCCGGGCGCGCACGGACGCTTCGAGAGCGATCTGTTCGAGCGCTACGAGTCGTCGCTCAGGGTGGTGCCCACGCCGCGGCCGCCGGTCACCGACGCCCGCGGCGAGATGTTCCGCATCCTGCTCGAGAGCCACCGCCTGGCCGCGCCCATGCTGGCCGCCGACAAGGCCGCGGCCGCCGGGCGCGAGTACTACGACGACGGGTTCTACGAGGCCTTCAGGAAGACCGCGCTCCCCACGGTGGAGCAGCGCGTGGCGGATTCGATCGCCGCCTCGGCGGCCTTCATCGCCGGGGCGTGGGAGCAGGCGGGGAAGCCCGCCGTGCCACTGACCCTGTCGCGTCCGCCGCGGCGCGTGCCGGCGCCGGCGCCGCCGAAGTAAGCGCGGCATGCAGGTGTTTCTCATTCCGATCGGCGCCGATGCCTACGAGCCGTACTACGAGCCCGTGGAGGGCGACGATGCGCCGGCCGTCGACGAGGGCGGTTTCATCGCCCGCCAGCGACGACGGCTCGCCGAGATGCTGCGCGAGGCTGAAGCCGAACGCCACCGCCGCCACGCGCCGGAAGGCGCGGCGGACGCCGAGGCGGCCAGCGGCTGGGGCGCCCGCATCAAGCGCAACGTGATGCGCTGGATCGTGGAGCGCGCGGCCGAACAGCGTCTGCTGTGGCACCTGCGCACGGCGGATGCCGCGACCCTGCACGCGCCCGACGATCTGGACTCGCACGAAGCGCTGTCGGTGCTCATCGGCGGACTGAAGCGCGATGCGGATCGCCACTTCCGCTGGTTCCTCGTGAACCTCGTGCTGCTCATCGCCTCCGGCATCTTCTTCTTCATCCCCGGGCCGAATCTCATCGGCTACTACTTCACGTTCACGACCGTGGGCCACCTGCTGGCCTGGCGGGGCGCGTCGCGTGGCGGGGGGCGCGTGGCATGGCGGGTCACCCCGAGCGAAGATCTCACGGGTCTGCGTGCCGTGCTGCGCTTGCCGGCGGCCGAGAAGGAGACACGCCTGCAGGAACTCGCTGCCCGCCTCGGCCTGCAGCATCTCGCCACCTTCGTCGAGCGGCTGGCCATTCCATCCGCGTGATAGGCTGGCCGGCGTGACCCTGCAGGAGCTGGCCGAGCGTCTCGGCGCGCGACTCGACGGCGCGGGCGACGTGGTGGTGCACCGGGTGGCCGGTCTCGAGGCCGCCGGCCCGGGCGACGTGACGTTCCTTGCGAGCGCGGCCTACGCGGACCGCGTCGCGGCCACGCGCGCCTCGGCGATCATCCTCGGCGCGCACGGCAGCGCGCCCTGTGCCGTGCTGCGTGTGGCTGACCCGTATCTCGCCTTCGCGCGCGCGGCAGCGGCACTGGCGCCCCCCTCGACGCTGCCCGTCGGCGTGCACCCCTCGGCCGTCATCGCCGCCGACGCGGTGCTCGGTGACGGCGTGGGCATCGGCCCGCTCGCCGTCGTCGGCGCCGGCGCCGTGATTGGCGCCCGCACGGTCATCGACGCTCACGCGGTCATCGGCGCCGGTGCCGAGATTGGCCCGGACTGCGTGGTCCACGCCCACGTCTCGGTGCGCGAACGCTGCCGGCTGGGCGCCCGGGTGGTGCTCCAGAACGGCGTCGTCATCGGCGCCGACGGCTTTGGCTTCGCGCGCCGCCCCGATGGCACGCACGAGAAGATCCCGCAGACCGCGCCGGTCGTGCTCGAAGACGATGTCGAAGTCGGCGCCAACACGACCATCGACCGCCCCGCCGTCGGCGAGACGCGGATCAAGGCCGGCGCCAAGATCGACAACCTCGTGCAGATCGCGCACGGTGTCGTGATCGGGGCGCGCACGCTGCTGGCGGCGCAGGTGGGAATCGCCGGCAGCACGATCATTGGCGACGACGTGATGTTCGGCGGGCAGGTGGGCGTCGCCGGCCACATCACCGTGGGCGACGGCGTGAAGGCCACCGGCCAGACCGGCATCACGAACTCGCTCGCGCCCGGCCTGTTCGTGTCGGGGCTGCCGGCCATCGACAACCGCGAGTGGCGCAAGGCGTCGGTGCTCGTGGGACGTCTGCCCGAGTTGCGGCGTCAACTCCTGCAGATGGAGCGCCGACTCGCGGCGCTCGAAGCGGCACACGGCGGCTCCGCAACCCCCGTGCCATAATCGATCGACAGCCTATGACCACACTCGTCGCGCGGGTCGTCTCTTCTTTCCGGCGCCGCGCGCTCGCGGCCCTGGGCGTCGCGCTCGTGGCGGCCGGGGCGCTCTTCGTGCCGCTCGAGGCCGCGGTGGCGCCGCCCCGACTGCAGTACCAGCGCTTCACGCTGCCGAACGGGCTCACGGTGATCCTGCACTCCGACCGTTCGACGCCGATCGCGCACGTCCAGATCTGGTATCACGTCGGCTCGAAGAACGAACGGCCGGGCCGCACCGGCTTCGCCCACCTCTTCGAACACATGATGTTCAAGGGCTCGAAGAACGTCGAGCCCGAGCAGCACACCTCGATCGTGTCGTCGGTGGGCGGCCGCGCCAACGCCTACACGAACGAAGACGCGACGGTCTACTGGAACACCGTGCCGTCGCAGTACCTGCCCCTCGTGCTGTGGATGGAAGCCGACCGCCTCGGGTCGCTGCGCATCGACGAGTCGACCTTCGTGAACGAACGCGAGGTCGTGAAGGAAGAGCGGCGCATGCGCGTCGACAACCAGCCCTTCGGCAACCTGAACGAACTGCTGTACAAGGCGGCCTTCACCACCCACCCTTACAAGAACCCGGTCATCGGCAGCATGGCCGACCTCGACGCGGCGACCATCGACGACGTCCGCGCGTTTTTCAACACCTTCTACATCCCGGCGAACGCCACCGTCGTCATCGCCGGGGACTTCGACGTGGCCGAGACGACGGATCTCGTTACGCGCTACTTCGGCCGCATCCCGGCCGGCGCCGGCAAGGTGCCGCGCGACATCGCGCCCGAGCCGGTGCCGGCGGCGGAGAAGCGCTTCACGCTCGAGGAAGCCTGGCCGCTGCCGGCCGTGATCGTGGCGCACCACATCACCTACGACGGCCACCCCGATTCCTATCCGCTGCACGTGCTGGCGAAGGTGCTCTCCGACGGCAACAGCTCGCGCATCTTCCGCAGCCTCGTCTACGACAAGCGTCTGGCGGTGGCCGCGTTCGGCAGCGCCAACCTCATCGAGCACCCGAACCTCTTCTACGCGGTGGCGCTCGTGGCGCCGGGGCAGTCGCCGGAGGCCGTGGAAAAGGCGCTCATCGCCGAGCTCGACAAGGCCGCCGCCGACGGCGTGACCGACCGCGAACTGCAGCGCGCCAAGAACCAGTTCGCCCGCGACTACATCCTGGGCCGCGAGTCGGTGCAGGCCAAGGCCGGCGTGCTCGCGCACGCCGAAGTGCTGCACGCCGACATCGCGACGGCGGATGGCGAATTCGCCATCTTCCAGAACATGGCGCGCGCCGACGTCCAGCGCGTGGCGAAGAAGTACTTCACGACCGGGTCGCGCGTGGTCATGCACGTGCGGCCGAAGACCGGGGGCAGCCGCCCATGAGCCGTCGAGCGTTCCACATCGTCCAGACCTCGCTGCTGGCGTCGATCGCCGTGCTGGTCACGTCGGTCGGCCTGTCGGCCGGACAGGGCCCGCGCCTGCCGATGGTGGCCGACGCGCTGCGCTGGCCCACCGAGCGGCCGCCGCGTCCGCTCGCCGCGAAGAAGGTCACGTTTCCCCCCTACGAAATCCGCACGCTGCCGAACGGCCTCAAGGTCGTGCTGGTCAGCCAGAACGAGCAGCCGATCGTGAGCGCGCGCATGCTCGTGCGCGCCGGCGCCGCGCAGGATCCGAAAGGCAAGGAAGGCCTGGCGATGCTGACGGCGGCGCTGCTCGATCAGGGCACCGCCTCGCGCAGTTCGGCCCAGATTGCCGAAGAGATCGACTTCATGGGCGGGCTCCTCGGCAGCGGCGCCGGCACCGACCTCAGCTTCGTGAACACCGTCAGCATGTCCGACGGCCTCGGCCAGGCGCTCGACCTGATGAGTGACGTCGTGCGGGCCCCCGCCTTCGCGGAGGCGGAAATCGAACGTCAGCGCCAGCAGGCGCTCTCGTCGCTCACCGTGGCCGCCGATGACCCCGACACGGTGGCCTCGCAGGTGATCGACCGGCTGGTGTTCGGCTTCCATCCCTATGGCATGCCGTCGGGCGGCACCGTCTCGTCGCTCTCGTCGCTCACGCGCCAGGACTTCGTCACGTTCCACAAGTCCTGGTTCGTGCCGAACAACGCGCTCATCGCGATCGTCGGCGATGTCACGCCCGATGCCGCCTTCGCGCAGGTGCAGCGCGTGTTCGGTGACTGGGCGCAGGCACCGGTACCCGCCTTCGCGCCCATGGACCCGCCGCCGCCGGTCAAGCGCCTCATCGTGATCGACAAGCCGGGCTCGGTGCAGACCGAAATCCGCGCCGGCCATCTGGCCTTCGAACGCCGCCATGCCGATCACCTCGTCATGGATCAGGTGGTCAAGATCCTTGGCGGGGAAGGCGGCAACCGCCTCCAGCAGGTGCTGCGCACGCAGAAGGCCCTCACCTACGGCGCCTCGGCCGACCTCGACGCCTACAAGCTCACCGGCGCGGTCATCGCCGAAACCGACACGCGCACGGAAGCCACGGCCGAGGCCGTGCGCACCGTGGTGGACGAGTTCTTCCGCCTGCAGCGCGAACGCGTCTACGAGGGCGAACTCGAAGGCGCGCAGGACTTCCTCGCCGGCAGCTTTCCGCTGTCGATCGAGTCGCCGGACGCGATTGCCACACGCGTGCTCAACCAGCTCTTCTACGATCTGCCGCTCGAGGATCTTCCGGCCTACCCGGAACGCGTGCGGTCGGTCACGGTCGACGACGTGCAGCGCGTCGCGAAGAGCTGGCTCAAGCCGTCGTCGCTGTCGGTCGTGCTCGTCGGTGACGCCGACCGCTTCATGAAAGACCTGGCCGGGGCCGGCTTCTCGAGTGTCGAGCGCATTCCCATCGAGCAGCTCGACCTGACGTCCGCCGACCTGCGCCGCGCCCAGCGCGGCGCGCAGCACTGAGCGGGCGCGCGCTGCTCCGGCCCCCTGCCATGCGCGTGATGGTCTCGTGCGGTGAGCCGTCCGGCGATCTCTACGCCGGCGCCCTCGCGCGCGCGCTCGTCGAGCGCGAACCCGGGCTCGATGTCTTCGGCTTCGGCGGCCCGCTCTGCCGCGAGGCCGGCGTCCGCATGGTAGGCGAGTACACCGGGCTCTCGGTGACCGGGCTGACCGAAGCCCTGCGCGTGCTGCCGGCGACGTGGCGGATGATGCGGCGCCTCGTGGACGCGTGCGACGCGACGCGGCCCGACGCGCTCGTCGTCGTCGACTATCCCGACTTCAACTTCCAGCTCATGAAGCGCGTGGCGGCCAAGGGCGTGCCGGTCGTCTACTACGTGACGCCGCAGCTCTGGGCGTGGCGGGCCGGACGCATGAAGGCGATGCAGCGCGATGTCACGCTGGCGCTGCCGATCTTCCCGTTCGAAGAAGCGCTCTACCAGCAGGCGGGCGTGCCCGTGCGGTTCCTCGGCCACCCGCTCGTGGACCGCGTGCCCGCGCCGAGCGCCGACCCGGTGGAGTCCGCGCGCCATCAGGCGGCCCTGCGCGCCGCGCTCGGGCTCGACGCCACGCGGCCCGTGGTCGCGCTCCTGCCGGGCAGCCGCCACAACGAACTCTCGCGTCTCGTGCCGGTCATCGCCGCGGCGCTGCCGGCGATTCGTGCGGTCGTGCCCGCGGTGCAGTTCGTGGTAGCCTGCGCGCCCGGACGTCGCCCCGACGAGTTCGCGGCGATTCTGGCGGCGGCCCCCGGCACGCCGATCGTGCAGCACCGCACCGACGACGTCCTCGCGGCGTCCGACGTCGTGGTCACGGCCTCCGGCACCGCCACCGCGCAGACGGCGCTGCACGAGCGGCCGATGGTCGTCATCTACAAGCTCTCGCCGCTCACCTACGCGCTCGGCAAGCCGCTCGTGACCGTCGACACCTACGCGATGGCAAATCTCATCGCCGGCGACCGCATCGTCCCCGAGCTCATCCAGGCGGGCTGCACGCCGGAGGCGGTGGCGGCCGAAACCGTGTCGTTCCTCCTCGACCGCGAGCGCTGGACGCGCACGCACGCGCGGCTCGCCGAAACGCGTGCCAAGCTCGGGCCGCCTGGCTCGACGGCGCGTGTCGCCGAGGCTGTGCTCGCGGTGGCGCGTCGGCCGCGCGTCTGAGGCCGGCCGGTCCGGCTGCCGCGGCGCACCCCCGAAGTAGACTCAGGGCATGCGCACGTTCACGCTGATCCTGCTGGCCGCGTTCTTCGTCGCCGCACCGCCCGCCGGCGCGCTCACGGTGCTGCCGGCCACCTTCGAAGAGCTGGTTCGCGAGTCGGTGGCCGTCGTGCACGGCCGCGTGCGCGAGGTCGAGGGCCGCTGGACGGCCGACCGCCGCACCATCGAATCGACCGTCACGCTCGATGTCTACGCCGCCTTCAAGGGCGCCGACACCAGCACGGCGACCTTCGTCGTGCCCGGCGGGGAGGCCGGCGGCCGAATCCTCGTGATGCCCGGCGCCCCGACGTTCCGCGTCGGCGACGAAGTGGTGGTCTTCCTGCGCGGCCGTGCGCCGGCGATGCCGCAGCCGGTCGGCTTGTCGCTCGGCGTCTACCGGGTGACGCATCCGCCGGCCGGGGCGGCGCAGGTGGTGCCGTCGCCCGTGCATGCGGCCGAGACGCCGACCCGCGTCGTGCGTGGCACGCCGGCCCGCCAGGTGCGGGCGCTGGCGGACTTCGGCGCCGCCGTGCGTGCGGTGGGAGCGGCGCGATGAGTCGACGGGCCGCCTTCTGGGCCTGTCTCGTGCTCGTTGCGCTCGCGACGGCCCCCCTGCAGGCGTATCTCAAGTTCGGCATCGAGGTCGGCGGGCGCGCCGTCCCGGTGCGCTGGGCCGCCGGGCCCATCCGCTATTTCATCTTCGAGCGCGACTTCGACGGCGTGTCGGCTCAGGCGTTCAGTGATGCCATCGGCCGCGCCACCACGACCTGGAACGCCGTGCCCGGCCTGCCGGTGGCGTTCAGTGCGCAGGGGCTCACGCGCAGCCAGCCGCTCGAGGCCGACGGCCGTACCACGCTCGGCTTCCTCGACCGGCCCGATCAGGAGCGCGTGCTCGGCGCCGCCACGTTCCTGCTGGATGCGACCACCGGCGCGCTCATCGAATCCGACATCTACTTCAACACCCGGTTTCACTGGTCCACCGCCTCGGCGGGTGAACCCGGCGCCAACGACCTCGAGTCGGTCGCGCTCCACGAACTCGGCCACCTGCTGGGCCTCGGTCACTCGGCCCTCGGGGAGACGGAGGTCACGGCCAACGGCCGCCGCGTGCTGTCGACGGGCGCCATCATGTTCCCGATCGCATGGCCGAGCGGCGCGATTGCCGACCGGGTGCTGCAGCCGGACGACATCGCCGGCGTGCGCGACCTCTACGACGCGCTCCCGGCGGCGGAGTTCGGCAGCATCCAGGGCCGCGTCACGAAGGACGGGCGCGGCGTCTACGGCGCCCACATCGTGGCGTTCGGCCTCGAGTCGGGCGAGCTCATCGGCGGCTACACGCTCAACGCGAACGGCGACTTCGTCATCGCGGGCGTGCGCGAAGGGCCGCACATCCTGCGCGTCGAGCCGCTCGACGACGCCGACCTCGAGAGTTTCTTCGGCCCGGCGGGCGTTGACATCGCCTTCAGCGTGACCTACGGCCCGCGGCTCGCCGTGGTGCAGGCCGGCGGCGCCACGAGCCCGCTCGTCATCGAGGTGCGCCCGAAATGACGCGCCTCGGCCCCTGGGGGATCGCGCTCCTGGGCGCGTTGCTGCTGGCCGACACGGCGGTGGCACAGCCGGCGCTCTGGCGTCCATGGCATCCCGTCGTCAGCGTTGGTGGCGGCTGGACGGGCCAGGAAGCCCTCGGCACGGTGCGGGCCGAGACACGCGCCATCGGCCTCGGCACGCTGACACCGTCGGCATTTCCACTCTTCACGGCCGACTCGACCTTCGATGCCGGGCCGCGCGCCGAACTGGGCGTGGCCGTGCCGGTGACACGCACGCTGCTCGTCGAGGTGCTCGGCACGATGACGCGCCCGACGCTGTCCACGGCGATCAGCCGCGATGCCGAAGGTGCGCCAGCCACGACGGTGAGCGAGACCGTCGACGACTACACCGTCGGGGCACGGCTGCTCTACGATGTGCCGCGGCTTTCGATCGGTGCCCGCGCACGGCCGTATGTGCTCGCCGGCGGCGCCTACCTGCGGCAGCTCCACGAGGACCAGGTGCTGGTCGAGACAGGGCAGGCGTGGAGTGCCGGCGCCGGACTGCGTGTGTGGATCGCGGGGGCGCGGCAGGGACGGTCGCTCGGTGTGACGACAGAGCTCGCGTGGCAGTGGCGCACCGGCGGCATTGCCTTTACCGACGGCGCCCGCGGCGTGCCGTCGCTCTCGCTGCGGCTCTTCGCCGGGCTGTGACGCCGTGAACGCCGCGATCCTGCGCGCGGTAGGGGTGTCCAAGCGCTACGGCGGTATCGTCGCGCTCGACGACGTGTCGCTCGAGCTCGCGGCAGGCGAGTGCGTGGCGCTCGTCGGCGAGAGCGGATCCGGCAAAAGCACGCTGCTGCGCGTGTTCAACGGCCTCACGCCGCTCGATGCCGGCGAGGCGTTCGTAGGCGGTCAGTCCATCACGGCTGCCGACCCCGTGCTGCTGCGCCGTGGCATCGGCTACGTGCCGCAGGACGGCGGACTCCTGCCGCACTGGACGGTGGCGGCCAACGCCGCCCTCGTGCCGCGCCTCACCGGCCGCGCCGACGCCTCGACGCTCGCGTCGGCGGCGCTCGACCTCGTGGGCCTGCCCGTCTCGGACTTCGGGGCGCGCTGGCCGTCGCAGCTCTCGGGCGGACAGCGGCAGCGCGTGGCGTTCGCGCGCGCGATCGCGGCCGGCCCGCCCGTGCTGCTGCTCGACGAGCCGTTCGGCGCGCTCGACGCCATCACGCGCAGCGATCTGCAGGCGATGTTCCTGGCACTGCGTGGACGCACGCGGATGGCGGCGCTGCTCGTCACGCACGACCTCCACGAAGCGGCGCGACTGGCCGACCGGGTTGCCGTCATCCGCGGCGGGCGGATCGAACAGACGAGCACACCGGACGTGCTGATGCGCGCACCCGCCACGCCGTATGTCGCCGACCTGCTGGAACGCGCCCGGCTCACCGAGGCGAGGGCATGAGCGTCCGGGGCCGTCATCTCGCCGCGCTGCTCGTGCTCGGACTCGCGTCTATGCTGGCGGCCGGCGGGGCCGTGGCGCAGCAGGCGGCGGCGCGGCCCGTCGTCGTCGGCTCGAAGCCCTTCGGCGAGTCGTATCTGCTGGCCGAACTCTTCGCGCAGATCCTCGAAGCACGGGGGATGGCCGTGACGCGCCGCTTCGGCCTGGGCGGCACCGAGATCGCCTTTCCGGCGCTGCGGCAGGGCGCCATCGACGTGTTCCCCGAGTACACGGGGTCGGGCCTGCTCGTCATTCTCAAGGCGCCGATGGCCACCGACCCGGCGGCCGTCTTCGACACCGTGTCGCGGGAGTTCGCCGCACGCTACGACGTGCGCTGGCTGGCGCCGCTCGGGTTCGAGAACACCTACGCGATGTCGGTGCGGACCGAGATGGCGACGCGCCTTGGCCTGCGCACGCTGAGCGATGCTGCACGCGTGAGCGGACGACTCCGCGCTGGCTTCACCGCGGATTTCATCGGCCTGCCGGATGGGCTGCCGGCGTTGCGGGCCACCTACGGCCTCGCGCCGGTCGTGGTCAACGCTCTCGCGCCGGCGCTCAAGTACCAGGCGCTCGTGGCCGGCGATGTCGACATCATCGACGCGTACTCGACCGACGGCCTGCTCGATCGGTACCCGCTCACCGTGCTCGCCGACGACAAGCGGGTGTTCCCGCCCTACGACGCCGCGGCCCTCGTGCGCGGGGCGCTCGCCCGCGAGCAGCCCGCCGCGGTCGCCGCGCTCGGCGAGCTGAGCGGCCGGATCGACGTGGCGCGCATGCGGCGGCTCAACGCGCGGGTCGAGGTGGAAGGCCAGTCGGTGGCGGCGGTGGCGCGTGCGGCACTCGTGGACCTCGGCCTCGCGGCATCCGCCGCGAATGGCACCACGACGGCGGTGGCGTCGGCCATGGAGAAGAGAGCGGGTGACGAGTCGTTCGCGCGCTACCTCTGGGTGCGCCGGCAGGCGATCGCGGCCATGAGCGCGCGCCATCTCGCTCTCGCCGGCGTCGCGCTTGCCGCCGCGATCGTCGTCGGCCTGGGCGTCGGCCTCGCGCTGGCGCGCCGGCCGGGTGCGGAGGGGGCGACGCGCGCCTTCGGGCTGCTGCAGACCATCCCCGGCATCGCGCTCCTGGCCTTCTTGCTGCCGGTGCTCGGTATCGGCGCCGTGCCGGCGATGGTGGCGCTCTTCCTCTACGCGCTCTATCCCATCGTGCGCGGCACGGTGACCGGCGTCGGCCAGGCCGACCGGAGCGCCGTCGAGGCCGCCGTGGCGCTTGGCATGACGCCGCGTCAGGTGCTGCTGTGGGTGCAGGTGCCGCTGGCGGTGCCGGTCATCATGGCCGGCGCGCGCACGGCGGCCGTGACCAGCGTGGGCACGGCCACGCTCGCCGCGTTCGTCGGCGGCGGGGGACTGGGCGATCCGATCGTGGCCGGGCTCGCCCTGGCCGACACGCGCATGATCCTGTCGGGAGCGGTGCCGGCGGCGGTGCTTGCCGTCGTGGTGGACGTCGTGCTGGCGCGGGCGGAGCGCTGGCTCACGCCGCGCGGCCTCGTGAGGTAGGATGCAGCGCCGCATGACGGCGGGGAGACGACAGATGCGAGGAACGGCGACCACACTTGGCGTGCTGGTGATGCTCGGCGCGGCGGCCGGCCCGGTGATGGCGCAGCCGCCCGGCGTGGCGGCGTGGACGGCGTCGCACGAGAAGGCGATCGTCGACGAACTGCGCGGCCTCGTGTCGCTGCCGAACGTCGCCGGCAACGACGCCGACATGCGGAAGAACGCCGATCGCCTGCAGGCGCTCTTCACGGCGCGCAAGTTCAAGGTCGAGACCGTAGGCGGGCCCGGGTCGCCGGTGGTCTTCGCGAGCCTCGACGCGCCGAATGCGGCCGGCACGCTCACGTTCTACATCCACTACGACGGCCAGCCGGTGGACGCGAGGGAATGGACGCGGTGCCAGCCCTTCACGCCGTGCCTGTGGAGCGCGAGCGGACCGGTGCCCGACGACCCGGCGCGCACGACGTTCGATCCCGAGTGGCGCCTGTACGGACGCTCGACCTCCGACGACAAGGGGCCGATCGTGGCATTCCTGAACGCGGTGGACGCTCTCCGCGCGACCGGCAGCGGCCCCACCTGGAACCTGCGCGTGGTGCTCGACGGCGAAGAGGAGGCCGGCTCCGCCAACTTCCGCCGGTTCGCCGCGGCGCGGCCCGGCGCGCTCAAGACGGACCTCGCGGTGACGCTCGATGGCCCGCGGCACCCGAGCGGCCGGCCGACGGTGTACTTCGGCGTGCGCGGCGGCGCCGGCGTGACCATCACCGTGTACGGCGCGAAGGGGGACCTGCATTCCGGCAACTACGGCAACTGGGCGCCCGACCCGTCGATGCGGCTGGCGAAGCTTCTCGCGACGATGAAGGACGACACCGGCCGCGTGCTCATCAAGGACTTCTACCGCGACGTCCGTCCCCTCACACCCACGGAACGTACGGCCCTCGCGAGTGCGCCCGAGGTCGAGTCGCTGCTCGCGCGCGAATTCGCCGTGGCCACGCCGGAACGCCCCGACGAGCGGCTCGAGGTGAAGCTCAATCAGCCGACGCTGAGCGTGCTCGAGATGTCGACGAGCGGGATTCCCGGGCGCTCCGCGATTCCGGGCTCGGCGACGGCCCGGATCGAAGTGCGCATGGTGAAAGATCTCGTGCCAGAGACGCAGAACGCGCTCATCACCGAACACGTGAAGGCACAGGGCTATTTCGTGGTCAGCGGACGCGAACCGACCGACGAGGAGCGCCGCGTGCACCGCCTCATCGCGCGTGTCGATCCCAGGCGCGGCTCGCCGGCCTCGCGCGTGTCGATGGACGACCCGGAGGCGCAGGCCGTGGTGAAGGCGCTGACGATGCGGGGCGTGCCGCCGGTGCAGCTGCCGACGCTCGGAGGCAGCATGCCGTTCGGCACCTTCAGCGACGAGTACGCGATGCCCACCGTGGGCGTCTCGATCGTCAACTACGACAACAACCAGCACGGTCCCGACGAGAACCTGCGCCTGCGCAATCTGTGGGAAGGGATCGAGATGCTGGCGGCGCTGATGACGCTGCCGAAGTAGCCGCGTCGGGCTACTTCGTAAGGTCCTTCGGCGCCCAGAGGAAGCCGAACGACTGCGCGCCCTCTTTACCGTGCGTCTTGTGGTGGACGAGGTGCGCCATGATGATGCGCCGCAGATACGCCCACTGCGGCACGTTGCGGATGCGCACGCGGCGGTGCACCACGATGTCGTGGAAGATGACGTAGATGGCGCCGTAGGCCGTCATGCCGAGACCCACCGGCAGCATCCACGTGCCGCCGCCGTCCACGCCGGCCTTGATGAGCAGGATCGACGGCACGGCGAACAGGATGCCGAAGACGTCGTTCCACTCCCAGCCGCCTTCGTGGGGCACGTGGTGCGACTCGTGCAGGAACCAGAGCGGTCCATGCATGAGGAAGCGATGTGTGAGATAGGCCACGCCCTCCATCGCCACGAGGGCGAGCAGGAACCACGCCGCGAACATCCACCACGTCATCACGTTCACCCTACCATGCCGATCGTGGACGGCGTGAAGAGGCCGGTCCGCGGCGGCGCCGTCCGGTCGCCGAGGGTCTTCATCCACGCGGTGGCGATTCCGGCCTGCCCGAGCCGCGCGAGTTTCTGTGCCGTGCCGACCGTGGTGCGCGAGGTCCACGCCTCGGCGCCGCGGCAAGCCACCGCGCGGCCGATATCACGATAGACGAGCCGCGCCGTGGCCACCGCCCACGCGGATCGGCCGGGCAGGTGCGCCACGCCGTGCCAGGCCGAGTCGTAGTAGCGCTCGGCGTCGGTCAGGAGTCGCGCCACGACCGGCGCCACTGCCGCGGCGCTCGCCGGGTCGAGCGGCGTACCGCCCGTGAGAGTCACACCCGCCTCGCGCAGCCAGCGGGCCGGCAGATAGAGACGGCCGGCGGCCAGATCGTCGCCGACGTCGCGGGCGATGTTGCTCAACTGGAAGGCGAGACCCAGATCGGACGCGCGACAAAGCACCGCACGATCGCGCACGCCCATCACCCACGCCATCATCAGGCCGACGACACCGGCGACGTGATACGCGTAGTCGAGCGTGTCGTCGAGGGTCTCGTAGCGGCGGCCATCCGTGTCCATCGCGAAGCCGGCGAGGTGATCGTCGGCGAAGACCCGCGGCAGGGCGGTGGCGGCGACCACGCGGCCGAGCGCCGCAAACGGCCCACGGTCGCCGGCCGTGCCGTCGAAGGCCGAGGCCGTGCCGGCGCGCAACGAGGCCATGCGCGCGTCGAGGTCCGTGAGCGCGGTGCGGCCGTGGCCGAGCACCTGGCCGTCCACGACGTCGTCGCAGTGGCGGCACCAGGTGTAGAGATCCCATACGAGGTCGCGCGTCGCCGGATCGAAGAGGCGCGCGGCGAGCGCGAAGCTCTTCGATCCCGAGCGGATGGCGGCGTCCTTCGCGTCGGCGCCTTCGGGCGGCGTGTCAGGCGCGCCGTCCACCGAGGTCCTCGATCATGAGGCCGGCCGTGGCCTTCGCCGAGTTGACTACGCCGGGCACGCCGGCGCCAGGGTGCGTGCCGGCGCCCACGAAGTAGAGGCCGGGCAGCCGGTCGTCGCGGTTGTGCACGCGGAACCAGGCGCTCTGCGTCAGCACGGGCTCGAGCGAGAACGCGGAGCCGTGATGCGCGTTGAGCTCGTGCTGGAAGTCGAGCGGCGTGAAGATACGCTGCGTCACCAGATCCTCGCGCAGGTGCGGGATGTAGCGCGCCTCCAGATAGTCGAGGATGCGGTCGGCGTAACGCGGCCCTTCCGTGGTCCAGTCGATGGCGCCCTTGCCCAGGTGCGGCACCGGCGAGAGCACGTAGAACGCCTCGCAGCCGTCTGGCGCGAGCGTCGGGTCGGACACCGTGGGCGCGTGCAGGTAGAGCGAGAAGTCGTCGGCGAGTGTGCCGCGGTCGAAGATGTCGCCGAGCAGCTCGCGGTAGCGCGGCCCGAAGATCACGTTGTGATGCGCCAGATGCGGATGCCGCCGCTTCGTGCCGAAGTAGATGAGGAAGAGCGACATGCTGAAACGCTTCCGCTCGAGCGACGCCGCCACCGAGGCGCCGCGCGGCTCGTGGCCGAGCAGGTGCTTGTAGGTGTGCACCACGTCGGCGTTGCTGGCGACCGCGGTGGCGGGGAACACCTCGCCACCGGCCGCGCGCACGCCGGTCACGCGGCCACCCTCGACGAGGATGCGATCGACCGGCGTCGAGAGCCGAAGCGTGCCGCCGAGCCGTTCGAAGAGCGCCACGAGCGCCCGCACGAGCGCCCCGGTGCCGCCGCGCGGGAACGTGACACCCCACGTGCGTTCGAGCACGTGGATGAGCGTGTAGATCGACGAGGTCGCAAAGGGATTGCCGCCGACGAGCAGCGAGTGGAAGCTGAAGGTCTCGCGCAGGTGGGGGTGCTGGATGTAGCGGGCGACGATGTCGTAGACGGTGCGGTAGGCCTCGAGCCGCACGAGCTGCGGCGCCGCCTTCACCATGCTCCAGATGTCGAGGAACGGCACGTGCGCGAGCTTCGTGTATCCCTCGTCGAAGACCTGCTCGGCGTAGGCGAGGAAGCGGCGGTAGCCGTCGACGTCGGCCGGGTTCATGGCGCCGATCTGGCGGACGATGGCATCCATGTCGTTCGAGTAGTCGAAGGTCTGCCCGTCCTCCCAGAACAGACGGTAGAAGGGCATCACCGGCAGCAGGTCCACGTGGTCGGCCAGGCGTTCGCCGGCGAGTGCGTAGAGCTCTTCGAGGCAGCCCGGCGCCGTGATCACGGTGGGACCGGCGTCGAACGTGAAGCCGGCGTCCTGGTAGACGTAGGCGCGGCCGCCCGGTTTGTCGCGCTGCTCGAGCAGTGTCGTCGGGATGCCGGACGCCTGGAGACGGATGGCGAGCGCCAGTCCGCCGAAGCCGCTGCCGATGACGACGGCGCGGGGGATCGAAGCCGAGGCCATCGTTACTCCCGGAGATGCGCGAGGGCGCGCCAGACGGCCACGGGCGGTCGGCCCGCGACGAGCCGCAGGTGATCGCCCGCGGTGAGGCGCGCGCCATAGAAGCGCGCGATGAGGTCGGCCGGACGGCCGTAGAACTGTTCGAGGATCCGCGCGCGTTCGGAGGGCTGCGCCGCGCGGAAGAGCCAGCGGTTCAGCAGGCGGAAGAACCCGCGGGCCTGCCATCGCCGGGTCGCCAGAATCCGCACCTCTGAATAGACGCGCGCCGGGGTGAAGGGATCCATGGCCGCCAGCTGCTCGGCGGTGGCCACGGCATCCGGCAGCGAGTAGCCGGTGGTCGGGTGGAAGAGCCCCGCCCGCATGCCGATCCGCGGCACATCGCCGTGCCAGAAGGCGTCCACGCGGCCACCGAGCGGAATCGGCAGGCTGCCGGTTTCCTCGCGCACGACCTCGCGCACGCGCCAGCCCCGCGCTTCGGTGTAGCGGGCGATGGCGCGGCGGGCGGCCGCCGCGTCCACTCCGGGCGTATCGGCGTAGGCGGTGTCTTCGATGAGCAGACGGTCGGCCGACCACGGCAGCACGTAGATGAACTTGAAGGCGCCGTCCTGTGGCACTGTGGCATCCATCAGCATCGGATGGGTGAGGCCGTGCGGCGCCTCGCACACGACGTCCTGGCCGAGGAACGTCTGCCAGCCGAGCGGCACCTCCACCGGACCGCCGCCGCGGGCGTCGATGACCACGCCGGCCTCGAGGACCTCGCCGGTCGTGAGCCGCACTGCGGTCGGCGTCAGCGTCTCGACGGCCGTGCCGAGCCGCAGCGTGTCACCGAGGGCGGCGCTCACCACGTCGTGGAGCCGCGACGAGGTGAGCGAACAGTACTCGTGATCGATCGTGCGGCGGCGGCCGGGGAAGGCGACGTCGTGCCGCGGCCAGCGGTGCGCGACGAGGGGCGCGATCCACCGGCGTGAGGCGGCAGCCAGATCGGTGGCGTGGAACGACCACGTGTGGTTGCCGCCCAGGACGGGGCCAGCCTCGAGCAGCGTGACCGTGCACGCCGGCCGCGCCATGCGCAGGTGCCACGCGGCGAGGCTGCCGGCCAGGCCACCGCCGACGATGAGCACGTCCACCATCCCGACGCCGAGCGTATCACGCGGATTACCGCCGCCCTGACCCGCGCGCGGCGCTGGCTATACTGGGGGCTGTGACGTCTCCGCGCACGCCCGACGATCCGGCCCTCGAGGTCGCCGGCGCGCGCCGCCGTCTGCACGACCGCCAGGTGCTCGGCGGCGTGGATCTCGTGGTGCCTCGTGGCGCGCTCGTCGCCGTCGCGGGGCCGAACGGCGCCGGCAAGTCGTCGCTCATGCGCGCCATCGGCGGACGCCTGGCCCTCGACGCCGGATCCATCAGGATTGCCGGCGACGACGCGGCGCTCGCGCGGCGCGCCGGCCGGCTCGGCGTGGTCCCGCAGGACGTGGCACTCCAGCCGCACCTGACGGTACGCGAGAACCTCCGGCTGTGGGGCACCCTCGCGGGCACGCCCCGGCAGGAGGTGGCGGCGCGCATCGAGGCGGGACTCGCCTGGACCGGACTGGCCGACCGCGCGCGATCGCGCGTCGAGACGCTGTCGGGCGGCATGCGCCGGCGTGTCAACCTGCTCGCCGGCATGCTGCATCGCCCCGCGTTGCTGCTGCTCGACGAGCCCACGGTGGGTGTGGATGCCGACGCGCGCGAACGTATCTACACGCTGCTGCGCGAACTCTGCGCGCAGGGCATGGGCGTGCTGCTCGCGACCCACGAACTCGAAGAGGCCGGCCAGCACTGCGACACGGTGATCGTGCTCGATGCCGGCCGCGTGGTGGCGGCTGGCGCGCGCGCGGATCTGCTCACCGCCCACGGCGCGCACGACGGCGAAGTGGTGGTCGTGCCGGCCTCGGCCGACGCGGCGGGCGCCCTGCGCGCCGAGGGGTTCGCGCCGTCGAGCGACGGCGAGTGGGTGAGTGCGGCCGGCGCCGTGGACCTCGCCACGCTCGAACGCCGGCTCGCCGGTCGTGGCGTCGAGGTCGCCGAACTGCGACTGCGGCGCCCGACGCTCACGGGCGTCGTGGCGCGCGTGATTGCCGCGTACCGGGAGCGGGCGTCGTGAGGTGGGCGGTATGCCGGGCGCAGGTGCTGGCGCTGGCCGGGGATGCCGGCGCGCTGGCCATGAGCTTCGTGCTGCCGGTGCTCGTGTTCCTCGTCTTCGCGGCCATCTTCTCGAGCGCGACCGGCGACGACCTGCGGCTGCAGGTGGCGGTCGCGGACGAGGCCGGCACGCCACTCTCGCGCCGGCTCGCCGCCGCCATCGACCTTGACGCGTCGCTGCGCGTCACGCGCGTCGACTCCCGCGCGGCCGCCGACACGCGGGTGGCCGAGGGCGCCGCCGATGCGGCGATCGTGCTGCGGCGCGACGGACGGGGCCTCGATACGCTGGCCGGCGATGGACTGGCGCCGGTGCTCGTCGTGAGCCATCCCGCGCGGGCCGTGGCCGGCGGGATCGTGGCGGGCGCGGTGCAGCGTGCGTACTTCGCGGCGCTGCCGGATGCGGCCCTGCGTGGAGCGGTGGCGCTTGTGGACCAGGTGGTCGTACCGCTCACGCCCGAGCAGCTGGCCGCGGCGGCCGCCGTGCTCGACGAGATGGCCGCCGATGCCGCCACCGATCCGGACGGCGGTGACGGCGCCGCCTTCTCGTCGCTCGTGGAGACGTCCGTGCGCGCCGATGCCAGCGCGCAGGCAAGCGTACCGGCCTACTACGCCGGTGCCGTCGCCGCCCTTTTCATCCTGCTGGCCGGCGTGCCGATTGCGGCGGCGCTGCACGACGACCTTGCCTCCGGTGTCGCCGATCGCGCGGTGGCCGGCCCGGCCGGTCTGGCCGCGCTCGTCGATGGCCGCGGCCTGTTCCTGGTGGTGCAGGGCATCGCGCAGGCGGCGGTCATCTTCGCCGTGTCGTGGGCCTGGGCCGGTGGCATGCCGGCGGCGCCGCTCTGGCCCTGGGCTGCCGCGGCCGGCGCACTCGGCGTGGCGTCGGCCGGGGCGACGTTGTTCCTGGCGTCGATCTGCGGCACGGCCCGCCAGGCGACGACCGCGTCGAACATCGCGGTGCTCGTGGCGTCGGCAGTGGGGGGCAGCATGGTGCCCCGTTTCCTGATGCCGCCCTGGCTCCAGGACCTCGGCTGGGGCACGCCGAACGCGTGGGCGATCACCGCCTTCACCGAAGCGCTGGGCGCCCGTCCGGCGGGGCCTGGCACGTGGACGGCGGTGGGCGTGCTGGCCGTGGCCGGGGTCATCGCGTGGGCGTGCGCCCGGCATCTCTTCGCCCGCCGCGCCGTTCGCTGACGTGCCGCCCCGTGCCCCGGGAATAAAGCGAAGAAGCGCGGGGTTGGCCCGGTAGACTGCACCAATCAACCGTTCGCATGAGCCACGCCGCGCTACGTCCGCTCGCCTTCGCAGAATACGTCGCCGAACGTCGTGCCGACGTCGATGCGGCGCTCGACCGCTGGCTGCCCGCGCCGCCCGACTGCCCGGCCGTGCTGGCCGAGGCGATGCGGTACGCCGTGGCCTCGGGCGGCAAGCGCTTTCGCCCCGTGCTGTCGCTTGCCGCCGCGGACGCCGTGGCGGTCGCGAACGGCGGTGACGACGACGCCAGGGCGGCCGCACTGGCGCTCGCACTGCCGATGGCCTGCGCCGTCGAGCTCGTCCACACCCAGTCACTCGTGCACGACGACCTGCCGGCCATGGACGACGACGTGCTGCGCCGCGGCCAGCCCACCGTGCACGTGCGCTACGGCGAGGGCCTGGCCATCCTCGTGGGCGACGGACTGCTCGCCGAGGCCTTCGGACTGCTGGCCCGCCATCCCTCGGATCTCGAGGCGCCACACGCCGTGCCCCGCAAGCTCCAGGTCATCGCCGAACTCGGGCAGGCCGTCGGCGCCGCCGGCATGGTGGGCGGCCAGGCGATCGACCTCGCCGTGACCGGCACCTGCGGCCCTGCCGGCGAGGGCGCACCGCTCGATCTTGCGGCCCTCTCCGACATGCACGCGCGCAAGACCGGCGGCCTCATCCGTGCCGCGGCGGTGGGCGGCGCGCTGATGGCCGGGGCGTCGGCCGAGCAGGTGACGGCGATGGCGGCCTTCGCCGAACGCGTCGGCCTGGCCTTTCAGATCGTCGATGACGTCCTCGATGTGGAAGGCTGCGCGGCCACGCTCGGGAAGACCGCCGGCAAGGACGCCGGCGCCGGCAAGGTCACCTTCCCCGGGCTCGTGGGCCGCGACACGGCGCGCCTGATGGCGATCGACGCCGTGGCTGATGCCGAGGCGGTGCTCGCCGGGGCGGGGCTGTCGTCGCCCTATCTCTCGGGCCTCGCGCGCAGCGTCGTGCACCGGCGCGACTGACCGCTCATCCCTCGATGCGCAGCGCCTCGAGCGGTGCCGTCCGGCCGGCGCGTCTCGCCGCCGGCCAGATCGCCAGCACCGCGGCGCCGGTGACGACGGTGGCCGCCGCCGTCAGTTGCCAGGGATCGCGCGCCGTTGTCCCGAACAGCAAGCCATCGAGCACGCGTCCGCCCGTCCACGCCAGCCCCAGGCCGATCGCACTCGCCAGGCCCGTCGTGCGCACCGTGTCCCCGACGATGTGTGCGGCCAGGCGCGTTCCCGACGCGCCCAGAGCCGCGCGGATGCTGAACTCCCGGGCCCGCGCCGCCACGAGGGCCGCGGTGACGCCGTACGCCCCGAGGGCGGCCAGCCCCATCGTGGCGCCCGCGAAGAGCACGACCAGCCACGTGTTGAACCGCCGGGCGGCCAGGGCCTCCCCGACCGCCGCGTCGAGCGGACGCAGCGTGGCGATGGGCTGGGCCGGGTCGGCACGCCGCACTGCGGCCCGCAGGCCGTCGCTCACCACCGCGGTCTCGGCGTCCGACCACACGAGGAACGCCAGGAACGGCCAGGCCTCCGTGGACTGCGCGAGTGGCACGTAGAACGTCGGATACGGCGCGGTTTCGACGGAGCGATAGCGGGTGTCGCCCACCACGCCCACGATCTCGTGGGCTGTTCCGCCGAACTCGATGACACGACCCACCGCCGGCGTGCCCGCGAAGTGGCGCGCGACGAACGCCTCGTTGACGACCACGACCGGTGGCGCGCGCCGATCGTCTGCGGCCGTGAGGCGCCGGCCGGCCAACTGCCGGATGCCGAGGGTGTCGAAGAAGCCGGGCGTGACGACCTGAAAGTCAGCGTCGGGCTCCTGGCCGGCCGGCGGCTCCGCGGTGCCCTCGATGCGGATCCCGCGATTGGGCGCACCTGAAAGCGGTGCGGTGAAGGCGGCCGCCACCCCGCGGACGCCAGGCTGGGTCGTCATGGCCTCCAGCACGGCGTCGACGAAGGCCGCGGCGCGCGTCGGTGCGCCGGGCGGTGTGACCGCCGCGTTTGTGCCGTCGGGGTCGCGCGCGAGGGTGAGTTCAGCGGCCACCCGGCCATCGGTGTCATACCCAAGGGGCACCCGTGTGGCCGCGCCCAGGCTCGTCGCCAGCAGCCACGCGGCCACGACCACGACCTGCGCGAGGGCCAGTTCGGCGACGACCAGGCCGCGATGCCAGCGCCGGGCGCCCCCGGCGATGCGCACGCCGCCGGACTGCAGCGCCTGCGCCGGCCGCAGTCCCGCGCTGGCGAGCGGCGCCAGCCCGATGACGAGCGTGGTCAGGACGGTAAGGGTCGCGGCGGTCCCGAGCACCACGCCGTCGACCGCGACCTCCGGCACGCGCGGCAGCGCCGCCGGGGCCGCGGCGACCAGTACATCGACACCCCACGCGGCCATCAGCACGCCGAGCGCGCCGCCAGGCAGCGCGAAGGCGAAGGCCTCGCCGAGCATCTGGCGCGCGAGGTGGGCGCGCCCGGCGCCGAGCGAGCGGCGTATCGCCAGTTCATGGCGGCGGCCGGCGGCGCGGCCGATGAGCAGGTGTGCGACGTTCGCACTCGCCACGATGAGCAGCACGAGCACGGCCGCCTGCAGCAGCCACAGCGGACGGCGGACCTCGCCGACGACGGCCTCGTGCAGCGACACCACGCGTGCCCCGAGCCCGGCATTGGTGTCGGGGTAGGTGATGGCCAGTTGTGCCGCCACGGCCGAGAGTTGCGCCGCGGCCGCCTCGGGCGCCGTGTCGGGCCGCAGGCGTGCCACCACGAACAGCAAGTGGGCGTCGCGGACGCCGGTGGCGTCGCCCGTGAAGGGGAACGACCGCGGCACCCCACGATCGCCGTTCACCCAGATCTCGGCGCGCGGCATCAGCGGAAAACGAAAGTCCGCCGGCAGCACGCCGACGACCGTGCACGGCCGTCCATCGAGGACCAGTGCCCGGCCGCGCGGGTCGCCTGGAAAGCGGCGCGCTCGCAGTCCCGCGCTCAAGACGGCAACGCACGGTGCACCCGGTTGGTCGTCGTCGGCGACGAGTGTGCGGCCCTCGGACGCGGACTGGCCGATCGCGGCGAAGAACGTGCCCGAGGCCGAGACGCCACGCAGCCGTTCGGGCTCGCCGGCGCCCGAGAGCGTGAGCGACACGCTGTCGAAGGCGGCCATCTCCGTGACCGTGCCGGTCATGGCCGCTCGCCAGTCGAGGTAGTTCGCCGGCGCCACCCAGCGCGCCGGATTGTCGGGGGCGGTCTCCCACAACATGACGAGCCGCTCGGGTGCCGGAAAGGGGAGCGGCGCCAGGACGACGTGCCGCACCACAGTGAAGATGGCCGTGCTGGCGCCGATGCCGAGGGCCATCGAGGCGATGGCCGCCGCGGCGAGCCCGGGCGTGCGTCCGAGCGATCGAAGGCCGAGGACGAAGTCGCGCATAAGCCCTGCGCTTACGAATCCCGTGCCATCCGGCGCGTCGCGGCGCCGTGGCGAATCGGACGCGGTTTCCGGCCGGAATCGCGCGGCGTCGCGCCGGAGGTGTCGGGCGCGAAGATGCCGGTGTCCGGTCGCGGACGGCCGGTGCCCGGTCGCGAGCGGTCACCGGCAGTCCGGTCCTGCTAGAATTCCCGGGATCATGTCCAGCCGCAACTCGTTCAGCACCCGGTCGTCCCTCACCACGGGGGGCCAGTCCTACGACTACTTCAGCCTCACGGCCTTGGCCAAGGCCTTTCCCTCGGTGGAACGCCTGCCGTTCTCGCTGAAGATCCTGCTCGAGAACCTGCTGCGCCGCGAGGACGAGGCCTTCGTGAAGGCCGACGACATCCGCGCGCTCGCCGGCTGGAATCCGGCCGCGAAGAACCCGGACAAGGAAATCTCGTTCATGCCGGCGCGAGTCATCCTGCAGGACTTCACCGGCGTGCCGTGTGTGGTCGATCTGGCGGCGATGCGCGACGGCATCGCCGCGCTCGGCGGCGACCCGGCCCGTGTGAATCCGCTGCAGCCGGTGGAACTCGTCATCGACCACTCGGTGCAGGTGGACCACTTCGCCTCGCCCAACGCGCTCGCGCTGAACGGCGAGCTCGAGTACCAGCGCAACCGTGAACGCTACGTGTTCCTGCGCTGGGGCCAGGGCGCGTTCGAGAACTTCCGCGTGGTGCCGCCCGAGACCGGCATCGTGCACCAGGTGAACATCGAGTACCTCGCGCGCGTCGTCTGCCAGGACGGCGGCGTGCTCTATCCCGACACCTGCTTCGGCACCGACTCGCACACCACGATGGTGAACGGGCTCGGCGTCGTGGGCTGGGGTGTGGGTGGCATCGAAGCCGAGGCGGCGATGCTCGGTCAGCCGAGCTCGATGCTGATTCCGCCCGTCGTCGGCTGCCGGCTCACCGGCCAGCTGCCCGAAGGCGCTACCGCCACCGACCTGGTGCTCACGATCACCGAGGCGCTGCGCAAGCACAAGGTGGTGGGCAAGTTCGTGGAGTTCTACGGCCCCGGTCTCGGCCACCTCACGATTGCGGACCGCGTGACGCTCGGCAACATGTGCCCCGAGTACGGCGCCACGGTCGCCATCTTCCCGATCGACACGCTGACGCTCGACTACCTGCGCCTGACCGGCCGCGACGAACAGCAGGTCGCGCTGGTGGAAGCGTATGCGAAGGCGCAGGGCCTCTTCCGTGTGGATGGCGCGCCCGATGCAACCTACTCGGAAGGCCTCGAGATCGACCTCGCGACGATCGTGCCGAGCCTGGCCGGTCCGCGCCGTCCGCAGGACCGCGTCGCGCTCAGCGGCGCCAAGCAGTCGTTTGCCGGCTCGCTCGAGGAACTGAAGAAGGGCGTGAAGGTCGCCGCCGGCGGCGGCACCGCGGTGGCGACGAAGACCCAGCTCGAACACGGCTCGGTCGTGATTGCCGCCATCACGAGCTGCACCAACACGTCGAATCCCGGCGTGATGATTGGCGCCGGCCTCGTGGCGAAGAAGGCCGTGGCGAAGGGCCTGACCCGCAAGCCGTGGGTGAAGACCTCGCTCGCGCCCGGCTCGAAGGTGGTCACCGAATACCTGCGCGCTGCCGGCCTCGACACCTATCTCGATCAGGTGGGCTTCAACCTCGTGGGCTACGGCTGCACGACCTGCATCGGCAACTCGGGCCCGCTGCCCGAGGAGACTGGCGCCGAGATCCGCGAACGCGGCCTGGTCGTGGCCTCGGTGCTCTCGGGCAACCGCAACTTCGAGGGCCGCATCCAGCAGGACGTGCGCGCCAACTACCTGGCCTCGCCGCCGCTCGTCGTCGCCTACGCCATTGCCGGCTCGATGAACATCGACCTCACGACCGAGCCGCTCGGCACCGGCTCTGACGGCGCGCCGGTGTATCTCAAGGACATCTGGCCGACCGACAAGGAAATCGCCGACGCGATGGCGTCGAGCGTGACCTCGCAGGCCTTCACCTCGCAGTACGCGAAGGTGTTCGAAGGTGACCAGCGCTGGCGCAGTCTGCCGGTGCCGACCGGCGACCGCTTCAACTGGGAAGCCGATTCCACCTACGTGCGCCGGCCGCCGTTCCTCGAGAACCTGTCGATGGAGCCGACGCCGCTCACCGACATCACCGGCGCCCGCGTGCTCGCCGTGCTCGGCGACAGCATCACCACCGACCACATCTCGCCGGCCGGCAACATCAAGGCCGACAGCCCCGCCGGCAAGTACCTCATCGAACACGGCGTCGCTCCGAAGGACTTCAACTCCTACGGCGCGCGCCGCGGCAACCACGAGGTGATGATGCGCGGCACGTTCGCCAACACGCGCATCAAGAACCAGCTCGTGCCCGGCGTGGAAGGCGGCGTCACCGCCTATCTGCCCGGCGGCGACGTGATGTCGATCTACGACGCCTCGATGACGTATCAGGCGGCCGGCGTACCGCTCTTCGTGCTGGCCGGCAAGGAGTACGGCTCGGGCAGCTCGCGCGACTGGGCGGCCAAGGGCACGATGCTGCTCGGCGTGAAAGCGGTCATCGCCGAAAGCTACGAGCGCATCCACCGCAGCAACCTCGTGAACATGGGCGTGCTGCCGCTGCAGTTCAACGACGGTGAGTCGGTGGCGTCGCTCGGTCTCACCGGCCGCGAGGTGTTCGCGCTCGCCGGCGCCGGCGCGGCGCTCAAGCCGCGCACGCTCGTCACCGTGACGGCCACCGCCGAGGACGGCAGCACGAAGACCTTCCAGGCGATGTGCCGCATCGACACGCCGGAGGAACTCACGGCGTTCAGCCACGGCGGCATCCTGCCGTACGTGCTGCGGCAGCTCGTCAGCAAGAAGTAGGGGATCGATGGCGGCGATGGATGGAGTCGACGGGCGGTATCCGCCTAGCGGCTCCGCTTCGCCGCGTCGGTCACTCGCACCTCACGGCGGCTTGAGCGCCGTCCAAAGCGCTTCTGGGGACCCCCATCCGGGGCCCCCGTCGCGCGTGGCCTGCGCGATGGGGTGGCGTCCCCTAATCTGCGTGTCACTCGCACTCCCGGTGCGAGTGTCTGCCTTCCGATCGACGACGGCTCAGAGTCGCCGCCAGCCGGATACCGCCCGCCGCCTCCGCGCTCGCCACCCGAGGGGGGCCGCATGCTGACGTCCGCGGCCGTGAAGGCGCAGGCACAGAGGCTGGGGTTCGATCTGTGTGGCGTCGCACCCGCCGCCGGCATGCCCGAGCTCGGGCGCATTCACGACTGGGTGGCGCGCGGGTTTCACGGTGAGATGCGGTATCTCGAGCGGTCCGCTGACGTGCGGGCCGATGTGACGCGTTTCCTGCCGGGGGCACGGTCCGTCGTGATGACGGCGACCAACTACTTCACCGGGCCTGACCCTACGCCCGGCCCCGTACCGTCCGTGGCGCGCTACGCCCGCGGCGAGGACTATCACCTGGTGCTGCAGGAGCGGCTCGACGCGCTGCTCGCGTGGATGCAGGAGGCGACGGACCGTCCGTTCGACGCGGCGGTCTTCGTCGACAAACACTGGGTGCAGGAGCGCGTGGTGGCCGCCTACGCCGGTCTTGGCTGGATCGGCAAGCACTCGCTCCTCATCAATCCCGAGCTCGGCTCGTGGGTGCTGCTCGCCGGCATCGCGACCACCTTGCCGCTCACGCCGGACGCGCTCGTGGCCGATCAGTGCGGCGCCTGCACGCTCTGCATCGATGCGTGTCCCACGGGCGCCATCGTGGGAGAGCGCGAGGTCGACGCGCGCGCGTGCATCAGCTATCTCACGATCGAGAAGGCCGGCGTGCTCGGCCCGCACGAGAAAGCCGCCGTCGCGGGCCACCTCTTCGGCTGTGACATCTGCCAGGAGGTGTGTCCGTGGAATCTCGCGCCGGCGGTCACCATCGATGCCGCCTGGCAGCCGCGCGCCGGACGCGAGGCGCCTGAAGCCGCGGAGCTCTGGCAGCGTCCCGATGACACGCTGCACGCGTTCATCGCGGGCAGTCCGCTGACGCACGCGCCCATGGCGCAGGTGCGCCGCAACCTCGCACTCGCGATTGGCGCGGCGGGGGACGCGGCCGCCGTGGCGGCGCTCGAGCGGCCCGGCGGCGGCGTGAAGAACGCGGCCTTCAGCGCTGACGCGCCACAGGTCCGCGATGCGGTGACGTGGGCGACGTCGCGGTGAGTGCCCTACTTCAGGTCGAGCGGCAGCGCGGCCACACCGCGGCTGTAGCCGATCGTCAGCACGTGCCGGCCGGGCTCCCAGGCGCCGGTCGGTGATTCGAAGAGCAGATCACCGATGAGGACCGGATCCCAGAACGAGTCTTCGAGGTCGACCACCGTGTAGCCGTCCTGCGGACGCGAGAAGAAGCGCAGGCGGTTGATGCCTGCGCCGCCGAAGTACGGCCGCACCTGATGGCGCGTGGGCGTGGCCTGCTGCAGCAGGCGCACGGCACGCGTCGGGTCCGCGCCCCAGCGGCGCTGACCCGAGAGCGGCACGATGTCGCCCGACGGCGTCTCGATTTCGATGTGGTCGCGGCGCAGCACGTCGCGGCTGCGCGTGCGGAAGCCGAGCTCGACGAGCACCCACGGGCCGTCGTGCTGGCGCTGCGAATAGTAGTAGGCGGCGATGACCTGCGCCCTGCCGTCGTTGTATTCACTGACCGCCGAGCCGAGCACCTTCGCGTTCGGCAGCTCGCGGGTCTCGCGCTGATGCCGCGCCAGCGCGGGCCCGGGCACGAGCCCGAGCGCCATCGACGCCAGCGCGTCCCGCCGTGTCATGGCTGCCTCGCGCTCGTGGGCGCCGCCGGCTGCAGGTACTTGCCGTACCAATTCGCGTACCGCTGCAGGCGATCGCGCTCGTAGCTCGGCACGGTCAGGCCGTGGAACTGCCCGGGGTAGATGACGAGTTCGGTATCGACGTTCTGACTTCGCAGGGCCTGATACATCTGTTCGCCGCCGGCGATGGGCACGTTGAAGTCCTTCTCGCCGCCCAGGAAGAGCGTGGGCGTCCTGATGCGGTCGGCGTGGAAGAAGGGATACGACACCTTCATCCAGGCCTCGGGGTTCTTCCACGGCAGCCCGAGTTCCTGCTCGTACTGCACGATGTACCGATCCATGCCGTACATCGTGAGCTGCAGGGAGCTGCCGGCACCGCTCGCCGCCGCCTTGAAGCGGGTGTCGGTGGCAATCGTGTAGTTGGTCGTGATGCCGCCATAGCTCCAGCCGCCGATACCGAGCCGATTCGGATCGGCCACACCTTGCTTCACGGCTTCGTCCACCGCGCCGAGCACGTCCACCACTTCGAAGTGGCCCCAGTCCTTGTGGATTGCCTTCTGGAAGGTGGCGCCACGGCCGCTGCTGCCGCGGTAGTTCGGCGCGAGCACGACGTATCCGTTCGCCGCGAACCACTGGTGGGTCACGTCGAAGCCGTGATCGTCTTGCCCGTTCGGGCCGCCGTGAATGAAGAGGATGGTCGGATAGGCGCGGCCGGCCACGTAGTCCACCGGCTTCACGAGGATGCTGTGCACCTCGGTGCCGTCCTTGCTCTTCGACGTCAGGTTCTCGGCCGTGGCGAAGCGCACCTCGGCCTGCAGGGCGGCGTTGTGCCGCGTGAGCTGGCGCGGCGCGCCGCCGTCGAGCGCGAAGAGCTCCGGCAGCGTGTTCGACGTGCTGAGCACGGCGGCATGACGGTCGTCGGCGCCGTTCGGGCTGAGCGCGGCGACGACCATGCCCGCGCCGGTGAGCCGCCGAGGCGTGCCGCCCTCGGCCGGCACGCTCGCCGCGTGCTGCGAGCGATCGTCTTCGAGCAGGAACGAGATGCGCTGACCATCCTTCGACCACGACGGCGCGAAGACGGCGCGGTCGAGCGTGGGGGAGAGCAGCCGCACGGCGCCCGGCCCCGGCGCGTTGGCGGCGATGACGCCCAGTTTGTTGAGGTCGTAGGCATAGTTGGTGTCGGTGTCGCCGACGAGCACGGCGATGCGCGAGCCGTCGGGGCTCCACGTGGGCCGGCCGCTCTCGCCCTCGGGCGTGTTCGTCATCTGCCGCGGCGTGGCGCCGGGCTTCGCGTCGATGACCCAGACGTCGGTGTTCGTGGTGCGGTCGGGATCGGGCTGCGCGCGTTTGCTGATGAAGGCGATGCGCGTCCCGTCGGGCGACCACGCCGGGTTCTCGTCGTCCACCTGGCCGGAGGTGAGCGTGGTGGCCGTCTTCGTCGCCAGGTCGAACACGGCGATGTGGGAGTAGTGACGCGTCAGGTAGCCCGTGCGGTCCTCCTTGAAGTGGTAGCGGTCGATGACGATGGGCGGCGTGGTCTTGCGCTTCCAGCCCTCCATCTTCTCGGGTTCGTCGGCCGGGTTCACGTCCGCGATCTCGAAGGCGATCCGCGTGCTGTCGGGCGACCACTGAATGTTGCTGAGCCCGCCTTTCACCTCGCTCACCTTGAGCGCTTCGCCGCCCTGCCGGGGCAGGAGCCACAACTGCGCGCCCTGCTTCTTCTCGTCCTCGGTGCCGCGCGAGGCGAGGAAGGCGAGGTACTTGCCGTCGGGGCTCCACCGTGGCGAGCTCTCGCCGTCGGGTGACGAGGTGAGCTGCTGCTGCGCCGTGCCGTCCCAGCGCGCCATCCAGATGTCGGTGTTGCGTCTGTCCTTCTCGGCGTCGATGGTTGTGACCGTGTAGGCCACCCAGTCGCCATCGGGCGAACGCTGCGGGTCGCCGAGGGCGACGATGCGGTTGAAGTCGTCGAGCACCATCCGTCGCGGCGCCGGTTGCGCGGGCGCGAGGGTGGGCAGCAGGGCCAGCAGGCCGGCGACGGCCAGGATGCGGAGAACCATGGCCGCACTATACGCGCAGTCGAGGGGCGCTGGAGTAGGATGGGCCTATGTCTGATGACGCATCGTCCCTCGCCCCGTTGATGCTCATCTCGATGCCGCAGCTCGCCGATCCGAACTTCGAGCGGACGGTCGTGTTGCTCTGCGCCTATGGCCCCGAGGGGGCGTTCGGACTGGTGGTCAACCGGCCCATGGACAAGCCGGCGCACGAGGTGGTCGAAACGGTGCCGGCGGTGTCGATTCGTGACGACGTCTATCTTTTCACCGGCGGCCCCGTCGACCCGCGCCGCGCCTGGGTGCTCACGTCGCGGCCCACCCTCGATGCCGACGCCACCGAAGTGGCCGACGGCGTCTACCTCACCGCATCGCCGGCGGCACTCCGGGCGGCCCTTCAGTCGCCGCCCGCGAGTGACGTGCGCGTGGTGGTCGGGTATGCCGGCTGGGATGCCGGCCAGCTCGACGAGGAACTGGCGCAGGCGTCGTGGCTCATGGCGCCCGTCGGCGCCGACCTCATCTTCGGCAGTCAGCCCGAACGCATGTGGGACAAGGCCATCGAACGCCTCGGCTCCGATCCCGCGCACCTGCTCGGCAGCCCCGGTGTGCACTGAACCATGACCGCCTCGTGCGATCCCTCCGGCCTATGTCCAGACTCGCCACGCCGCTCGCTCTTGCCACCGTCCTGTCTCTCGGCCTCGCCGCGTGCGGATCGCCGGGGGCTCCGCCGTCCGGCACCACGCCGGCGCCCGCGCCCGAGCGGGTGGATCCCGCGATGACGGCGCTCGCCCCTCAGATCGCGCGCTTTGCGCCGACGGACCTCTCGGCCGATGTCGCCGGGCTGCCGGATTCCGAGCGCCGCGCGCTCGCGCACATGATCCGCGCCGCGCAGGTGATGGACGCGCTCTTCCTTCGGCAGGTGTGGGCCGGGAACGAGTCCACCCTCTCGACGCTCGTGACCGACGACACGCCGATCGGGCAGGCGCGCCTGCGCTACTTCCTCATCAACAAGGGGCCGTGGTCGCG
>JAEUQR010000112.1 GCA_016789705.1 Acidobacteriota bacterium
TGGCCTTTCGCTGGGCGCCGCACGGCACCGGCGCCCCCGACCATCCGGACGATCCGATGACCCTCGTCGAGTTCGTGCTCGAGGCCGACGGTGACGCCACGCGAATCACGATCACCGAGTCGGGCTTCGACCGCATCGCGCGCGAACGCCGCGCGCTGGCCTTCGACGCGAATGACGGCGGCTGGACGCATCAGCTCCGGCTCGTCACGCGCTACGTCGCGGGCGGGCGCTGAGGTCCGCGGATGTCGCCGCAGGGCCGCCCCTCGCCCGCGACGCTCGCGAGCGTCGCGCCCGTGTTCACGGCGCTCGGCGACGAGACGCGCCTGCACCTCGTGTCGCGCCTCTGTCACGAGGGGCCACTCTCGATCACGCGGCTCGCCGAGGGCACGGCGCTCACGCGGCAGGCCGTGACGAAGCATCTGCGGGTGCTCGGCGACGCCGGCCTCGCCAGCAGCCGCCGCCACGGCCGCGAGCAGCAGTGGCACATCGAGGCGCGGCGCCTCGCCGAGGTGCGCCGACTGCTCGCGCAGGTGAGCGCACAGTGGGACGACGCACTCGGCCGTCTCGCGGCCTTCGTCGAGCGCGACCGCCGCTGACCGGCTAGAAATGCGACACGTCGAGCGCGAAGGTCACGCGCTCGGGCACGGCACGATTCGAGGACAACACGTGCTCGTTACAGGACAGGCCCGCCCACCCGCGGGCGGGACACGGGCGGGAATCCTGGCGAATTCCGCGGACATGCACCTCAGCGGCACTGGCATCGAGGTTGCTCATCCGTGTCGTGCCTGCCTCGGAGCACTTCCAGTGACCTCACGTCTTCGTTCTCTTCGATGGATCGTGGCGGCGGCCCTCTGCGCCACGGTCATGAGCCTCTGGCCCGGCGAGGCCAGCGCCCAGCGCCGCGGCCGTGCTGTGGGCCGCGGTGGCGGCGGCCGCGTGGTAGTCGGCGCGCCGCTCTACTTCGGCGCCGGCTTCTACGACCCGTTCTTCTGGAACGCCGGCTGGGGCTGGGGCCCCGGCTGGGGCTTCCCCGGCATGTATCCGCCCTTCGGCGCCGGCTGGGGCATGGCGGGCGGCTCGGCCCGGCTGCAGATCACGCCCAAGCAGGCGGAGGTCTACGTAGACGGCTACCTCGCCGGATCCGTCGATGACTTCGACGGCTTCTTCCAGCGGCTCGACGTCGCCCCTGGCGAACACGAGCTCACCATCTATCTCGACGGCTACGAGACCATCACACAGAAAGTACTGTTCCAGCCCGGCGAGACACTCGACATCCGCCAGCGGATGACGCCGCTCGCCCCTGGCGAATCGAGCGGCCCGCGGCCCACCGCCGCCACACCGCCGGCCCAGGCCGTCGAGTCCGCACCGGGCCCGGGTACGGCACGCGGCCCACGAGGTCCGCGTCCGCCGTTCGGTGAGTCACAGCCGCCGCAGTCGGCCTTCGGCACGCTGTCGGTCCGCGTCCAGCCGGCCGATGCGACGCTGCTCGTGGACGGCGAGGAGTGGACGGCGCCCGAGGGTGACGGGCCAATCCTCATCGACCTGCCGGAGGGTGCGCACGAGATCGAAGTGCGCAAAGACGGCCTGCCCGGCTACCGCCGCACGGTGCAGATTCGCGCGGGACGCACGCTCCCGCTGAATGTGAGCCTGTCGCGATGAGGCGCCCCGCATTCGCCGCCGTCCTCCTCGCCGCCGCGTCGTGCGCGGTGGCCACGTCCGCCGTGGCGCAGACCACCAGCCCCGACACCGCCGCACCCGCGGCGCAGGGACTCCAGGTGCAGCGCCTGCGGAGCGGCTTCGTCATCGCCCCTGACGCGAAGTTCACCGAGGTGAACGACCGCCAGGCCACGCTCGTCGGCGGCTATCTCGGCTGGCTCACCGACCGCACGCTGTTCCTCGGGGCCGGCGGCTACATGCTTGCCAACCGCGACGACAACTTCCGGATGCAGTACGGCGGCGGGCTCGCCCGCTGGACGTTCTTCGGCGATCGCACGCTCGCCGTGAGTACCGGCCTCTTTGCCGGCATCGGCGATGCCACGCTCGCGCGTCCGTACGGCGACATCTTCGGCACACCACGCACGCTGTCCCCGAACACGTCGCTCCAGGGCGGTCGCGGCCGCACGGGCGGGGCGCGCATCGGCAGCCCGTCGTTCATCACGGCCGACACGCCCATCCGCATCAGCGAGCACTTCGTGATGGCCGAGCCACAACTGAACGCGGTGTGGACGATCACGCCGTGGCTCAGCCTCGATGCGGGCGTCGGCTACCGCTTCATCGGCGCCACCGACCTGCTCGGCGACCAGCTGCGCGGCCCGAGCGGCAGCGTCGCCATCCGCTTCGGCGGCCGGTAGTCTCTCACCCCTCCTGCGCGCATCCCCGGCCGTCGAGGGTGCGCGCAGTCTCCTCAGCTGGCCAGCACCGCCCGGATGCCGGTCACGATCTCATCCACCGTCGCTTCATAAGCGAACGTCGTGCGCACTCGTCCCTCGGCGTCGAGTGCATACACCTTCGTGGTGTGCGAGATGGTGTACTTCGCCGCCGACTCGGGCGTGGGCACGATCTCGTAGGCCGCCGCGTACTGCTTCACGACCGCGTCGATCTGCGCTTTCGTGCCGGTCAGTCCGAGCGCTTCCACCGAGAAGTTCTCGAGGTCCGCCTTGAGCACCTCAGGGGTGTCGCGATCCGGATCGACCGAGATGTAGAGCGTGCGCACCCGGGCGCGGTCGTCGCCGAGGCGCCGCGCCACGGTGGAGAGCTTCGAGAGCGTGGTCGGACAGGCGTCGGGACAGGAGCTGTAGCCGAAGAAGATGAGGACGGCCTTGCCGCGCAGGGACGTCAGCGCGAACGGCTGGCCGTCGTGACCGGTGAGCTGGAAGTCGCCGCCAATCGGCAGCACCGGCAACGCGTCGGCACGCGCCGCGGCACCGGGCGCGGCCGGCCGCCCGCAGCCGGCCACCCCGGCAATCGCGGTGGCCAGCAGCCCGCCGACCACGCGCCGGCGTGTCATCCGGTCGCTCACTTCATCCCCTCAGGGCGACGGAACTGCGCCGGCGTCGTCACCTTCGAGCCATCGTCGAACGTCAGCGTGAGCTGCATCGTGTCGCCGGCGGCGGGTTTGCCCTTGATGCCGAAGAGCATCACGTGGAACGAGCCGGGCTTGAGCTCCACCTTGCCTCTGGCCGGCACGTCGATCTGCTTGACCGGCGACATCCGCATCATGCCGCCCTCGTTCTTCATCTCGTGCAGTTCGACCTTCTCGGCGGCATCGGTGGAGGCACTCACGATGGCGCGGGGCGCGGCGCCGGCGTTTTCGACCACCACGAACACGCCGGTCATGTTGCGGCCGCCCATGGGCTCGCGGGCCCACGCGTCGTGCGCGGTGAGCACCGGCGTCTGGGCGAGTGCGGGCGTCGCCGCGGCGAAGGCGCCGGCGGCGCAGAGGACACTCATCAAAACGGGCAGAAGGTGGCGCTGTGTCATGGCTGGCGCGCTCCCTGGCGCGCGGGGTCGTGCAGTGAGATGACGTAGAGGGCGAGCGACTGCCGCTCGACCTCCGAGAGATGATCGAATTTCGGCATGCCCTGCTGGTGATGCGAGGGCGCGCCAGTGGCGCCTCTAGCGGGAGCCGCCGGCACGAGGATGCCCGTGGCGAGCGTGCGGGCGATGGCCTCGACATCGAAGCCGCGTTTGAAGGCCGCCACATCCTGGAAGTCGCGCGGGCGCGGGTCGAGCGTCTGCCCCACCGGGCCGTCCCCGCGTCCGGCCGGCCCATGACAGCTCGCGCAGCCGTTCTCCGCGTACAACATCCGGCCTTCCTTCTGGGTGGGAAGGGGACCCTGCTCACACGCGGCACCCGCGAACACAGTGGCAACGACGACGCACGGAACGAGGACACGAACACGCATGCACTGACATCGTGCGCGCCAATCGCCCGGCGGGCGCTGCGGCATGTTGTCGCAGTGACGCCATCAGCCGCAGCGCCCGGATGGCGCCGAGCCGGCGCCGGCTCAGAACGCCACACGGAGGCCGGCGTTCACCACCCGGCCATCGAGCGGCGCCCATGCGTCGACCGTCCAGCGGCCATCCGCACCGGCCCGGGGACGCAGCAGCGCGTCGTATCGAGTCTGGCGCACGTCGGTCAGGTTCTCGGCGTTGACGAACACGCGCATCTTGCCGATGCGCCGCTCGACCAGCAGGCCGACGACCACGTACGGCGCAGACCGCTCGCGGTACGGGTTCACCTCGAGGCGCTGACGGCCCGTGTAGTACAGCTCGAGGCCCACGCGGCCCGTGTCTTCCGCCTCCCACATGCCGACCAGGCCCGCGCTGTGACGCGGTGTGAGCTCGCTGTCGCGACCGCCGCCCGGGGTGGTCTCGCGTGACCGGACGTACGTGTACGTGGACGTCGCCGCGAACGGACCGCCACGCACCGTCGCCAGCAGCTCCATCCCCACGTTGTTGGACGCGTCGTCACGATTGAAGAGGACGTACCTGTCGTCGCGTTCGACGGCAACAGGATCGGCCACGCGTGAGGCGAATGCCGTCACCGTCCACGTGGCCGGCCCGAGCGCGCGCGTCAGATCGAGCGATGCGCTGCGGCCGCGTTCGGCCCTGAGGGGCCGGGTCACCGTGAGGCGCGTGAGCCCGGCGGCCTCCGTTTCTTCGGTCAGCGGCGTGGCGGCGAAGAACCCCTGCCCCACCGCCAGGCGGCTGGTCCAGCGGGCCGAGCGCACGAGCGCCGCGAGACGCGGGCTCACGAAGGTGCCGTACTCGCTGTGCTGATCCACGCGTCCGCTGGCCGACACCGACAGCCACGGCGCGAGGTCGACGTCGTCCTGCAGGAACACGCCGGGCACGTCGTAGCTGTGGGCGAAGCGCGGTACGTCGCGGGGCGCGTAGTGGTCGCGTTCGTAGGCCGCGCCGGCCACCCACGTGTGCCGTCCGGAGGCGCCGCGCACGGCGACTTCCGCGAACGCCGTGTCGTGCGCGTCGCGTTCGCGCGTCGTGCCGAAGACGTGTGTGTGGCGCTGCCAGGCGAGGGCGCCCCGGGCCGTCACCACATAGCGGTCCTTCCAGAGCGTCTGCGCGGTGGCGCCCACGTCGTAGCGCCTGGTGTCGAGCGCTTCGGCATAAGACTCGCGTGTGCCGGGCAGCGTGGCGCCGTCCATGGTGCCGCCCTCGCGGTTCTCGTGGGTGAGGCCGGCAGTAACGAAGGCTGAGCGGCCATCCCCGCCGTCCCAGAAGAGGCGTGGGCGAACCACGCCGCGCATGTAGTTCGCCACGTCGGCCCAGCCGTCGCCGTCGACGTCCTGCCGTGCCTGGCCGTGGCCACTGCCAAGGAGCGACGCGCTCCAGCCGCGGCCGAGCGGGCCGGAGAGGAACAGCACCGCATCCGTCGCACCGAGCGTGGAGCGGTTCAGGAGGGCCTCGCGCACGGGCTCGGCCTCGGGCCGGCGCGATAGCAGGTTGACCACGCCGCCCATGGCACCGGCGCCGTAGAGCGCCGACGCGGTGCCCTTCACGACCTCGACCTGCCCGAGATCAATCGGAGGGATCTGCAGCAGCCCGAGGCCGCCGACCTGCTGACCGAACAGCGGCAGGCCGTCGCTCAGGAAGCGAGTGTAGCGGCCCTGCATGCCCTGCACGCGCACGCTGGCCGCGCCGATCGAGGGCGACGTGGCCTGCACACGCAGCCCGCCCATTTCGTTCAGCATCATGACGATGTCGCCCGGCGTCATGAGCATCTTCTCTTCGATCTCCTCGCGGCCGAGCACCTCGACACGGGTCGGCTGATCCTCGAGCCGGCGCCCGGTGCGCGTCGTGGCGACGACGATCACTTCGTCTTCCACCGTGGGCACCTCCGCCAGAGTCACGACGAGCGACGCGTCCTGGCCGGCCACCACGGTGAGTGTGGTCGAGACCGTGACGAAGCCGTCCTTGGAGGTGACAACCACGACGTCGCCAGGCTGCACGCGCAGCTGCGCTCGTCCATCGGCGCCAGTCGTCGCCGTCGCCTGGCCGACGGAGATGCGTGCGTCCGCGACCGGACCGTCATCGCTCACGACCTCGACACGAAGAACAGCCTCCGTCTGTCGCGCCAGCAACGTGGGCGAGACGGCGAGGGCGATGAGACACGTGACCATGCAGCTCGCCAGCCGACGTCGGGCGGCATGGTCCGCGCCCGTCAGCTGGCAGGCCATGGGCGTCGTGGGGTCCATATCGTGTGTTCTCCTGACTCCGTTCCGTGCCACTCTAGAACCTCAAGCTACTTGAGGGTCAAGCGCACCACCGCCAGAAGGGACGACGGCGCCATGCAGGGCATGAAGATTGGGGCACTGGCCGCACGAACCGGCACGTCCGTGCCCACGATTCGTTACTACGAGGCCATCGGCCTCCTGCAACGGGCCGCCCGCCAGGAAAGCGGACAGCGTCTCTACAGCTCCGAGGATATCGGCCGCCTGACGTTCATCCGCCGCTGCCGCGATTTCGATTTTTCGATCGCGCAGGTGCGCGTGCTCGTGGACCTCTTGCGCGACCCGAGCAGCACCTGCACGACGGCGCGCGATCTGGCCGCTGCACACCTCGTGTCGGTGCGCGACAAGATGCGCGAACTCAGGGCGCTCGCCCGCAGCCTCGAGTCGTTCGTGCACGATTGCGACACGGCCTGTGGCGGGCGATCCGGACCGGACTGCACCGTGCTTGGCCAGATGCGCCGCGGTGAGCGCACCGCGCCGCCTCGGCGGGCTAGATCCATAGCCGCAGCCCCAGGGCGAGCCTAGCGCTGCCGACACGCTCGCCGTTTGCGCGCGCCTGGTCCGCGGCGCCGAACAGACGTCGCTGCCAGGTGACGCCCACGTAGGGCGCGAACTCGCGGCGGAACTCGTAGCGCAGGCGCAGTCCGCCCTCCACCCCGGAGAGTCCGGCGCCGAGCCCGCGCGGCCGGTCGGCGCGGCCGTAGAGGTTGGCCTCGACGAGCGGCTGCAGGATGAGCCGGTTGGTGACGAGCAGTTCGTACTCGCTCTTGAGCCGCAGGTGGGTCTGACCCGCCGTGCTCACGTAGGCCGTCGCCTCGACTTCGAACCAGTACGGAGCCAGCCCCTGCAGGCCCACGCCCACCCAGGTCTGCGCCGCGCCTGGCCGGGCATCCTGCCGCACGCCGACGAGCGCGTCCCACCAGCGCGCGATGGCCCGCCCGTAGAAGAGCTGCGCTTCGGCGTGCGCGAGGCGGCTGCCCTCCCGTTCGCCCTCCGTGCGGAACCACAGCCGCTCGCGGTCACGGCCGATCCAGCCCTTGGTGTCCCACCCGAGCGCGTCGTCGGCGCCGCTCTGCCACTCGAGCTGATCGAAGAGCACGAAGTAGTTGAGCGCGTCGTCATCGTGCGCCATCGTGTCGTGCACGTCGGGGAACGCGGCGGCGCGATCGGCGTCGGTGAGCGGCGGAATGAACGGCGGCAGCGTCACCGCCGCCGGTGGCGCCTGATGGGCCGCGTGATCGTCGGCGGCGGGCGCCGGCATCTGGTGGTGCGAGTGGTCCTCGGCCGGAGGCGGCGGCACGGGCGGCACCTGCGCGGCCGCGAGCGCCGGCCACGCGACGGCGATCCCGAGGAGCAGGGCGCGACGGATCATCGCGTGCTCCCTTCGTCCACGCGCACCTCGCGGAACATGCCGGCTTCCATGTGGTAGAGCAGGTGGCAGTGATACGCCCAGCGGCCGAGCGCGTCGGCGGTGACGCGGTAGCTGCGCCGGCTGCCGGGCGGCATGTCGATCGTGTGCTTGCGCACCTTGAAGCGGCCCTCCTCGTCTTCAAGGTCGCTCCACATGCCGTGCAGGTGGATGGGGTGCGTCATCATCGTGTCGTTCACGAGCACGATGCGCACCCGCTCGCCGTAGGTGAGGCGCAGCGGCTCGGCGTCCGAGAACTTGATGCCGTTGAACGACCAGGCGAACCGTTCCATGTGCCCGGTGAGGTGCAGCTCGATCGTGCGTGACGGCTCTCGGCCGTCGGGATCGGGGAACGGACTTTCGAGGTCGGCGTAGGTCAGCACCCGCCGGCCGTTGTCGCGCAGACCGATGCCGGGATCATCGAGTTTCGCGGCGGGCATCATGGTCTGCATGTCCACGAGCGGATTGCCGCGCTCGCTCTCGGGGTGCGTGACCATGCCCGGCATGTCGTGCCCCATGGCGGCGTGGTCCATCGCCGCATGGGCCATGGCGCCGTGGCCCATGTCGTCCATCGTGAGCACCGGCCGCGGGTCGACCGACGGCACCGGCGCCGCGAGGCCCGGCCGCACGGCCAGCGTGCCGGCGGCGAAGCCTGTGCGATCCATCGCCTGCGCGAAGATGGTGAACGCCTCCTGGCCGGTGGGCTCGACGATGACGTCGTAGGTCTCGGCGATGGCGATGCGGAACTCGTCCACCGGCACCGGCCGCACGTACTGGCCGTCGGCGGCCACCACCGTCATCTTCACGCCGGGGATCCGCACGTCGAAGTAGGTCATGCCCGAACCGTTGATGAAGCGCAGGCGCACCTTCTCGCCGGGCGCGAAGAGGCCGGTCCAGTTGGCGGCCGGCGGGCGGCCGTTCATCAGGTAGGTGTAGGTGTAGCCGGTCACATCGGCCAGATCGGCCGCGCTCATCCGCATGTCGCCCCACTGGCGGCGCTCGGCGAGCGTCGGGCCGAGGCCGCGATCCTTCACGTCCTTGAGGAACGTGGTCAGCGTGCGCTGGCGGAAGTTGTAGTAGTCGGACTGCTTCTTCAGCTTGCGGTAGACGCGCGCCGGATCTTCGTCCGTCCAGTCGGTGAGCATCACGACGTGCTCGCGGTCGTACTGGAACGGCTCGGGCTCACGCGCCTCGATCACAAGCGGCGCATAGACCCCCTGCTGCTCCTGGAAACCCGAGTGCGAGTGGTACCAGTAGGTGCCGTGCTGCCGCACGGTGAAGCGGTACTCGTAGGTAGTCCCCGGATGGATGCCGGCGAAGCTCAGACCCGGCACGCCGTCCATGTTGGCCGGCAGGATGAGGCCGTGCCAGTGAATCGACGTGTCCTCGTCGAGGGCGTTCGCCACGCGCAGGGTGACGTCGTCACCTTCGCGCAGCCGCACGAGCGGCCCCGGCATGGTGCCGTTGATCGTGAGCGCCGTGCGCGGGCGTCCGGTGATGTCGATGGGCGACTCGCCGATGCGCAGGTCGAACGTGGTGCCGGTGAGCACCGCCTGCTCGGGCCTCGCCGGCGTCTGCGCCCAGGCCGGCTCACGCAGGCAGCCCAGGCTGGCGGCGGCGCCGCCGAGGGCGAGGCCCTTCACGAACGTGCGGCGGGACGGGCGGGAGAGGGGATCGTGACCGAACATCTGCATGACTCCGTGTGACGACATAGACGCGGACCGCGCGAGGGCCTTACACACGCGCAGCCGGAAGCCGGGCACACGCGTGCCGCGGCGTCTGTCACGAGGGAATCAGATGCGGAGGACGGACGGGCGACGGAGCGGGGGCGGTGGGGAGCCGCGGTCGGGCGCGATGCGCACGGGGCGCGCGACGGACGGCACAACGGACCACGTCTCAATCGGTGCGACCACACCAGAGAGGCGCAGCTGCGAACAGGCGCGTTCGGCCGTGACCGACGGCGCGGAGGCCTCGAGCACGTCGTCGCAGCAGGCGACGTCCGCGGCGCTGACGCGCCCGAGCGGCGCGTCCGGTGCGGCCGCCGCATGGTCAGGGCACGCCACCGCGTCGGTTGGCTGCGCCGCCGCGTCCACGGACGCGGGTGCGGCCATCGCGTGACGCATCCCCGGCGCGCAAAGCGTCAGGCAGGCCGCCAGGACGGCCGGCGTCGCCACGGTCGAGACGACGGCGAGCAGACCCGCCAGCGGACGCATCAGGCCAACCACCCTTCGAGTATAACGCGCCCGTTCGGGCGAGGTGCGCTACGATGGAGGCGTGCCGCCCACACCAGAGCTTCCCGCCTACGCCGCTGGTCCGCTGCAGATGTGGCGCGACTTCCGTGTCGCCTTCGGTCAGATCTGGGAAGGCTACAAGAAGACGCCGCCCGGCTGTTGAGGGCTCGATCCAGTGGCCTGGGAGCAGGCCACACGCGAGCGCTGGGAAGCGCGACAAGCCGCCGCGAAGGCGAAGTGAGCCGCCAGCCTAACTGACGGCAGGCGTCGCCCCGCCGCGGGCGACACTCTCGGGCGCACGTCCGGCCGCGCGCTCACGCGCCAGCAAATACAGCAGCACGCCGAACGAGCCGGCCGCGAGGGTGATGAGCACGTAGGGCCACGCCGACGTGCCGCGGGCGCGGGCGTCCTGCACCATCCACGCGCAGCCGAGGAGCGCCAGGATCACGAGGTCCGCGAGCACCTGCGCGGCGCCCCAGCTCTGGAAGTGCGGGGTGAGGATGCCGAAGTACCCGACATCGGCGAGAGCTACGGCGCTCAGCGCGCCGAAGAGAGCGAGGACGATCACGAGCGAGAGCAGACGCATCGACATGGCGGACCTCCTGGATGCACGGTGACGTGCGTCCAGACTGCCCCGGCCGGTGCGGCGATTCAATTACCTGCGAGGTCGTTGAATGCCGGCGTCCGCTCCGCCACAATGCGCGCGTGCCTTCAGTCGAGTCCAGGCCACGCGCCGCCGAGTCGCCCGCGTTCCCGTCCCTGCTCCGCTCCTGGCGGCGGAAGCGCAGGTTGTCGCAACTGGACCTGGCGCTCACCTCCGGGGTGTCGCAGCGTCACGTGAGTTTTCTCGAGTCGGGGCGCGCGCAGCCGAGCCGCGCCATGATCCTGCAGCTCAGTGAAACACTGGAGGTGCCGCTCCGGGAGCGCAACGACTGGCTGGTCGCCGCCGGCTTCGCGCCGGTGTTCCGCACGCGCCCGCTCGACGACCCGCAGATGTCGCCGGTGATGGCGGCCGTGCGGATGATGCTCGCGAATCACGCGCCGTTCCCCGCCGTGGCCATCGATCGCGCCTGGAACATCCGGATGGCGAACGGCCCCTTCGAGGATCTGGCGGCGCGGCTCGGCGCGGATGTCTGGACCCGCGTCGGAGGAGACCGGCGCAACGTGATGCGGCTGCTTTTCCACCCGCAAGGCGTCCGGCCGTTGGTCGTGAACTGGATGCAGATCGCCCCGCTGCTGTGGCACCGGGCGCGACGGGAGGCCGAGTCGCTCGGCGGCGACGAGATGTGGCAACTGCTCGACGAGCTGCAGCCGTTCCAGGATGCCGCCACACTCTGGGTCCCCGACGACGCGGCGCTCGTGCCGGTGCTGCCGCTCGTCATCGCGCTGGGCCCACTGCGGATCTCGACGTTCACCGTCATCGCCACGTTCGGCACCGCCCAGGACGTGACCGCCGACGAACTGCGGATCGAGAGCTTCTTCCCCGCCGACGCGGCCACCGAGGCGCTCTTTCGCCAGGCGGCCGCGGTGCGGGCGTCTCAGTCGTAGTATTCGCGGCCGAGGTGCGTGATGAGCTCCTCGCCCTTGAGATACCGCAGCGTGTTCTTCAGCTTCATCAGCTGGATGAACAGGTCGTGCTCCGGATACACCTCGGGCGCGTGCATCG
>JAEUQR010000118.1 GCA_016789705.1 Acidobacteriota bacterium
AACAACGACGACACCGTCGGCGGCCTGCTGCAGCTCTTCCCGCTCGAGGCGATCCAGGAGTTCAACTTCGTCACCTCGCGCGCCAAGGCCGAGAACGGCCGCAGCAACGGCGGCGTGATGAACATCGTGACGAAGAGCGGCACCAACACCTACCGCGGCAGCTTCTTCGAGCTCTTCCGCGACAAGTCGCTGAACTCGATCACGACCACCGAGAAGAACACCGGGTCAGACAAGCAGGACTACCGCCGCAACCAGTTCGGCGGCAGCTTCGGCGGTCCGATCATCAAGGACAAGGTGCACTACTTCGGCGCCGCCGAGCGCACCCAGCAGGACACCAAGCAGGTGGTCAACACGCGCGGCCTCTTCCCGAGCCTCGACGGCACGTTCGACACGCCGTACCGCGAGACGCTGTTGAACGTGAAGGTCACGGCCAACGCCACGCAGAACCAGTACCTGTCGGTGCGTTACGGCCGCAACCAGAACTCGCAGCCCTACGGCGCCACGTCGCTCAAGCCGGTCAACGGCTGGGGCAAGAGCGAGAACGAGTTCAACTCGGTCAACGTGAACCACAACTGGGTGGTGAACGGCAGCATGCTGAACGAAGTCATCGTGCAGTACGCCGACTTCTCGAACTTCATCTCGGCCAACAGCCAGGATCCCTACGAGGTGTTCCCGAACGGTGTGGCCATCGGCCAGAGCCCGAACACGCCGCAGACCACCGAACAGAAGAAGTGGCAGTTCCGCGATGACTTCTCGTGGCACGTCACCGGCATGGGCGGCGTCGGCCACGACTTCAAGGCCGGCGTGAACTTCATCAACGAGCCGCGCCTCTTCATCACCTTCAACTCCGGCAAGGGCGTCATCCAGCACACGCACCTCACCGACGTGGTCGGCGGCCCGATCTCGGTCATCACGCTCAACGACGGCGACGCCTCGGCCAACATCCCGCTGAAGCAGTACGCCGGCTACATCCAGGACGACTGGGCGGTGACCGACAACCTCACGCTCAACATCGGCCTGCGCTACGACCTCATCACCGGCTACCAGTTCGACCAGTCGAAGAACCCGAACTTCGTGATCATGCAGAACGCCGGCAAGGCCGGTCTGCTCACGGGCATCAAGGGGCTCGAGAACTTCGGCAAGGATCCGAAGAACGACACCAACAACTGGCAGCCGCGCCTCGGCTTCGCCTACACGCTGCGTGGCGGCAAGGACGTGCTGCGCGGCGGCTGGGGCATCTACATGGACATGGCGTACACCAACTCGAACGCGCTCTTCGCGGCGAGTGACGCCACCGGCAAGGGCTTCGGCGCCGTGGTCTCGATCGACAACCAGTCGGGCATCCGCAACCCGGACGGCTCGTTCTTCCGTGTCGGCCAAGACCTCGCCAATATCCTCAGCCAGAACCAGTCGACGCCCGGCGCGGTGCCGGTCTTCGGCCAGTTCACCGATCCGCGTCTGCAGATGCCCTACACGCGGCAGACCTCGCTCGGCTACTCGTTCCAGCTCACCGAGTCGATGGTGCTGACGGTGGACGGCGTGCGCGCCGATGGTCGCAACCTGAACTCGCGGCCGCGCATCAACGTCGGCACGGTGGGCGCCGGGGCGTCCGGCGCGCGCCAGCTCGCGTTCCTCGGCGTGCAGCCGAACGCTGCGGGCACGCGTCCCGCGATCAGCGAAGCGGAGAGCGACTACACGGCGCTCATCACCGGCTTCAAGCGCCGCATGACCAACAACCTCGACCTGACGGCCACCTATACGCTGGCCAAGGCCAACAGCCAGATCGGCACCGCGGCCGACGAACTGAACTCCAATAATCTGCAGGACGCGAAGCTGCTCTACGACGACGACCGCGTCAACGGTCCCACGGCGCGCACCGACGCGCGCCACCAGGGTTCGATCGCGGCGGTGTATCTCTTCAAGGGCTTCACCGTGGCGCCGACCTTCTTCTACCGCTCGCGCCTGCCGCTTGCGACCATCACGGGTGTGGACACGAACCTGAACCGTGAGAACAACGACATCACCGCCCGCGCCTACCAGTACACCGGGGTGGGGCAGGCGCCGAAGGACATCGGCGAGTGCAAGACCTACAACTGCTCGCGTGGTGCGTGGCGTACGCAGGCCAACCTGCGCCTGTCCTACGACATCAAGATCAAGGGCAGCGCGCGCGTCACGGCGATCGCCGAGGCGTTCAACCTGTTCAATGCCGAGAACCCGGGCTTCGCGCTGGTGCAGAACCAGCTGAGCACGTCGTTCATGCAGCCGAATGCCTTCGCTGGCGACTTCCAGCAGAGCGAGCAGCGGCTGGCGCAGATTGGGTTCCGGTTCTCGTTCTAGAACCGGGGCTCGTGGCCCGGGTCTCAGGACTCGGGCTTCCAGCGGTCACGCTGTGGGGGCGTTCCTCTTTCGAGGGACGCCCCCGTTTTCGTTTTCCCGCAGACGCACGCCGGGGAGCATGCTCGCTTCCCAGCCCCCCAGCCCCGAACTGCTTTTCAGCGAAGGGAACCGAGCAGTTCCTGTGCGGCCTGGCGCTCGCGGGCGGCGCTCTTCGGTGCGCGGCGGAGGAGGTCCCGCCAGGCGGCGGCGGCCTCGGCGGGACGTCCCGCCTGCTGATACGCGATGCCCAGGTTCAGGCGTGCCTCGTGGAAGTCGGGCGCGGCGGCGAGGGCGCGGGTGAAGAGGTCCACGGCCCCGGCGGCGCGGCCGGCCTGCACGAGCATCACGCCGCGGCCGTTGGCGGCGTCGGCATGCGCCGGATCGGACGCGAGCGCGCGGTCGTAGGCCTCGGCCGCCCCGGTGTCGTCGCCCGTCGCCCGCCGCGCGTTGCCCAGGTTCGACCAGTAGGTGGCGTTCGAGGTGTCGATGTCGACCGCGCGCGTGAAGGCCGCCGCGGCGGCCGCATCGTCACCGGCGTCGGCGTGGAGCAGGCCGCGGCCGTTGTGCGCGGCGGCCAGGCGCGGGTCGAGCGCCAGTGCCGCGTCTTCGGCGCGCACGGCCTCGGCCGCATCACCGGCGGCGCGGGCCGCAACGGCCAGGTCGTGGAAGAGGGCGGCCTCCGCGGGGAAACGCGTGACGGCGTTGGCCAGGACCCGCATCGCCTCCCGGTGCGCGCCGCGCGCGGCGAGGGCGCGCGCGTGCGAGGTCACGAACACGTAGCCGTCGGGATGGGCGGCGGCGAGCGCGGCCAGCGTCGCCACTTCGGTGGCCGGCGTCTCGGCGGCGCGTTCGAAGCGTGTCCAGTCGGCGGTGGTCGTCGAAGGATTCGGCGCGTTCGCGCGCGGCGCCTGTGACGATGGCCCCGATGCATAGCCGAGCGCGCGCAGTTGCGCGAGCGCCGACGCGTCCGGCGCGGCCGCCTGGCGCGTGGCGGTCATGAGCGGTGAGAGCCGGCCCACGGCCGCGCGCGCGCCGGCGGTATCGCGCGCCGCGAGGTTCGCCGACTCGGCGGCGTCGGCGCCCACGTCGTAATACTCGAGCGTGGCGCTGCGAATCAGCTTGTGGGTGGCGCCGGCCAGCACGTGCAGCGGATGCCAGCCGGCCACGGCCGGATAGGTCGTCTCGGCGTACACCTCGCCCTGCGGATCGGGATCGCGCAGCGTGCGCCGGGAGGCGTCGGGCAATTCCGCCCGCGCGCCGCTCAACTGCAGGACCGAGCGCGCCACATCGGCCAGCGAGACCGGCACCGCTGCGACGGCCGGTGTGAGCCCCGGCGCGCGTACGAGGAGCGGCACGCGCAGCGTCGAATCGTAGGCGAGCATGCCGTGTGTGGACTCGCCGTGATCGCCGAGGCCCTCACCGTGATCACCGGCCACGACCACGATGGTCGAGTCCGTGAGGCCCCTGGCCTCGAGACGGGCGAGCAGCCGCCCCACCTGCGCACCGGCGTAGGCGACCTCGCCGTCGTAGGGCTGAGCGGCGAAGCGCGACCGCCACGGCTCGGGCGCCGCGTAGGGCGCGTGCGGATCGTAGAGGTGCACCCACAGCAGGAACGGCTCGGCGGGCACGGTGTCGAGCCACGCGATGGCCGCGTCCACGACACTCGCGGCCGGGCGCGATGCCTCGAGCGCGTCGGTCGTCTGGGCGTCCCGCGGAATGCGGTCGTCGTAGGTGTCGAAGCCGCGCGCGAGCCCGAAGCGCCGGTCGAGCACGTAGGCGCCGACGAAGGCCGCGGTGCGGTAGCCGGCGCCCTTGAGGACCGTGGCGAGCGTGGGCACGTCGGCGTCAAGGGTCTCGCCGTTCAGGCGCACGCCGTGGGCCGGCGGCAACTGGCCGGTCAGGAGCGTCGTGTGCGCCGGCAGGGTGAGCGGCACGGCCGTGCGCGCCATCGTGAACTGCACGCTCGAGGCCGCCAGGGCATCGAGCTCCGGCGACACGCCGCGGCCAAGGCGATCGGCGCGGAACGTGTCAATCGTGACGAGGACGATGTGGCGCGGCGGCGGCGCCATCGACTGCGGTGGGCGTGCGCACGCGGCCGCGGCCACGAGCGAAAGGACGGCTGCGGCGCGCGGAGGGAACACGTTCCGGATGATGCCAGATGCACCCGCCTCGTGGCGAGCCGTGCGGCCGCGGCGCGTTCGCCGGGCCGAAGACAATGGTGAGGGTATGCGCTATCCTCACCCCGGCGCCTGGCGTCACGAAGGGAGCGTTCCATGGCTCGGCCTCAGTTTCGTTCTGCCGCCGTTGTCCTGATCGTCGTGCTGGCGGCCTCGACCGCGGCGAACGGGCGGGTGCAGGGGCCACAGGGCATCCCGGGCTGGGTGGCTGGCGCCGCGCCCAGTCACGCCATGTCGTTGTGGAAGCCGCGTCACGCCGTGCTGAACGGGGTGCCGTCGTGCACACCGGGCTTCCACGACACGTTCTTCGTGATCGGCCCCGACGGGTTGCGCTATCCGACGTGGCATCCGCCGCGCGCCGTCGATCCGGCCACGGGCGTCGAATGCGCCTTTGGCCACGAGCACGGCCGTGACCCGCGCGGCTCGCAGCTGTGGAGGACGGGGCAAATCCAGCGCGCGCTCTATTTCGACGCCAACGGTGACGGCCGCATGGGTGCCGATGAAGAACGGTGGGCGGGGCTGCCCTTCGGCTACGCGAACACCCAGGCCGACGTGTGGTTCAAGGCGCAGGGCGTCGCCACGATGCGCCATGAAGACCACAACGGCCACAAGGTCGAATGGGCCAACGACGAGACCGATCTGGCCAGCCACACCATGAGCGACGTGAAGAACGCCGGGGTGTGGATGGGGCGCAACGGCAATGGGGTGGTCGCGCTCGATTCAGGGATGCGCTGCTTCTTCCTTGGCAAGGTGCATCAGGGCAGCAGCACGCCTGACGCGTTCCGCCACAATCTCCACGAGGTGATGTTCTTCCAGGACTGCCGGCATCAGCAGGACGTCGAACGGTGCGTCGATGCCGGTGACCTCTCCACGTGCCCGGACACCCATCCGGAGAACGCCAGGGTCTCACTCGTCACCCTCCACCCGTTCGGCGCCAGCGGCGGATTCACCCGTTTTGCTCCGCTCTGCGGCGTGGAGCGGCGGCTCGATCCGCAGGATCGGGTGAGCGCCGGCCACAGCGAATACTCGCCGCATTATCCCGGCGGAGACGGCGACCGCGAGATTCCGACCCGCGACTGCGTCGAACGCGGCTTCCTGGTCGCGGGGACCGCATTCTCTGGCAACGCCTACGAGGCCTGGCCGGCCAGCCTCGGAATCCGCAGCACGGACGGCCGGCCGGTGGTCGCCGGCCCCGACCTGCTCTTCGACGTGAACGACGCCGTCCGCTACTACTATCCGGAGGCGCAGAAGGCGCTGCGCGGGTATCAGCGGCTGCGACCGGAACTGGCGGGCACGGATCTCGGCTACATGCAGGACGCCTGCGGCGAGACCCTCGAGTCGCGCCGCGCCCGGCACGGGCTGTGCGACATCGGTGCCGCGGCCAGGCTCGAATGGGACGATCCGCGAGCCGGTTTCCGCGGCATCAACCGCGGGATGTACTTCAAGGCGGCGATCCTCGACAACCGCTCGGGGCCCACCAGCTGGTACACGGATCCGTTCGGCAACCGGGCGTCGCGCACGCCGTTCCCCGGCGCGTTGCGGCAGTTCGTGAGCGCCCGGCAGGTCGATTACAGCGAGCTCATCAAGGGGCTGCCGCTCGACCCGCGAGTTGCGATGCGTGTGCACGACGATGGCCGGGGCACGGTGCATGCCCCCAACTGACGGGCAGCCGGCGCCTCACGGCGCGGCCGGGGTCATGCGCGAGCCGTCCGTAATTTCATAGAAGGTCGTCGCGCCCGGGTAGCGCCACGCCTCGCGCAGTGGCGGGTTGCCGAGCAGTGTCCTCTGCGCCGTCCGTTCAGCTGGCGTGAGTTCCTCGAGGCCGTAGGCGTACACCTTGCCGCCGTCGGCCCGGTGCGCCGCCATGCGCTCGGCCAGCCGCTCTTTGAGACCGGTCGCGTCGCCGCCCCGATCGTAGGCGACGAGCCAGGTGGACACGACGTCGCGCCGGGAGAAGTACGACAGGTAGAAATCCAGCGGGTGACGCCGCGAAATGAACAGGTCGGCGGGCCGGCTCGCCGTCCGCAGGTCGCGCGCGACCTGCATCCACGGGTTGCCTGCCGCGTGGCTCTGGGGCCAGAACTGCGTCGACAGGTTCACGCCGAACGAGACGAGCACGAACGTCAGCGTGCCGAGCAGCGCCGGGCGGTAGAGCCGCGGCCTGTGCTGTCGAAGCTCGGCCAGCGCCAGGGCGGCAACGGCCCAGCAGGCGACGAGCGGGACCAGCCAGTACTTGTTGAACCCCGGATCCCAGAACCCGTTGAAGAGGCCATGCGCGGTCAGCCAGGCCACCAGGAACAGGAACATGGAGCGTTTCGTCCAGGGCCTGCGCAGGCGGGCAGCCAGCGCGCCGAACGGCAGCATCAGGATGAGCAGCACCGCGGCGAAGAAGGCGAGCAGCAGGGCCTGGCGCGCCGCCGAGGCCGCCTGGAAGGCAAGGGCGACGTCACCCGCCAGCCCGGGGAAGTGTGTCTGCGACTTGGCGAGGCCGATCGCCGCCCGGACCGCGTCGACGGCCACGTCAACGTCGTACTCCGGGCGGCCGCCGAAGGTCACGCCGCGCCAGTACGCCGGATCCGTGACGCTGGCGGGCGAGACGAACACCGCAACCGCCGTCGTGATGACCACGCCGACGATGAGCGTGTAGCCCAGACCGAACCCCACGAAACGTCGGGTGCGCCCCGCGATGGACGTGTCGGGGCTCTCGAGGGCGACGCCCACGCCGAAGGCCAGCGCGCTCAGCGCCGCCGTGAAGTTGTAGAACGTGGCGCCGGCCAGGACGCACGCGAGCAGCGCGCGCCCACCCGTCGTCGGGGCTGACTCGTTCTGGCGCACGAACAGGTAGAACGCCAGGACGAGCAGGGTCACCATGTTGATGCTCTGGTCCATGTGCGTGCTGTAGGTGAAGTAGGCGGCCGCCACGCCGAGGCCCGAGGTCGGCAGCAGCGCCAGCGCCGGGCTGCGCACCAGGCGCGCCATGGCCAGGAAGAACAGCGTCAACCCGAGGGCGCTGACGACGATGCGGTAGGCCTGAATGGCGGCGACGGCGTCGCCGGCCAGCCCGGCCCCGCTCCACAGCCTGGCCACGAACGCCGAGGTGGGCCATTCGAGCAGGTAGCGCGGGTTGACGGCCGGGAGCGTCGGCGGCAGCTCCACGGCCCGCTGCGCCGCCTGAGGCACGTACGGCTGACCGCCGGCCGGGTGATAGAAGAGCCCGCCGTGGACGCTACGCTCGATGACGACGGCGTACTGCAGGTCATCGCCGGAGTACGTCACGGGCAGACAGAGCCGATACAGGCCCACCGCGCTGACGAACGTCAGGAACGCGAACTGCCATACACCGCGGCGTGCGGAGGTCGACATGCGCTGGCAAGTTGCCTTGGAGGTCGGCGCCCGGAGGACGCGGCAGCATAACAGGGAATGGCGGGCTGGCCGGGCGGACGCTCGTCACCCAAGGCCCAGCCGCGTGACCGTCCAGTACAGCCCGACCGCGGCAATCGCCAGCGACGCCGGCACGACAATCCGGGCGCGATACCACGGCCGATCACGCCACCAGCCGACGGCCAGCGCCACGGCGGCGATCACGGTGAGTTGTCCGGCCTCGACGCCGAGGTTGAAACCCGCGAGGCCGAGCGCGAAGTCGCTGCGCGGCAATTGCAGACCCGTGAGCACGCCGGCAAAGCCGAGGCCGTGCAGCAGGCCGAAGAGGAAGACGAGCGCGACACGCGCCGGCGTCAACTGGCGGGTGCGCAGGTTCTCGATGGCGACGTAGACGATCGAGAGCGCGATGAGCGGTTCGACCACGGTGGCCGGCAGCGTCACGACGCCGTAGAGCGCGAGGCCCAGTGTCATCGAGTGGGCGACGGTGAAGGTCGTGACCTGCACGAGCACCGGCCGCAGGCGCGCGGCGAGGAGGAACAATCCCACGACGAACAGGATGTGGTCGAGTCCCCCGGGCAGGATGTGCGTGTAGCCGAGCACCAGATACTCGCCAAGCCGCGTCAGCAGCGGCGGTGGCGCAAACGGACCGCCGAGCGGCAGTGACGTGCTCCACGCATCGCCCTGGACCCACTCGGTGTGGGTCGAGCCGTCGGCGAGCGTGATGGTGAACGGATAGGGATCCGCCACCATGCCGTAGTACCAGCGAAGGCGCCGCGCCTCCGGCGGCATCCGTCCGCTGAGCCTGTAGGCGGCGAGGGCGAACTGCCCGGCCGGCACCTCGGCCGGCGGCGGCGTGTAGACGCTGGCGGTGGGCCGGACCTCGTGGCTGGCCGTCGTGCCATCGGCGTCGCGCATTTCGACGAACAGCACGACGCGGTCGAGCGCATCGGCCGCCAGGGCGGCGAGCCGCGCGTCGCGGGCCTCGGGCGTCGGCGTGTCGGCCGGCACGCCACCGGCGAACGACTCCATGCGCAGCAGCAGCCATGCCGGGTCGTGCGCCAGCCGGAGCGTGAAGGCGCCGTCGGCGGCGACCGTGAGGTGCACGGTCGTGCGCTCCAGGTCGTGCGCCGTCACCCGGACCGCCAGCACCAGCGCCGCCACGGCCGCGCCAGCGGCCCACCGCCGGGCCTGCCGCGCGCCGGACATGCCGGGTATTCTACCGGCCGCGCCGCATGGCGGAGAGCCGGTGTCGCGCCGCCATCTGCGTTAGACTTGGCCGTTCGGTGCGTGCCCGGTCCACTCTTCTCGGGGAGCCATCCATGACGCGTCGTCTGATTGCAGGCCTCATCAGTGTTGCCGGATTCGCGGGCACGGCCGCCGCACAGTCCGCGCCTGCCGCGCCGACCTTCGCGAAAGACGTCGCGCCGATCATGTTCGCCAAGTGCGCCAACTGCCACCGTGCCGGCGAGGTCGCGCCGATGTCGTTGCTGTCGTATCAGGAGGCCCGGCCGTGGGCCAAGGCGATCAAGGCCAAGGTGGCGAGCCGCGAGATGCCGCCCTGGGGCGCCAACCCGGCGCTGTCGCTGCCGATGCGCAACGACGTCAGCCTGAGCGACAAGGAGATCGCGACCCTGGTCGCGTGGGCCGATGCCGGCGCGCCGCGCGGCAACGACGCCGACCTGCCGCCGGCCCCCACCTTCGTCGAAGGCTGGACCTACGGCCGCGAACCCGATGTCGTGCTCGAGATGCCCGTCGAGTTCGAGATTCCCGCCGAAGGGGAACTCGGCGTGCAGACGTTCTTCTCGAAGATCCCGTTCACGGAAGACAAGTTCGCCGAAGTGCTCGAACTGCGGCCGGGCAACCGCTCGGTCGTGCACCACTCGGGCGTGTTCGTCGTCGACATCCCCGAAGGCTCGCAGGTCGTGGACGGCCGTCTCGTCGGCCCCGACGGCAAGCCCTTCATCGAGCGCACCGAGGCCGGCCTGCCGAAGACCGACAGCGGCACCCTGCCCGGGGCGTCGAAGCTGCTCTCGTGGGTGCCGGGCCGCGGTGTGGACGTGCATCGCGCCGCCGTCGGCAAGCGCATTCCGGCCGGCAAGTACCTGAACTGGCAGATGCACTACAACCCCACCGGCACGGCGCAGACGGACCGCTCGCGCCTGGGCATCTGGTTCAACAAGGTGCCGGTGACGCACGAGCTGCTCATCCGCCAGGCCGGCGACCCGCTCGCAACCGACACGGCGTCGGCGTCGCTCTACCGCGCCGAAGGCAAGGAAGTGCTCTACAAGGCCGATACCGGCAGCACACGCCGCAGCCGCACCACGCCGAACATCCCGCCGTACGTCGAGCACTGGTCGATCATCGGCATCACGCCGGTCACCGAGCCCATCACGCTTTACGCCATGTCGCCGCACATGCACCTGCGCGGCAAGAGCCTGCGCTGGGTGATCGTCTATCCGGACGGGCGCGAGCAGACCATCCTCGACGTGCCGAAGTTCGACTTCAACTGGCAGTTCAACTACGAGCTGAAGGAACCGCTGAAGATCCCGGCCGGCAGCAAGATCCTGGGCCTCGGCGTCTACGACAACTCGGTCAAGAACCGCTGGAACCCGGCGCCCCACCTGCCGGTCTACTGGTCGGAGCAGAGCTGGGACGAGATGTACCAGGCCTTCACGGAGTACACCGTCGACAGCCAGGTGCTGTCGGGCCCGGGCGCGAAGCTCACGACATCGCAGCAGCCGCGCCAGCGGTAGGCGGCAGGCGCGATTAGGCACCGGCGCCGGGGACACGGTTGGAGATCCCGCTCAGTCCGCTCGAGTTCATGCGCCGGGCGCGACGCCTGTACGCGTCGCGCGAGGCGGTCGTGGACGGCGACCTGCGCTGGACCTACGCGCAGTTCTTCGACCACTGCGACCGCTGGTCGGCGGCGCTGCAGGCGCTCGGCGTCGTCGCGGGCGACCGCGTCGCCTACATCGCGCCGAACACGCACCAGCAGCTCGCGTCGTTCTACGCGGTGCCGCAGATCGGCGCCGTGCTCGTGCCGATCAACTTCCGGCTGGCGCCGGAAGAGTTCGAGTACCTCATCCAGCACAGCGGCGCCACCGTGGTCTGCGTCGATCCTGACTACCTCGAGGCCGTGGACCGGCTGCGCCCGCGCCTGACCGGCGTGCGGCACTTCGTCGCCTTGGCCGGCGCGCGCGACGGCTGGCTCGACTATGCCGCGCTCGTCGCCGCGGCGGCACCGGCGCCGGTGCGGCCGCCCGTGGCCGAGTCGGACCTGCTGACCATCAACTACACGAGCGGCACGACCTCGCGCCCGAAGGGCGTGATGATCACGCACCGGAACGCCTGGGTGAACGCCGTGGGCATGCTCGTCCACATGCCGATGTCGGCGGCGGATCGCTATCTGTGGACGCTGCCGATGTTCCACGCCAACGGCTGGACGTTCACGTGGATCGTGACGGCCATCGGCGGTTGCCACGTGTGCCTGCGCAAGGTGGAGCCCGTGGCGGTGTTCCGCCTCATCGCGCAGGAGCACGTGACGTTCCTCTGCGCCGCGCCCACCGTGCTCATCGGGCTCGCGAATGCCCCGACCGACAGCCGCGCGGGCGTGCCGGCGGGCGTGCGCGTGCTCACCGCCGGCGCGCCGCCGGCCGCGGCCACCATCCAGCGCATCGAAGACGATCTCAGCTGGGTGGTGACACAGCTCTATGGCCTCACCGAGACCTCGCCGCTCATGACGATCTGCGAACCGCTGCCCGAACACGCCGCGTTGTCGCGCGACGATCGCGCCCGGCAGAAGGCCCGCCAGGGCGTGGAGCAACTGACGGGCGGGGAAGTGCGCGTCGTCGATGCGGCAGGCGTCGAAGTGCCGGCCGACGGTGAGACGCGCGGGGAGATCGTGGTGCGCGGCAACGTCGTGATGGCCGGCTACTACGACGATCCCGCGGCGACCGAGGCCGTCATGGGCGACGGCTGGTTCCACTCTGGCGATGCCGCCGTCGTGCATCCCGACGGCTACATCGAGATCCGCGATCGCCTGAAGGACGTCATCATCAGCGGCGGCGAGAACATCTCGTCGGTCGAGGTCGAAGCCACGCTCGTCCGCCACGCGGCCGTGCTCGAAGCCGCGGTCGTTGGTTTCCCCGACGAAAAGTGGGGCGAAGCGCCGCACGCCTTCATCGTGTTTCGTGCCGGCTGCGAGGCGGCGCCGGCCGACCTGCGCGCCTTCTGCCGCGAGCATCTGGCGCACTTCAAGGTGCCGCACAGCTTCTCGCCGGTGCCGGAGTTGCCGAAGACCGCGACCGGCAAGATCCAGAAGTTCGTGCTGCGCAAGGGCCGGCCGAATCTCGCGGCGCAGTAGCGCGCCAGGCGCCGCTGGGTTCTGCCCCCGTCAGTGCCGATGCGCGGCTCCGCTGCCGAAACGGCCGTAGTAGCGGACGAAGACGTGCATCGAGAACGGTCGCCCGTACGACTCCTGCAGGTTGGCTGGCACGCGGTAGGTCGTGACGTCCGCGCCGAGGCCGAGGCGGCCGAACGGGCCGCTCGCGACGTCCTTCACGCCGCCGATGGTCAGCGCGCCCACGCGTGACTGCCGGTGTGTATGGCCGACGCCCACCGGATGGAAGCCGGCGTCGAGGATGTCCTTGTCGAGCCATTCGACGCGCGTATACGCCGCCCAGGCGGGCGATGGCCGGAACATCGCCTCCGCGAGATACGCCTCGAGGTTGCCGTGCGCCTCGCGGTTCTGGCCGGCCGCCACGGTGGCGGCGAACGTGCGCGCGCCGCGCGTGCGGGTGTAGGCGAGCGACGCCGTCCGCCGCTCGGCGTCGTACGTCGAGAGGCGTTCGGGACGCGTGAGCCACGCGATTGACACCTGCGCGTCCCAGGCGCCGCGCAGGTAGCCCACCCGCACGGCCTGCGAGTCGAGACGCCCGAGGTCGAGGTCGGTGCGTTGTTCGTCAGGTTCCTGCCCGCGAAACGTCGCCGCTTCAAGGCCGACGCCGCCCGCTTCGAGGCGGGCGCGCACGACGCCGTGCGTGATGTGGGTGGCATCGAGCTGATGGTGGCTGAGCGGCACCTGCGGGTTCTCGATCGCCGAGCCACGGTGCATGAAGGGTTGGGGGCCGATGGGCGGTCCGCCGACGAGTGCGGCCCCCACGGTGAGGCGCGCACGGCCGACCGCGCGTGCCGTGTCGGCGCCGAGATGCATCGCAAGATCGTGCGGGTGCTGATAATCGATGAGCGGTGCGTCGCCGAAGGTCTCACCGGTCTGGAAGACCTGTGGCGAACCGAGGTCGGCGAGTGTGAAAGGTTCAAGCGTGCCGCCGGCGATGACCGTGGTCGTCCAGGCGCCGGTCGTGCGCGCCGCCGTCGCCATCAGCCAGTTCTGCGACTCCCAGGCGTCGAAGTCGGTGAACTTCCGAGCCTGCCGGTTGTAGCCGGCGAAGATGTTGGTCTCGACGCGCCACTGCCAGGCATCGGCCGTGGACGTGCCGTGCACGTGGACAGGCTCTGCTCCCGCGGGCGCGGTCTGTGCCCCGGCTGACGCCGCGGTCAGGACCGACGCGGCGAGCCCGGCGACGAGCCGAAGGGCGAGCCGCCTCACTGGATGACGATCCGGCCGGTGACGACCAGGGACGCGCGAGCGGCAATCGGCGGCATGATGCGACGTCGGCACGCGTGGCGCGCCAGGCGAGACCGTCACCGTACCACGGGCGGCGCTCGAAGGCGAGCGAGGCCGCTCAGGCGAAATGCGAGGCGACGAGCGGCATCGCCAGCGAACCGGCCGCACTCTCGACGTAGAGCTGCCCGTCCATCACGTTCACCGTCCACTGCGCGCGGCGTTCGAGCGTGGCGGCGAGCGCGTCCACGAACGGCTTCTCGAAGGCGTAGACGGGGATCTCGGCGGCCCGGTGCACTTTCTGGCCCTCGAGCTGCGCGAGCACCTGCCGCAGGTCGCGGTGCGTGTAGAGCGCGGCGCGTCCGGCGAGTTTGCTGCCGCGGTGCAGGCGTTCGGCCGAGGGCATGCCCACTTCGATCCAGGCCGTCGTGCGGCCGGTCAGGTCCTTGACGACGATGGCCGGCTCGTCGGCGCTCGAGAGCCCGTCGCCGAAGGTGATGCCGTCCTCGTATTCCAGCGCGTAGGCGAGGAGCCGCGTCACCAGATAGTCGGCGGTCTCCGAGGGATGCCGGGCCACGCGGAGATCCAGGGTCTCGTAGACGCCGCGGTCCACGTTGGAAAGGTCGATCGTGACGGCGTAGACCGTTGAAGACTGGGCCATGCGGGTCCGGATGGTACCACCCTGCGATATCATCTCGTCGCTCTGACCGCCCGCCGCCTTCCTCGTTCGCCCGCCCTCGTGTGGTTCGCGTGGGGTGTCCTCGTCGTGCTCACGGCCTGGCCGCTCGCGGCGCACGCCGGGCAGGCGCCCGCCCCGGCGGCGTCCGTGGACGCGCCCGCCAAGCGGGCCTCGGCCACCCGTGTGGAGGCCGGCACCGTGACGGTGGACGGCCGGCTCTCGGAAGAAGTGTGGCTGCGCGCCACGCCGGTGACCGACTTCGTGCAGAAGGAGCCGACGCAGGGCGCGCCGCCCACCGACGCGATGGAGGTGCGCTTTGCCTACGACGAACGCGCCTTCTACGTGGGCGCGCGGATGTCGAGCGTGAACGCACGCGGTATCCAGGCGCCACTCGGCCGCCGCGACATCGTCGATCAGGCCGAACGACTGCTCATCGGGCTCGATACGTTCTTCGATCACCGCACGTCGGTCGTGCTCGGCGTGACCGCCGCCGGTGTGCGTCTCGATCGCTTCCACGGTGCGGACACGGAAGAGACCTTCGATGCCACCTACGACCTCGTGTGGGACGCGGCGACCACGATGGACGCCGATGGCTGGACGGCCGAGATCTGGATTCCGTTCGCGCAGCTCCGCTTCAACCCGGTGGACGATCTCACCTGGGGCCTGAACATCCAGCGCTTCCGTCCCACCATCAACGAAGAAGACGACTGGGTGCTCATCCCGCGCACCGTGCGGGCGTGGTCGTCACGCTTCGGCGAGCTCAAGGGCGTGTCGGACGTGCCGGCGGCGCGCCGGCTGGAAGTGTCGCCGTACGTCGCGGCGGCGAGCACGGTCTATCCGTCGGGCACGGGGAACCCGTTCCAGGAGGGCCTCAACCCGGTGGGCCGCGTGGGCGCCGATGTGAAGATGGGCCTCGGCCCGAACCTCACGCTCGAAGCCACGATCAATCCCGACTTCGGCCAGGTCGAAGCCGATCCGGCGGAAGTGAACCTGACCGCGTTCGAGACGCGCTTCCCGGAACGCCGCCCGTTTTTCCTCGAGGGCGCCACGCTCTTCAACATCGGCCATCCGAACTTCTACTACTCACGGCGCGTGGGCGCGCGGCCGGTCGGGCCGGCGGTGGGCGACTACGTGGACTATCCCACCAACAGCACGATCATCGGCGCCGCGAAGCTCACCGGGCGGCTGCCGTCGAAGACGTCCATCGGGTTCCTCACCGCCGTCACGGCCGAAGAGTCGGCCGAAGTGGCGAGTGGCCCGGCGCTCGACCGGCGAGACGTCACCGTGGCGCCACGCGCCTACTACGCGCTCGGCCGCGTGCTGCAGGAGTTCGGCTCGCAGGCCTCGACGGCGGGGCTGCTCGCGAGCGTCGTGCACCGCGACTTCGCGGACGGCGATCCGCTCGCCGACCTGCAGGCGAGGAACGCCGTGGCGTTCGCGGGCAACACGACGCTGCGTTTCGCGGGCGGGCAGTACGAGTTCCGCGCCGCGGCCGGCGGGTCGATCGTGAGCGGCACGGCGAAGGCCATCGAACGCGTGCAGCGGGCGAGCGCGCACTTCGCGCAGCGGCCCGACCGAACGTATTCACCGCTCGACCCGACGCTGACCTCGCTCGGCGGCTGGACGTTCCAGGCCAACTTCGATCGCACGGGCGGCCGCCACTGGCTGTGGGGTGTGAACACCAAGATCGATTCGGAGAATTTCGAGACCAATGACTTCGCGATCCTGAACGGCGCCGACGGCTGGCTGAGCAACGCCACGCTGCGTTACCGCGAGACGCAGCCGGGACGGATCTTCCGCGCCTATTCGATTCGCGCCGACGTCAACACCGACACCACGCTGCGGCGGCTCGTGCAGGCCGGCTACGCACGGACGACCCTCGATCTGACGTGGGCGAACTTCTGGACGACGTCGGTGGCGCTGCGGCGTGACCTGCCGCAGACCAGCGTCTCGCTGACGCGAGGCGGCCCGCTCATGGGGCGCGGACCCGGCGCCACCGCCGTCGTCACACTCGGCAACCGCGCCGGGGCGCAGACGCGCTGGACGGCGACCTCCACGCTCGCGCGCAATGACGACGGCTTCCGGCAGCGCCGTGTGAGCACGCTGCTGTCGGTGCGGCCGGCGCCGCGCTGGCAGGTGTCGGCCGAGCCGTATTACGAGAAGCTGACCGAGCCGCAGCAGTACGTCTCGACGCTCGCCGGCGGGCGCGCCGAGACCTACGGCTCGCGCTACGTCTTCGCGTTCATCGACCGCAGCACCATCGCCACGCAGTTCCGCCTCGGCCTCACGGTGAAGCCCGACATGAACCTCGACGTCTACGCCGAGCCGTTCGCCGCCTCGGGCCGCTACTACGGCTACGGGGAGCTGGCGGCGCCGCGCAGCCGCGACCGTCTGCTCTATGGCACGAACGGCACGACGATGACGGTGCTGCCCGACGGCAGCCGCACTGTGGGTGTGGACGGCACGACGCTCTCGCTGCGCAACCGCGACTTCAACACGCTGTCGTTCCGCAGCAACGTCGTGCTGCGGTGGGAGTGGCGCCCGGGCAGCACGCTCTTCGTCGTGTGGCAGCAGAGCCGCGCCGGCACCGAGGTGCGGGGCGACTACGTGGGGCCGGGCGACATGTTCCGCTCGCTCGGTGCGACCGGCACGAACTTCTTCGTCGTGAAGACGTCGTTCTGGCTGCCCGTGCGCTGATGTGATGGGGACTGTCCCCATTCTGGGCGGGGCCAGACTTCTTCGCGTGCTACGCCTTATCTGGTTCGGCGAACATGTCCTCGAACACGCGGTAGTGGCCGCCGTTCATGCCGAGTGAGGTGTACACGGCCTGGGCGCGGGTGTTGGTCTCGTCGACATAGAGCCGCAACCCGCCGGCGCCGGCGGCGAGGGCTTCGGCGCGCGCGTGTGCGTAGAGTGCGCGAAACACGCCCAGGCGTCGCGCGGTCTCTGCCACGTGCACGGATTGAATCCACCACACCGGGCGGTTCCGCCAGTCGCTCCACTCGTAGGTGATGAGCAGTTGGCCGACGACGAGGCCCTCGTGTTCCGCCACCCAGAAACGTCCGGGCACGCGCCCGTCGAGCACCGCCTGCACGCCGGCGCGCAGCGTCGGCAGGTCGAGCTTGAGTTGTTCGGTCTCGAGCGCCATGGCGGCGTTGCCGCCGACGAGCGCCTCGAGATCGGTGGAGCGGGCGGCGCGGATGGAGACGGCGGGGCGTGAGGTCATGTGGCAGGAACCGCGTCAATTGTAACGGGGTCTGACCCCGTTACAATTCGAGGGTTGTGACGCGCACCGCTGACATCGCCGTCGTGGGCGCCGGCCTCGTCGGGCTGGCGACGGCCCACGCGCTCGCCACCGCGCACCGGCGGCGCGTCGTGGTGTTCGAGAAGGAGCCGCACGTCGCCGCGCATCAGTCGTCGCACAACAGCGGCGTCATCCATTCCGGGCTCTACTACACGCCAGGCAGCGCGCGGGCGCGGCTGTGTACCGAGGGCCGTGTGCGCATGGTCGAGTTCTGCCGCGCACGCGGCGTCGCGCACGATGTCTGCGGCAAGATCGTCGTGGCCACCGGTGAGGACGAACTGCCGCGGCTCGAGGCGCTGCGCCTGCGCGGCCTCGAGAACGGGCTCGCCGTGACGGCGATGTCCCCGGCCGAGTTCACCGCCATCGAACCGCACGCCGCCGGGCTGCGCGCCCTGCACGTGCCGGAAGCGGGCATTGCCGACTATCCCGCGGTCGCGCGGATGCTCGCGCAGGAGATCGCCGCGGTAGGAGGGGCCGTCGAGTGTCGCGCCGCCTTCCGCCGCGCCCACGACGGGCCCACGGGCGTGCGCGTGGAGGTCTCGGACGGCACGTGGGAGGTTGGCGCCATGGTGGCGTGCGCGGGCCTGCAGGCGGACCGTGTCGCCGCCGCCTCGGGCGTCGAGACCGACATCGTGATCGCACCTTTTCGCGGCGAGTACTACACCCTCGCGCCGGCCCGGCAGTCGCTCGTGCGGAACCTCATCTATCCGGTGCCGGATCCGCGCTTCCCGTTCCTCGGTGTGCACTTCACGCGGATGGCGGCGGGCGGCGTCGAAGCCGGCCCGAACGCCGTCATCGCGCTGGCCCGCGAAGGCTACACCTGGGGCGATGTCTCGATGCGCGATCTGGCCGACTTCGCGCGCAGCCGCGGCGCCCGGCGTTTCGTGCGGGCGCACCTCGGCACCGGTGTCGCCGAGATCCGGCGCTCATTCTCGAAGGCGCGTTTCGCGGCCACACTGGCGCGCCTCGTGCCGTCCATCACCGCCGACGACCTGCGCCCCGGCGGCGCCGGCGTGCGGGCGATGGCGCTGACGCCGAAGGGCACGATGGTGGACGACTTCGCGTTCGTCGAGCGCGGGCGGATGGTGCACGTGCTGAACGCGCCCTCACCGGCAGCCACGGCGTCGCTCGCCATTGGTCACCACGTCGCCACCCGCGTTCTCGCGCGCCTCGGCTGATCGGGCCGGCGCGCCCCCTATAATCGACACGCCCGGCGCGACGCCGGCTCTTCCGCGACAGGACGGCGTATGCATCAGGGTCTGAAGGCGTGTGGGGCGGCGATGGCCGCGGTCGTACTGACATGGGCGGTCGGGCTCGGGGCCGCGGCGCCGCAGCAGGCGGCCGCGCCGGCGGCGGCTGGCGCCCCGGCCGCGGCGCAGGATCCGCTGAGCGCCGCGACGTTCTCCGAGTTCCGCCTCCGCGCCGTCGGGCCGGCCCTGATGTCGGGCCGCGTCAGCGCCATCGCCGTGCATCCCGACGACAAGCAGACGTGGTACGTTGGCGTGGCGTCGGGCGGCGTGTGGAAGACGACGAACGCCGGCATCACCTTCACGCCGGTCTTCCAGAACGAAGCGTCGTACTCGGTCGGCGCCGTTGTGATCGATGCCGCGCATCCGAACACCATCTGGGTGGGCACGGGTGAAGCCAACAACCAGCGCAGCGTGGGCTGGGGCGACGGCCTCTACCGCAGCGACGACGCCGGCCGCACGTGGCGCAACGTCGGGCTGAAGACGTCCGAACACATCGGCCGCATCGTCATCGACCCGCGCGACTCGAACGTGGTCTTCGCCGCGGCCTACGGCCCGCTGTGGTCGTCGGGCGGCGACCGCGGCCTCTACAAGACCGCCGACGGCGGCGTCACGTGGACGAAGGTCCTCGAGATCAGCGAACACACAGGCGTGAGCGACGTGGCCATCGATCCGCGTCATCCCGACGTGATGCTGGCCGTGGCACACCAGCGGCGCCGGCACACCTGGACGCTCATCCACGGCGGGCCCGAGAGTGGCCTGCACAAGTCGGTCGACGGCGGGAAGACGTGGCGGCGTGTGCGCACCGGACTGCCCACGGGCGACGTGGGCCGCATCGTCATCGCGTTCTCGGCTGCGAAGGCCGGCCTCGTGTACGCCAAGGTCGAGACGGCGGAGAACACGGCGATCTACGTCTCGCTCGACGCCGGTGAAAGCTGGGAGCGCCGCGGCAACGTGCAGGCGCAGGCGATGTACTACAAGAACATCCACCCCGATCCGAAGGATGCCGATCGGCTGTACGTGCCGACGGTGCAGACGCAGATCTCGGACGACGGCGGCCGCACGTTCCGCGATCTCGGGGAACGCAACAAACACGTCGACAACCACTACCTGTGGATCGATCCCGACAACACCGACCACCTGCTCGAGGGCTGCGACGGCGGGTTGTACGAAACCTGGGACGGCGGCACGATGTGGCGCCACTTCGCCAATCTGTCGGTGACGCAGTTCTACAACGTCGAGGTCGATAACGCGTCGCCCATCTACAACATCTACGGCGGCACGCAGGACAACAGCACACTCGGCGGGCCGTCGCGTTCACGCGGTCCCGACGGCTCGACCAACAACGACTGGTTCATCGTGACCGGCGGCGACGGCTTCGTCGCCCGCGTCGATCCGACCGACCCGAACATCGTCTACGCGGAGTCGCAGTATGGCGGCATCGTGCGTCTCGACCGTCGCAC
>JAEUQR010000124.1 GCA_016789705.1 Acidobacteriota bacterium
TACACGGTGCGCCCGCCCGAGGCGCGCCGCAAGCCGAAGATCTCGTCGTTCCTGCACGCCCGCTACGACAAGATCGCGGCGCTCGAGCCGGATCTCATCCTGGCGTTCTCGGACCTGCAGGCGGAGATCACGACCGAGCTCGTGAAGCGCGGCTACCCCGTGTTCACGTTCAACCAGCGCAGCGTGGACGAGATCCTGCAGATGGTGCGCGTCGTCGCCGGCATCGCCGGCGTGGCCGGGCGCGGCGTCGCGCTCGCCGACGAGTTCGCGCGCGGGCTCGAGGCCATCCGCGCGTCGGCGCTGCGTTTCCCGCACCGGCCGCGCGTCTACTTCGAGGAATGGGACGAGCCGCTCATCAGCGGCATCCGCTGGGTCGAGGAACTCGTCGAGATCGCCGGCGGGACGCCGATCTTCCCGGAGCTGCGGACCGCGGCCCTCGGCCGCGATCGCATCGTCACGGCGGACCGCGTGATCGCCGCCGCGCCGGAGGTGTTCATCGGCTCGTGGTGCGGCAAGCCGGTGCGCAAGGACAAGGTGCGGGAACGCGCCGGCTGGGACGCGGTGCCGTTCGTCGTGCACGACCGCATCCACGAGGTGAAGTCCACCTACATCCTGCAGCCGGGGCCGGCGGCGCTGACCGAAGGTGTGCGACAACTGCACGCGGTGCTTTGCCGCGCGGTGGGCATCGATCTGCCCGAGGCGGTCAGGCCCGCCGAGCGGTGGGACGACGGCGCGGCGGCGCCGCGGCCGACGACGACGGCGGCTCCACCGGCTCCACCACGACCATGACGAAGCGCGTCGGGCGCCCGCCGGCCGATGCGTAGCGGTGCGGGCGGTCGGCGCGAAACACCACGCATTCGCCGGTGCCGACGACGACCTGCACGCCGTCCACGGTGACCACCGCCTCGCCCTCGAGCACGTGGATGAACTCGCGTGTGCCGGGCGGATGGGCGATTGCGTCGTAGCCATCGCGCGGCCCGATCGTCCACGTCCAGAGCTCGACCGGCATCGGCGCCTCGATGCCCGCGACGAGCCCGGCCGCACTCGCCTTCGCGCGGCCCCGCCACAGCCAGGCGACATCCGCGGCCGTGACCTTGCGGACGACGGGTTCGTCGTCCACCTCGACCAGCCGCGGCAGCGCGACACCAAGGGCGTTGGCGAGTTTGCAGAGCGTGGCGATCGACGGATTGGTCTGCGCCTGCTCGACCTGCACGAGCATCCCCTTGCTGAGGCCGGCGCGCGCCGCCAGCTCCGCCTGGCTCCAGCCGCGCTTGGCGCGCCATTCCCGCAGGTTCCTGGCCAGCGCGGCTTCGATGCGTCGCGGATCGTTCATGCGGTCAGTATAGTGAACCATGTGGTCAGTTTGATATAGTCTCTCCATGGTGCTCGATCGCCTGGCCGTCGCCCCAGAGGTTCACGCGCTCCGTCCTGACTTCGCCGTGCTGGCGCTGGCGGTCACGGGCCTCGTCAACGGTCCAGGCGACGCGCAGTCAGAGGCCTGGCTGGGTGAGGCGGAAGCGGCCGCTCGCGGCGCCGGCGGCGTCACGCCGCCCCATGTCGTCAGCTGGCAGGAGGCGTATCGCGCCTTCGGGGCCAAGCCGCAGCGCACCGCGTCCTCGGTCGAAGCGCTCTGGAAGCGGGCCGCGGGCCCGGGGCTGCCGCGCGTGAACTGGCTGGTCGATGTCTACAACGCCATCAGCGTGGCGCACCTGCTGCCGGTGGGCGGCGAGGACCTCGCGAGCTACAGCGGCCCGATCCGCCTCGTGCGCGCCACCGGCGCCGAGGCGTTCGACACGATGAAAGATGGCCAGCCGGTAAGCGATCCGCCGCTTCCGGGCGAAGTCGTGTGGGCCGACGATCTCGGCGTGACGTGCCGGCGCTGGAACTGGCGTCAGTGCACGCGCACGCGCCTCACCGACACGTCCACCACCGCGCTCTTCCTGCTCGAACGCCTGGCGCCGCTGCCGCTCGAGGCGCTCGACGCCGCCGGCGACGCCCTGCTCGCCCGCCTGCGCGCGCGCACGCCGGATCTGCAGGTGGAGCGGGCGCGGTTCGGTCCGGTGGCGCCGTGACGTCGCTCTTCGCGCTCCTGGCCGCCGTCGTCTACGGCGCTGCCGACTTCCTTGGCGGCACGGTGGCGAAACGCGCCACGACGCTGGCCGCCGTCGTCGCCACGCAGGGCGCCGGGCTCGGGCTGCTGCTCCTCGGCACGCCGCTCATGCTCGACGCCACCGTCACGGCGAACGACGTGCTCTTCGGCGCACTTGCGGGTCTCACCGGCAGCGTCGGCGTGGCGCTGCTCTACCGCGGCCTGGCGATGGGGCCGATGAGCGTCGTCGCGCCGATCACGGCCGTGTGCGCGGTGGTGATTCCGCTCATCGCCGGGCTGATGTTCGGCGAGCAGCTCACACCGCTCGCCGCCGTGGGCGTCGCCATGGCGATCGCGGCAGTGGTGCTGCTCGGGCAGGAATCGGCGCCCGACGCCGACTCGGCGGAGGTGCCGCGCTCGGCCGCACACGTCGCGCAGGCCGTGCGCATCGCACTCGTGTCGGGTGTCGCGATCGGCGGCTTCTTCGTGTGCCTCGGCCGCACGGCGGCGCCGGCGGGCCTCTGGCCGCTCGCCGTGTCGCGCACCGTGTCGGTCACGGTCTTTCTCGTCGTGGCGTTCTCGACACGTCAGGCATGGAAGGTGCCCGCGGCGGCGCTGCCGGCGGCCATCGGCTGCGGCGGCCTCGACATGATCGCCAACGGCCTGTATCTCGCGGCCGTGCGGCAGGGGCAGTTGAGCCTGGTGGCCACACTGGCCTCGCTCTATCCGGCCAGCACCGTGCTGCTCGCGCGCTATGTGCTCGGCGAGCGCCTGGGCCGCTGGCAGCATGTGGGGGTCGTGGCGGCCGTCGCCGCCATCGTGCTCATCGTGGCCAACAGCTAGCCGCGCGGGCTACTGGCGGGGCTTCGGCGCCGGCACGTTCTGTCCGGCCTCGACCAGCTTGCGGTACGCCTCGTACTGCCGGTCGTAGTTCCAGTCCTGCGCCTTCTTCGCGCCGTACATCGCCGCGCCGGTCAGCAGGCTCAGGAAGTCCACCCGCGGCGAGCGGAAGGCCTGCGGCGTGACGTGCATCATCATGTCGCGATGCGTCGGGGCGCTGCCGGGCACCGCGCCGTAGACCAGGTCCTGTCCGGTGAAGAAGCGGAGCTGCGGCGCGTTCCCGTAGACGTCCACGTGGAACTCGAGCTTGAGCGGCGAGGTCCCCTCGCTGCGGGCGGCCGATTCGGCGGCGAGACGCCGCGAGATGCGCGAGAGGGAGATGCCGAGGGCGTGCGCATCGATGGCCGGGGCGGCGGGCGTGACCGGCGCGGGGGCCGTCTGCGCCGCCACGGATGCGGTGGCGACGGCACCAACGAGCACCGCGGCGAGGAAGCGCCTCATGGCTGGGTTAGACGACGGCCCCGGGCCATCGGTCTGATGCTATCAGGTCCCCGCGTCGCGGCGTATGCTGGGGGTTCGCCGCGCCCTTCCCTGGAGGTCATCATCATGTCCGGACGTCCGCTGCCCCTCGTCGTCGCCGCTCTCGTGTTCGCGTCCGGATTTGCGCTCTCTGCCCACCACGGCTGGGCGGGGTATCAGACCGCCGAGTTCGCGCTGGAGGGAACCGTGGTTCGTGACGTCACATCGGACGGCGCGCACTCGTCGATGCAGATCAAGGTCGGCACGCAGGTGTGGGACCTGACGCTGGCGCCGCCGGCCGCCACCACCCGCGCCGGACTCAAGAGCGGCATCATTCCGGTGGGCGCGACGATCGCCATCAACGGGCACCGCCACATCGATCCGAAGCGCTTCGAGGTGAAGACCGAACGGGTGACGTGGAACGGCCGCACGTTCAACGTCTATCCCGGCCGCACGTGACCCCGGCCGGGCGCCGCGCCTCAGAGCCGCCGGAGCTGCACCTGCTCCACGGCATGGTCCGCACCCTTGCGCAGGATGAACTGGGCGCGGGCGCGCGTCGGCGCGATGTTCTCCCGCAGGTTCACGCCGTTGATGTCGGCCCAGATGCCCGCCGCCGTTCGGCGCGCCTCGGCCTCGCTCAATGACGCGTAGCGGTGGAAGTACGACTGCGGGTCCTGGAACACCGTGTCGCGCAGGCGCAGGAACCGTTCCACGTACCAGCGTTCGATGTCGGCCTCGTCGGCATCCACGTAAATCGTGAAGTCGAAGAAGTCCGAGGCGAACACCTGGGATTCGGCGCGTTCGCCGGGCGCCTGCAGCACGTTCAGGCCCTCGACGATGACGATGTCCGGATGCCGCACGGTGTGGCGGGCCTCGGGCACGATGTCGTAGCGCTGGTGCGAGTAGACGGGCGCCTCGACCACGTCGGCGCCCGACTTGATGGCGGCGAGGAACCGCACGAGGCGGGCACGGTCGTAGCTCTCGGGAAACCCCTTGCGGTTCATGATGCCGCGCGCGACGAGCACGGCGTTCGGGAAGAGGAAGCCGTCGGTCGTGACGAGATCCACCGAGGGATGACCGGGCCACCGCGAGAGCAGCGCGCGCAGGATACGGGCGGTGGTGCTCTTCCCCACCGCGACGCTGCCGGCCAGGCCGATGATGAACGGCACCTTGGCCGTGCGGTCACCGAGGAAAGTCTGCGAGGCGCGGTGCAGTTCCTGGGTGGCGCGCACGTAGAGGCTCAGCAGCCGCGACAGCGGCAGGTAGATCTGCTCGACCTCGGCGATCGACAGCGCCTCGTTCAGGCCGCGCAGCTCGGCGACGTCCGTTTCCGAGAGCGTGAGCGGCGTGCTGTCGCGCAGCTTCGCCCACGCCGCGCGATCGAACGTGAGGTAGCGGGAGGGGGGCGATTGGGGCTCGACTGACATCGGCGCGTGCCGCCGAGCTTACAACAGTCCCAGCTGCAGCTTCGCCGCGTCGCTCATCCGGTCCATCGCCCAGGGCGGCTCGAACACGATCTCGACACGCGACGAGGTCACAGCTTCGACCCGCTTCGCGGCGTCGCGCACCTCGCCCGGCAGCGTCTGCGCGGCCGGACAGGCCGGCGCCGTCAGTGTCATGCGGATGCCGACGCGGCGGTCGGCGTCGATGAGGACGTCGTAGACGAGGCCCAGGTCGTAGATGTTGACCGGAATCTCCGGGTCGAACACCGTGCGCAGGGCGTCGATGACCTGCGGCCTGAGCGCCGCCATCTGCACGGGGTCGGGCACGACGTCGAGCGGCGCGCCGAACTCGTCGGGCACTTCGGAAGGCTGACCGGCATGCGTGGGAATCACGGAGAGCATCCTCGTCGCGGTGTGCATGGCTACTCGGTGGACACGGGGGCGGCCGGCGCGCCATCGAGCACGGCCTTGGCGGCGTGCCAGGCCAGGCTGGCGCACTTGACGCGGGTCGGGAACTCGCGGACGCCGGCCAGCACCGACAACTTGCCGAGGTCGGCCGGCGGTTCGTCGTGCGCTGACGTGACCATCGACTGGAACTGGGCGAAGCGCTCCTGCGCCTCGGCCACCGTCAGGCCCTTCAGGGCTTCGGTCATGAGCGAGGCCGACGCCTTGGCGATGGCGCAGCCCTGGCCCTCGAACGCGACGTCGCGGACGATGCCGTCCTCGATGTTCATGGAGACGAGCACGCGATCGCCGCAGAGCGGGTTGTAGCCCTCCTGCGTGACACCGCCGGCGATGAGCCGGAAGTTCCGCGGCCGGCGATTGTGGTCCAGGATGACTTCCTGGTAGAGCTCCTGCAGCTGGTCGCTCACGCGAACACCCTCCGCACTTCGTGCAGTGCGTCCACGAGCTGATCGATGTCGTCGCGTGTGTTGTACATCGCGAGCGACGCGCGCGCGGTGGCCGGCACGCCGAAGCGGGCCATGACCGGCTGCGCGCAGTGGTGACCGGTACGGATGGCCACACCCATGCGGTCGACGACCGTGCCGATGTCGTGCGGGTGCACACCCTCCATCACGAACGAGACGATGCTCGCCTTGACGGGTGCCGTCCCGACGAGGCGCACATCGGGCACGGCGGCGATGGCCGCCGTGGCATAGGCGAGCAGATCGGCCTCGTGCGCGGCGATCCAGTCGAAGCCGACGCGGCGGATGAAACGCGTCGCGGCGCCCAGGCCGACGGCGCCTTCGATGTGCGGGGTGCCGGCCTCGAACTTGTACGGCAGCGTGTTCCAGGTGCTCTTCTCGAAGGTCACCGACGCGATCATGTCGCCGCCGCCCTGGTAGGGCGGCATGGCGTCGAGCAGGGCCTCGCGGCCGTAGAGCACGCCGATGCCGGTAGGCCCGTAGAGCTTGTGCCCGGTGGCCACGTAGAAGTCGGCGCCGAGCGCCTGCATGTTGACCGGCAGGTGGTAGGCCGCCTGCGCGCCGTCCACGAGCACGACGGCGCCGGCGGCGTGCGCGGCGCGGATGATCTCGGCCATCGGCGTGACGGTGCCGAGCGCGTTCGAGAGCTGCGTCATCGCCACGATCTTCGTGCGTGGCGAGAGCAGGCGACCGAAGGCCTCCATGTCGAGCGCGCCGCGGTCGTCGATCGGCACGACCTTCAGCACGGCGCCGGTGCGCTCGCAGGCGAGCTGCCACGGCACGATGTTCGAGTGGTGCTCCATCGCCGAGATGAGCACCTCGTCACCGGCCGTGAGGTGCCGGCCGCCCCAGCTCTGCGCCACGAGATTGATGCCCTCGGTGGCGTTGCGGGTGAAGATGATCTCGTGGCGGTGGGCCGCGCCGAAATAGGCCGCCACGTCGTCACGGGCGCCTTCGAACGCCGCCGTCGCCCGCTCCGACAGCAGGTGGACGCCGCGATGCACGTTGGCGTTGCTCGTCGTGTAGTAGCCGGCGATCGCGTCGATCACCTCACGCGGCTTCTGCGTCGTGGCGGCGTTGTCGAGGTAGGCCAGACGACGCCCGTGCGCCTCGATGGCGAGGATCGGGAACTCCTCGCGCACACTGGCGGCCCGGGCGGCAGTCTCAACGGCGGATACGGTCTCGGCAGCCACGGCTCCCCCTAGGCCAGATACCTGGCGAGCCGGCTGAACAGCCGGTGTTCGAGCGCGATGCGCAGTTCGGGCACCGAGATCTCGCCGAGCACTTCGCCCGCGAAGGCATGCAGCAGCATGTCGCGCGCCTGCGCCGGCGTGAGGCCGCGCGCCTGCAGGTAGAACATCGCCTCTTCGTCGAGCTGGCCCACGGCGGCGCCGTGTGTGCACTTGACGTCGTCGGCGAAGATCTCGAGCTGCGGGTTCGAGTTGATCTGGGCATCGTCCGAGAGCAGCAGCGCCCGATTGGTCTGCTTCGCGTCGGTCTTCTGCGCGTCCGGGCGGACGAGGATGCGGCCGTTGAAGACCGCCTTCGCCTGGCCGCCGAGGATGCCCTTGTACAACTCGTGACTCGTGCAGTGCGCCACGGCGTGATCGATCGACGTGTGGTTGTCCACGAGATCGGTGCCGTCGGCCAGATACACGCCGTCGAGGGTCGCATGCGCGCCTTCGCCGTCGAGCACGGCCGCGAGGTCGTTGCGCACGATCTTCCCGCCGAGCGACACCGCGCGCGAGTGCAGGATGCCGCCCTCGCCGCACACGGCATGCAGGTGGTGCAGGTGGAACGCCGCCGCCGCTTCACGCTGGTCGGTGATGAGTTCGAGCACGGCGCCGCCGTCCACGCGCACCTGCGTGACGACGTTCGAGAGGTAGGGCTCGCCGCCCTCGCCGACGAACGACAGCACGATTGTGGCGTGGCTCTGCGCCCGCGCCTCGATGACGAGGCGCGGATGCGCCATCACCGGCCGGGCGCCCGGCAGCGTGGCGATGACCACCTGGATGGGCGCGCTGAGCACGGCGCCTTCGGGAATCACGATGTGCACGCCGTCTTCGAGGAAGGCGGCGTTCAGGGCGGCGAAGGGCAGACCGGCGATGTCGAGGTCGAGCGCGATGTCACGCGCCGACGAGCCGTCGGCCTCGAGGCTCACGGCCAGGCCCTCGACGACGACGCCGAGCGGCAGGGCCCCGTAGGCCGAGAGCGTCTCGTCGAAGCAGCCGTTCACGACCACCGCCGTGGCGGCGCTGTCGCGGATTTCGTTGGCGGCGGCGAGCGCCTCGGCGCCCTCCGCGTCCGGCGCGGCGAGATCGAAGACCGTCGAGGCGATGGGCCCGACGTTCGTGAAGCGCCAGGCTTCCTCGCGGGTGCTCGGAAAGCCGGTGGCCTCGAAGTGTTCGAGCGCGTCGCGGCGATGGCTGGTGAGCCACTCGGGCGCGCGTGTGCCGAGGCCACGCTGGCCGTCGCGGATCCAGTCGAGTGTCTGGGCGGCGCTCGTCACTGGCGGGCTCCCGCCGCGGCCGCCTCGATCCAGCCGTAGCCCTTCGACTCGAGCTCGAGGGCGAGTTCGCGGCCGCCGGATCGCACGATCCGGCCTTCGCTCAGCACGTGCACGTGGTCGGGCACGATGTACTCGAGCAGGCGCTGGTAGTGCGTCACGACGATGAAGGCGCGCTCGGGGCTGCGCAGGGCGTTGACACCTTCCGACACGATGCGCAGGGCGTCGATGTCGAGGCCGGAATCGGTCTCGTCGAGCACGGCGAGTGTCGGCTGCAGCACCGCCATGTGGAAGATCTCGTTGCGCTTCTTCTCGCCGCCCGAGAAGCCCTCGTTGACCGACCGCTGCAGCATGGTCTCGTCCATCTGCAGGCGCTTCGCTTCTTTCTTCACGAGGGTCATGAAGTCGATGGCGTCGAGTTCCTCGAGGCCCTGTTCCTTCCGCTTGGCGTTCAGCGCCGCCTTGAGGAAGTAGGCGTTGTTCACGCCGGGGATCTCGACCGGGTACTGGAAGGCCATGAACACGCCCTTCCGGGCCCGCTCGTCGGCCGCCATCTCGAGCAGGTCGACGCCGTTGTAGCGCACCTCGCCGCCGGTCACTTCGTAGCCGGGATGCCCCGCCAGCACCCGCGCCAGCGTGCTCTTGCCCGATCCGTTCGGCCCCATGATGGCGTGCACTTCGCCCGCGTTCACCGTGAGGTCGATCCCGTGGAGGATGTCCTTGTCCTCCACCCTCGCCGTCAGTCCCTTGATTTCCAGCATCGCCATGGCCTTAACCTACCGATCCTTCGAGTGACACACTGAGCAGCTTCTGCGCTTCGACGGCGAACTCCATCGGGAGTTCGCGGAAGACTTCCTTGCAGAACCCGCTGACGATCATGTTGATCGCGTCTTCCTTCGAGATGCCCCGCGACTCGCAGTAGAACATCTGGTCTTCGCCGATCTTCGAGGTCGACGCCTCGTGTTCGACCTTCGCCGAGGTGTTCCGGATTTCGAGATACGGGAACGTGTGCGCGCCGCACTTGTCGCCGATGAGCAGCGAGTCGCACTGCGAGTAGTTGCGGGCGTTGACCGCGCCCTTCGCGATCTTCACCGCGCCGCGATACGTGTTCTGGCCGACGCCGGCCGAGATGCCCTTCGAGACGATCGTGCTGCGGGTGTTCTTCCCGAGGTGGATCATCTTGGTGCCGGTGTCGGCCTGCTGGCGGTTGTTGGTGACCGCCACCGAGTAGAACTCGCCCACCGAGTCGTCGCCCTGCAGAATGCAGCTCGGGTACTTCCAGGTGATGGCCGAGCCCGTCTCGACCTGCGTCCACGTGATCTTCGAGCGCTTGCCGCGGCAGGCGCCGCGCTTGGTCACGAAGTTGTAGATGCCGCCCTTGCCGTCCTTGTCGCCCGGGTACCAGTTCTGCACCGTCGAGTACTTGATGACGGCATCATCGAGCGCCACGAGTTCGACCACCGCGGCGTGCAGCTGGTTCTCGTCGCGCATCGGCGCCGTGCAGCCTTCGAGATAGCTGACGTAGGCGCCTTCCTCGGCCACGATGAGCGTGCGTTCGAACTGCCCCGTGCCCTTGGCGTTGATGCGGAAGTAGGTCGAGAGCTCCATCGGGCAGCGCACGCCCTTCGGCACGAACACGAAGCTGCCGTCGCTGAAGACCGCCGAGTTCAGGGCGGCGAAGAAGTTGTCGGTGTGCGGCACGACCGAGCCCAGGTACTTCTGGATGAGATCGGGGTGTTCCTTCACCGCTTCCGAGAACGAGCAGAAGATGATGCCCGCCTTGGCCAGCTTGTCGCGGAAGGTCGTCGCCACCGAGACCGAGTCGAACACGGCGTCCACGGCCACGTTCGCCAGCAGCTTCTGCTCTTCGAGCGGGATGCCGAGCTTGGCGAAGGTGGCGCGGATCTCGGGATCGAGCTCGTCGAGGCTGTTCAGCTTCGGCTTCTCTTTCGGCGCTGCGTAGTAGCTGATGTCCTGGTAGTCGATGGCGTGGTAGTCGACGTTCTGCCACGTCGGCTCGGTCATCTTCTGCCAGGCGCGGAACGCCTTGAGGCGCCACTCGAGCAGCCACTCCGGCTCGCCCTTCTTCGCCGAGATGTAGCGGACGACGTCTTCGTTCAGCCCCTTGGCGACGATGTCCTGCTCGACGTCGGTGACGAACCCGTACTTGTAGTCCTGGGCCGCCAGATCCTCGAACACTTTGGTAGTTGCTGTGGATTCCATATCGTTTCCGTGGTCCCTGTTCCCTGGTCCGTGTTCCTCGACCGGTCGTCAGACACCAAAAGACGTTCCGCACCCGCAGGCGCTTTTCGCGTTCGGGTTCTTCAGGATGAAATTCGTCGCCATCAGGTTGTGCTCGTCGAAGTCGAGCACCGTGCCCTCGAGCAGCGTCAGGCTGCGCGGGTCGACGAACACCTTCACGCCGCCGGGGCCGTCGAAGACGTGGTCGGTCGGCTTCGCCGCCGGTTCGAACTTGAACACGTAGCTGTAGCCCGAGCAGCCGCCGGCCTTGACGGCCACGCGCAGCCCGCCGTCGGTGAAGCCCTGCTTCGTCATCTGTCGCGTGATGACTCGCGCCGCGCTGTCAGTGACTTCGATCATTGCCGCCCCCGAGCCCCGGTCCTCGTCTCCCAGTCGTCGACGGCCGCACGGGCCGCGTCCACCGCCAGCGCCGCCATCGCCTGCTTCTCTGCGGGCAGCGCCAGCGCCTCGGCCACGGCGCGCGCATCGAGTGCGCGGACGCCGTCGGGCGTCGCACCGACGAGCACATCGGCGACGTAACTAGCGCTCGCCACCGCCGCGCTGCAGCCGAACACGCGGAAGCGGGCGTCGTCGATGACGCCGTCCGTGCCGTGCACCTGGAGCCTCGTCCACGCGCCGGCGTCGAGGCTGCCGGTGGCGCCCGTGCCGACGTTGGCCGCGCCGTCGGGCCAGCCGCCGGCCCGCCGCGGTTCGCGGCAGCGGACGCGGACGGCGTCGGAGTAGGCGGCCGCCATCACTGGCTGCCCCCCACACCCACCGGCGACATCGCGCGCAGGCGGGTCACGCAGGCCGCCACGTGGGTGACGGCGGCGTCGATGTCCGCCGCGGTCGTGCCACGGCCGAGGCCAAAACGCAGCGCCCCCCAGCGTTCGACGGCGCCGGCGCCGAGCGCCGTCATCACGTGCGACGGCTCGCGGCTGCCCGACGCGCACGCCGAGCCCGACGACACCGCCACGTGATCGGCGAGCCCCGTCATGAGCGCCTCGCCGTCCACGCCGGCAAAACTCACGTGCAGGTTGTGCGGCAGGCGTGCCGAGCGCGAGCCGTTCACCGTGACCGCCTCGAGCGCCCGGGTGAGACCGGCGAGCAGCCGGTCGCGCAGCGCGGCCACGCGCGGGCCCTCCGTGGCGATGAGATCGCGGGCGATGGCCGCCGCGGCGCCGAAGCCGACGATGCCGGGCACGTTCAGCGTGCCGGCGCGCAGGCCCTGTTCCTGGCCGCCGCCGACCGTCTGCGGCACGATCGTGACCTTCGGGGCGCGCCGCACGTAGAGCGCGCCGACGCCCTTCGGGCCGTACATCTTGTGGGCGCTGAACGACGCCAGGTCGACGCCAAGCGCCTCGACGTCGAAGGGCACGTGCCCGGCCGCCTGCACACCGTCCGTATGCAGCCACACTCCGCGCGCCCGGCACACCGTGGAAACCTCGGACACGGGATGTATGACGCCGATTTCGTTGTTCGCGGTCATGACCGAGACGAGCACCGTGTCGGGCGCAATCGCCGCGGCAACGCGGACCGGATCGACACGGCCGTCGCGCTCCACCGGCACGATCGTGACGCGTCCGCCGTCGGCCGCCACGGTGTGACAGACGTCGAGCACGACCTTGTGTTCGGTGGCCACGGTGACGACGTGCGCGCCATGTTCGTGGCGGGCGGCGAGCGCGCCGCGGATGGCCAGCGTGTTCGCCTCGGTGGCACCGCTCGTGAAGACGACCTCTTTGGCACGGGCGCCGATGAGGCGGGCCACCTGGTGCCGCGCGCGTTCCACGGCCTCGTCGGCCTTCCAGCCGAACGCGTGCTGTCGGCTGGCGGCATTCCCGAAGTGTTCAGTGAAATACGGCAGCATCTGCTCGACCACACGCGGGTCCACGGGCGTCGTGGCGTGATGATCGAGGTAGATGGGCCGGGTCGCGGGCATGATCGCTACTCCACGGCCTGCGACGGCGCCGGCGCCGTGCCGCGAACGTACATGGGCACCGCCACGGGCGTGCCGAGCGCGGGGGCCGGTTCGGCCAGTTCGGCGAGACTCACCGTGGCGAGCGCGTCGACGATCCTGGACTTGATCTTCCAGAGCGGATCGCGAATCTCGCAGCGGTCGTACTGCTCGCAGCCGTGGTCGTCAGGGGAACAGGCCGTGACGGCGACCGGGCCGTCGATGGCCTGAATCACGTCCGCCACCGTGAGGAGCCGGGCGTCGCCTGCCAGCCGGTAGCCGCCGCGGGTGCCCTGCACCGAGACGAGCAGGCGCGACCGCACCAGCCGCTGCAGCACCTTGGCGAGCAGCTCGGGCGGAATCCCGTAACTCTCGGCGATTTCGCGCGCGCTCACCGAGCTGTCGGCCGGCGCGCCGGCCAGGTGACGCATCGCGATGAGCGCGTAGTCGGCCTTCTTGGAGAGTCGCAACATAGGACCTTGCCTGGGGCTGGGCCAGAGGCTGGGGTGGGTGCCACCAGCGTCGGCCTCAAGTCCGACCAAGCAAGTCCTATATTAGTCGCCTATGTCCGACTGGGCAAGTCGGGATTAGAAAAAGGCCGACGGGCATCCAGCTCGGCCTTGATGGGGGGGGGGTAACGAAACAAGCGCGCGAGCGTCAGCGACCACCCCGGCACGAGCGGCGTCGCGAGCACGTCTTGCGCGGCAGCCGTCAGAGCGGCCGCAACCGGAAACGCGCCGTCGGTGGCACGCCGGTAGACGGCGACGGCGTTCAGATCGGGGTCCACAAGCCAGGTCAGCGCCTGGTACACGCGGCGCCGAGCGATCTCCAGGGACTCGTGCACCAGGATGTTGCGGAATCCGGCCATGGCCGCGAGTTTCACCGACAACGCCTTCGAGATCCACCTTCAGGCGCGCCAGCAATTCGAACAGCGATCGGCGGGCGGCGGCAGGTCGCGGTCGGCCACGATGTGGTGGCTGATGTCGAACACGGCCTGAATCGCGAGCTGCAGGCAGCGTTCGGCGTTCCCGTAAATCAGGGGGTCGTTCACACGTACTCGCGAATCTTGGTCATTCGCGCCGCGATCACGAAGCGATCAACCACTGACGCGTCCGGTTCTGGCGTGCTGCTTGAAGCGGCCGACGTAGCGCTCCAAAGTTGGCACCATATCGTCATAGCGCCGCGCCGTGGCCACGTGAAAACGCACGCGCGCCGCTCGCGAGCGTTGGAACACCAGGACGCGGCGGGAGAGTACCCGTTGCGCCAGGAGCGGCGGGGCGTCGTTGAGGATCACTGACTGCACGTCGTCGCGGTGAAGTGCGGCACCAAGCTCAGCGGCCAGCGCCAGGCGGTAGCGCAGCGTGCGCGCCTCGGGAAGCCCAGCTGGGTGCTCACGATGGACGCTCGACCGTAGTATGGGCTCGTGGCGGAGGCGTCGGCGGCGCGTCAGCGCAGGTACGCCTCCAGGCATCCGTCGATCGTCGCGAGGTGCTCAGGCGACAGCTCGCCCAATGGTCCACGCAGGCGGCCCTTCCGCACTTGCCGGATACCTGGAATCACGGCGTAGCTTTCCTTGCCGGAAAAGTTGCCGACCGCCACGCGCAGCGGCCAGATCTCAGGCGCGACGCTCGATGTCGGCACGATCACCACCGTGTTGAGCACGTCGTTGTGGGCCGTGCCAGAGACGATGATGCCGGGACGGACCTTGCCCATTTCGGGTGGACTCGTGTCGCTCAAGTCCACCCACACGACGGTGCCGCGCTTCATGGCGTGTCGGACTCGACGTCGTCCACGAGGGGCGCAGACTCCCAGAAATCCATCGCCGCCCGTTCGTCGGGATTCTCGTCCAGGAAGCGCTGATACGCCGCCGCCGCTGCCCGGAGCTCACGCGCCCGGTGCTCACGCTCGATGAGACCGCGCACATACCCGGAAATGCTCTGGCCTTCGGGTTTCAGGCTAGTGACTTTCTTAACTAGTGCGTCCTCTAGCTTGATAGTAGTCGCTGGCATACCTGTATGGTATGCCGTCGGCATGATTTGTCAACACGAGCGGGGACAGGCCCCCGGCACTGCCCCTGGGGCCAGTCCCCTCGCTAGTACTTCGGCTGGCTCGGATCCACCTGGTCGATCCAGGCGAGAATGCCGCCCGTCAGGTTGTGGACGCTCCGGAAGCCCTGCTCGCGCAGGAAGGCGGCCGCCTTACCCGAGCGGACGCCGGAGCGGCACTGCATCACCAGCTCGACCGTGGGATCGAGTTCACCGACCCGCGCCGGCAGATCACCGAGCGGGATGAGCACCGACCCTTCGATGCGGCAGATGTCGTACTCGTGCGGCTCGCGGACATCGATGAGGAGCGGCGCC
>JAEUQR010000137.1 GCA_016789705.1 Acidobacteriota bacterium
TGACGCCGACCCGGCGCGCAGCGTGCTCTCGGGTCCGCTCACGCTCGACATCACCGATGTCGGCCCGGTGATTCGCGCCGCGCGCCGCTCGGGCATCAACCTCTCGACCTCGCTCGACGGCGTGACCGGCCCGGCCCGCGGCGACCTCGCGATCGACGGCAGCATGGCGCGGATGGTGATTCGCGGCCGCGTCGCCTCCGACCACCTGTCGTTGCCCACCGGCGCCGCCGCCACGGCGCTGGCCGACATCGTCTACGACGGCGACACGCTCGACGCGACGCACTTCGAGCTCACGACCCCGGGCGCCCGCGCGGCCGGCAACGTCGCCATGGGGATGGTGTCGGGCGCGCTCACCGGCGCCTTCACCGCCGAGGCGGACGACCTGCCCACGCTCGCCGCCCCGTGGGCCGCGCTGCCGGGCCTCACGGGCACGGCGCGCATGGCGGGCACGATCGGCGGCACGACGGCGGTGCCCGATGTGCCGTTCACGGTGCGGACCACGCCGCTCGGTCTCGATAGCCAGCAGATCGGCGCCGTGGATGTGGCTGCGCGGCTGCGCGGCACGCTCGTCGAGGTCTCCCGCGGCACGGTCGCGCAGACGCCCGGCGTGTTGAACGCCACCGGCACGGTGGACTACCTCACGGGCGCCTACGATCTCGACATCGACGGCAACGCGCTGCACTGGCGGAACCCCGCCGCCGACGTGCCCGTCAGCGCCGTGACGATCGACGTGGCGTTCCGCGGCGCCGGCACGTTCGAGGCGCCGGGCGGCAGCGGCACGCTGTCGGCGCGTCCGCTGGGCGGCTCGATCGGCGACTTCATCGGCGCGGCCGACGTGCGCTGGCAGTTCGCGGACGGCGTGCTCAACACCACGGCCTTCCTGCCCTCACTGCGCACGTGGGCACAGGCCACCATCGAACCGCGTGCGCCGTATGCCATGCGCGGCGTGGCCGCCGTGAACGCCCTGGACGTGCAGCCCTTCGCGCTTGCGGCCGGCATGCTCACGCAGGCGGTCACGGGCACCGTCGGCCTGAGCGCCGCCTTCGACGGCACGCTCGAGGACGTTCGCACCCTGCAGGCCTTCGTCAACCTGCAGGAGGTCGCGCTCCTCGTCGGCGGTCTGCCGGTGACGCTCGACCATCCGGCGCGCATCACGGCGCGCATCGACGATTTCAGCGTGGACGATCTGGCGCTCACCGTCGGCACGAGTGCGCTCACGGCGTCGGGGCGGTTCCACGACACCGTCGATCGGCCGCTGCGCGCCACCTACACCGGCAGCATCTCCGACGTCGTGGCGCTCGGCCGCGCCGTGGGGGTCGCGCCCGAGGTCGCCGCCACCGGCGGCCTCACGGCCACGTGGGAGAGCCGCGGCAGCGTTGCCAACGCGCGTTCGACGGTCGACGTCACCACGGCGTGGATCACGGTGCCGGGTTACCCGCCGCTTCAGGCGCTCGACGCCTCGGCCACCTTCGACGGCACCACGGTGTCGATCGAGCGCCTCTCGGCCACCTGGCAGGGCGGCGCCATTGCCGCCACCGCGCGGCTGCCGCGGCCGCTCCTCGAAGCGGCGATCGGTGGCGCCACGGCGCCATCCGGGGCGGCCGGCCGCGTCGACCTGACCGTGAAGGGCCTCACGCATCAGGCGCTGCAGCCCTGGCTGCCGTCCGAGTCACTGGCGCAGATGGACGCCCACGTGTCGGCCACGCTTGGCCTCGACGTGACGGCGCTCGCGCTCGACGGCCTGCGCGGCACGCTCGTGCTCGACGACGCGCGCCTCACGGCGGCGGGCGTGCCCATCACGCAGGAGCGGCCGGCCCGCATGTCGATCGCCCAGGGCACGCTCCGCTTCGACGACGTCGCCTTCAGTGCCGGCACGCCGGTGGTCATCGGCGGCACCGTGTCGTTCCGCGACGAGACCGAACTCGACGTCACCCTGACCGGCACGCCGGGGCTGCGGCCGTTCTCGGTGCTGTCGCCGTCGATGGCCGTGGACGGCGCCGCCACGCTCGATCTGCGTGTCACCGGCACGCCGCAGGCGCCGCTCGTCAACGGCCGCATCGACCTCGACGACGCCGAGGTCGTGATGCGCGATCCGCGCGTCATCGCGTCCGACATCTCCGGGCCCATCCTGTTCGAGGGCGACCGGGTGCGGCTCGGCAACCTCAAGGGGTTCCTGAACGGCGGCGACGTCGAGGCGAGCGGCACGGCGCGCGTGCTCGGCGTCGATGTCGCCACCGGCGAGTTCACCCTGCAGGCGCGCGGCGTCGCCGTGGAATATCCGGAGAACGTCGACAGTGAGATCGACGCCATCCTGCGGTTCGCGCCCGGCGCGACGCCCACGCTCACAGGCGACGTGCGCATCCTGCGCGGCGCCTATCGCGCCACCATCAGCCTGCCCGCGCTCGTCGCGTTCAATGCGACACGGACGGTGCCGCGTGTCGAGCCGGGCTACGTCGATCGCCTGCGGCTCGACATTTCGGTCTCCACCGAAGAAGACCTCATCATCGACAACAACTACGGCCGCTTCGAGGCGGGCGCCAACGTGCGGCTGCAGGGCACCGGCGCCAGGCCCGCCGTGACCGGACGCGCCGAGTTGCGCGAAGGCGGCGAGGTGTTCATGCTCGGCGGCCTCTACCGCCTCAACGAGAGCACGATCGCCTTCTCCAATCCCAACGCCATCGAGCCCGACATGAACATCTCGATGGTGACGCGCTCGAACGGCGCCGACCAGACGCTCACCCTGAGCGGTACGCTCGACAAACTGCAGACGAGCGTCGTGTCGAGCGATCCGAACGCCAGCACCAGCCTGGCCGCGCTCTTCGTGGGCGG
>JAEUQR010000182.1 GCA_016789705.1 Acidobacteriota bacterium
TCGAGCACGAAGTCCCACGTCGTGACGGCGTCATGCGCCTTCGCCACCGCCGGGTTCGTGAACGTGAGGTCGCGCAACAGCGGCACGACCGCCCGCGCCGCGATCGACAGGTCGTCGTTCTGCAGCCGCGTCATCTCGGCCACGCTGAACCGCCGGCCCGAGCCGAGCACTTCCTCGATGCGGTGCGCGCGGTAGGGATCGGCCCACGTGTAGTGCCGGGCGTTCGGGTACGCGTAGTCGTTCGGGTAGAGGTAGTGATTGGCCGTGGCCACGAAGCCGCGCGCCGGGTTCACTTCGCTCGGCAGGGCGTTGATGGGCAGATAGCCGTCCCACTCGTAGCGGCCATCACCAGGCACGGGCAGCAGGCCGCTCCATGAGCGCAGCGGCGCGATGCCGGCTGCCTGCCAGCCGATCGTGCCGGTCCTGTCGACCCACACCATGTTCTCGGATGGCATGCGGTTGAAGGTGCAGGCCTCGACGAACTCCGCCCACGTCTTCGCCTGGTTCATGCGCAGGCTCGACAGATACGGCGCGCCGCCCTGCTCCATCCAGCCGGCCCTGAGGGCGTAGGCGCGGCGGTTGGCGGGGTCTTCGTGCAGCACCGGACCGTGCTTCGTGAACTTGAGCGTCGCCGTCACCGCCGGCTGGCCCTTCACCGGGATCGATTCGGTCACGACGCGCATCGCTTCCCAGCGCCCCTGGTAGCGGTACTCGTTCGGGTTTGCCGGGTTGGTTTCGTAGACGTAGAGGTCTTCCGCGTCGGTGCCGAAGATCGTGAGCCCCCAGGCGCCGTATTCGTTGTGGCCGATGGAGACCCCCGGCAGCACCGGCTCGCCGCCGCCGATGACGTTCCAGCCGGGTGCCACGAGGTGCACCCAGTAGCGCAGCGACGGCGCTTCGATGACCCGGTGCGGATCGTTGGCGAGGATCGGCATCGAGCTCTGCGTCTTCGCGCCGCTCACCACCCAGTTGTTCGAGCCGATGTCGGTGTCCACGATCCGGCTGCCGTCGGCCGAACGTGTCAGGGCCAGCCGCGAGCCGTCGCCGCCGGGCGCCGCGTTGTCGAGCGCCGCGCGGGCCTCGCCGCGGTACGCGGGCACGATGTCCTCTGGCTGGAAACGGATGGTGTCGCGAAACGCCGTGTAGGTCTTGAGCACGTCGGCGGGGAAGGTCCTCGGGTCGATGAGCGGATCCAGCGTGAGCGGCGGGTCACCGCCCTGCAGCCACAGCAGATCCTTCAGCCGGTCGGAGCCGAGTGCCGAGATCGCGCGCACGTGCGTGGCCTCGTTCTCGACGTTCGACGTGAGCGCCTGGTGGCGCGAGATGACCACCTCGGGCGTCCACTTGCCGGGCGTGATGCCGAGCATCCGGAACTCGAGGGGCAACGCCGCCGGTGTGCGCATGACCTCGTCGACCCAGGCGTTCACGCCGCGCACGTAGGCCTCGACGATGGCCTTGCCACGCGGATGGTAATGGTTGAGCTCGGCGTCGAGGTTGCCGCGGAACTTGTGCAGACGCGTGCCGATGTCGCGCGTGAGCTCGCGCGGCCCGAGGATCTCGGCCACGGTGCCGGTGGCGCGACGGCGCCAGATCTCGAACTGGAACAGCCGATCTTTCGCCGCGAGATAGCCCTGCGCCATGAACAGGTCGTCTTCGTTCTGCGCGTAGATGTGATTGAGGCCCCAGCGGTCGCGGATGACCTCGACCGTCTGGCGCAGGCCCGGCACGGCGAGCGAGGCGCGGGCACCCTGCGGCGGCGTCTGCGCATCGGCGGCGCCGGGCGTGATGACGGCAGCGGCAACCACGAGCAGCGCCGCGAGACAGGTCTTCGGCATGACGTCCTCCAGGCAGCGCGCGGTCGTCCGGGACCGTCGGCCGGGCGCAGTATACTGCTCAAAATGCGCTTTGCCCCCGAGTACGTCACCCACGTACTCACCGACAACTTCGAGGATGCCAAGACCCACCTGCTGGCGCCTCTCATGGACATCCACTACGCGCACCTGGTGATGCTCACCGAGTGCCACATCGTGTCGGCGAGCGACGCCCGCGTGCTGCGCGCGGCGCTCGACGGCATTTCCACCGCCGAGGTCGTGAAGGTGCCCTTCGACGGCACCTACGAAGACCTCTTCTTCTACCTCGAACACCTCATCGCCGAGGCCGCCGGCGAGCAGGTGGCCGGACGCCTGCACACCGCCCGCAGCCGCAACGACATCGCGATGACCACCTATCGCATGTGGCAGCGCGAGAGCATCGCCGCGCTCGGACACGGCATCCTGCGGCTGCGTGCGGCGCTGATCGGCCTGGCCGCGCAGCACATTCACACGATCTACGGCGCGCACACGCACACGCAGCCGGCACAGGTCATGACGGTGGCGCACTATCTGCTCGCCGTCATCGAGCAGCTCGAACGCGACAGCAAGCGGCTCGAGGCGGCCTACCGCTCGACCAACGTGAACCCGCTCGGCGCCTGCGCTATCACCGGTACGGGCTTTCCGATCGACCGCCAGCGCACGAGCGCCCTGCTCGGCTTCGATGCGCCCACGGGCAACACCTACGGCAGCATCGCCACCTTCGACTACGCGCTCGAGGGCGCCTCGGCCACGGCCGTGGCCATCGTGGGCCTGGGCCGCGTGGTGCAGGACCTGCTGCTCTGGGGCACGATGGAATTCGGCTACCTGCGGCTCGCCGACGGCTTCGTGCAGTCGAGCAGCATCATGCCGCAGAAGCGCAACCCGGTGGCGCTCGAACACGCGCGTGGCATCGGCAGCCAGGCGGTGGGCCAGGCGCAGGCCATCATCACCGCCGTGCACAACACGCCGTTCGGCGACATCAACGACACCGAAGACGACCTGCAGCCGCTCATCGCGTCGATGTACCGGGATGCGCTGCGCATGGTCTCGATCGTCGGCGCGGCCCTCAAGGACGCGCAGTTCAACGTCGAGCGCATGGAAGCCCGCGCCGGTGAGGGCGGCACGACCATCACGGAGCTCGCCGACACGCTGGCCCGCGACCACGGGCTGCCGTTCGGCACCGCCCACAAGATCGCCGGCAAGGTCATCCGCGGCAAGAACGACCAGCCGTCGGCGATGATGTCCGACCTGCTCGTGAAGGCGTCCACCGAGGTGCTTGGCGCCCCGATCAGCTACGACGAAGCCGCGATCGAGAAGGTGCTGAGCCCCCGGCATTTCGTCGAGATCCGGACGACCCACGGCGGCCCGGCGCCCGAACGCACGAGCGAAGCCATCGCCCGGTCGCGCGCGGCGCTTGCCGCCGATGAAGCGTGGTGGAAGGGCCGCAAGGACGCCCTCGCCCAGTCGGCGGCGCAGTTGCGTACGGCGGTGAACGCGCTGTGACCACGATGCAGCAGCAGTACGCGCGCGTCGCCGCGGCCTGGGTGGCCGTGCTCGTCGCCCTCTACGCGCTGCAGGAGTTCTTCACGCCGTGATGTCGGCACGCCCCGGCCCCCAGCCTCCAGCCCCCAGGATCTAGTCCGTGCATCCCATCGACTGGATCATCATCGGCGCCTACCTCACGTGGATCGCGTGGGACGGCCTGCGTCTCTCGAAGCAGACCGAAGGTCTCGAGGGCTACCTGCTGGCCGGCCGCAGCCTGCCGTGGTGGGCCGTGGGCCTGTCGGTGATGGCCACGCAGTTGTCGGCGATCACGATGATCGGCACGACCGGGCAGGGCTACGCGGAGGGTATGAAGTTCCTCCAGTTCTACTTCGCGCTGCCCATCGCGATGATCGTGCTCTCGGTCACGCTCGTGCCGTTCTTCCACAACGCGCGCGTCTACACGGCCTACGAGTACCTGGAGCGGCGCTTCGACGCCAAGACACGCACGCTCACGTCGTTCCTGTTCCTCGTGTCGCGCGCGATGGCCACGGGTGTGGTCATTTCCGCCCCGGCCGTCGTGCTCTCGGTGATGCTCGGGCTGAGTGTCACGAGCACGTGTCTGCTGCTGGCGCTGCCCACCGCGTTCTACACGATGTTCGGTGGCGTGCAGGCCGTGGCCTGGACCGACGTGAAGCAGATGGTGCTCATCGTGGGCGGCCTCATGGCGGCGGCCGTGCTGCTCGTGATGGGCCTGCCCGACGGTGTCGGCCTCGGCGACGCGTTGTCGCTCGCCGGCACGACCGGCCGCATGCAGACCTTCGACTTCCGCTTCGACCTGACCGACCGCTACACGTTCTGGTCGGGCACGATCGCGGCGTTCTTCCTGTTCTGCTCCTACTTCGGCACCGACCAGAGCCAGGTGCAGCGGTATCTCACGGCCAAATCGGTGGACGAAGCGCGCACGTCGCTGCTCATGAGCGCCTACTGGAAGATTCCGCTGCAGGCGCTCGTGCTCATCGTCGGCATCCTGATGTTCGTGTTCTACGTCTTCACGCCGCCGCCAATGCTCTTCAACGGCGCGCACGAGGCGCAGGTGAAGGCCAGTGCGCGGGCGGCCGACTACGACGCCACCGAGCAGCGCTTCACCGCCGCCTTCGAGCAGCAGCGCGAGGCGGCCGCCAATCTCACGCGCGTGCAGAAGGCCAATGATGCCGCCGGTGTCGCGGAGTACTCCGCGGCCTTCAACGCTGCCGCCGCCGACATGAAGACGGCGCGCGCCGAGGCCGTGGCGATCGTGAAGGCGGTGTCGGGCGACGGCGCCTACAACGACGTCAACTACGTGTTCCCGACCTTCGTGCTGACGCACCTGCCCGTCGGGCTCGTCGGCCTGCTCATCGCCGCCATCCTCGCCGCCGCGATGTCCACCATCTCGGCCGAGCTCGCGTCGCTCTCGACCGCCACGGTCATCGACTTCTACCGGCGCTGGTGGTCGGCGGACGCAACCGACGCGCAGCTCCTGTGGGTGTCGCGCTCGGCGGTCGGCCTGTGGGGGCTCTTTGCCAGCGTGGTCGCCATCTACGCCTCGGAACTCGGCTCGCTCATCGAAGTGGTGAACCGCTTCGGCTCCTACTTCTATGGCTCGATCCTGGGCGTCTTCGTGCTCGCCATCGCCTCGAAGCGGGCCAATGGGCACGGCGCCTTCGTCGGGCTCATCGGCGGCATGCTGGCCGTGGGCTACGTGGCCACGCAGACGAAGGTCGAGTTCCTGTGGCTGAACGTCGTGGGCGCGGTGGCGGTCTACGTCATCGGTGTCGTGGTGAGCGCGCTCACCGGCGGCAATCCCCGCGCGTCCGAGGCGTAAGCGATGGCCAGCCGGCCGCTGCTGCTCGCGATTATCGGTGTGCTCGTGCTGATGGTGGCGTCGTGGGCGCTCGGCGAAGCGCTGCGCCAGCGCAAGACCACGAAGCGCCGCCCGAAGCGCTGATTCATTCGCGCCTGAAGTCTGGGCCGAGCCAGACTCCTTTGCCCATCCGCCCACTCGTCGCTCGCCGCTGAGCGAATCCCTGGCTTCGCGCCTCTAGTGTCAGTGGCGGCCCTTTCAGCGCCCACGACCTGCCTGCGGACGCACGGCAGCCGCCTCAAGGAGCGGTGCGTGATGAAGACATGGATCTGGAGAGTGGCACACATCGTCGCCGTGCTGGCGGCCATGGCGGCACCGGCGGCGGCGCAGAGCGGGGCGCTGAAGGTGACCTCCTTCCCGTCGGGAGCGCTCGTGACCGTCGATGGGGTCTCGACCGGCAAGGTCACGCCGATGAACGTCAGCCTGCCGGTGGGCGATCACACGGTCACCGTGAGCCTGGCCGGCACCGGTTGGAACGCCGACACGCGAACGGTCACCGTCGTCTCAGGCAACAACGATCTGAGCGTCACGCTGCTGCCGGCGCTCACGACCGGCCCGCCGGGGCCGGCCGGCCCCGCTGGTCCGACTGGGCCTGCCGGTCCCGCTGGCGCCATGGGCCCTGCTGGTCCGACCGGACCGGCCGGTCCGGCCGGCCCCGTTGGTCCTCAAGGGCCGCAGGGAGCCAAAGGCGACCAGGGCGATCCGGGTGCGACGGGTGCCACGGGTGCAACCGGGCCGCAGGGCCCCGCCGGTCCTCCCGGGCCTGCCGCCGGCGTGCCGCCGCCGGCGCCCCCGGCGCCGTACACGGGCACCTTCGTGCTCGAGATCAACGGGCTCGCCCGCTTCCCGCTCTCGGCATTCGGCGGCTGCTTCGACCGCGTGCTCGGTCAGGAGTACGAAGACTGCTACTTCGCGACCCGTGTCATCGACGACAGCCTCACGGCGTGGCTGCGCGACACCGTGCGCGGCGTCAACCCGCTCCGCAATCTCACCGTGTTTCAGCTCGACCTGGCCGGTACCATCCTGTCGCAGACCGACATCGAGGACGGCTTTCTCCGCGACTTCAGCGTGTCGGCCTTCGACGCCGGCAGCAATGCGCTGGGAGTGTTGAGCTTCGTGGTGGTGCCGGACGTGGTCCGCACGCAGGCCGGCGGCGGCAGCCTGAGCGGCGGCGGCCTGCAGAAGGCATTCGTGGCAAACCGTTTCCAGATCCGGCTCAGCCAGGTTGACGGCAATGGCTTCGCGGGCGTCTCGGGCCTGCGGATGCTGGTCGCGAAGGACCCCGCGGCACCAACGGGCGGCGCCCGCAGGACGTTCGTGCCGGGCGCGATCCAGTTCGGCGAGGTCGTCTTCGAAGCTGTCCCCGGGCTCACTGCCAGCGACCTCGACACCTGGGTGACGGCGGTTGCCCTCGGCACCGAGACCACTCGCGATGGCAGTATCGGCATCCTCAATGCGACGCTCTCGCAGGAGGTCGCCGTCATCGAGCTGACCGGAGTGCTGCCCACATCGTTCCCGGCCTTCCCGATGTCGGGTAACCGCCGGCGGCTGACGGCGCAGATCACGCGCTTCAGCATCCAGTGAAGCGGGCGCGCTGACCAGTCAGCAGGGGCCAGGCCACTCGCGGTCTGGTCCCACCCGGATTGGCGTGCGACAATCCGCGCTCACCCGGGAGCTGGCATGACGCAACGAGACCGGAATCGAACGGCCCTGCTGGCCTGCGGGCTGGTGGCCCTGACCGTGGGCCCTGGCGCGCAGTCGCCACGCGTGCACGAGCTGCCTGTGACGCCGGCCAGCATCCACTGGGGCTTCTACGACGCGAAGGTCCGTCCCGTGCTCACGATCGCCTCGGGCGACCGCGTGAACGTGCAGACGATGATCGCCGGCGGCCTCGGCCGCCTGCGGCAGCTCGGCGTGCCGGAGGCCGACATTCCCGCATCGCTCAAAGCGGTGGAGCAGGCGGTGACGGAACGCGGCCCCGGCGCGCACCCCATGACCGGGCCGATCTTCGTCGACGGCGCCGAACCGGGCGACACCCTTGAAGTGCGCTTCCTCTCGATCGGCTACCTGCACACGTTCGGCCTGAACGCGTTCGCGCCTGGTGGCGGCACGATTCCCGACGACTTTCCCTACGCGAAGCTGAAGCTGCTGCGCTGGGCGCCGGGGGCGACGGCGGTCGAGTTCGCGCCGGGCATCACGCTGCCGCTCGCGCCCTTCTTCGGCTCCGTGGGCGTGGCGCCGCCGCCGCAGACGGGCCGTCTCTCGAGCCGTCCGCCGGGATGGCACGGTGGCAATCTCGACAACAAGGATCTCGTGGCCGGCTCGACGCTCTTCGTGCCCGTGCACGTGCCGGGCGCGCTGCTCTCGATCGGCGACGGCCACGCGCTGCAGGGGCACGGTGAAGTGAGCGGCACGGCGCTCGAGACCTCACTCACCGGTCAGATCGAAGTGCGTCTGCACAAGGGGCGGCGCCTCAAGTGGCCGCGCGCCGAAACGCCCACGCACTACATCGCGATGGGCCTGCACGAAGACCTCGATGAAGCGAACCGGCTCGCCGTGCGCGAGATGGTCGACTTCCTCGTCGAGACGCGGAAGCTCGCGCGCGACGACGCCTACATGTTGTGCTCGCTCGCGGCCGACCTGCACGTGACGCAATCGGTCGACGGCGTGAAGGGCGTGCACGCCACGCTCGCGAAGTCGCTCTTCCGCTGAGCCCAGAGCCTCCAGTCCCTAGCCCTGGCCCTAGCCCCTAGCCCCTAGCTCCTAGTCCTTGACCACCTTGACGTCCGCGCTCTGCCGCACCGGCGAGACGTAGGCGCTCGTCAGGCTTTCGTGGCCGTCGGCGGCGATGGCCGACACGCCGAACACGTAGTCGTCGATCGACACGTTGGGCAGGATGAACTCCGTCACGTTGCCCACCGTCTGGCGATGCTGCCAGTCGTTGGTCCACGTGTCGCGCCAGGAGATGCGATAGGCGACGGCCCCGGGCACGGCATTCCAGCGCAGCTGCGCGTCGTAGCCGGAAGGGCCACGCGTGAGCAGGTTCTGGCCGCGGTCGTTCTGCACGGTGGGCGCCGCCGGCGCCAGCGCGAGCGAGGCCGCCGCGGCGGCATTCACGCGCGCGTTCTGCGTGAGATACGGGAAGTCCACACCTTCGAGCGTGTCGGCGGCGGTGTGCTGCTTGGCGAAGTTTTCGTTGGCTTCGCGGAAGACCACCGCGGGGAAGCCCTGGCGCGTGAACGACGAGTGGTCGCTGCCACGGCCGAAGCGGTCTTCACGTGCCATGAGGCGGATGCGGTGCGAGGGCACGTAGATCGCCGCGACGCGCTCCACGTAGCGCGCGAGCGACCGCGACATGGAGTCTTCCGGCCCCACCGAGTAGACGCGCACGGTCTCGGCGTCCACGACACCGTTGCCGCCGTGGATATTGCCGACGATGTCGTTGTTGAAGTTGGCCTCGACCGGCACCTTCGCGGCGGCGAGCGCCTGCGCGTGTGCGGCCGAGCCCACGAGGCCCTGTTCCTCGCCGGCCCAGCAGATGAAGACGAGCGTGGCGTCGAACTGCACGCCGCTCTCGGCGAAGACCCTCGCCAGCTCCATCGTGAGCACGGTGCCGCTGCCGTCGTCGTTGGCGCCCGGCGCCTCGGCGTCGTGGTCGAAGTCGGCGCGCGCCTGCGGATTCAGTCCGCCCGCGGCGTTGAGCGCCTGCTGGCCGCCGCTGCCGAGGTTGAGCGAGTCGTAGTGGCCGGTGATGTAGATGCGGCGCGGCGAGCGGCCCGGCAGCACCGCCATCACGTTCCTGAGCTCGGTCTGCCGCGTGAAGCGCCCTTGCGGCGGAATGACGTGCGTGTCGAACGACACCTGAAGGCGCGGGCTCGACGTCGTGAGCTCGTCGAAGATCCACTGCCGCGCCGCGCCGATGCCGCGCGTGGGCGACGTCGTGGACGACATGCTCTCGCGCGTGCCGAAGCTCACGAGCCGCGTGGCGAGGGCGCGCAACCGCGTTTCCGAGACGGCGGCCACGATCTGGCGCACACGCGGGTCGGCGTCGGGCGGCACGGCCGACTGCGCGGCGGCGAGGGTGGGCAGCAGAGCGATCAGGGCAACGAGACAGGCACGCGGGGGCGTCATGGCGGGAATCCTCGACCGGCAGTCTAGCAGTCAGCCGTGGTCCAAAGTGTGCAGGCCTGTGTGATGTGGCGGCTGGTCGGTCCCGCCACCCGTCCCGATAACCGTAGAGATGAGCACCCCGACGGGCGGCAGCGATCTGCCGTGGCACCAGCGCCTCGAAGCGCGTGTCGCCTCGGCGCTCGGCCTCCTCGTGGCCGTCGCGCTCGGCGCGGTGCTCTTTGCCACCCTGGGCGTGGTCTCGTCGCAGTCACGCGACCGCGTGGCCGCCGATCTCGAGGTGGCGCAGACGGCCTTCCATCGCCTGCTCGCCCTGCGCGTTCGCGCCGCCATCGACGTCGTGGCCATCGCCGTCCAGGCCCCGGCCTTCCGTGACCGCGTCGGCGACGCTGCGGGTGACGCCGCGTCGGCGCTGGCCGAGACCCAGCGGGGCCAGCTCGAGGCCGTCTTCGCCGTCACGAGCCGCGCCGATGGCACCTGGACCGGCGTCGCCCGCTGGGCCGACCGCTCCGGCAGTGGGCTGCCCGTCGTGCGTAACGCGCAGAGTCGGGCGCTGCGTGGCCAGCCGACGGGCGCGCTCGTGCAGGACGCCGAGCGCCTCTTTCTCGTGGTGTCGGTGCCCGTGCACGACGGGAACCGCGTGGCCGGCACCTTCACGGCCGGCTACCCGCTCACCGACGACATCGCGCGCGACCTCGCCGATCTCGCGCGCTGCGAAGTGGCCCTCGTCGTGAACGGGCGTGTCGTGGCCACGAGTCTGCGCGACCGCGTGGGCGCCAGTGCGGAACCGCTGGTGGTCGCGACCATGGCCGCACCCGGCGTGCGGCCCGACGTGCTCGACGTGGGCGGACGCGAATACGTGGCCGGCGTCTTCCCGCTCAGCCCGGACCTGCCCGGCGGCGATGCCGTGCGGCTGCTCGTGCTCTCGGACTGGGCGTCCACGCAGCGCTTCGTGGACGCGCTCGAGGTCCGGTTCGCCATCGCCGGTGTGGTGGCGCTGCTGCTCTCGCTCGTCGGCGGCGTGTTCCTGAGCCGGCATCTGAGCCGGCCGCTGCGCGACATCGCCACGGCGGCCACCGAGATCGCCGCGGGGAACCTTGCGCTGCAGCTGCCCGTGCGTGGCACGGCCGAGGCGGCCACCGTGGCCCAGGCCTTCAACGCGATGAGCGTGAGCCTCAAGTCGGCGCACGAGCGGCTCGTGCACGACGCGATTCACGACCACCTCACACAGCTGCCGAACCGCTCACACTTCAAGGACCGGCTCGATCGCGCGCTGGCCCGCCGGGCCCGCCGCAAGGACTACCAGTTCGCCGTCCTGTTCGTGGACCTCGATCGCTTCAAGCACGTGAACGACAGCCTCGGGCACACCGCCGGCGACCGCCTGCTCGTGATGTTCGCCGAGCGCCTGGCCTCGGCCGTGCGCGCCGAGGACGTCGTGTCGCGCATGCCCGGCGCGGCCACGTTGCCCGAGCCGACGCTGGCCCGCTTCGGCGGCGACGAGTTCGCGCTGCTCCTCGACGGCATCCGCGAGCCGTTCGACGCCGTGCGCGTCGCCAAGCGCGTGCAGCTCATGGCGGCGCAGCCGCTGCACCTCGATGGGCAGGACGTGTTCGCCAGCGCCAGCATCGGCGTGGCCGTGGCCACCGACGCCCACACGTCGGGCGAAGACATCATCCGCGACGCCGACCTCGCCATGTACCGGGCGAAGAACGCCGGCGCCGGTGGCTATTCGGTGTTCGACGCCGCGCTGCACGACGAGGCCGTGCGTCGCCTGCGTCTCGAGACCGACCTGCGGCATGCCGTCGAGCGGCAGGAGTTCCGCGTGGCCTACCAGCCCATCGTGTGGCTGGGCGATCACCGTGTCGTCGGCGTCGAGGCGCTCGTGCGCTGGCAGCATCCCGAACGCGGACTGGTCTCGCCGGGCGAGTTCTTCGACGTGGCCGAGGAAGTGGGCCTCATCACGCAGATAGACGAGTGGGTGCTGCAGGCCTCGTGCCGGCAGGTGCGCGCGTGGCTCGATAGCGGGGTCGTCACGCCGGCCTTCACGGTGAGCGTGAACCTCTCGGCCAAGGCGTTCGCGCAGGAAGCGCTCGTGCAGCGCGTCTCCGACATGCTGCAGGCCACCGGCTGTCCGGCCGCCAGCCTGCGCCTCGAGATCACCGAAGGTGCTGCCATCAAGGACGCGGCGCGCGCCCGTGTCGTGCTGGCGCAGCTGCGGGCGCTCGGCGTGCGCATCAGCCTCGACGACTTCGGCACCGGCTACAGCTCGCTCAGCTACCTGCAGTCGCTGCCGCTCGACGTGCTCAAGATCGATCGCTCGTTCGTGGCCGGCATCGGTACCGACAAGGACAAGGGCGAGATCGTGAAGCTCATCGTCGGGCTCGCGCGCACGCTGAAGCTCGAGATCGTGGCCGAGGGCACCGAGACCGAAGCCCAGGTGGAGTACCTTCGCCTGCTCGGCTGCCAGTTCGGGCAGGGCTACTTCTTCGCGAAGCCAGCCGAGCCGGTGAATGGCCGCCCGCCCGCGGTGCCGCGCCGACAGCGCGCCGGCGCTACGGCCTGAGCGTCGCGAGCGTCGCCGCGTCGAGTACCTGCCCGCGCAGCACGACCGTCGACAGGCGCCGCAGCGCGCGGATGTCGTCGAGCGGATTGCCGTCCACGAGCAGGAACGATGCAGGCCCGCCCACCTGCAGGCGGCCGTCGTCGGCACGTCCAGCCGCGGCGGCGGAGGTGACCGTCGCGGAGGTCAGCACGTCACGCGGCGTCATGCCGATCTCCACCAGCCGCTCGAGCTCCATGAGCAACAGGTCGCCGTGGCGGTCGAGCACGTCCGTGCCGGTGATGATGGGCACACCGAGCCGCGCGGCCTTCGCGGCGATGGGCTTCATGCGCGCGTAGGCCTGGCGGCGTGCCGCGGCGGCCTCGGGGCTGGCGTTCTCGAATGTCGCCTCGTAGCCCACGAGCGTCGGGTCGAAGTAGGTGCCCTGGGCTTTCAGCACGCCGAAGAACTCGTCGCCGAGGGCGCCGTCGAGCGCATCGGCCAGTTCGGTGAAGCGCGCCGGTGTGAGCCTCAGATCGGGTTGCAGGTTCTCGAACACCGTCTGGATGTGCTCGATCGTCCGCAGACCGGCGCGCGACGCCTCAGCCCACGACATCACGAGTGGCACGTGGCCAGACACCGTGAGGCCAGCCTTCCCGGCTTCGTCGACGATCGCGTTGAACGCCTCGCGGTTGGTCGCGCGATGCACCTTCAGGAAGTCCACGCCGCGCGCCTTCAGCTCACGGACGGCGGCCCGGGCCTCGGCGTCGGTCGTGACCTTGCGATGGAAGTCGGCGGGCTGTTCGCTGTTGAGCGTGGGCCCGGCGATGACGAGGTTGGGCCCCACGCGCCGTCCGGAGCGGATGTCGTCGCGCAGCGGCAGCAGCTCGTCGAGGCGGCCGCCCATGTCGCGCACGTGCAGCACGCCGTGGCCCACGTAGCGTTCCGGTGCGCGCCCGA
>JAEUQR010000185.1 GCA_016789705.1 Acidobacteriota bacterium
ACGCGCGGCCGGCGCCAGCGGCAAATGGGTGGCGCACTGGAAGATGGTGCACATCGTACGGCCGGTGTGGGAACGTGCCGGCGAGGCGAACCAGCGCGGACGCGCCTTCCCCGGGCTCACCTATACCAGCGACGACGCGGCAGCGCTGCGCGCGCTCGAGCCGGCCCCCCGCACGGTGCGCGGCGCCCGCGACCTGCTGAGCGTGGCCATCCAGTACGGCAACGCCTTCGGCCAGGGCCTGCAGGCCGCCGCCCTCAAGCCGGCGGACTTCTTCGGCAACGACGACGTGCTCTATCTGATGGAGGACATGGCCACGGGCGAAATTCGCGTCAGCATCCTGTGGGAATGGCTGCACAAGCAGGCGCCCTTCACCGAGGACGACGCCGCGACGGGGGTGCGCGCGGGCGACACGCTCATGCCGACGCTCTTCGCCCGGCTGCTCGACGAGGAATACGCGAAGCTCGTCGCCGCCGGCAGCCGCGACGTGCACGACGGCTCGAAGACGACGACCTTGCCGATTGCGCGCGACCTCGTGGAGACGCTGGTCACGAGCCCGGTGAAGGCGCCGTGGTACATCGACCTGCTGAACCTCACGCTCGACAATACGAACCGTGAGGAATGCGGCAGGCGTGTCGCCGCCTACATGGAAGCGTTCACGGCGTCGGGCACCCGCGTAACCGCCAACCCCGAATTCGACCGGACGTAGCGCCCGTCACCAGTCTCGAGCGCGGAAACGGCCAGACCTGAGGAGCAGAGGCACGGTCTCCGTTGCCAGGAGCTGACCGTCGAGACTCAAGATGCCGAGTACGAGTTCCATGGCTAACGGCGATGGCGCATCGCTCACGGTGCGAGCCGGGACGACCATTCGATGGGTGTAGCGGTTGTATCGAGGGTCATCGAACCGGTTCGAATACGGGTCCATTTCAGACAGCTGGTCGGAACGGATGGCCAGTCGCTCGCCCTTGTGATCGATGGCCCGTACCGTCAGCACCGCACCAAGACCACTACCGTTCCAGAACTCGAGCCTGTAGCTTTCGCGACGAAGCGTGTAAGTGCCGGTCACACCACAGGCGTCCGTGCCATAGCCTTGAAGCTTCCGAGTCTCGCCGAGCTCGACGCCTTCGGCCGCCACCTCCAGCCACGCACACGTCTCGATCCATCCTCCGAAGGATGCGCACGACGGCGTGGATTGGATGATGAGGCATAGTGCGGCCCACGCGAGCCCTTGCCTCACACGTCCGGATGTCATGGCCTATTTCAGTGGCGCGGATCTTCTTCAACTGCGAAGGTGACAACGCGGGGGACGAGGTTTCGGGAGACTCCGCCATTGTCGCGCCCCTGACAGGAGCGTATGCCGGAGCCGTCGCCGCTCAGCACGACACGCACTTGTGGTTGTTCCTGGCGCCGAGCTTCTCGAGCAGCGCGATCGTGGCCGGGTACGGCTGCGTGCGCTGCACGGGGCCGTTGGCCATGTCGGCGGTGGTCTGCCCTTCGCGGTTCACGGTGGTGACGACGGCGCCCTTGGAGACCAGGTACTCGATCGAGGCGTTGTCGCCGCGCGACGCCGCCAGGTGCACGGCGGTGTTGCCTTCGTGGTCCACCGCGTTCACGTCCGCGCCCACTTCCTCCACCAGGTACTTGATGGCGTGAAGGAAGCCCGTCTCCGCGTAGCGGTGCGAGTTGGCGGCGAACCCTTCGCCGTAGCCCACGCCGGCCGCGGCGAGCAGCGGCGGCACGGCCGGCCCACCCACCGGCACCGGCGGAATGCCCGAGACGTCGGTCGTCTGGCGGATGCCGTCACCGGTGAACGGCCGGCCGGCCGGCTTCACCGTGGCAATGTGCGGGTCGGCGCCGAAGGAGACGAGCAGGCGCATCGCCTCCACGTCACTCGCATACGCGGCGCGCCAAAAAGGCGTGGCGCCGATCTCGTCCACGCCCGCGAAATCCGAGTTGAACGCCTGATACCAGACCTTGCGGCGGATGCGCGCGTTCGGGTCGGCGCCCTTCTGGAGCAGCGCCCGCATGATCTGCAGATACGACGTCGACTGCTGCTGGTAGCCCTTCGGATTCGGATACTGCGACTTCGGCGCCCAGCGGTGGTTGAGCGTGGCGTAGAGCGGCGCCGCGCCGTTGGCCGAAGCCCGCGACACGTCGGCGCCCTTCGCCAGATAGGCCATCGCCAGATCGAAGTGGCCATTGATGACGGCCATGAGCAGCGGCGTCGTGCCGTCGCCGGGGTTCGCCTGGTTGATGTCGGCGCCGCCGGCGACGAGCGCCGTGGCCGACGCCGTGTGGCCTTCACGCGAGGCGAAGAGGAGCGCCGTCAGGCCACCCTGCGTGCCAATGAGTTCGTTGTAGCGGAACTGGCGCGTGAGGCCCGGCACCTGCGGCGCGCCGCCGGCGCCGCCGCGCGCCGGCGGGTCCCCAGCCGTGAGCGTGGCCAGATCGACCACCTTCGTCGCCAGGCGGTGATCGGCGCCGCGCGTGAGCAGATACGCCACGACATCGGCCCGGTCGAAGGCCGCCGCGAACATCAGCGCCGACTGGCCCTTCGCCTGCTCGAGGGCGTTCACGTCGGCCCCGGCGGTGACGAGGCGCTGCACGGCGGCGAGCGTGCCCGACTCGGCGGCAAGCATGAGCGCCGTCGTGCCCGCGCTCGACGTCGCCTTCACGTTCGCGCCGGCCGCCACGAGCGCGTCCACGATCGGCGCGCTGCCGGCCCGCGCCGCCAGATGGAGCGGCGTGTAGCCGCCGAGGCGCGTCGTGGCGCCGTGGTTGGCGCCGGCATACAGCAGCATCGCCGCGATGTCGGCCTGCCCCTTCATGGCCGCCCAGTGCAGCGCGGTCATGCCGTCGCCCTGCGCGGCGTTCACGTCAGCGCCGGCGCGCAGCATGGCCCGCACCTCGGCCGCGTCGCCGCGCATCACCGCGTTCGCGACCGGCGCATCGGGCGCGGCTCCGAGCAGCGCCGAGAGGCCGAGCACCAGGCTCGCGCCGGCGAAACGTCCCATCGTTCGTCGCATCGGCATCGCTCCCGCCCTACTTCGCCGTCGTGGCGGCGGCGTGGTTGAGGTCCATCGGCGCCGTGCTGTCGCCGAACGACGGCAGATCGAGGCCGAGCAGGTGGCCCACCGACAACATCGCGTTCGCCATCGGCGTGCCGTCGGCCGCCTTGATGTGGAGCTGGCCCTTGAGCTGGCCGCCGGCGTGCCCGGCCAGGAACAACGGGCAGCGCTTGTGGTTGTGCACGTTCGAGTCGCCCATCGGCGAGCCGTACATCACGAGCGTCTGATCGAGCAGCGTGCCGTCGCCTTCAGGCGTCTGCTTCAGCTTGTCGAGGAAGTACGGAATCAGGCTCACGTGATAGGCGTTGATCTTCGCGAACTCGGTCACGCGGTCTTCGCGGCCCTGATGGTGCGAGGCCGGGTGGAAGCCGGTCGAGACGCCGCTTTCGGGATACACGCGGCCCGAAGCGTCGCGGCCCATCTTGAACGAAAACACCCGCGTGATGTCGCTCGCGAAGGCCACGGCCTGCAGGTCGAACATCAGCTTCACGTGTTCGCCGAACGAATCGGGCACGCCAATCGGCGCTCCGGGCAGCGCCCGCTGCTCACCGCTGCTGTTGAGGGTCTCCACCTTGCGGATGCGGCGCTCGATCTCGCGCACGTCGTCGAGGTAGTCGCTGAGCCTCGCCCGGTCGACCGGGCCGAGCGACTTCTGCAGGCGCGCGATCTCGGTCGTGACCCAGTCGAGGATGCTCTTGTCTTCCTTGCGACGGATAGCGCGTTCTTCCGCCGTGGCGCCCACGCCGAAGAGTTGATCGAAGGCCACGCGGGGATCGCGGATCATCGGCAGCGGCTCTTCCGCCGAGGCCCAGCTGATCGTGTCGGTGTACACGCACGAGTAACCGTAGGAGCAGCCGCCGGCCTGGTCCACGTTCTCGATGCAGAGCTGCATCGACGGGATGGGTGTCTCCTGCCCGAACTTCTGCGCGTAGTGCTGGTCGATCGACGTGCCGGCGCGCACGTCCGAGCCCTGCGTCTGGCGCGGATGCGCCTGGGTCAGGAACACGGCGCTCGAGCGGAAGTGATCGCCGCCGATCTCGGGCAGCTCGAACGCCTCGGCATTGCGGACGTCGGTGTTGCTGATGATGGTCAGGTGCTCGCGGAAGGGCTCGAGCGCGCGCATCGAGGTCGGCCCGAGGTCGAACGCGGCGCCGGTCGCCGCCGGCGACCACATGTGCTTCTCGGTGCCCACCACGGTGGCGCCGGCCGACCCGTGCACCATCTCGATGGCCGCAAAGCGCACCGTCCCCGCCGCGGCGCTCTTCGCATAGGCGCGGCCGGCCGGCAGCATGGCCTCGAGGAACGGCAGGGCCACGGTGGCGCCCACGCCCCGGAGCATCGTGCGACGCGAGAGATGGCGTTGGGAGAGATAC
>JAEUQR010000014.1 GCA_016789705.1 Acidobacteriota bacterium
AGGGTGACGTCCGGGCGCCGCGGGCCGCGGCCCTGAACATTACGACCGCCGCGTAGGCCACGACCACGACGACCAGCCACCGAAGCCAGGCGAGCGACATCGACTTCACGACGAACGCGGCGACGAGCACGGCCGGGATGCCCCCGAGGGCGATGCCGCCGGCGATGCGCAGGTCCATTTCGCCGAGTGTGAGGTAGCGCAGGCTCATGCTGGCGCCGGCCAGCGCCGAGCCGCCGGCCATGATGGGAAAACTCAGCCGTGGATCCATGCCCATCAGGCTCAGCATCAGCAGCGTGGGCGCGTAGTTGCCGATGCCGAAGTTGAGCAGCACGCCGAACACGGCGGAGCCCGCGATCGCCACGGCCGTCAGCGGCGCCGGCAGGGCCGACGCGACGCCGCCACCGGGCATCAGGTCGAGGTTCGTGGCGGCATAGAGTGCTCCGGCGATCACGAGCGCGAGGCCGACGACGGCCTGCACCACCCACACGCGCGCCCGCGCCGCCAGCGGCGCGCCGATGACGGCACCGGCTGCCGCCGCAACGATACAGCCCACGAGCAGCACCGGGTCGACCGACACGCCGAGCACGATGAGGAAGATGAGCGACAGCACGACCGACGGCAGCGTGTGTCCGGCGATCATCGTGCTCGGGATGAGCCGATCGGCGACCAGCCCGCGGAACTTGAACCAGGCCATCGTCGGCGCGAACGAGCCGATGCCGAGCGCGTCGAGGAAGTTTGTGATGGCACCGAGCGCCACCGCTTCAGCACGCGGCACGGCGCGCGCGGCCACCGCGGCACGGACCAGCATCACGGCATACGCGGCGGCGACCAGCGCGAGCGGAAGCGAAACCGCGAGGAGCAGCACGGAGGGCGGCACTGTATCAGAAGCGTCGCCGGCAGTGCGAACGCGTGCTGCTACCTCGCGGGGGCGCAGGAGGCTGAGAGGCGTGTGCGGCGTCGCATGTCATGCCGCAACAACGCCGCCAGCCACACCGCGGCTCCGAGATCGTAGGCCCCGCAGAAAGCCGGCCACCAGGCCGGCACCCCGGGGTTGGTGAGCAGCTGACCGTGCACGGCGTCGAAGACGCCGTGCGCGGCCAGCGCGCCCGCAATGAGCCAGGCCCCCGATCGGAAGCCCACGACCGCCGCAGCGACGAACAGGGCCATCACCATCGTCTCAACGACCAGCACGGGTGTGGAACCGCCGACCACCGCGAAGAGCACGTAGTACGAGGCGACCACGATCGTGATGGTGGCGTAGAACGCCCGGTCGCGGTCGAAGCCAGCCCGCCGTCCCAGGACTGCGACGGCGAGCGACAGGGCGATTCCGATCAGGGCGGGCATGGGAGGGCTCCTTATCGACGCCCGGGCGCTGCGTTCCTGGCGCTGGCGCAGGCCGGACAGCTGCAGTCATCACCGCAGGTGCAGGCCTCCACGCACTCCCGGGACACCGGCCGCGCCGCCGGGGCCTGACAGCCGCACCGGCATTCGGTTTCACCGCAGTTCGCACACGCACAGACCTTCGAGTCGTTCGTCATGACCAGCTCCTTGATGTGTGGTGACGCCATGTCGACCACGGAGCGGAGTCTCGCACCCGGACGCGGATCCCGGATTGGACGGAACGGCTGATGTGATTGAACGAATCGGCTATTCCGCCGCCGCGGCCGCACCGTGGCGCGTCGTGAACGGCGACGCGATCTCGATGAGCTCGCCCTGCATCAGCACCGACGGCACCATGCCGACCATCTGGTAGAAGGTGCGCGTCAGGTGGGCGGCATCTGCGAAGTCGGCGGCGTGCGCCGCCGCCGCCAGGGTCCGCTCCGACGCGATCGCCACCATCGCGCGCGTCAGCTTCCGCCACAGCATGTAGCGGCTGAACGGCAGTCCCACCTGTTGCTTGAACACGTGCGCGAAGCGCGTCGGTGACAGGCACGCGATGCCGGCGGCCGCGTCGAGCGACACGCGCAATTCGTCGGCGCCGCGAATCGCCTCGAGCACCGCCGTCACTCGCGCATCCGCATGCCGGGCCGGCGCCAGGCCGGGCCGCAGCCCCTGCACGCAGCTCCGCACCAGGGCGGCGATGTCGCCCGTGTCGTCGGGCTGCGCCGCGAACTCTCGGAGCATCGGCAGCAGCGCGTCCAGCCGCGCCTCGGACACCGTCGTGATGTCCTCCCGCAGTGACGCCGCGAGCCACGCGCCTTCGCTGGACTCGGGGTCCACGAACAGCATCACGCCGGACGCGCCGTTGCAGTCGAAGGAATGTTCGGCGTCCGGCCGAACGACGAGGCCGCGCACTTCGCGCCAGACCCCGTCGGCCCCGGCAATTGCCAGGCCGCCATCGAGCGCCAGCACGATCTGTATGGCGTGGTGCGCGTGTGCCGGCACCACACCCTGCGCGCTCGCGATGAGCAGAAAGCCACCGTCCCACAGAAACCACCGGGGGACGCGCAGCCAGCGATACGGCTCATTCGTGGGTGTGTAGGGCACGGCGGCATTCTAGCCGCTGCGTTCAAGATCTTCGGTGGCTCTGTTCAATCTCCGTCGGCTGTGCACTGGCTACGCTGCGAATCACATCGCGGCACTGACGCCGCCTGCCCCTCGGAGAAGAACATGACGACAGAAACCACGAACACGGGACGCGCGTTGCTGCTGCTGTCTCTGCTGACACTGACGCCGGCACTGCAGGGCTGCGGTCACGCGTTGATGATGGTGCGCGGCACGGGGGCCACGCGCCCGGCCGCCAGCGAATTCGGGCCAGGTCCGCGTTCGTCGGCCGGTGGCCGCTATGTGGCCACGCTGGAGCCCGCCAGGCCGTTCCGTCCGCGCCAGATGCAGACCGTGCAGGTCGTGGTCCGCGATGCCGAGGGCGCGTCGATCGACGACGCGCAGATCGCCATCGATGGCGGCATGCCTCAGCATGGCCACGGCCTGCCGACGCGCCCGCGCGTGACCCGCGCGCTCGGCGACGGGCGCTACGAGATCGAAGGCGTGCGCTTCAACATGGGCGGCTGGTGGACGTTCACGCTGGCGATTACGAGTGCGCGTGGCACCGACACCGTCACCTTCAACCTGGCGCTGTAGCGGGGATCCCTGACATGGCCACTCGTCTCACTGCTCTCGCCATCGGCTTCGTGTTCGTTGTCTGGGCCACGCTCGTGGGCGCTGCCTCCGGTTCGCGTCAGGCATGGACGCCGGCGCAACTCGACGAGCTGCGCTCGCTGTCGCTCCTGGCACTGGATCCGCCGCCACCTGACCCGACCAACCGCGTTGCCGACGATCCCGGAGCGGCCGCTCTTGGCCGACGGCTGTTCTTCGACACGCGGCTCAGCGCCACCGGCCAGGTGTCGTGCGGCACCTGCCACCGGCCCGAGCGCGGCTTCCAGGACGGGCGCGCCCTGGCGGTGGGCGTCGGCACCACCACGCGCCGGGCCATGCCGGTAGCGGGCATGGCGCGAGCACCGTTCCTGTTCTGGGACGGACGCAAGGACAGCCTGTGGGCACAGGCCCTGGGGCCGCTTGAAAGCCTGGTGGAACACGGCGGCACGCGCGCGCACTACGCACAGGTGATTGCCGGCCACTACCGCCGCGACTACGAGGCGCTGTTCGGCGCGTTGCCTGACCTGTCGGGCACACCCGGGTGGGACGTGGTGACCGGCATCTTCGTGAACATCGGCAAGGCCATCGCGGCCTTCGAGCGCCTGATCGACTTCGGCGCGTCGCGCTTCGACGACTACGTCGTCGCGCTGACGTCCGGACAGTCTGGCGATGGACTGCTGACCAGCGACGAAGTCGCCGGCCTGCGGTTGTTCATCGGCAAGGCGCATTGCACGGAGTGTCACAACGGACCGCTGCTCACGAACAACGAGTTCCACAACACCGGCGTGGCGCCCCGGCCGGGCCTGCCGGTGGAGCGCGGCCGCTTCGACGGCGCCCGGACGGTCGCCACGGACGAGTTCAACTGCCGCAGCCGCTGGAGTGATGCGCGGGACCACTGCCCGGAACTGGAGTTCATGGTCGCCGGCGACCACACCCAGCGCCGCGCCTACAAGGTGCCCTCACTGCGCAACGTCGCGGAACGCGCGCCGTACATGCACGCCGGACAGCTGGCCACGCTGACGGACGTCATCGCGCACTACGATCGCGCGCCCCGCCATCTCCGGCCGCAGTGAGCTGCATCCGCTGCGCCTGACGAGCGACGAGCGCCGTCAGCTCGCGGCGTTCCTCCGCACGCTGAGCGGGCCGATCCTCGTCGGCGGCCGTGATGCGCGCGAGGTGTCGCAGTGACCCGCACGGTCGATCTGGTGGTGGCGGGCATCGGCTCGGACACGTTCGCCCGGGCGGCCTCCGCCCTGCGGGAGTGCCGGCGGGTGCTGGTGCTGCTGCAGACGGGTGATGCACGCGTGGCGCGTCGACTCCGCCGGCGGCTTCGCCGCGTGGCGTCAGGCAGCGGCGGCACGTGCGCGGTCGAACGTCATGTCGACATCGTCTGCGTGGACGGCGTCGAGGGCGTGGAAGCGGTAGTGTTCCGGCACCGGCGCACCGGGCGGCTGGTCGCCGTGAATACGGCGGCGTGCGTCTGGCGGCCGGGCGGATCCGCGAACGGCGCTACGGCTTCGGAATCCTGAGCGTCGCGGAGATCATCGCGCTGCCGCTCAGGCCGTAGACGAGCACGAGCGGGTGCAGCAGCGCCGGACCGAGGCGCACGGCGCCGAACCACAGGTCCGGCCCGGTGTGCCCGAACCACTGCGCCACGCCGAGCAGCAGCACGATGCCGATGCTCGTCGGAATCGGCGTGCCCTCGAAGTACTTCACCTTGCCGGTGGATGGATCGGCGAGCACCGACGACGTCACGTTGAAACGCGCCAGACGGCTCACACCGCACACGACGAAGTAGCTGAGCACGAGCATGTCCCAGCCGCCGCGCAGCCCCAGCGTGAATCCGAGCACGGCCGGCGCCACGCCGAAGGAGATGACATCGGCGAGCGAGTCGAGATCGGCACCGAGCACCGACTGCCGGCGCCGGTCGAGGCGCGCCACGTAGCCATCGAGCACGTCGAGGACGAGCGCCAGCGGCAGCAGCAGGAACGCCGTCCACAGGTAGCGCGGGCTGCCCTCGGCGAGATAGTCGAGGCACAGGAAGATGGCGATGGTGCCGCAGGCGGCGTTGCCGATCGTGAGCGCATCGGCCCAGGTGTAGGACCGCAGCATCGACAGGTGACGGCGGCCGGGCGGTGTGGTCATGGCGTGAGGGCTCCGGCCAGGTCCGCGATCGCCGGCACGAGCAGCGGCACGATGTCGATGGTGCCGGCCGGATGATCGATGGTGTTGGTGGTCACGATGCCGCGCGCGCCTGCCGCGCGGAGCGCCGCCTCGGTGTCGCCCGCGAAGAGCGCGTGGACGGCGAGGCACACGGGCGGCGCGAGGCCGGCCTCGACCAGCCGCCGCACCGTGGCGATCATCGTCTGTCCCGACGACACGACGTCATCCACGACGACGGGGGTGTGGCCGCGCCAGGCCGACACCTCCGGCGCGGTGATCTCGACCGTGCGATCGCCCCGTCGCACCTTGCGCATCACGACGAACGGCGCTGCGGCGCGCGTGGCCACATCGCGCACCCACTGCACACTTTCCTCGTCCGGCCCGACCACGAGCGGACGCGTCACATGGGCGGCGATCCATGCGGCCAGGGCCGGCGCCGCCGCCACGCCGCGCGTCGGCACGGCATAGATCTCATCGAGCGCGTGGACGCGGTGCAGATGCGGGTCCACGGTGACCAGCCAGTCGATGTGCCGCGAGAGCAGCGCCGCGAACAGGCGTGAGGTGACCGCCTCGCCGGGACGGAACTGCTGGTCCTGCCGCATGTAGGCGAGATACGGCGCCACGAGGCCGACGCGCGAGGCGCCCTCGGACCGCGCGGCGTCGGCGAGGAAGACGAGCGGCAGCAGCTTCGGGTCGGGCCGGTCGAGCGAGCAGGCGATGATGACCTGCCGGCCGCGGCTGTCCGCGTCGACACGCAGGTAGGTCTCGCCGTCGGGAAACCGCCGCGACTCGACGGCGCCGAGCGGCAGGTGCAGCGCGTCGGCCAGGCGCCGGCCCAGTGTGTCGCTGCCGACGGACGCGAGCACGAGACCAGTCACCGCGGCGCCCCGATCGCGATGATACCGGGATGCGCGACCAGATACTCGAGCACGTAGCCGATCTCGCCCGGGCTCTCGGCGTGCAGCGTGAAGAGCGGCTGGCCGGCCGAGACACGGTCGCCGAGCCGCACGTGCAGGTCGATGCCGGCCGCCGGATCGGCCGGCGCGCCGGCGAGCTTGGCGGCCCGCGACAACCGCCGGCTGTCGATGGCGCGCACCGCGCCGGCCGTCGGCGCCAGCACCTCGAAGCGCTGCGCGCTCACGGGCGGCGTGCGCATGCCGCCCTGCGCCTCGCAGATCGCCTGGAGCTTCTGCCAGGCACGGCCGTCGGCGAGGATGGCCGCCGCCTGGGCGGCGCCCTGGCCGGCCCCGCAGGCGCCGGAGAGTTCCAGGACCGCACCGGCCAGCAGGATCGCGCGGGCGCGCAGATCCGCCGGCGCGTCGGCGTCGCCGCGCGTGACCGCCACGAGGTCGCGCGCTTCGAGAGCCGGGCCGATGCCGCGCCCGACGGGCTGCGTGCCGTCGGTGAGAATCGGCCGCACGACGAGCCCCACCGCCTCGCCGACGCGCTCGAGCAGGCGGGCCACGTTCTGGGCGGCGTGCGGCGTGCGCATCTTCGCCGTGGGGCCGACGGGCAGGTCGATCACCACGTGCGTGGCGCCGGCCGCGACCTTCTTCGACAACACCGACGACACGAGCTGCGCGTCGCTGTCCACATCGAGCGCCCGTTCCACGCGCACGAGCAGATCGTCCACCGGGCTCAGGTGAATCGCGCCGCCCCAGATCACGCAGCCGCCTTCACGCTCGATGACACGGCGCATCGTCGGCAGGTCGAGATTCACCGGCGCGAGCGTCTCCATCGTGTCGGCGGTGCCCGCCGGGGACGTGATCGCCCGCGAGGACGTCTTCGGGATCCACACGCCTGCCGCCGCCACGATTGCCACGACGATCGGCGTCGTGCGGTTGCCGGGCAGGCCGCCCACACAGTGCTTGTCGGCCACGAGCGGCCGGTCCCACGTGAGACGGGCGCCGACGTCCACCATGCCGCGGGTCTGCCAGACCACCTCGTCGAGGCTCATGCCCACGGCGGCGCAGGCCGTGAGGTACGACGACAGCTCGATGTCGGTGTAGCGCCCGGCCGCCATGTCCTGCAGGATCGCGGTGAGCTGCTGTTCGTCGAACGGCTTGCCGAAGACCTTGGCGCGCACGGCGCTGAGCGAATCGACCGGCCGCGGGTGCGCCATCGTCGCGACTTCGCCCGGCACCGCGTTCAGCAGGTGCCAGGCGGCTTCCGACAGCCCGGCTTCGGTGAGCAGCACGAAGCCGTCATGCACCACGTTCAGCGTCGCGATGATCGAACGCTCGCCGGCGCTGATGAGCACACGCGAGTGCGCGGAGAAACCTTCCGAGCGGCACACCTGGCAGTCAGCCCGCATGTAGACCACGGGCTCCTCGTGGGTGTCGATACCGAGGCGCTTCAGATACAGGGCGTTGGCGGCGAGTTCCGTCATCTGTCCGGATTTTATGCGGCCGGGGCTAGGTGCCGCAGAAGGTGCGGTAAGGACGCGCGTCAGGTGCCGCCGGCTCGGCGAATTCGACCGGCACCCGCGCGTGGTCGAACGGCGTCGCCAGCGCCGCGAGCAGGCGCTCGAGCGGGGCCAGATCGCCGTCGTCGGCCGCGGCCGTGAGCGCCGCCTCCACCTGGTGATTGCGCGGGATGATGGCCGGATTGTGGCGCTGCATCCGCTCCACGCGCGGCTCGGGCGTGACGGCCTCGTGGGCGAGCCGGCCCTGCCACTGCGCGTGCCACGCCGTGAACGCGGCGTCGCGTGACAGGTCGCGCCCGCCGTCCTCGGCGCTGAGCGCACGGAACGTGTTCGTGAAGTCGGCGCGGGCCGACCGCATCCAGTCGAGGAGCGCGGTGACCAGCGCGACATCGCCGTCTTCGGCGGTGGCGAGCCCGAGCTTGCCACGCATGCCGGCCAGCCAATGGTGCTGGTAACGCGTGACGAATCGCTCCAGAGCGGCGTTGGCACACTCGATCGCAATCGCCTGATCGTCGGCGAAACGCGGCAGAAGGGCTTCGGCGAGCCGCGCCAGGTTCCAGTGCGCGATGGGCGGCTGGTTGCCGTAGGCATACCGGCCCTGATGGTCGATCGAGCTGAAGACGGTGTCGGGGTCGTAGACGTCCATGAACGCGCACGGCCCGTAGTCGATCGTCTCGCCCGAGATCGCCATGTTGTCGGTGTTCATCACACCGTGGATGAAGCCCACGAGCTGCCAGCGGGCGATGAGCGCCGCCTGCCGTTCGACGATCGCCTCGAAGAGCGCGAGTGCCGGCACGGGCGCCGCGGCCGCGGCCGGGTCGTGGCGGTGAATCGTGTAGTCCACGAGCGCGGCGAGCGCGGCCGGGTCGCGGTGGGCCGCCGCCCACTCGAACGTGCCCACGCGCAGGTGGCTCGCGGCCACCCGCGTGAGCACGGCGCCGGGCAGCGCGCGCTCGCGCTGCACGAGCTCCCCCGTCGAGACCACGGCGAGGCTGCGCGAGGTGGGGATGCCGAGGGCGTGCATGGCTTCGCTGATGACGAGCTCACGCAGCATCGGCCCGAGCGCGGCGCGGCCATCGCCCCGGCGCGAGTAGGGCGTCTGCCCGGCGCCTTTGAGCTGCACGTCCACGCGCGCGCCGTCCGGTGTCATCTGCTCGCCGAGCAGGATGGCGCGGCCATCGCCGAGGCCCGTGAAGTGGCCGAACTGATGGCCGGCATAGGCCTGCGCGAGTGGTCGCGCCCCCTCGGGTACCGTGTTGCCGCCGAAGATGGCCGCGCCAGCGGGCGTGTCGAGGGCCGCGACGTCGAGCCCGAGCGTGACGGCCAGCGCAGGATTGAAGACGACGAACTGCGGGTCGCGCACGGGCGTGGGCGCCGCGGCGGAATGGAAGAGAGCCGGCAGGCCGGCGTAGGTGTGCTCGAGTCGCCAGCCGCTCACCATGTCATGATGGCACGGCTTTCCTGAACGGCGAGGGAGGGCGCCCGTGCCGCGCACCGGCGAACCAGGCGCGTGCGGGGCAGCGTCCTACGACTCTGATGGCACCCGCCCGCTCACACGGCATCGTGCTCTTCGACGGCACCTGCGCGTTCTGCGAGCGCTCGGTCACCTTCATCGCCACGCGCGATCCCGGGGGCTACTTCCGCTTCGGCGCCTCACAGACGCCGTCGGCGCAGGCCCTGCTGGCGGAATTCGGCGAGACGCGCGAATCGACGCGCAGCATCATCCTCGTCGAAGACGGCCAGCTCTACCGCAGGTCCACCGCTGTGCTCCGGATTGCACGGCGCCTGCCGCTTCCCTGGTCACTCGCCGCCGTGGCGCTCGTCATCCCGGAGCCGGTCAGGGATGCCGCCTACGCCGTTGTAGCGGCTGTGCGGCACCGCCTGGCCGGACGGTCGAACGCCTGCGAGATACCGCCGCCGGAGATTCGGGAACGCCTGATCCGGTAGGGGCGACGTCGGCGTGAGCCCGTTTGTCGAGTCCTCCCGCGCTTAGGGGCGGAGGTTCTCGATGAGACGAATCCTGGTTGTGCTGATCTCATGTGCGGTGGCCGCCGGCTGCGGCGGCGGGGCGCAGAACCCCACGAGCCCGACCGTGGCCACACCCGCGCCCCCGCCGGCGACGACGCCCGTGACCGCAGGGGCCTGGCAAGGCACGGTGGTCGCCATCAGGCGGACGCTGGCAGCGCCCCTCGACACGACGCAGACGTTCGAAGGCACCGTGACCTTCGAGCGCGGCGACGCCAACGGCTTTGTGTCGCCGGAGGGTCTCGCCCCCCTCATTCCTCCAGGCGCCGCAACGTACGTGCTCCGACCGGGCCTCCTGCAACTGACGCACACAGGAGCCGTCGGACCGTGCAGTTACGGCCGGAGCACCTGGGACGTCCTGATGAAGCGGAGCGACGGGTACTTGTTCGTGAGGTCCGACGGCAACGTCGGCGGACGCCTGACGTTGCCGGAGACCGTATTCCCCGTCACCGTCACGTGCCCCAACGGAGCGACACGCGGCGACACGAGTGTCCAGATGGACCTGCTCATCTCGGGAGCCGTCGCCTTCTCTCGGATCGCCGGCACCATGACACCGTCGACGGTGGCTGGGACGACCTTCTCAGGCTCCTGGACCCTCGAGGCGCGCTGAGCGCCACCGAAATGACGGAGCGTCGGGGTGTATCCTGACCGCGCAATGACCTCGCGCGAGGAATCGCCGCACGCCTGGTCCCGTGTGCGCCAGCTCCTGGCCGATGCGCTGGAGCAGCCCCTCGCCGCCCGGGAGGCCTGGCTCGATGCGGCGTGCGGAGGTGATGCCGCACTTCGCGCGCGACTCGACGCCCTGCTGGAGGCGGATGCGAGCGCGGAGCGCGACGCCTTCCTGCAGACGCCTGCGCTGTCGGTTGGGATCGCGGACGCGGTCGCGTCGTCGTTGGCGCGCGAGTCGCTCGGCCTCGTCGCGGGGCGCCGCATCGGGCCGTACGAAATCATCCGCGAGATCGGCCATGGCGGCATGGGCACCGTCTACCTGGCAGCCCGTGCCGATCGCGCCTTCGACAAACAGGTGGCGGTGAAGGTCGTGCGGGTTGCCGCGGGCAACGGCGCCGCCACGGCGAGGTTCGACGACGAACGCCGGATCGTCGCGACACTCGACCATCCGCACATCGCGCGGCTGCTCGACGGTGGTGTCACGCCAGACGGTTTGTCGTTCCTCGTCCTCGAGTACGTCGACGGACTGCCGATCGACGACTACTGCCGGCACCATCAGCTGTCGCTGGCCCGCCGGCTGGCCTTGTTCGGCGACGTATGCACGGCCGTGCATTACGCACACCAGCGGCTCGTGATCCATCGCGACATCAAGCCGCGCAACATCCTCGTCACGGCCGACGGCACGCCAAAGCTCCTGGACTTCGGTATCGCCAAGCTGCTCGGCGACGGCGCCGATGGCCGGACGGTGACGGGCCTGCGTGCCTTCACCCTCGAGAGCGCCAGTCCCGAACAGATTCGCGGCGACCCCATGACGGTCACGAGCGATATCTATTCGCTGGGCGTGCTCGGCTACGTGCTCGCCACGGGCCGCCACCCCTCGGGCGACGCCACGTCAACGCCTACCGAACTGGCCCGTGCGATTTGCGAGGATCCGCCGCTGCGCCCCACCGCGTCGGCGCGCACGGGGTCGGGCCTGGTCGTCAGCCTCGAGCTGGAGTGGGTGCTGCTGAAGGCGCTCCGCAAGGAACCCGACCGCCGCTACGCGTCGGTGGAGCAGCTGGCGGAGGATCTGCGCCGCCTTCAGGACGGACGACCCGTACGGGCCGCACCCGACTCGCGACGTTACCGAGCCCGGAAGTTCGTCGGACGCCATCGCACGGCCGTCGCCGCGAGCGTGCTCGTGTGTCTGTCACTCGCGGCCGGCCTGGCGACCACCCGCTGGCAGGCCCAACGGGCGGACCGTCGATTCAACGACGTCCGACAGCTGGCGCACACGTTCATGTTCGACGTGCACGACGCGGTCGAGAAGCTGCCAGGCTCGACCAGTGCCCGCCGACTGCTGGTGTCGAACGCGCTCACCTATCTGGACCGGCTCGCCAGCGACGCCGAAGGCGATCGGTCGCTCCAACGCGAGCTGGCCACGAGCTACGAGAAGATGGCCGACGTGCTCGGCCGGCCACGCAGTCCCAATCTCGGGGATCTGACCGGTGCGGTCCGCGCCTATCGAAAGGCCCAGGTCCTGCGCGAGCACCTCCTGGTCGTCGACGCCGGGAATCTGCAGCTTCGGCGGGACCTCGCGGCCACGTCGTCCAAGATGGCCCTCGCCCTGGCATATGTGGGTGAGTCTGCCGCCGGTCTCGAAGAGGCGAGGAAAGCCACGCGGCTCGAGGTCGCACTGCAGGCATCGGAGGCGTCGCCCGACGCCGCAGTTCGACTCGCCGGAGCGTATGCGGAGGAGGGTTTCCTTCTGGTCTTCAACCGCCAATCGGTGGACGGCATCGATCGGCTGCGCCAGGCCGTGGCGCTTCTCGAGCCACTGCGGGGCACTGGCGAGAGCGCCGATCGGCTGCTGGGCGTCACGTACAGCCGCCTCGGCGAGGCGCTGTGCTCGGGCGCGCCGGATCCAGGGTTCACTCCGAACCCACGCGAATGCCTCGAGATGTACCGTCGCTCGAACGAGATCGACGAACGACTCGCAGCGGCCGATCCCGCCGATCGCAGACTGCAGCGAAGCGTCTTCGTCGGCACGGTCCAGGTGGCAGATGCACTCGTGAGCCTCGGTGAGCGCCCGTCTGCCATGCCGTACTACGAACGAGCGTGTGAGGTCGGTGCTCGCCTGGCCTCCAGCGACTCGGCCGACCTGCAGGCTCAGTCGGATGCGGCCCTGGCCTGCGGCCAGTTCGGCTCGTCGCTGGCCCACACCGGACGCGCCGCCGAAGGACTCCGCTGGATGACGCGGGCCTCGGAAACGCTCACGCGCCTTGCCGGCGCCGCTCCGGGGGATCTCGGCACGAGAGCACGGGTGGCCGTGATCGACGAAGGAATGGGGTTGGCATACGCCGCACTAGGCGCCAGCGCTCGCATGAAGGCAGATCGCACGATCCACTGGCGCGACGCCCTCCGCCGATTTCGGAACAGTCGGGCCTTCTGGGTCGAGATGCGCGACATCGGCTCGGCGATCTCGGCCGACGAACTCGCAGCACCCGACCGTCTGGCGCGAGAGATCGACCGCTGCGAGTCTGCCCTGGCCGCGCTGCGCTGACCGCCCCGTCGACCGTGTGCACTATCCCGGCGCGATCGCGTCGAACAGCCAGGCGCGCGCGGTGGCCCATTCCCGCTTGACGGTTGTCGGCGAGACGTCGAGGGCGGCGGCGGTATCAGCGACCGAGAGGCCGGCAAAGAACCGCAGCTCCACCACGCGCGCCTGCCGGGGGTCGATGTCGGCCAGACGCGTCAGGGCCTCGTCCATGGCGAGGAGGCGTTCGTCGGGCATCGGCGACGGCAGCAGGTCCTCGAGCTCGTCCACCGACGCGACCAGCTGATTACCGCCGCGCTTGTTGCTGCAACGGCGCCGGGCGTGGTCCACGAGGATCCGCCGCATGGCCTGGGCCGCCAGCGCGAAGAAATGGCCCCGGCCCTGCCAATCGACACGCTGATCGACCAGCCGCAGCCACGCTTCGTTGACCAGGGCCGTCGGCTGCAGCGTGTGGTTGTCGCGCTCGAGGCGCAGGCGCGCCGCCGCAACCCGTCGAAGCTCGTCGTGTACGGCCGCCGCCAGCGCGGCGCCGGCGTCCGCGTCGCCGCGTTGCCAGTCGCGCAGCAGCCGCGTCAGCCGGGCGGGCTCGTCGATCATCGGCGGCGAGCCCGCACCGGCGTATTGCCGGCAGTGGCGACAGGGCGCGAATCGCGCATGCCGCCATACTACTGGCATTCCGTCGGCAACTACTGCGCGGCAGTGGTCGCCTGGTCGGTCGACTTCTTCAATTCCTTCACCAGGAAATACGTCCCGGCGAGGCTGGCGGCTGTGACGAGCAGCGTCATCACCATCATGCCGCCGCCACCGCCGCCTCCGCCCATCATCTGCTTTCGCGCGTCACCGCGACGCCGGGTGGGAATCTGCAGCGGCGCCGCCTGAGCAGCCGCCTGGTCGATCGAGGCGCGGAACGTCGAGACCGGAGACGAGGCGGCCGGTTGAGGATCCGGCGGCGCGGCGCCGACCGGTGCCACGAGAGTGGCCGACAGGAACGCCACGAGGGTGAAGGCCGTCGTGAACGACATCGAGTGCATGGGGTCCTCCGGGACGGCCTGGGAGTCAGCTGGCGGCCGCCGCTACCGAAAGACGCGCAATGTCAGCCCGGGCGGGACCACCCCGGCCCCTGCGGGTTCATACCGGACTGAGCTAGGGGCGCGGGGCCACCATGATGGCCTTGAGCGCGTCGGCTTCGCCGCTGAGCGCCGTCTGCCCGGCCGGGTACTTGTTCATCTCGAGGAAGTAGGCGATGAGCGACGCCACGTCCTCGCGCTTGAGGCTGCCGGGGTTGTCCATCGGCATCTCGCTCATGCCGGCGTCGATCTCCGAGAGCGGCTTGCTGCCGTAGGCGCGGTTGAACTCGGCGCCGGCGAACTTGCCGGGGTTGTGGCAGCTCTCGCAGACCTGCCCGTAGAGTTCCTTGCCCTTGGCGGCCTGCGCCGCCGTGTAGATGCCGTCGTTGGTCGTCGCGCCCTGCGCGCGCACCACCACCACAGCCATGGACGCGACGGCCAGCGCCCCCGCCAGAAGAATCGCAGTTCGTGCCATGAATCCATCCTAACCCGGGCCGCGTGGCGCCCGACGCGCCCCCCGGGCGCGGAGACATGTGGCGACATCCATGCCGCCCCGGCACTGCCCCGGGCGGAGCGGCAATTCTCCCAAGGTCGGGCAGATTTCCCCGGACTCGCCTGCCCAGGAATTCGGCGAACCCCCGATTAGAACGGCCGTTCGAGCCCGTGGCGGGCTGGAACGATGCTTGCCCTGTGTCCCCTCCGGAACAGTGGGACTGCCCGCGACGCACTCGGTGTGTGCCGCGGTGAGAAGCGAGGGCTCGCCAGAGCGCACACCCGATGAGCAACAGCGTTCGTTACGATGACCGGAGTCCACGCCTCTTCTTCATCGCCGCCGTGGTCTGGGCCGTGGTCGGGATGCTCGTTGGCGTCCTCATCGCCGCCATGCTCTTCCTGCCGGCGCTGAACCTGGCGCCGTATCTCACCTTCGGCCGGCTCCGCCCGCTGCACACGAACGCGGTCATCTTCGCGTTCTGCGGCAACATCATCTTCGGCGGCGTCTACCACTCGATGCAGCGCCTGCTGAAGGCGCGCACCTTCAGCGACACGCTGTCGAAATTCCACTTCTGGGGCTGGCAGCTCCTCATCGTGGCCGCTGCCGTGGCGCTCGTCACCGGCAACACGCAGGGCAAGGAGTACGCCGAGCTGCCCTGGGTGCTCGACATCGTGATTGCCGTGCTGTGGGTCACCTTCGCGGTGAACTTCTTCGGCACGATCGCGACCCGCCGCGAGAAACACCTCTACGTCGCCATCTGGTTCTACATCGCCACCATCGTCGCCGTGGCCATCCTGCACATCGGCAACAGCATGGTGGTGCCGTACTCGGCCCTCGGCAGTTACTCGGCCTATGCCGGCGTCAAAGACGCGCTGATGCAGTGGTGGTACGGCCACAACGCGGTGGCGTTCTTCCTGACCACGCCGTTCCTGGGCCTCATGTACTACTACCTGCCCAAGGCGGCCGAGCGCCCGGTGTTCAGCTACCGGCTCTCGATCATGCACTTCTGGTCGCTGGTCTTCGTCTACATCTGGGCCGGCCCGCACCACCTCCACTACTCCGCCGTGCCCGAGTGGGCGTCCACCCTGGGCATGCTCTTCTCGCTCGTGCTGTGGATGCCGTCATGGGGCGGCATGGTGAACGGCTTCTTCACCCTGCGCGGCGCCTGGCACAAGGTGCGTGAAGACCCGATCCTGAAGTTCATGATCGTGGCCGTCACCTACTACGGCATGTCGACCTTCGAGGGGCCGATGATGTCGATCAAGTCGGTGAACGCGGTCTCGCACTTCACCGACTGGACGATCGGCCACGTGCATGCCGGCGCGCTCGGCTGGAACGCCTTTATTTCGTTCGGCATCCTCTACTGGGTCATCCCGCGCCTCTACAAGACGCAGCTCTATTCGGTGAAGGCGGCGACGTTCCACTTCTGGGTGGCGACCATCGGCCTCATCGGCTACCAGGTGTCGATGTGGGTGGCCGGCATCACGCAGTGGGCCATGTGGCGCGCCTTCGAGCCCGATGGCCGTCTCGTCTATCCCGACTTCATCGAAACCGTCGTGCGCATCGTGCCCATGTACTGGGTGCGTCTGCTCTCGGGCCTGCTCTTCTTCGCCGGCCTGCTGGTGTTCTGCTGGAACCTGTTCAAGACGATCAAGAGCGCGCCGGCCGACTACGCGGTGGAACCGGAAGTGGTGGCACCGCCGCTCGTGCGCGAGACGCTCGCCCCCGGCGCCGTCACGCCGGCCAACACCTACGACTACGCGCTCTACTCGTTCCAGCACGCGATCCGGCACGGCTTCCACCGCATGCTCGAATCGCGCACGGTCACCTTCACGGTGCTGACGGCGCTGGCGCTCGCCGTGGGCTCGCTCGTTGAAGCCCTGCCGATGTTCTTCAACAAGTCGAACGTGAAGGAGATCGCGAGCGTGACGCCGTACACGCCGCTCGAGATCGTCGGCCGCGACATCTACGTGCGCGAGGGCTGCTACAACTGCCACTCGCAGCTGGTGCGGCCGTTCCTCTACGAGACGGAGCGCTACGGCGAGTACTCGAAGGCCGGTGAATACGTCTTCGACCGGCCGTTCCAGTGGGGGTCGAAGCGCACCGGGCCCGACCTGCACCGCGTGGGCGGCAAATACCCGTCACTCTGGCACGTGCGGCACATGCAGCGGCCGTCGTCGACGACGCCCGGCTCGATCATGCCGGCCTACCCGCACCTGCTGACGAGCCACTTCGACACCAGCCTCATCGGCGCCAAGATGCGCGCGCTGCGCACGCTCGGCGTGCCTTACAGCGACGGCGAGATCGCCATCGCCGCCGATGCGATGGGCACGCAGGCGAAGGCGATCGCCGCCGAAGTGGAATCGCAGCAGGGCCCGACCGGCCTCGCCGACAAGGAAATCGTGGCGCTGACCGCCTATCTGCAGCGCCTCGGCACCGACATCCGCTGGAAACGCCCCGTGGCGCAGCTGCCCTACGCCGCCGGTGTCACGCCGGCGCCGTCTCCCGCGCCAGCCGTGGCCGGCGGCGGAGCGTCGAGGTAGCCATGCTGCAGGAACTCGGAGCCAGCACGAACGCGTCCACGTGGGCCGTGGCCTCGATGTTGTTCTTCATCGCGGTCTACCTGGTGGCCACGGTGCAGGTGTTCAGGACGCGTGCGGACGAAATGGACGCCCGCGCGCGGATGGCGCTCGACGACGAGCCCCAGGGATAGCGAGCACGCCATGGCACAGTACGAAGACAAAGTCCTGCACGAGCTCGACGGCATCAAGGAGTACGACAACCCGATGCCCGGCTGGCTCATGGCCATCTGGTGGGGCTCGCTCATCTTCGCCGCCGGCTATCTGATCTTCTACGCCCTCAGCTTCGGTGAAGGCACGATGGACGCCGAGTACCGCGCCGAGACGACGCAGTCGGTCACGGCCGTGCAGTCGCACTTCGACGCCAACCCGCTCGTGCCGCCGTCACCGGCGGAGCTGCTCGGCGGCGCAGCCAACGAGGCCGTGCTGGCCGCCGGCGGATCGCGCTTCGCGCGCACCTGCGCGGCGTGCCACGGCGACCAGGCGCAGGGCCTCATCGGCCCGAACCTCACCGACGACCGCTGGATTCACGGCGGCTCGGTGGAACAGGTGTTCCAGAGCATCGCCAAGGGCTGGCCCGCCAAGGGCATGCCGCCCTGGGGCCGCGCGCTCAGGCCCGATGAGCTGGCGGCGCTCGTGGCCTACGTGAGGAGCCTGCAGGGCTCGAATCCGCCGAACCCGCGCGCCCCCGAGGGCGAGCCGTTCGTCGCGGAAGCGATTCCCGGCCGCTGAGATCATGTCCACCGCCGTCCACACCCGCGCCGCGGGTGGCGCCGCCGGCCCGGCCACGGGTCACGAGCGCATCTTCGAGATCGCCCCGCCCGAGGAGCTGCTCTACAGCATCTCGGCCGACGGTTCGCGGAAGTTCATGCACCCGGTGGTGCGCAAGGGGCGCTACTGGCACATCCGCCGGCGCATCGCCTACGCGCTGATGGTGCTGTTCTTCGCGCTGCCGCTCATTCCGGTGGGCGATCACCCGGCGGTGCTGCTCGATCTCACGACAGTACGGTTCCACCTGTTCGGCGCGACGTTCCACCCGACCGACAACCTGCTGCTCGCCGCCTTCGGCTTCGGCGTGGTGGTGACGGTGTTCTTCGTGGGCTCGACGTTCGGCCGCGTGTGGTGCGGCTTCGGCTGTCCGCAGACGGTCTATCTCGAGTTCCTGTTCCGCCCGATCGAGGCGTTCATCGAAGGCGGCCCCACCAACCAGCGGCGCCTCAACAAGGAACCGTGGTCGGCCCGAAAACTCGCGATCAAGGCGGCCAAGTGGGGCACGTTCACGCTCGTGGCGCTCGCCATGGCCACGACCTTCGTGGCGTACTTCACGGGCTGGGCGGCGCTCGCGCCCGGCCTGCTGCACGACCCCGCGAAGTGGACCGGCGCGCTCTTCACGATTGCCGCGGTGACCGGCCTCATCGTGTTCGACTTCGGCTGGTTCCGCGACCAGATGTGCACGATCGCGTGCCCGTACGGCCGCCTGCAGAACGTGCTCTCCGACAAGGACACGCTGCTCGTCGCCTACGACACCGGACGCGGAGAGCCGCGCACACGCTCGCGCGAGATGCTGGCCGGCGCCGGCGCCTGCATCGACTGCGGCGCCTGCGTGGCGGCCTGCCCCACCGGCGTCGACATCCGCCGCGGCCTGCAGGTCGAGTGCATCGGCACCGCGCAGTGCGTGGACGCCTGCGACCAGGTGATGGTGAAGCTCGGGCGTCCCACCGGCCTCATCAGGTTCACCTCCGAGAACGAACAGCGCGGCAAGGCCCGCCACCTCGTGCGGCCACGCAACCTCGTGTACCTCGGGATGATGCTCGCCGCCTGGAGCACCCTCGGCGCGCTCGTCTTCACGCGGGCCGACGCGGTCGTGGAAGTGGTGCGCGGCGGCCGCGAGCCCTACCGCCTGCTGAATTCCGGCGCCGTCGCCAACCAGCAACGCATGCGCTTCACCAACCAGCTTGGCACGACGCAGCGCTTCGACGTGACGGTGCTGGGCCCAGGCGACGCAACGCTCGTCGTCAGCGAGTCGCCGATTGTCGTGGCCGGCGAGAAGGTGGTCACGGTGAACGCGGTGACGACCGTGCCGCAGAGCCGCTTCCACGACGGGCAGGCCACCGTGCGCTACCTCGTGACGTCCGACGGCGGCTTCCGCAAGGAGATCGAGTTCCTGCTGCTCGGCCCGTACGACGCCCAAGGACGTGACCGATGAAGTTCCTCCGCCTCGTTTCCGAGTACCGCTGGCCGATCTACATCGGCGGCCATCTGACGATGTCGGTCGTCGCCTGCGGCGTGCTCGTGTGGGTGGCCACGCGTCCCGATTCGCCACGGCCGATTCAGGGGTACTACGAAACGGCGCAGAGCTGGGACGTGGATGGCGCCGTGGCCGAGGCCAGCGAGAAGCTCGGCTGGACGGTGCGCTACGAGCTGCCTGACGGGATTCCGCTCACGCCCGGCATGCCGCGTCCCGTGGACGTGACCGTCGCCGATCGTGGCGGGCAGCCGGTAACGGGGCTGTCCGGCGCACTCATCGCCGTGCGCCCGTCCGACCAGCGCCTGAATCAGCGCGGCACCCTCGTGGCGCTGCCCGGCACGCCCGGGCACTACCGCACGCTCATCCGCATGGATGCCCCCGGCGCGTGGGACGTCCGTCTCGACACCACACAGCAGTCGCTGCGTTTCGTGCATGCCGCGCGTCTCACCGTCGCCCCGGTCACGGAGGTGGCGTCGCGATGACCGCCCGCCCCGCCCATCGCGCGCCGGCCGCGGCCGCCGCCTGTGCGCACTGCGCGCAGCCGGTGCCGATGAGCCTCGTGCGCCCGGCCGACACCGAGCAGTTCTGCTGCGCCGGTTGCCGCCAGGTGCACACGCTCGTGCGTGAGTGGGGATTCGATCAGTACTACCGCCTCGTCGGCCAGCAGCAGGGCGCGCTCGAGCCGGCCACGGTCACCGGACGGAGCTTCGACGACTTCGACGACGCGCGCGTGCAGGCCCCGGCCACCGACGAGCTCGGCGGCGACCGCCGCCGCACGCGCCTCTACCTCGAAGGTGTGCACTGCGCGGCCTGCGTCTGGCTGGTGGAAAAGCTGCCGGCGGTGCTCGCGGGCGTGGACGACGTGCGCCTCAACTACGGCAGCGCCGTAGCGGAGGTCACCTGGCGGCCGGCGCACACGCGGCTCTCGACGATCGGCCGGGCGCTCGATCGCCTGGGCTACACGCCGCACGTGCACCAGGCGGCGCGGCTCCAGGACGCGCGCCGCTCCGAGGATCGCGCGGGCCTGGCCCGCCTCGGCGTGGCCACCGCCTGCGCGATGAACCTGATGTTCGTCTCGGGCGCGCTCTACGCCGGCGAGTACTCGGGCATGGCCTCGCCCTACGAGGCGTTCTTCCGCTGGCTGTCGCTCGTGGTCGCGCTGCCGGTCATCTTCTTCTCGGCGAGGCCGTTCTTCCAGACCGCCCTCGCCGGGCTGCGCGCCGGCATCGTCCACATCGACCTGCCGATCGCCATCGCCCTGGCCGTGGCCTCGGCGGCCAGCGCCTGGAACACGCTCGTGGGCACGGGGCCGCTCTGGTTCGACTCGCTCGCGATGCTCGTGGCGGCGCTCCTCGGCGCCCGCCAGTTGCAGCGCAGCGCGCAGCGAGCCGCGCTCGAACGCGCCGACAGCCTGCGCGGGGTCGCGTTCCTCGAATTCGCGCGCCGGGTCGACGGCGAGGGCGCGGTCGTCGAAGTGCCGCTCTCAGCGCTCGCTGCCGGCGACCTCGTGGAAGTGCGCAGCGGCGAACTCGTCCCCGTCGACGGCGTCGTCGTCACCGGACGTTCGGCGCTCGACAACGCCGTGCTGACGGGCGAGACGGCCCCGCTCGCCGTGCTGGAAGGTGACAGCGTGAATGCCGGCGCCACCAACCTCGGCGCGCGCCTGCTCGTGCGCGTGAACGCCACCGGCGCCGAGACGCGTGTCGGCGCGCTGCTCGCCATCGTGCAGGACGCGCTCTCGCGCAAGCCCTCGCTGCTGCAGACGACCGACGTGCTCGCGCGCCGCTTCGTGCAGGTGCTGCTCGTCGTGGCGCTCGCCACCGTGGGCATCGGCTGGGCACAGTTCGGCCCCGAGGTGGCGATGACCCGCGTCGTGGCCCTGCTCGTCGTGTCGTGCCCGTGCGCGCTCGGGCTCGCCGTGCCGCTCGCCATGTCGGTGGCGCTCATGCGCGCCGCCCGTGCCGGCATCTTCGTGAAGAACCCCGACGCGCTCGAGCGGCTGCGCCAGGTGTCGACCGTG
>JAEUQR010000076.1 GCA_016789705.1 Acidobacteriota bacterium
ACGATCCACCCGTGCAGGCGGATGCTGGGAACTCCACGTCAGCTCCGCCCGAGCCTCGTCACCCACCTTCACCCAAAAGTGCATCCGTAAGTGAATGACTGGATGGCACTTGACGATGCCCTCGGAGGGTCGCTGCGCCAAAAATGAAAGTAACTCCCGCCACCGGGAATGCACCTGCCGGAGTTGAGGCGGTACCTGCAACGACCGGGGCGGGTGCGTAGGTGACGGCGCGATTGGTCGGAGCTCGGAATGAGGTAACGGACACCAGTAATGGGGTAAACTACTGCCGTCATTACCTCCTTTCCGATGTCATGGCGTCCCTTCATCCCGCCTATCTGTCCCGGCTGAGCTTCGGCGCGACCGAGCTGGCGGCCATCCACCGCCTGGGTGAGGCCCGTGGCCGGCAGGGATTGTTCCTGCAGCAGTACCCCGAGCAGTTGAACACCCTGCGCACGCATGCCCAGGTGGAGTCGGCCGAGTCGTCGAACCGCATCGAGGGCATCGTGGTGGCGCCCGGACGCGTGCGCGACCTGGTGGTGCATCACACCGAGCCGCGCGACCGCTCGGAACAGGAAGTGGCCGGCTACCGCGACGCGCTGGCGCTGATTCACGACGCGCACGCCGAGATGCGGTTCACCGAGAACGTGGTGCTGCAGCTGCATCAGCTGCTGTACCGCTATCAGGCGGGAAGCGGCGGACGCTGGAAGAGCACCGACAACGACATCGTGGAACGTGACGCCACCGGACGCATCCTGCGCGTGCGGTTCACTCCAACAGGCGCGGTGGCCACGCCGCAGGCGATGCGCGACCTGGTGACTGGGTACCAGGAGGCACTCGATCGCCAGCTGGGCGATCCGCTGGTGGTCCTCCCGCTGGCCGTGCTCGACTTCCTGTGCGTGCATCCGTTCACCGACGGCAATGGCCGCGTGGCCCGCCTGCTGTCGTTGCTGCTGCTCTACCACTTCGACTACCAGGTCGGGCGCTATATCAGCCTCGAACGCATCGTGGAAGAGTCGCGGGTCACCTACTACGAGGCGCTCGAACGCAGCTCCCGCGGCTGGCACGACCACGCGCACGACGCGCGCCCGTGGCTCGAGTACTTCTGGGGCGTGCTGGTGCGCGCCTACGGTGAGTTCGAAGAGCGGGTGGCCACCCTGCAGGGCTCGAAGACGGATCAGATACGAGCCGCGGTGGCGCGCCGCGTGGGTGCCTTCGGCATCGCCGACATCGAACGCGACACGCCAGGCGTGAGTCGCGACATGGTGCGACACGTGCTGCGCCAGATGCGCGCCGAGGGACGGCTGAAGGTCGAAGGGCTGGGTCGCGGAGCGAAGTGGCGCGGCACGGCGCCGTAAGTGCCTGAGCCGTTCGGCGCCTACGCGCCCGCGAGCGCATCCACCACCTTCGCAATCCGCCGCGCCCGCGTCTCCGCGGCCTTCGCCTCCTCCACCGCGCGCGCCCATTCCTTGCGCTGCGTGAACGACTTCGCCTCGAACGCGGCCAGCGCCTTGGCCTTCTTCAGCGCGGACGCCAGGTCGGCCGGCACGTCCACGTCGCGCGGCGCGGTGTCGAGCGTCAGCGTGACCTTCAGCGTTTGCCCGTCGCGCACGCCGGAAGCCTCGCGGTGCACCTTGGCCAGTGGCAGCAGGAACGCGCCGCCCATCACCGCCACGGTGGAGCGATACGTGTAGCCGTTCAGCGTCACCGTCACCTTGGGGCGCCTGCCCGGGCCCAGCGCGGCCACGGCGGTGGGCGGCACCTCGATGCCCATCACGTCTTTGCTGGTGCTTTGGCGGACGGTGGTGGTGAAGGACGTCGTCGGTGTCTTAGGCGGCATACTGCTCGCGCGCGGAGTGCATCACGTCGTCGCGGAAGCACGGCGACCGATCGTTCGGCGTCCGCAGGTCGACGTTACGCCGGATCAGCGCCGCGAGCTCGCGCTGCAGAGCCGCGAGACCGATCAGACCCACGGCGTGCGCGGGCTCGAAATCGACGAGTACGTCCACGTCGCTGTCGGGGCGGAAGTCGTCGCGCAGCACGGAGCCGAACAGCGCGAACTCCGTGACCTGCCACTTGCGGCAGAAGTCGGCGATGGCGGCGGTGGGAACCGGCACGCGGGGCGTCATGGCGTAATCCACCACGATTGTCGCTCGTCTCCCCGAGGTTCTGCCAACGTCCCGCTTGGGTGACTGGCGCTCATCGCCTCTTGGAATCGGCTATTCTGGCGTCATGGCTGCGAACGTCAGCATCGACATCGACCGGCACACCGCCGACGTGCTCCAGGCACGGGCCGCGGAACTCGGCGTGACGGTTCCGCAGCTGGTTGCTGAACTGGCGGCGCTCGACAGCACGTCGCGTGACGCAGACGCCGACGAACTCGCCGAACTCGACCGCCGCGCGGCCGCGGCCACGCCGGGCTCGCGAGTGTCGCAGGAACGCGTGGTGCAGTGGCTCCGGACGTGGGGCACGCCCGGGTTCCGACCGTGGCAGGACCAGTAGATGTCGAGTGGTCGGTCGACGCGCTTGCCGACGTCGATCGTTTCGCCGTCTTCCTGCACAACGAGTTTCCGGACCTCGCATCCCGCGTTGCCGGCGAGCTGATTGCGCGCACTGACGTGCTCCGGCGCCATCCGCAGCTGGGACGTCCACTCGGCAATCGCCGCGAGTACCGCGAGATCGTGCTGACGGTACTCGGCGGAACGTACGCACTCCAGTACCGGTACGACGGCAGCTCGGTGCTGATGCTGCGCGTGTTTCACGGCCGAGAGCGCCGGTAGACAGGGACAGGCCCGCGCGGCGCGGACCAGATGCCCGCGCCGCCCGCCATCCGTCACTACCGCCGCGTCACACCACTCAGCCGCGACGTCACCACCGCTACGCCGGGGATGCCCGCAAGACCGGCGCCGTAGGTGACGTTGCCCGTCATCGACGTCCCGCTGATCGACACGTTGAAGCTCGTGAGCACCAGATTGATCTGCCCGCCGCTGGCCGTGCCTTCCAGGCTCAGGTTGCCGGCGCCGTCGATCGAGCCGCGCACCGAACCCGTGACCTGCCCGAACGTGATGCTGCCAGATACGGACGTGCCCGACTGCGTGAGGCTCAACGCAATCGGCAGGCTGCTGCCGGGCGGATAGGCGCCGCGGCTGCTGCAGAAGTAGTCCTGGTTCGATCCGGTGCCATCGCAGCGCTGCACTTCGTAGCGGCCAGACCAACTGCCCTGGGCGCT
>JAEUQR010000081.1 GCA_016789705.1 Acidobacteriota bacterium
GAGCGCCTCGTTGATGGACGTGCCGATGAGCGGCGCGACGTCGAACACGCCGGACACGGGCACGATGCCGCGGACCGGATACGGCGCGCGGTCGGCGCAGGCTGCCGCCAGGTGTCCGCCGGCGGAGCTGCCCGCGATGACGACGTTCGCCGGATCGAAGCCGAGCGTCTCGGCGTGCGCGTGCAGCCAGGCGAGGGCGGCGCGGCACTCCGCCACGATTGCCGCCACGGAGGCCTGCGGCGCCAGCGTGTAGCCCACGACGGCGTGCGCGAATCCGGCGGCATGCCACGCCGGTGCGAGGAAGGCGGATTCGTCCTTCGACAGTTCCTGCCAGTAACCGCCGTGGATGTAGACGAGCAGGCCGGGGGCCGCGGCGCCGGCCGGCGCGGGGAAGTAGTCGAGCCGCGCGCGTGGCGCCTCGCCGTAGCGCAGGTCGCGCGTGCCGGGCACGGTGCGCCAGGCCTCGGCGCTGTCGTCCACGTAGCGTGCGAGGAACGGGCGCCACGAGCCGCCAATCGCGGAGCTGGGTGTGTATTCACGTTCGCGGACGGCGACGTCGAGCAGGCGCGGATTGGGTGGCAGAGGCATCGGGTGCGGGAGTCAGCGCACTATACCGCCGCCGAAGCGCCGCCACGAGCCGCCCGATGCGTTATGGTGGAGCCCACGTGTCGTCCACGCTCTTCGATCTGCTGCCCTCGCGCCGGGACGCCCCGAGCGACGACCTGCTCGACCGCTTCCTCGAATACGTGGACGATCGCGGCCTGGCGCTGTACCCGGCGCAGGAAGAGGCCATCCTCGCGCTGCTCGACGGGCAGAACGTCATCCTCAACACGCCCACGGGCTCCGGCAAGTCGCTCGTCGCCTCGGCGCTGCTCTTCGCCTCGCTTGCGCGCGGCGAACGCGCCGTCTACACCTGCCCGATCAAGGCGCTCGTCAACGAGAAGTGGATGGCGCTTTGCCGCGAGTTCGGGCCCGAGATGGTGGGCCTCTCGACGGGCGACGCCTCGGTCAACCGCGAGGCCCCGATCCTCTGCTGCACGGCCGAAGTGCTCGCCAACATGGCGCTGCGCGAGGGGCCGGAGGCCGACGTCCAGCACGTCGTGATGGACGAGTTCCACTACTATGCCGACCGCGATCGAGGCGTGGCCTGGCAGACGCCGCTCCTCACGCTGCCGCAGACGCGGTTCCTGCTGATGTCGGCGACGCTTGGCGACACGGCCTTCTTCGAACGTGTGCTGACCGGGCTGAACGATCGCCCGAGCGTCACAGTGAAATCCGGGCTGCGGCCGGTGCCGCTCGAGTATTCCTACGCCGAGATCCCGCTCGCCCACACGATCGAGCGCCTGGTTGACGAAGGCCGCACGCCGGCCTACGTCGTGCACTTCACGCAGGCCGAAGCCGCCACGAGCGCGCAGGACTTCACCAGCCTCAAGATCGCGACCAAGGAACAGAAGAACGAGATTGCCGCCCGCATCGAGGGCCTGGACTTCTCGAGCCCGTACGGGCCATCGGTGCGCAAGTGGCTGCGCCACGGCATCGGCCTGCACCATGCCGGGCTGCTGCCGAAGTATCGCGTGCTCGTCGAGCAACTCGCGCAGCTCGGCCTGCTGCGCGTCATCTGCGGTACCGACACGCTCGGCGCCGGCATCAACGTGCCGATCCGCACGGTGGTGCTCACGAAGCTCTGCAAGTTCGACGGCCAGAAGACCGCGCGCCTCACCGCCCGCGACTTCCACCAGATTGCCGGCCGCGCCGGCCGCAAGGGCTTCGACGACCGCGGGTTCGTCGTCGTGCAGGCACCCGAGCACGTGATCGAGAACCTGCGCCTGGCGGAGAAGGCCGCCCGCGACGGCCGCAAGGTGGTGAAGCGCAAGCCGCCCGAGTTCAACTACGTGGACTGGGATCTGAACGTCTACACGCGGCTCACGACCGCGCCGCCCGAGCCGCTCGTGTCGCGCTTCGAGGTGTCGCACGGCATGCTGCTCAACGTGCTCAGCCGCCGCGGCGACGGCTGCACGGCGATGCGACGCCTCATCCGCGACAGCCACGAGACGCCGGTGCAGAAGACGAAGCACCGCCGGCGCGCCTGGCAGCTCTTTCGCGCGCTCGTGCACCGCGGCATCGTCGAGTTCGTGGACGACGAGACGACCGGCTCGCACCTGCGGGTGAACGTGGACCTGCAGGAAGACTTCTCGATGGATCACGCGCTGTCGCTCTATCTCATCGAGACGATTCCGCTGCTCGACGCCGACGCGCCGGACTACGCGCTCGACCTGCTCACGCTCGTCGAGTCGATTCTCGAGAACCCGGAGCTCATCCTGCGCCGGCAGCTCGATCGCCTCAAGGGCCGCGCCGTGGCGCAGATGAAGGCCGACGGCGTCGAATACGACGAACGGATGGCCGAACTCGAGAAGCTCGAGTATCCGAAGCCGCTGCGCGACTTCGTCTACGACACCTTCAACGCCTTCGCCGACCGTCACCCGTGGGTGGGGCAGGAAGCGATCCGCCCGAAGTCGATTGCGCGCGAGATGTTCGAGACCTACAAGTCGTTCGCCGAGTACGTGATGGAGTACGACCTCGAACGCTCCGAGGGGCTGCTGCTGCGGCACCTGAACAGCGTCTACAAGGTGCTCGACCAGACGGTGCCGGCCTCCACCAAGACCGACGAGGTGAAGGAGGTCGAGTGGTATCTGCGCACGCTCGTGCGCGGCGCCGACGCCAGCCTGGCCGAGGAGTGGGAGCGCATGCGCGACCCGGCCTACGTGCCGCTCGCCACGCGCGGCGACGCCCTCACGCGCGCGCCGCAGCCGGTCGTGCCCTACGACCTCACGGCCGACGTGCCCGCATTCACCGCCGCCATCCGCGTGCGTGTCTTCAGCGCGCTCAAGGCGTGGGCGAAGGGTGACGGCGACCAGATGCTCGCGGTGCTCGATGCGCCGCCTGTCGCCTCCGACGGGGGTGAGGCCACGGACGCGGCCACGGCTGGCGAGGCCCGCGCGGCTTTCGAGGTGTTCGCCGTCGAACACGGCGGCCTCCGCGTGGATCCGGAGGCGCGCAACCTGCGCCACACCCACGTCACCCGGCCGCCAGGCGAGCCGCGGTGGCTCGTGCAGCAGGTGCTCGTCGATGCCAGCGATCTCAACGACTGGATGGCCGAGTTCGTGGTGGACGTCGAGGCGTCACGGGCGCGACAGCAGCCGGTGTTGTGGCTGAGCCGGGTGGGCCCGGTGGCCTGACGCGGCCGGATGGGCCGCCGCCGGAACCCGGCCTCGGCGAACGGGCGTCGTACGGATACGCCCATGAGCACCCCGACCACGCCGCCCACCGCCGCCGCCCTTGCCGCCAGCCTCAATCAGGTGCTGGCCGACTCCTACGCCCTGATGTCGCTCACGCACCTGGCGCACTGGAACGTCGAGGGGCCCGGCTTCTTCGCCCTCCACACCGCTTTCCAGACGCAGTACGAGGAGCTCTTCCTTGCCGTGGACACGATCGCCGAGCGCATTCGCGCCCTCGACGCCTACGCCCTCGGCGGCCTTGCCACCCTCGCCCGCACGGCCGGACTGCCCGAGATCGCGGCGCCGCTGGCGCAGGAGGCATACGTCTCCGCGCTCATCGACGCCAACCAGAAGGTGGTCGCCGATGCCGCGACGGCGCGCGACCTCGCGGGGGCGGCGGGTGATGCCGAGAGTCAGGACCTGATGATCGAGCGCATCACCCTGCATCAGAAGACCATCTGGATGCTGAAGAGCTTTCTGAAGGGCTGAGCCGTCAGCGGCCTCGGGGCCGCTACGATAGGGCCATGAACAGCCCGTCACGAATCGACGTCTCGACCCGCGCGGTCACGGCCGACGAGGCCGTGCGCCGCCTCACGAGCGGCATGCGCGTCTTCGTGCACGGCGCCGCCGCCACGCCCACGCCCCTCATCGCGGCGATGGTCGCGAACGCGGCGCTCGAGGACGTGACGCTCTACCACCTGCACACGATGGGCCCGGCGCCCTTCGTGGACCCGGAAC
>JAEUQR010000045.1 GCA_016789705.1 Acidobacteriota bacterium
GCCCATGAGCGCGAGGCCGGCGAGCATCAGCGGCCGCACGCCCAGCGTGCGGATGAGCCAGCCGCTCGCAAGCGACGGCACGTACATGCCGAGCAGGTGCAGCGAGATGACCGATTTCGTGTCGTCGACCGGCATGCCGTCCACGACGTGCATGCTGATGGGCGTGGCCGTCATGATGAAGCTCATCACGGCGAATGACGTCACCCCGGCGAGCACCGCGGTGACGAAGGCCGGCTGACGCGCCACGACGGCGAGCGGGCGGGCCGCCTGCGCCGCCGTGACCGGCCGCAGCACCGGCCGGCCGAGCGCCGAGAGCACGAGCGCCGCCACCGCGCAGACCACCGCCAGCGCCACGAACGAACCGGTGAACTCCGGCCAGCCGCCGAGCAGCCGCGCACGGTTCCCGAGCTCCGGCGCCAGGATGGCGGCCGTGAGCGTGCCGAGCATCACCGTGGACACGGCGCGTCCGGCATCGCGCTCGTCGACGAACTCGGCGGCAGCGAAGCGGTACTGCTGTACGAACGCCATGTTCGCGCCAAGGAGGAAGCCGGCCACCGAGAGCCCGGCGAACGAGGCGGTGGCGACGCTCACCGCGCAGAGCAGTGCCGCCACCACCGCCATCAGGGCGCTGCCGATGAAGGCCGGCTTGCGGCCGATGCGCTGCATGAGGAGCGCGGCGGGAATCGACGTCGTAGCGACGCCGAACACCGACAGCGACAACGGCAGCGTGGCCAGCACGGGCGACGGCGCCAGCGTCGTGCCGACGATGCCGCCGAACGTCACGAGCACGATCGTGCCGCTGGCGGCGCAGGCCTGGGCCAGCGCGAGAATCCAGACGTCACGCATCCAGGGAATGGTACTCGAAGCGCGGGCCGCTCCCGCGGCAGCGATCAGCGCGGCGGTGCGGTCGCCCGGAGCCGCCGGGCCACGTCACCCCAGGCGAACAGCAGGAAGTTGCGGGGGGTGCTGTTCATCATGACGAGCAGACCGTCCGCGAATCCCGGGAGCGGCACCGACGACACGTCGAGGCCGTCCGTCTCATCCGCCGTCGTGGGAACGACGTGCAGGATCGGCTGCTCGTGCGGGCCGCCAGTCCCCCCGCCCCGCGAGTAGATCATCAGTCGCGAACCACCTGGCACCTGATCGCTCGAGACGAGATAGCCCGACCCGTCGGCGCGGCGATGGAGCGCCAGCCCCTCCCGGTCGCCGAGATAGCCGGTGCGGCCGAGCACCGCCAGTTCAGTCGCGGCCTGCGGATGCTCGGGGTCGGCGTGCCACTTGCGAATGCCGTACTGTTCGTCTGCGTAGTAGACGTAGCCGAGTTCGTCATCCACCACAACGGCTTCGATCTCACCGGCCTCTCCGGGCTGCGGTCCGAGGCCGCTGAAGCGGCCGAACCGGCGGACGAGGCGCGCCACCGGACCTTCGGCCGCGATCGTCAGGTGGTATTGCCACAGGTAGTCGGTCCCCCCTCCGGTCTTGGGTGCCACGATGGCGAACACGGCACCGTCACGCGGCCGCTTGTACACCGCGATTCCCATCGGTTCGGCGGCCTCGCCCGTCTGGCCCTCGAGGACGGGCAAGCCCGCCGGGGCCAGATCCTGGACAGGACCGCCGTCGGCGGGCACCTGGAACAGGCGTAGACGATGCTGCAGCCGCTCGGTTACGACGGCGACGTCGATCGGGCCGGCCGGCGACTGGAGCCCGTACTCGACGTCCACGTTGTTGGGCCGGTCGAGCGGCGCCAGGCTCTGACGGAGATGTCCGTCGAGGTCGAATACATGCAGTCCGCCGACGGCCGCGACCTTGTCGGTGGCGAGGATCAGACTGCGACGCGGGTCTGTGGGGTGCACCCAGATCGCCGGATCGTCCGGATCGTGCGGTACCACGCCAGTGGCCCGCACCGGTAGGAGCGCCGGCGCCTCCGTGGGCGGCGGCGAACCACACGACGCCACGGCCAGCAACAAGAGGACGACGGCAGAGGCTCTGGCATGCATGTCACCGGCATCGTAGCCGCGGCGCCGGTGCACGGCGCGACGGTGATGCAACAGACCTGAAACAAACGCGCAACGAAGGGCCCGGCGGCCGCGCGTCGTCATACCGTCGTTGCGCCGTTGAGACGCGACCGCCACGCCGCCTGCTTAACGTCAGGTCATGCGTAGCGTGTCCTCCCTGTGTATCGCCCTCCTCCTGGCACTTGTCAGTGCCATCCCCACCTTCGCGCAGATGGATCGCGCGCAGATCTCCGGTGTCGTCCGTGACCCCTCGGGCGGCGTCGTGCCTGACGCCCAGGTGGAACTGACCCTCGTCGCCACCGGCCTGACCCGCGCGACGCGCACCGACGCCAGCGGGCTCTACCGCGTGCCGGCCCTGCAGGCGGGCGTGTACGTGCTCTCTCTTGCCAAGGACGGCTTCGAGGCCGCGGCCTTTGCCGACGTCCGGCTCGGCGTGGGCGAGAACCGCACGCTCGACGTCACCCTGACGGTGGGCGCGGTCACGAGCGAAGTGACCGTCACGGCCCCCCTGGGCGGCGCCGACCGTCAATCGGCCGAAATCGGCAGCACGGTCTCGCGCGCGCAGATCGAGGCCACGCCCCTCAATGGCCGCAACTGGGCCACGCTCATGACCTTCGCGCCTGGGGCCACCAACACCGGCGAAGGGAACCAGGGCAACATCCGCTTCTTCGGCCGCGCCCGCGATGACAACAACTGGACGTTCGATGGCGTCGACGCCACCGGCGTCAAGGATCCACGCCAGGAGGCGTCGCTGCGGCTGGTGATGTCGGCCGAGGCCATCGCGGAGTTTCGCGTCAGCTCGACCGGTTACACGGCTGACGGCGGCACCGGCGCCGGCGCCCAGGTCAATCTCGTCTCCCGGGCCGGCAGCAACCAGTTCACGGGCAGCCTCTTCAGCTACTTTCGTGACGAGGCGCTCGACGAACGCCGCGTGCTCGACAGCCTGCCCACGGAACCGCCCTTCCGCCTGAATCAGTACGGCGTCTCGATCGGCGGCCCCATCGTGAAAAATCGCACGTTCTTCTTCGGCACGTTCGAAGGCCTGCGTCAGCGGCTCGATGTCGCCAATCAGACCGCCGCACTCGTGCCGAGCGCCGCGTACCGCGCCCGTGCCCTGGCCGCCCAGCCGGCGCTGGCGCCGGTCCTCTCTGCCTATCCGGCCGGCACCAGGCCGTCGGCGAATCCCGATGTCGACGAGTTCTTCGGGCGGCGCCGTCTGACGTGGAACGAAGACAGCTTCCTCCTGCGGCTGGATCACCGCTTCAACGACCGCACGCCCCTCTTCCTCCGCATCAACGGTGTCAACGGCGTCATCGACAGCGAAGTCCGGAGCGACCTGCTCGAGACGCGACGGTCCGAGACCTTCCCGACGAACGCCACGGGACAGGTGCAGCGGATCTTCTCGTCGAGCGTGCTCGGCGAAGTGAAGTTCGGCTGGAACCGGTCGCCGCTCGAGCGCACCGATCGGGGCCTCGGCGCGGAAGGCTACGAAGTCCGCAACCTGTTCACGCCGACCCGGCCGACCCTCTTCAACGAGGAGAAGCCGCAGTCGTTCACGACACTGGCCAACATCGTGGTCACGCGCGGCCGCCACACCCTGAAGGCCGGCGCGGAGTATCGCGCCATCCACGTCAACGTGGCGAATTCCGCCGCCACGAGCATCCGCTGGAACTCGGGCGCCGACTTCCTCAACAACGTCACCAACCGCATCCGGATCGACGGCGAACTGCCGCTGCAGGAAGGCCGCCGCTGGTACGGCATCGGCTATGCGCAGACGGAGTGGCGGGCCACCGAACGCCTCACGGTCAACGCCGGACTGCGCTATGAGTACTACTCGGTGATGAAGGAAGCGAACGGCAACGGCAACGTGCTCGACCTGGAGGCCTGCCCGCCAACCGCCACCAGCATCTTCTGTGCCCCCGGCACGGCGTGGTACTCGAACGACCCGAACAACGTGGCCCCGCGGCTGGGCGTGGCCTGGGCGCCGGGCCCTGGCTGGGTGGCACGTGGCGGCTACGGCATCTACTATTCGAGCGGCCAGAACGACGACGTGATGGCCGCGATCGACAGCATGGCCGTGCGCGGCGAGCTGACGACCGCCGCGTCGTATCCGGTCGCGCCGTTCACGTCACGCGTGCTGTCGGCCGCCAACAGTCGTCCCAGAGCGATGCAGCGTGAGCGCGACGATATGTTCGCGCATATCTACAGCGCCTCGCTGCAGCGCGAGCTGCCCGGTGGCCTGACGGCGCAGGCGGCCTATGTCGGCTCGCGCGGCCGCAACGCCTTCAACCGCATCTTCGTCAACACGATCGACCAGACCACCGGACGACGGCCGGCGGCGCCGTTCCTGACGACGCAGATCGATCGCAAGAGCTGGATGGGCGAGACCGAGTACGACGGGCTGCTGCTGTCGCTCCAGCGCGGGCTGCGCGCCGGGCTCCTCGTGCAGGCGAACTACACGCTGGGACGTTCGCGCGACAACAACGCCGGCAATGGCGAAGGCAGCGAGTGGCAGAACGCGCGATGCGGTGACTGCGAGTGGGGCCCGTCCGATTTCGACGCGCGCCACAACTTCGCGTTCAACGCGGTGTACCAGCTGCCGTTCGGCGCAGGCCGGGCGCGGCTGAACTCGGGCCTCGGTTCGGCACTGCTGGGCGGCTGGGATCTGGCGGCGGTCGTCTACGCCCGCTCTGGCCGTCCCGTGAACGTGCTCGTCAACCGCACCGGGCCGGACGGCAACGACGTCAACCAGCGCCCCAACCTGCTGACCGGCGTCGAGCCGGTGGCCGGTGACACCAACCGGTGGTTCAACGCCGCCGCGTTCGCGGTGCCGGCGGCCAGCGAGTTCGGCAACTCGCCGCGCAACGGCTTCCGCGGCCCCGGCACCTGGCAGGTCGACCTGTCGCTGTCACGTCGCCTGCGCCTGGGTGGCCGCGCCGGCCTGGAGCTACGCGTCGACGGCTTCAATATCGCCAACGTCGACCAGTACGGCACGCCGGCACGAGACTTCACGCAGCCACTGACCTTCGGCACGCCAACGCCGCTCAACAGCCAGCCCACTGGCACGGGCACGGCGCGGCAGTTCCAGATCAGCGCGCGCGTGACCTTCTAACGTCCGGGAGACGGCGGCGCGTCACTGCTGCGTGGCCGCCGTCTTCGACTTCTTCTGCGCGGCGAGGAACGCGAACGCCTTCGGCAGCTCCGGCACGACCACATCGGAGTGGTTGCCGCCGGGCACTTCGACATACGTCACCGTGGCGCCCGCGGCTTTGAGGGCCGCAACCATCGTGCGCGACCCGTTGACGTTGACGGTGGGGTCGGCGTCCCCATGCACGACGTACTGCGGAATGGCCTTCATGCGCGCCGCGGCGGCCGGCGAACCGACGCCGGAGAATGGCACGAGTGCGGCCCACAGGTCCGGATACTTCGCGCCGAGCGACCACGTGCCGATGGCGCCCATCGAGTGACCGATGAGATAGATGCGCGAGTCGTCCACGGCGTACTGCGCCTTCATGCGCGCCAGCACCCCGAGCACGTCCTTCTCGCTCAACTCGGTCCGGCGCTTTGCCGCCGCGTCGCCCCCGCCCATGAGCGGCGAGCCGTAGAACCCGTCCACGCGGTAGCCGAGGGGCGCCACGAGCAGGAAGCCGTACTGCTCGGCGAGGGTGGGTGTGACACGCGCGTAGGAGTCGAAGAACGAGTCTTCGGTGCCACCGAGCCCGTGCAGCGCCACGACGAGCGGCATCGGCCGCGCCGGTTGGTAGCCGGTGGGCACATAGACGCGGTAGGGCATCACCTCGTTGGCGCCCTCGAGCACGTAGTGCCGCTCGAAGTCACCAGAGCGGCCGGCAAAGGGATCGGTGCCGCGCGACGCGGCCGCGGCCACTGCCTCGGCAGCCGCGAGTTCGGCCGCGACGTCGAAGGCCCCGAGGCCGACACGACTGCGGTTCACCTTGTGGATGTAGTCGGCGGGGTAGGCCACATCAGCCCTGAGCGCGGGCGGCACGGCCGCGGCCGCCGCTTCGAGGGCGGACAGACGGCGGTTGAGCCCGGCGTGCAGCACCACGGCCAGCGTCGTCGCGCCGAGCGCAGTCGCGCCGTCACGGACGGCCGCCTCGATCACATAGGTGCCGTCGGGCACGCCCTCCACCGCGACGTCGAACTCGAAGGGTGACTCGCGCAGATCGCGGCTTGCGCCGTCGAAGGTGCCGAGCGGGCGCACCACATCGAAAGTCGGCGCCGCGCCGCCCGCCGCGGCTACGCGCCGCAGGAGTCGCACGTCCACGGTGAGCACCGGGGTCAACTCGATCGCCGGCCGGTAGATCTGCTCCAGGCGCACGGTGTACGGCGCGGTCGTATCGACCACGGTGCGCTCGGCGCGGAGCACGAGCGAGTGCTGATAGTCGAGTTGTGGTGTCCACATCCGGCCGTCGAGCAGTGTCAGGCCGCGGGCAATCTGCCGGCGCACCTCGCCCGTCTGGCCCAGCTTCGTGGCCTCGGCAATGGCCGCATCCACGGCATCCACCTGGGCCTTCAGCTCGCCCTCCGGTTTCACGGTGGCCTTCCGCGTGTTGTAGAGCACGCGCGTGAGGTTCACGTTCGGCAGGGCCTGCGCGGCGGCCACGACCGGCACGGCAAGACAGACGAGGAGTGAGCAGAAGCGCACGAGTCGCATGGCCGTCATCCTACTCCCAGCCGCCGCCCGACGGGCGATGCTGCCCGTGGATGGGCGGGCCGCCCCCGCCGTGATCGCGTCCGACCGCCTCAGCGCTGGCGCAGCACGGCGCTGTCGGGCCAGGCATAGCAGCGTGCCGCGTTGGCGCCGCCGTCTGCGCTGGCGTAGACAGTGCGGTCGACGACCTGCGCGCCATGCCGTTCGTAGAAACGCCGCGCGCCGGTGTTGGCGTCGAACACCCAGAGGTGCAGCCCGCGCGGCCAGTGGCGCGCCTCGATGTCTTCAGCGGCCCGTGCCAGCAGGCGTCGGCCGAGGCCCGCGCCGCGCGCGCCGTCCACGACATGCAGGTTGTCGAGCAGCGTGCCGCGCGCCGGGTCGGCATCGGCGATGAGGTAACAGAAGCCCACCGCCACGCCGTCCTGCTCGGCCACGGTCCCGGCGTGTGTCGCCACCGGCGCCGCAAGGCGACGCGTCCAGTGCGCGCGCCGTTCGGATTCGGCCGCGGTGTCGAGATACGCGTCGGTGAAGATGCCGCGATAGGCCGTGCGCCAGCTCGCGACGTGGAGCGCGGCCACCAGCTCGATGTCGTCGACGCGCATCGGCCGCAGCACGAGGCCGGCGGCGGGTGCGACCGGCGCACTCATGCCGTCGGGCCCCGCCATCCACCGGTTCATTCGAGCGCCGCCGCGAGCGCCGCGAACCGCCACGCCACGCCACGGTTCCGCACCGACGTCTCGAAGAGCATCACGAGCAGGGCGAACGCGAAGAACGCGAGACACCCCTGCACCCAGCCGGGCAGCGCCAGAATGCCGACGATGAGTTCATCCATCTGGACGGCATTATCGCTCGCCGGGAACGGTCTGGTCCTTGCTTCTGACCCGCGCCCGCAGTAGAACACCCGGTGTCAGTCTCAGGCGAGAGGGACGGCGCAATGCCTGCCTCGTCACGCGTGAGCTCGTTCGACCTGGAGGGCACGATGTCGCTCGTACGCACGTTGGTATTCGGAGTGTTGGTCGCCGGCCTGGCGCTGGCGCACCCGACCGCTCAGCAGCCACGGTCAGGTCCGACGCCTGAGCAGTACAGCCGCCTGCACTGGCGCACCATCGGCCCCGAGGGCAACCGCTTCTCGGCCGCGGCCGGCATCGCCGGCGATCCCTACACCTACTACGTCGGCGCCGCCTCGGGCGGCATCTGGAAGACGACCGACGGCGGCACCAACTGGGCGCCGATCTTCGACGGCCATCCCGTGCAGTCGATCGGCGCACTCGCCGTGGCGCCGTCCGATCCGAACATCGTCTGGGCCGGCACCGGCGAGGGCAAGATTCGCAGCCACATCTCGCAGGGCCAGGGCATCTACAGGTCGCTCGATGCCGGCAAGACGTGGACGCTCGTGGGGCTCGAGCAGACCAGCCGTATTCCACGGCTCGTCATCCACCCGAAGAACCCCGACATCGTGCTGGCCTGCGCGCTCGGGCACGCCTACGGGCCGCAGCAGGAACGCGGCGTCTTCCGGACGACCGACGGCGGCGCCACCTGGACCCGGACACTCTTCACCGACGAGAACAGCGGCTGCTCCGACATCGCGATGGATCCGAAAAATCCGCGCATTCTGCTCGCCGGCATGTGGACGCTTGAAGTTCACACCTGGGGACGTGACTCGGGCGGTCCGGGCAGCGGCCTCTTCATGTCGCGTGATGGCGGCGCGACCTGGACCCGGTTGCAGGGCCGGGGCCTGCCCACGAAGACCGTCGGCAAGGTGGCCGTGGCGATCTCGGCGTCGAACCCCCTGCGCATGTTCGCGCTCATCGAGACCGGCGACGGCGTGCCGTGGCGCGGCCAGGAAACCGAACGCGGACAACTCTGGCGCAGCGACAACGGCGGCGACTCCTGGCAGGTCGTGAGCTACGACCACAACGCCATGGGCCGCGCGCACTACTACTCGCGGATGGCCGTGGCGCCCGATGATCCGGACGAGGCGTACTTCCTCACTGCCTCGTACGCGAAGTCGATCGACGGCGGCCGGACGATCACCGTGCTCGGCCGCGGCGTCGGCGGCGAGGCCATGGCGCCTGGTGGCGACCACCACGACATCTGGATCGACCCGACCAACGCCAACCGTCAGATCGTGGCGCACGATCAGGGCCTGTCGATCACGGTGAACCGCGGCAAGACCTGGTATCGACAGCGCCTGAAGAACGCGCAGATCTACCACGTCACCGTCGACACCGAGATTCCCTACAACGTGCTCGGCAACAAGCAGGACGAACCGACGTATCGCGGGCCGAGCAACAGCCGCCTGCAGGGCGGCTTCGGCGGCGACCCCGGCATTCCCCGCGCGATGTGGAACGCGGTGGGCGGTGGCGAGAGCGGCTGGGCCACGCCCGACCCGAAGGACTCGAACGTGGTGTGGTCCACGGCGTCGGGCTCGGGCATGGTGGGCGGCATCGTCGTGCGCTACGAACAGAACCGGCGGCAGTTCCGCAACATCGAGGTGTGGCCGGATCAGTCGAACGGCCCGGCCGACGGCAACCGCTACCGCTTCGTCTGGGATGCGCCGCTTCAGATCTCGCCGCACGATAACAACACGATCTACGTGGGCAGCCAGCACGTTCATCGCACCATCAACGGCGGCCAGAGCTGGGAGGTCATCAGCCCGGATCTCACGCTGAACGATCGCTCGAAGATGGGAAGCTCCGGTGGGCTCACGCCCGACAACATCGGCGTCGAATACGCCGGCGTCGTCTACGGCATCGCCGAATCCCCGCGTGTGAAGGGCCTCATCTGGGCCGGCACCAACGACGGCCTGGTGCAGGTCACCCGCGACAACGGCAAGACGTGGACCAACGTGACGAAGAACCTGCCGGGCCTGCCGGCGTGGCTGTCGGTCAGGAGTTTCGCGCCGTCACGCTACGACGACGGCACGGCGTTCGTGGCCATCGACGGCCATCAGATGAACAACCGCGATCCGTGGGTTTACCGCACGACCGATTTCGGGGCCACCTGGAAGCTCATCGTGAACGGCATCCCGAAGAGCAACCTGAGCTACACGAAGGTCATCTACGAGGATCCGGTGCGGCGCGGCATGCTGTACCTGGGCACAGAAAACGCCATCTACGTCACGTTCGACAACGGCGACACGTGGCAGCCGCTGCAGAACGACCTGCCGGCTGCGCCCGTGTCGGGCATCGTGGTGCAGGAGCACTTCAACGACCTGGTCATCTCGACCTACGGGCGCGGCTTCTACATCCTCGACGACATCACGCCGCTGCGCGGCATGACGGCCGACGTGCTCGGCCAGGCGGCGCACTTCTTCGCGCCGCGCCAGGCCTACCGCTTCCGCGGTATCACCGCGCCGTCGACGCCCTACGACGATCCGACGGTCGGCGAGAACCCGCCCTACGGTGCCACGCTCAACTACTACCTGAGCAAGGCCGTGCCCGGCGGCGGACGCATGACGGTGAAGAACGCGCGCGGCGAGACCGTCCGCACCTTCAACGTGGCGGGCGGCGCGGGCTTGAACCGCGCGGTGTGGGATCTGCGCTTCGAACCCACCAGGGCAATGAAGTTCCGCACCGACCCGATGTACGGCCACGAGCTGCCGCGCGGCAACGACGATACCCGTCCCCCGGCCGGCGGGGCGCCGCA
>JAEUQR010000150.1 GCA_016789705.1 Acidobacteriota bacterium
GCGCGCGCCAGCCGCGGCGTGGTGGCGCTCGCCCGCGTCGAGGAACTGCGGATCGCGGCCCACCGCAAGCTCCTCGCCGAGGAACGCGCGGCCCGCGATCAGCTCGCCTCCGAGCAGCGGCAGGTGGTGCGGCTGCGCACCGAGGCCGCCACGCTCGACCAGGCGGCGAAACGTGCCGTCGCCGACCGCACGCGCCTGCTCGACGAACTCGACACGCGACGCGAACTCGCCGCCCAGTACGTCGGCGAACTCGAACAGGCGCGCACGCGCCTCCAGGCCACCATCGCCGGGCTCGCCACGACGAGCGCCTCGGACCTGCCGCTCAAGCCCTTCCAGGGCGATCTGGCCTGGCCGGTGGCCGGGCCGGTGCTGTCACGGTTCGGGCGGGCCGCCAGCAGCTTCGGTACCGCCATCCAGAAGAACGGCATCGAGATCGGCACGCCGGTCGGCACGCCGGTGCACGCCGTGCATGGGGGCACGGTGGCCTACGCCGCCCCGTTCACCGGCTTCGGTGTGCTCGTCATCCTCGACCATGGCGACAACACGTTCACCGTGTACGGCCATCTGGCCGGTACGGCGCTGCGGCCAGGGGCCACGGTGGTCCGGGGCCAGGCCGTGGGCGCCTCAGGCGCCAACCCGGCCGGCCTGCCCGCCGCCTACTTCGAGGTGCGCGTCGACGGCCGTCCGGTCAATCCCGTACAATGGTTGAAACCCACCCCATGACCAACCGCGTCCGCGCCGCCGTCCTCGCTGTCTCGCTGCCGGTGCTGGCCTTCGCGGTCATCGGCGGGTTCCTCGGTCGTGATGCCGCGGCGCAGGGCGGCAACTACCAGCATCTCAAGATCTTCGAGGATGTCGTCACGCTCATCCTGAACAACTACGTCGAGGAAGTGGACGTGGACAAGGTGATGCACGGCGCGATGCACGGCCTGGCCGACGGCCTTGATCCGGACTCCGCGTATCTCGACGTCCGGCAGATGAAGACCGTCGACGCGCCCACGACCGGCCTTGGCGATCCGGGCCTCGAGCTCACCCGCCAGTACTACCTGCGGGTCATCGCGGCACGCGACGGCTCGCCTGCCGCCCGAGCGGGACTGCGCCCCGGCGACTACGTGCGGTCCATCGACGGCCAGTCCACGCGCGACACGACCGTCTTCGAAGGCGTGCGCCTGCTGCGCGGCAAGGCCGGCACGAAGGTGAGGCTCGCCATCCTGCGCGGCAACGCCGCCGAGCCGCACGAGGTCGAGCTCGTGCGCGAGGCGCCGCAGCCGCTCGCCCCGAAGGGCCGCACGCTCGGCCCCGGCACCGGGTATCTGCGTGTGCCGGAGTTCTCGAAGGCCACGGCCGGCCAGATCCGCAACGAAGTCGCCACGCTCACGAAGGGCGGCGCGGTCCGCCTCGTCATCGACCTGCGCGGCACGGCCACCGGCGATCTCGACTTCGGGTACGAAGCGGCGAAGCTCTTCGTCCCGAGCGGCGTGCTCGGCTACCGGCAGGCCCGCGGCCAAGAGAAGCAGCCCATCTCGGCGGCCGCCGGCGATGGCGCCATCGTGCTGCCGGTGGCGGTGCTGACCGACAACGGCACGGCCGGCCCGGCAGAGGTCTTCGCCGCGGCGCTCGGCGGCAACAAGCGCGCGAGTGTCGTCGGGGAACGCACGATCGGCCGCGCCGGACGCCAGAAGGTCGTCAAGCTGCCCGACGGCGCCGGGTTGCTGCTGACGCACCTGCTCTACCTCACGCCTGGCGGCGCGTCGCTCCACGAGCGCGGCGTCGTGCCCGACGTGGCGGTGGACGTGCCCACGGTGGACTTCGGCGTCGAGCCCACGCCGGGCGATCCGGTGCTCGACAAGGCGGTCGAGACGCTCACCGCGGTGAAGAAGGCCGCATAGCGGCCGCGACGCGGACGCGTCTTGGGGACTGGCCCCAGAACAGTTCGCCAGGGGCCTGTCCCCGTTGTATACTGCGTGTTCCCGTGAGGCCGGGCGAACGCACGATAGGCGCGTAGCTCAGCTGGTTAGAGCGCCTGCTTGACACGCAGGAGGTCGGCAGTTCGAGTCTGCCCGTGCCTACCATTCGACTCGGTCTCGCGTCTGCCTCTTTCGAGGCTTCGCCTCGCTCATGGCAGGCCACCCTCCCAACAGCATCCTGACCTGTCCTGAGCGAGTGAAACGAGTCGAAGGATGATTACGGTCACGCTTCCCGACGGCACGAGCCGGCAGGTGGCGGCCGGCACGCCTGCCGCCGCCATCGCGGCCGATATCTCGCCCCGCCTCGCCCAGGCCGCGCTCGCCGCGGTCGTGGACGACCAGCTCGTGGACCTCACCTACCCGCTCACGCAGGACGCCCGCGTGCGGATCGTGACCGACAAGAGCCCGGAGGCGCTGGCGCTCTGCCGCCACTCCACCGCGCACCTCATGGCGGCGGCGGTCACGGCGCTCTTTCCCGGCGCGCAGTGCGGCATCGGCCCGGCCATCGACGACGGCTACTTCTACGACTTCGTCGTGCCGCAGCCGTTCGTGCCCGAAGACCTCGAGAAGATCGAAGCCAAGATGCGCGAACTGGCGGCGCAGGACCTCGTCTACGAGCGGCAGATGTGGCGGCGCGACGAGGCGCTGGCGTTCTTCGCCGCGCGCGGCGAACCGCTCAAGGTGCAGCTCATCGAAGAGAAGACGGCCGGCCAGAGCCACGTCTCCTGCTACACCATCAAGGACCGCGACACGTTCGTGGATTTCTGCGTCGGCCCGCACGTGCCGAGCACGAGCCGCCTCAAGGCCTTCAAGCTGACCACGACGTCGAACGCCTACTGGAAGGGCGACGCCAAGGGCCAGCCGATGCAGCGCCTGTACGGCACGGCGTTCCTGTCGCAGAAGGACCTCGACCAGCACCTGGCGCGCATCGAAGAGGCGAAGAAGCGCGACCACCGCAAGGTGGGCAAGGAGCTGGGCCTCTTCACGTGGCACCACTGGGCGCCGGGCGCCACCTTCTGGCTCGCCAAAGGCGCCACGCTCTACCATACGCTCGCCGACTACATGCGCTCGCGGCTCTTCCCCGCCGGCTACGTCGAAGTGAAGACGCCGATCGTCTTCAACAAGGGCCTCTGGGAAACCTCGGGGCACTGGTCGCACTACCGCGAGAACATGTTCCTCGTCGACTCGAAGGACGGCGAGGAGATGGGCCTCAAGGCGATGAACTGCCCGGGCCACATGCTCGTCTTCGCGAGCGAGATGCGCAGCTACAAGGATCTGCCGCTGCGCCTGCACGAGCAGACGCCGCTGCACCGCAATGAGGCCTCGGGCGTGCTCTCGGGCCTCACGCGCGTGCGCCAGTTCTCACAGGACGACGCTCACTGCTTCGTGACCGACGACCAGATCGGCTCGGAAGTGGAGGCGCTGCTGCGCCTCGTGCAGCGGATCTACAGCGACTTCGGCCTCGAATACACGGCCAAGCTGGCCACCCGCCCCGAGAAGTTCCTGGGCGAGGTCGCGACGTGGGACCACGCCGAGTCGTCGCTGCGCCAGGCCCTCGAACGGGCCGGGCAGCCCTACGTGCTCGAAGCCGGGGAAGGCGCCTTCTACGGCCCGAAGATCGACTTCGACATCACCGACGCCCTCGGGCGGAAGTGGCAGTGCGGCACGATCCAGCTCGACTACCAGATGCCGGCGCGCTTCAACCTGCGCTACACCGGCGCTGACAACGCCGAACACACGCCGGTCGTGATCCACCGTGCAATCTTCGGCAGTTTCGAGCGCTTCATCGGCATCCTCATCGAACACTTCGCCGGCGCCTTCCCGCTGTGGATGTCGCCGGTGCAGGCCGTGGTGCTGCCCATTGCCGACCGCCACAGCGCCTACGCCCACGAGGTGCAGGCGAAACTGGCCGCCGCCGGGCTGCGCAGCTACGTCGACGGGCGCCAGGAAAAGGTGAACTACAAGATCCGCGAGGCCCAGCTGCAGAAGGTCCCTTATATGCTGGTCGTGGGCGACAAGGAGGCCGAGTCGGGCCTGGTGGCCGTCCGCCACCGGTCCCGGGGCGACCTGGGCGCCTCGCCGTTCGACCGCTTCCTGACCGAAGCCCTTGCCGAGGTCAGTGAGAAGCGGCTATCCTAAATTCTTTCCGTCTGGAGGCTGAGTATCGCATTCGATCGCAACCGCGCCGGTCGTCGTGACGACCGGGTCCGCACCAACGAACGTATCCGGGTCCGCGAGATCCGGGTCATCGACGAAACGGGCCAGCAATTGGGCATCATGCCGCCTCCCCAGGCGCTCACGATTGCCCGGTCCAAGGGACTCGACCTCGTGGAGATCTCCCCCACCGCCGTGCCGCCGGTCTGCCGGATCATGGACTACGGGAAGTATCAGTACCAGGAGGCCAAGCGGGCACGCGAGGCGAAGAAGCACCAGAAGGTGATCGAGGTCAAGGAAATCAAGTTCCGTCCGAAGGTGGACGAACACGATTACCAGTTCAAGAAGAAGCACATCGAGCGCTTCCTCGAAGAAGGTGACAAGGTCAAGGCCACGGTGTTCTTCCGCGGACGCGAGATGGCGCACCCGGAAATCGGACACCGCATCCTGACGCGGCTCATCGAGGACCTGGCCGACGTGGCCCTGCCCGAGACGATGCCCCGGCAGGAAGGCAATCAGATGCACACGATCCTGTCGCAGAAGCGCGGGGGCAAGCCGGCCGCCCGCACGACCCGCTCGGCCGAGGGCGGCGACGAGATGACCGAAAGTTAGAGACGACCATGCCGAAGATGAAGCTCAAGAGCCACCGGGGCGCCGCCAAGCGCTTCAAGAAGACGGGCACGGGCAAGTTCGTGCGCACTGCCGCGTTCAAGCGGCACCAGCTCACGTGCAAATCCACCCAGATGAAGCGTCACGCGCGCGGCAACAAGCTGGTCTCGGAATCCGAGCAGGCCAAGCTGCGCCGCATGCTGCCGTACGACTAGGGGCTCGGGGTCGCACGACCCGACGAGACGACGACGCGGCAGGCGATCAGGGCCTTCCCGCCGCGTGGTTCCCCACCGCCACACCGCACTCTGCTGGTGGCGCCAAGTTCACTGACATGACCCCTGATCGCTGAAGCGGAGACAGCATGCCTCGCGTCAAACGCGGCACGGTCCGACGTGCCAAGCGGAAGAAGCTCGAACGACTCACGAAGGGCTACTTCCAGAACAAGTCGAAGCTCTACAAGTTCATGAAGGAAGCGGCCGACAAGGCAGGCGTTTACGCCTATGCCGGCCGCAAGCAGAAGAAGCGCGACTACCGCAGCCTCTGGGTGATGCGCATCAACGCCGCCGCCCGCGAGCACGGGATGTCCTACAGCGTGTTCATGAACGGCATCAAGAAGGCCGGCATCGAACTCGACCGCAAGAGCCTCTCGGAACTCGCGGCGCGCGACGCGGCGGCCTTCGCCAACATCGCCGCCCAGGCCAAGGCCGCCGCCGGCATCGCCTGAAGAACCGGGCTGGGCAGGGGCTGGGACCAGGGCTTCCCGCCCGCGTCGCTGCCACGCCTCGCAAGCGCCGTCGAACGACCAGCACCAGGCCGGGAGCATCCCGCCTGGTGCTTTTTCTTTTGCGCCAGCCTCGCCCCAGCCCCCAGTCCCCGGCCCCCAGCCCCTAGAATAGGTGCCCATGTCTTCGCTCGATGAGCTGACCGCGCTCATATCCTCGTATCAGCAGGCGTTCACCGAGGCGCTCGCCGCCGCCGATGGCACGCCGGCATCTGCGCGGCAGGCCGCGATCGACGCTCTCAAGGTCGCCTGGACGGGCCGCAAGTCCGGGAAGATCGCCGACCTGATGGCGCACCTGCCGTCACTGCCGCCCGCCGATCGCAAGGCATTCGGGCAGCAGGTCAACGCGCTCAAGACCGCGGTGGAAACCGCGCTCGCCGACCGCGAGGCGCGGCTGGCCGCCTCGCGCCGGCCGGCCGATGCCGTGGACATCACGCTGCCCGGCCGCGCGCCGGCCATCGGGCACCGGCATCCGCTCAGTCTCGTGCGCGAAGAGGTGCAGACGATCTTCACGCGCCTCGGCTACCAGGTGCTCGAAGGGCCCGAAATCGAAGACGACTACCACAACTTCGAAGCGCTCAACATGCCGGAGTCACATCCCGCGCGTGACATGCAGGACACGCTCTATCTCGCGCGTGCCGTACAGGCCGCGCCGGTCACGCCGTGGGCGGCCGCCGAGGCGCCGCGCGCGCGCGGCCCACAGCCGCTCACGCTGCTGCGCACGCACACGTCGGCCATGCAGATCCGCTACATGGAGCAGCACGATCCGCCGGTGCGGCTCGTGGCCATCGGCCCGGTCTACCGCCGCGACAATCTCGACCTCACGCACACGCCCATGTTCCATCAGTGCGAAGGCCTCGTCGTCGGCAAGGGCATCACGCTCGCCCATCTGAAGGGCACGCTGCTGGCGATGGCCGAGGCCCTGTTCGGCGCCGGCACGCAGGTGCGCTTCCGGCCGAGTTTCTTCCCCTACACCGAGCCGAGCGCCGAGGTGGACGTGGCCTGTATCCGCTGCAAGGGCACGGGCTGCCCGGTGTGCAAACACACCGGCTGGCTCGAGATCCTCGGCAGCGGCATGGTGCATCCGGCGGTCTTCGAAGCCGTGGGATACGACCCGTCCGAGGTGACGGGCTTCGCCTTCGGCATGGGTATCGAGCGCGTGGCGATGTTGAAGTGGGACGTGGGCGACATCCGCCTCTTCTACGAGAACGACCTGCGCTTCCTGGAGCAGTTCTCGGTATGAAGGTCCTCTACTCGTGGCTCAGGGATTTCGTGGACGTGACCGACGGCCCGGCCGAAATCGGCCGCCGGCTGTCGCTGCGCGGGCTCGCGCTCGAAGGCATCGAACCGGCGCCCGCCGGTGAGGAGCCGCCCGGACGCACGCCCATCGACGGCGACGCGGTGCTCGACTTCGACGTCACCGCCAACCGGCCCGACTGCATGTCGGTCGTCGGTATCGCGCGCGAAATCGCCACGGTCTACCGGCTGCCGCTGCGCCTGCCCGCGCCGGACGCGCCGGGCCACCTGCGCACCGGCGCGCTGACGCCGGTGGACCAGGCGACGTTCAGGGTCACGCTCGAGGCGCCGGCCCTCTGCCCGCGATACGTGGGTGCCGCCGCCACGGTGGCCGTCGGGCCCTCACCCGGCTGGATGCAGCGCCGGCTGACCGCCCTCGGCGTCAGGCCGATCAGCAACATCGTCGACATCACGAACTACGTGCTGCTCGAACTGGGCCAGCCGATGCACGCCTTCGACCACACGCGACTGGCCGGCAACGCCATCGTCGTGCGCGCGGCGCGGCCGGGCGAAACCCTGACCACGCTCGACGGCAAGAGCCGCGCGCTCACCCCCTCGATGCTCGTCATCGCCGATGCGGCAAACGCCGCCGCCATCGGCGGTGTGATGGGCGGCCTCGAGTCGGAGGTGCGCCCCGACACCACGCGCATCGTCTTCGAAAGCGCCTGGTTCGCGCCAGGCTCCGTGCGGGCCACGAGCAAGGCGCTCGGCCTGCGGTCCGAGGCGTCTATGCGCTTCGAACGCGGCCTCGACCAGACGGGCGCCGGCCGCGGCATGGCGCGCGCCTGCGCGCTCGTCGAGTTCCTCGGCGCCGGTTCGGTTGACGGCACGATGGTGGACGCGGTGGCGCGGCCGTTCTCCCCGCGGGTCGTGCCGCTCACCCACGCCCACGTCGAAGGCCTGCTCGGCATGCCCGTGCCGGTCCCCGAGGTGGAACGGATCCTCGACGCGCTCGGCTTCACCGCGACAGCGGATGCCGCGCGCGCGTCGTGGCAGGTCCGCGTGCCCGGCTGGCGGCCCGACATCGCGCGTCCGGAAGACCTCATCGAAGAAGTGGGCCGCCACCACGGCTTCGAACACCTGCCGGCGACCTTCCCGCCCGTGTTCCAGGCGCCGCCGCCGTCCGACCCGCGCATCGCGCGTGACGCCGCAGCTCGGCGCGGCATGCTGGCTCTGGGCTTTTCCGAAGCGATCAGCTTCGCGTTCATCGACGCCGCGGCCGCCGCCCCCTTCAGCGCCGGCGAGCCGCCGATCGCGCTTGCCAACCCGCTCTCGGAGACGTTCGCGGTGATGCGCCCGAGCGTGCTCGCCGGGGTCATTGACGCCGTCAGCCACAACCGCCGCCACGGCCGGCGCGACGTGCGTCTCTTCGAGATCGCCACCGCGTTCGCGGCCCGCGGCGAACGGCGGTCACTCGCCGCCGCCTGGACCGGCGCCGCGGCCGGCGATCACTGGAGCGGCGGCCGCCGCGACGTCGACTTCTTCGACGTGAAGGGTGTCGTCGAACACGTCGGCACGGCGCTCGGCGTGCCGCTCGCCTTCACGCTCGTCGAACCCGACTACCTCGTGGCCGGACGCGCCGCTGCCGTCGTGGCCGGCACGCGTCAGGTTGGCGTGTGCGGCCTGCTCGCGCCCGCCCTCGCCGATGCGCGCGGCATCCCGCGCGCCGACGACGTCTACGTGCTCGAACTCGACCTCGACGCCATCACCGCCACGGCGCCCCCGGGCGCCACGCGCGTCGTGCCGCTGCCGCGCTTCCCCGCTGTCGTCCGCGACGTGTCGCTGCTCGTCGACGACACCTTGTCTGGCGCGACGGTTCGTGACACGATCCAGCGCGCCGCTCCTGCCACGCTCGTCTCGCTTCGCGAGTTCGATCGCTACCAGGGGCGCGGTGTGCCGGCCGGCAAGGTGAGCGTCTCCCTCCGACTCACGTTCCGCGCCGACGATCGCACGCTCACCGACGACGAAGTCGGCGCGGCGATGACAGCGGTGCTGGCCGCCACGCGGTCGGCACTCGGCGCGGAACAGCGATAGACGCGGAAGGTCAGACGATGGCGAAGACGATGGCAGGCGTGGAACCGTTCGATCGGCTCGAAGAGAAGATCAAGCTGCTCGTGAGCACGATCGCGCGCCTGAAGGGCGAACATACGCGCCTCACGGAAGAGAACGGCCGGCTCCAGCGCGAGGTCACCGCGCTCGAAGAGCGCGTCACCGCGGCCGAGACCACCGGCTCGGAAGTCAGCGCGCTCAAGGAAGAACGCGATCTCATCCGGACGCGCGTCGGCGAGATCCTGGCGGAGCTCGATACCCTCAAGCTGTAACGTTCCGCCATGGCCGAGCCGCGCGTCGTGCACGTCGAGGTCAACGGGCAGCGGTACCCCATCCGCAGCTCGCTCGACCCGTCGTACGTCCAGGAGCTGGCGTCGTACGTCGATCGCAAGCTGAAGGTGGCTTACGACTCGGCGCCGTCGAGCGACACGCTGGGCCTGGCGATCCTCGCCGCGCTCAACATCGCCGACGAGTTCTTCCGCGCCCGCGACTCGCAGCTCCAGGTGGATGGCACGGTGACGGCGCGTGCCGGCGAACTCGAGCGGATGGTCGACAGCGCGCTCGCGCTGGCCGAACCCGGCCGGCGTGACTGAACCGGCCGTGGCGCGCGCCCGCCTCGCCGGCGTGCTGCTCGCGATGACCGCGGGCGTGGCGGCGCAAAGCCCCGCGCTGCCCTCCTTCGCCGACATCACCCGGGCCGCCGGTGTGACCTTCGTGCACCAGAACGGCGCCGCCGGCGACAAGTGGTATCCGGAGCTCTTCGGCGGCGGCGTGGCCGTGCTCGACGCCGACGAGGACGCCTGGCCCGACCTGCTCTTCGTGAACAGCCGGCCGTGGGCGTCTGCCGCGCCCGCCGCGCACCACCTTTACCGCAACAACCACGACGGCACGTTCCGCGACGCCACCGCCGCGAGCGGCATCGATCGCTCGGCGGTCTACGGCCTCGGCGCCGCCGTGGCCGACTACGACAACGACGGCCGCGACGACGTCTTCATGACCACCGTCGACGGCGGCCGGCTGTATCACCATGATGGCCCGGGGCGCTTCACCGATGTGACCCGCGGGGCCGGCCTGACGAACCGCGGCTTCACGGTGAGCGCGGCGTGGCTCGACTACGACCGCGACGGGCTGGCCGATCTCTTCGTTGGCAACTACGTCCAATGGTCGCCGGCGCTCGAAGTGCGCTGCGCCCAGGGCGGCGAGGTGGGCTACTGCGGGCCAGATGCCTACAAGGCGACGGCGCCGGTGCTCTACCGCAACCTCGGCGGCGGACGTTTCGCCGACGTCACGGCACGCGTCGGCATGCAGGACACCGCCGACAAGGTGATGGGCGTCGCCGTGCTCGACTACAACGGCGACGGCTGGTCCGACCTCTTCATCGGCAGCGACCGTGTGCCCGCGCGGCTCTACCGGAACACCGGACGCGGGACGTTCGTGGATGATGGCCTGCCGGCCGGCGTGGCCCTGAGTGAGCAGGGCGTGGCCCGCGCCAACATGGGCGTGGACGCCGCCGACTACGACCGCTCGGGGCGTCCGCACATCCTCGTCGGCAACTTCGTGAACGAGATGCTCGGCCTCTACCGCAACACCGACGGCCGGTTCTTCACCGACGTCGCGCCGAGGTCCGAGGTCGGCCGCGCCAGTCTGCCCATGGTGACCTGGGCGGTCTTCTTCTTCGACGCCGATCTCGACGGCTGGCTCGACATCTTCGCGCTGAACGGCGGCACCGACGAATCCCAGGGCCGCGACGCCCGGGCCCGACTCAGCATGCCGCCGCTGCTGCTCCGCAATCGCGGCACCGGCACGTTCGAGAACGTGTCGGCGCGGCTAGGCGCCGCCTTCGCCCGCCCGCTCATGGGCCGCGGCGCGGCGCATCTCGACATCGACGGCGACGGCGATCTCGACCTCGCGCTCACGACACTCAACGGGCCGGCCACGCTGCTGCGCAACGACGCGCCGCCCGGGCGAGCATGGCTCAGGGTCCGCGCGCGGGGCAGCCGATCGACCCGCAGCGGTCTCGGGGCGGTGGTGCGCGTGACGGGCCGCGCCGGCACCCAGGCGCAGACCGTGCGCAGTGGCTCGAGCTACGCTTCGCAGAGCGAGCTCGCGTTGACGTTCGGTCTCGGCGGCGATGCCGCGCCGGTGCGGGTGGAGGTCGAGTGGCCCTCGGGCACGCGGCAGACCTTCGCCGCGGTCACGACCAACCAGACCATCGTCATCGACGAGGGCCGCGGTCTGGTGCCGGCGCCGGCTTCCGCGCCGCGGCGGCCAGCCGCTGCAGTTCTTCCTCGATGAGTCGCGAGAGGTACTCGGCGGCGGGCAGGAACGGCGGCGGTGGCGGCGCCAGACGGCCGTTCACGAGCAGGCTCGGCGTGATCGTGATGCCGTAACGCGCGGCCTCGGCGGTGGCGAGCGCCGGCCGGCCACGCCTCGTCCCGGCCGCGAGACAACGCTCGAACGCCGCCTGATCGAGCCCGACTTCCCCCGGAATAGCCCGCAGCCGCCGCGCGTCGAGCGTCGCCGGGCGCGCCGCGGCATCGTGGAAGGCCCAGAAGCGTCCCTGGGCGTGCGCGCAGGCGCCGGCCTCGGCGGCGCTCTCGGACTGCGCGCCGTAGGCCGGCAGTAGCTTGAACACCAGCCGCACGCGCGAGCCGTAGTTGCCGAGCACCCGCGCGAACACCTGCGCCAGCCGGGCGTAGTCCGGGCTCTGCAGATCACCGAAGACGACGAGTTCCACGGGCGCCGACGCGGCGCCGAGCACGGGGTCGAGCGCCGACGTCTCGACACGCACGACCGGCGCGGTCAGCAGGATGTCGCGCCGCGCCGACGTCTTCACGAGTTCCTCGAGGTAGCTCATCTTCGCCAGATCGGGCTCGGTCTTGCGTTCGAGCCAGGCGCGCAGCGCCGGACGCATCTTGTCGAGCGCGGCCCCGCGCGTGCGATCGCCCAGGCTCTCGTAGAGCGCCGTGAGCGCCGTATCGGGCATGGCGATGACCCGCTTCGGCACTTCCTCGGCAAGGAGCGCCTCCGGCGTCACCGACCGCGCCGCCGCTTCACGGGCCAGCAGTTCGGACGCCGTCATCGCGTCCACGACGCGGCGTCGCTCATCGTGGAGCTGCCGCATGAGCGCGAGGTAGCGGCCGGGATCGGTGCGCTGCCACTCGCGATCGACTTCGCCGACGGTGATGGTGCGATCGCCCACGACCGCCGCCGGCTCACTCGCCGCAGGCGAAGACACCGTGAGCGCCGGCGCCGCCGCGGCGGCCGGCGGGGACGCCGGCTCGGGCACCGTGCCGATCGTCACCTCGATGGAGGCGCGATCCGTCGGCGCGGGGCCACGGCTCACCGTCAGCAGATAGCGGCCCGGCGGCATCGCATCCACCGGCACGGCCGCCATCAGACGGGAATCGAGCGCGAGGCGCAAGTCGAGCGGCACGAGATCGAGCGTGACGAAGGGGGCTGGCCCGAAGTGCGCGCCGTCGATGGTCAGCGTGTCGGTGGCGCGATCGGCCACGGCCTGCTGCACGACAAGGGGCGGCAGCGGTGTCTGCGCCGTGAGCGCCGCCGGCACGCCCACGCCGCAGGCGAGCCAGAGGGCCGCCATCCGGAGGGCGGCGCGCGCGCGGCCAGTGCGCAGCGTCACGGCCACTCCTGCTCCGTCCACGGTGTGCGGCAGGCCTGCCGCGCCTCGTAGCGCGCAAGATTGGCGGCGATTCGGGTGACGACGCCGGGCAGGCCGGCGCGCTGCGCGGCCGTCAGCAGGTCACGCTGTACCGCCGCTGCGCGGTCGAACTCGCCCAGTTCCGCCAGTGTCATGGCCATGGTCTCGCCGAGATCGAGCGTGCGCCCCTGCCGCACCAGGGCATCGACCAGCATCTTCGCACGCTGGCCGTCGCGCACGCGCGCCTCCGGCGCGGTCACGAGCAGGCGGGCCAGGCCGTGGGCGAATACGACCGATTCCGGCGCGGCGTCACGCGCGCGCTCGAGCGCCGTGCGCGCCTCGCGGTAGCGGCCGAGCTGCGCGAGTGTCATCACCTCGCCGATGCGCGCCTCGTCACGGCCGGCGTCGTCCGCGAGCACCCGGCGATACTCGGCGAGCGCGTCGGCCGCGCGCCCGGTGCGCCGGAGGCTCGAGGCGAGACGCAGGCGCGCATCGACGTAGGCAGGCCGAATGACCAACGCGGCCGTGAATCTGCCAATGGCGTCCGCGTGCCGGCCGTCCTCCTGATCGAGCACGCCAAGACTGTAGAGCGCGAGGAACTGCTCGGGCGACAGGTGCACCGCGGTCGCGAACGCCTCGCGGGCCGCCCCGCGGTCGCCGGTCATGTTGAGGGCCGCGCCCAGACGATGGTGCAGCGCCGCGCTTTTCGGGGCGAGCGACAGGCCTCGCCGGAACCAGCCCACGGCGGCCGTCCAGTCTTTCGCCTCGAGCGCGCGGATGCCGCGCGTCTCGTAGCTCTGCGGACTCTCGAGCAGCGTGTCGAGTTCGACCATGAGCGGATCGGCCGGCAGGATCTGGTGATTCGCGCGCTGCCGCAGGTGCAGGTCGGCCTTCGCCGTGTCGCCGAGCGCGGTATAGGCCTGCGAGAGCGGATAGTGCACGGCGGCGGCCGAGGCATCGCGCGCGAGCACCGCTTCGAAGTGCGTCACGGCCACGCCGGCGTCGCCGGTCGCAAGAGCCACGCGCCCCAGGCCGTACCGCGCCGAGATCGACGTCGGCTGCAGGGCCAGCGCCGACTCGAAGTGCGTCTTCGCGGCCTCCGGCTGACCGAGTTGCAGCAGCGTCTCACCCAGCCAGACGAGCGTGGCGACGTCAGACGGGTTCTGGGCGAGCGCGCGTTCGAAGGCGGCGCGCGCCAGCTCGGGTTCACCACGCTGACGGTGGAACTGCGCCCGGTAGTACGGCCAGCGGTAGTCGGCCGGCGCCAGGGCCTCGGCACGCGCCAGGAACGGCGCCGGCGCCTCCGGGAACTGCGCCGCCATGAGCAGGCGCCCGACCTCGCCGGCCGCCTGGCTCTGCTCGACGTCCGGCGCCCCGGCCGCCGCGAGCGTCGTGGCCCGCGCGTGCGCATCGCGCACTTGCGTCTGCACCGACGGCGCGAGCTTCGCGAGATCGGGCAACGCCGCCACCTCCGGCGCGCCCCCGCTGCGCCGGGCCTCACCGCACGCCATGCCGAGCATCGCGGCAAGCAGCAGCCCCGCCCATCGCGGCGCGTGCCCCCTCATGGCGCGCTTCCCTGCGTCAACGTCGTCCAGCGGTCGATGGCCACCGATGGCCACGACTCCTCGACGCCGTCGGGCCAGCGCACGCGCACCCGCGGCGCCACGTCGGCCCCCCCGAGACCGACATGGACGCGCGGGTCGTTGGCCGAGCCGTAGCTGCCATCGGCGCGGGCACGCCGCCAGCGCGTGGGCTCACCGGGCCGCTCGATTGCCACGCGCGCCCCCGGCATGTCGCGGCCTTCGCGGCCGACGAGCCGCAGCCCGAGCCAGTGACGGGCGGAACCGATCCGGTTCACCAGCAGATGCACAGGACCGCTGTTGTTGCCGACGAGCACGTCCACATCCCCATCGTTGTCGATGTCACCGAAGGCGGCGCCGCGTCCCGATTCCGACAGCGCGAAGGCCGGTCCGGCGTGCGCCGTGACCGCCTCGAAGCGGCCGTCCGTCAGGTTGCGGAACAGCACCTTCTGCTGATCGTAGGGGAACGCGCGGTCGCGCCGTCCCTCCTGCGCGATGATCGTGCCGTTCACGGCCAGCAGATCGAGCCAGCCGTCGTTGTCGTAGTCGAACCACGCGGTGCCCCAGCCCGTGTAGGCGAGGCTCCGGCCGCCGATCCCCGACGCCGCACTCACATCGCGGAACTGAGCCGCGCCGTCGTTCACGAAAAGATTGGTCCCCTGTCCGGTGAGTTCGGTGACGACGACGTCTTCGTCACCGTCGTTGTCGAAGTCGCCGGCGTCCACACCCATGCTGGCTTCGGCCTTGCCCTCGCCGGTGAGCGCAAGCCCCGCGGCGAGGCCGGCCTCGCGCAACGTGCCGTCACGCTGGTTCAGCCACAGGAAATCGGGCTCGCCGTCGTTGGCCACGACGATGTCCATCCACCCGTCACCGTCGAAGTCCGCGGTCGAGACGCCGAGGCCCGGCCGCGCCTTCAGCCCCGTGAGCGCCGTGGCGGTGACATCGCGAAAGCGACCGCGGCCGAGGTTGCGATAGAGCCGATCCGGCAGCCCGCCGTAGATCTGCGGCGGACAGTAGTCGGGCGCGCCGGCTGGCCCGGGACACACGGTGGCGTTCGTCGTGCGATACGAGACGTTGTTTGCGACGTACAGATCGAGCCAGCCGTCGCGATCGATGTCGACGAAGGCCGCCGACACCGCGAAGCCGCCGGCGTTTCCGGCGCCGCTCGCCGCGGTGATGTCGGTGAAGGTGCCGCGGCCCGTGTTGCGGTACAGCCGCGAGCCGTCGAAGCCGGTGACGTAGAGATCCACGTGGCCGTCGTTGTCGACGTCACCCGCGGCGACGCCGAGGCCGTAGGCCGGGCCGTCGAGCCCGCTGCCGGCGGTGATGTCCGTGAAGCGCAGCGTGCGGCGGCCGTCAGGGGCCACCTGCAGGTCGTTGCGATAGAGCCGGGCACCGCCACGCGCGGACGGCGGCGGATCTGCGGCCGCGAGCGGCTGTCCCTGCGGCAGGAAGACATCGAGGTCGCCGTCGCCGTCGGCATCGAAGAGCGCCACGCCCGGGGGCAGGATCTCCGGATAGAACAGGCGCCCGCTGGCGCCGTTCGTGTGCACGAACGACAACCCGGCACTCGCGGCCTCTTCGGTGAACCACGGCGCCGCCACGGCCGGCGCGGACGCGGCCTGCGGCGCTGGACCGGACGGCGCGCCGCCGCAGGCCGCGGTGACGACCGCCGCCCACACGCCCACAACTGCCGCCTTCAATCCTTGCGGGTGCCTTTGCTCGACGGCGTGTTGTCGACGACGCTCCGATCGATGGCGTACATCCCGGCGCCTGCCGCCACGAGACCCACGACCACGAGCAGCACCTTCTTGCGTCCGCTCATGCCGCTCTCTGCCGGAGCCGCCTGTTCCGCCGTGGCCGACCGCCGCACGCCGGCGCGGGCCGCCGGCGGCACCTGGCGCGCCGCCTGCGCCGTGAGCCGCGTCGCCGACTGCAGCAGCGACTCCGCCATCACTGGTGACACCTGCCAGGACGCCACGACGCCCGTCAGCACGACGAGCCGCAGGAGTTTCATCACACGTCCTCCGAGCCTAGAAGTTGACGCTCGCCGTCAGCCGGAGCAGACGGCCGTTGAGGAAGTTCACCGGGCGCAGCCACCGGGTGCTGTAGGCCGAGATGACCGACTGCACCGAGTTGGAGTTGAGCGCGTTGTAGGCGTCGAGCGCCGTGCGGAGTCTGCCGAAGCCGATGTCGAACGATTTGCTGATGGCGACGTCGAGCTGCGAGAAGCGGTCGCCGAAGACCGAGTTCGGCGCGTAAAGATTCACCGTCTGCGCGGTGGTGAGCGTGGTGCGCGCCGGATCCCTGAAGCGCACGGTGGCCGACGTCACCGCCAGGGTCGCATCCTGCGGCGCGCCGGGCGTGTTGCGGTAGATGAAGCTGGCGTTGAAGTTCCACGGCAGCGGCACCGAGGCTCGCAGCCGCACGTCGAGCAGGTCCATCCAGTCGGTCACGACGCGACAGAACGGGTTGTACGAATTGGCCGCCGGCGCAAGCGAGCCACCGCGCAGCGGGCTGCCGGTGATGTTGTTGGGTTGGTTCGGCATATCCACCGTCAGGCAGTGGTCGTCGACCTGACGGCCGATGTCGACGCCGCCGCCCACGGTGATGCCCTTCGGGAGACGGCCGTTGATGAGGACCCACGCGCCGTCCCAGTAGCGTTGCATGTTGCCGAATTCCTTGGCGTTGGTCACCCGCAGCTGGCCCTGACCGAAGAGGGCCGGCTTCACGTCGTAGTAGCCACACTGCTGCTGCCCCGCGTTCGGCAGGCGCGGGTCGTTCGGCACGGTGATGCAGAACTCGTCGAAGCTCTCGGGCCCGAGCAAAGTGTTCTCGGTGACGGTGAAGCTGCCGTCCCAGTTGTGGTTGTAGCCGACGCTCACCGACAGGCCGTCGCGGATCTGGTGCTCCACCTCGACGTTGATGTCCCACAGGAAGTCGCGGTTGTCCTTGGTCACCGAGTCGTCGAAGAGCGTCGCCGACGGAATGAACTTGCCGAAGTTCACGTTCGAAATCGCACCGCACTCGCCGTTGGCGGCGAAGTTCGCCAGCGCGCAGTCTGGAATGTAGTTCCCGTTGGCGTCGTTCCAGTTACGGAACGCGGTGTTCACCGACGAGCTGAACGGATGGAACCGGCGTGTCAGGTCGCTGCGCGAGAGCTGGTTGAAGCGGCCGACCGACGCCTTCACGGCCGTGCGGCCGTTGCCGAACAGGTCCCACGCCACGCCGAACCGGGGATTGATGTCCGTCCACTCCGGCACGCCCTTGAGTTCCTGCACCTCGCGTTCGGGCACGAAGAGACCGGCGTCGAGTTTGGCGGCCGGGAACCCCATGGAGACGTAGTCGAGGCGCACGCCCGCGGTCAGAGTGACGCGGTTGAGGGTCCATGAGTCCTGCAGGAACACGCCGAGTTCGGCGTTCTGGCGCTCCTGCTGATAGAACGGCTCGGCCTGGTACTGGATCCGCAGGGGACGCCCGTTCAGGAAGTCGTAGTTGAGACCGTCGGTCTCGTTGTTGCGCGAGCGCGACTCGTCGTTGAACGCCTGTTCCAGCGTGACGCCGGCCTTGAACGTGTGGCTGCCGGTGACATACGAGGCGGTGACGCGCTGCGCGCTGCGGCCCGTGCGGGCCTTCGGTGCCGTGAGCACCGTGGTGGCGCCATACCGGAAGTTGGTCGAGGTCTCCAGAATCGAGCGGTCGTCGCGGCTGACGCCGTCCTGCGCGAAGTTCACCCAGTTGGCAACCTGCCACGACGCGCCGGCTTCGACGAGCAGCTTGTTCGTGAGTGGCGCCTGCCATGTGCCCTGCACGACGCCCGACGGCCACCAGTCCCAGCCGCGCTCCGACTCGATGGCGTTGGCGCCGGTGAAGGGGCCCGTGGTGCAGCGGCACGACTTCTGGATGTCGCCGAACACGGTGAACTTGTGCTTCTCGGTGGCCTGCCAGGTGGTGCGGAGCGAGTGGTTGCGGAACCAATCGAAGCTGGCCGCCGGACGGTCGAGATCGGGTTCGTAGGCAATCGTCGGCACGCTCGGGATGCCGGACTTGCCCTGCAGCTTGTTGTAGTAGGCGCCGGGCTGGTTGACGCGCGATCCCCAGCGGGCCACGGCGGCGAAGAACCAGACCTTGTCCTTGATGATCGGTCCGCCCAGCTGCGCCCCGAGCCGATAGACGTTCTGGACCTCGGCGCTCGAGGTGATGTCGAACGCACGCAGTCCGTCGTCGATGTTCGAGCTCTGCATGCCCGGACCGGAGTAGTACCCCTCGATGGTCGTGCTGAAGAGGTTGCTGCCGGTCTTAGGGATGGCGTTGATGGACGCGCTGCCCGACCCCGATTCCGCGCCCATGCCGCTCGTCTCGAGTTGCAGTTCCTGAATCGTGCCCTGGTCGCTCACGTAGCCGACGCCGTCGGCCGCGCCGATGAAGAACTGGCTGCGGAATCCGTCGTAGGAAGCGCGCGTGCCGGTCTTGCCGTGGAAGAACGTGTAGGCGCCCTGCGCCGACCAGGTGTCGCGCGAGCCACCGACGTCGGCCTGCGTCGAGGCGAACCCCGGCGTCATGTAGGCCAGCGTCTGCGGGCCGATGTTGCCGCTCGGCAGCGCCTCGAGCATCTGCTGCCCGATCACTTCCTGCTGGCGAATCGACTGGGTGTCGACGACCGGCGACGCGCCGGTGACGGTGATGGTCTCGGTGATGGCGCCCACGGCCAGATTGACGTTCAGCGGCGCCGTGAAGCCGGCGGTCAGTTCGATGCCTTCGCGGCGCACCGTCGAGAAGCCCGGCAGCGAGAACGTCACCACGTAGGTGCCGGGGCGCAGGTCAATGACGTTGTAGCGGCCCTCGCCGTCGGTCGTGACCGTGCGCACCTTCTCGATGAGGGCCGGGCTCGATGCCTCGACAGTGACACCTGGCAACGCGAGGCCACCATCGTCCCGCACGACGCCCGTGATGCCACCGTTTTGCTGCGCACCCGCAGGCCCTGCCGCCAGCAGGATTCCGGCCACGAGGCCGGCAAGAGCCCTGATCAAGCCTCGAACGTCGACATTGCTCACTGGCCGCTCCTTCTGGGAGTCCCCCGAACGTTGAGCACTAGGCGCACATGCGGTCGCCGGTCACGCGAACGCACGCGGCGCGGACACTACACCCATGAGCTAAGCGGCGGCAAGCACAAACTCAGTACATGACGTTACAAGATGCAACAATTGCACTTATTAGATGACACAACGGCCGGGCTTTGGGTATCATGCGCTTCATCTTGGATAACATGGGGTAGTACGCCCCAAGGAGCCGGCATGACAGCTCGACGCCTCCGTGTGTGGTCGTTTGCGTTCGCCGCCAGCGCCGTCGTAGGCGCGGCGTTCTTTGCCCCCGCCGCCGAGGCGCAGACCGCCGCGGCTCTGCCCGCCGAAGTCACCTACAGCAAACACATCGCGCCGATTCTGCAGCGCAGCTGCGAGAACTGCCACCGCGACGGTGGCGGCGCGCCAATGGCCCTGCAGACCTACGAGCAGGTGCGGCCGTGGGCGCGTTCGATCAAGACGCGCACACACATCGGCCCGAAGGCCGGCGTGATGCCGCCGTGGTACGTCGAAAAGGACATCGGCATCCAGAAATTCAAGAACGATCCCTCGCTGAGCGAACAGGAGCTCGCGATGGTCGCGAAGTGGGCCGACTCAGGCGCCCCGCGTGGCAACCCGGCCGACGCGCCGGCGCCGCGCGTGTGGAACAGCGACACCTCGTGGCAGATCGGCACGCCGGATCTCGTCGTCAAGACGACCGACATCGTCGTCAAGGGCGGCTCGCCCGACTGGTGGGGCGAGATCCCGAACGTGCCCATCGGCCTCACGGAAGATCGGTACGTCTCGGCCGTGGAGGTGCGCGAGGTCAACGACGTGCCGTCGAGCGGCACCGGGCGCGACACGGTGGGCGGACGCTACGTCTTCCACCACATGATCTGGCAGACGAAGGTGCTCGACGCGCCCGATGCGCCGACGAATGCCGCCGACGCGTTCAACCTCGATGCCCTCTTCGGCCGCGAGCCCGGCACCACCAACTGGCCGGTGCACGAAGTGGGCCGTGAGCCCGACTTCTTCGACCCGAAGTCGGCCCGCCTGCTCAAGGCCGGTTCGTCGTTCGTGACCGACTCGGTGCACCTGCACTCGAACGGCCGCGACACGAAGGCGCACCTCGAGATCGGCTTCAAGTTCATGCCGAAGGGCTACAAGCCGGAGTACCGCCAGTCGCAGAGCGCGCTCGGTAACGGTGTCGACATCGACATCCGCGCCATGGACTCGAACCAGCAGCTCAACGCCTACTGGGCCCTCACCGAGCACACCAAGATCCTCTCCTTCGAACCGCACCTGCACGCGCCGGGCGCCCGCATGTGCCTCGAAGCGTCCTGGGGCTACACGGTCGAGACGATCAACTGCGTGGGCTACGACCACAACTGGGTGCGCGGCTACGACTACGACGACGACCACGCGCCGCTCCTGCCCCGCGGCACGGTGCTGCACATCGTCGGCTTCATGAACAACTCGCCGAGCAACAAGAACGTGCCCGACCCGCGCAACTGGCAGGGCTCGGGGAACCGCTCGGTGGCCAACATGTTCATCGACCTCGGCAACCGTGTGGCGCTCACCGACGAGCAGTTCCTGGCCGAAATGAAGGCGCGCAAGGAAAAGCTCAAGCTGACGCGTGGCTCGGTCATGATCGGGTGCCCGCTCTGCAATCTCGACCTGCCGGCCAAGCCGCCGACCGCGCCCGCCGCGGCGCCGCGGACGGCCGCCCCTCAGCAGCAGCAGTAGCAGTAGCAATCGCACAGGAGAAACATCCATGACCCGCCGAGTCGCCGCTGTCGCCGCCATCGTGCTCCTGGGCACGTTCGAGATGGCGTTCTCGCAGAACCTGACCTACGCGAAGGGACAGACCGTGTCCCCCGCATACGAGGGCTGGGAGGAAGACTCGGCGGGCCGGAAATTCTTCGTGTTCGGCTACATGAACCGCAACTGGCAGGAAGAGCCCGACGTGCCGGTCGGTCCCGACAACAAGTTCATGACCGGCGCGGCCGACCAGGGCCAGCCCACGCATTTCCTGCCGCGGCGCAACCGCTTCATCTTCCGCGTGCCAGTGCCGGCCGGCTTCACCGAGAAGGACGAGCTCGTGTGGTCGCTGACCACCAAGGGCAAGACCGAACTCGCGCACGCGACCCTCGGCATCGACCAGAAGCTCGACGATGTCGTGAAGGCGTCCGAAACCGGCGCTCTCGGCGCTGGGAGCAGCAGTCCTGAAGTGCGTGCGAACACGCCGCCGGTCGTCGAAATCCAGGGGCCGCGCCGGCTCGAAATCAAGGCCGGCGACACGGTGACGCTCGTGGCCCAGGTGCAGGACGACGGTATCCCGAAGGTCCGCGCGATCGGTGCGGGCGCTGCCGTCGAGAACTCCGGGTCGTCGACGGCCCTCTCGGCCAACGCCGCCGCCACCGCGCAGATCGAAGCGCTGCGGGCGCGCCGGCTCTTCCTGCCGCCGAGTCGGGTGACCGTGGGCAAGAACGTGGGCCTGTGGCTCGGCTGGCACGTCTACCGCGGCCCTGGCAAGGTCACGTTCGATCAGGATCAGATTCAGACCTGGGAAGACACGCGCACGGGCGGCAACTCGCCGTGGGCGCCGCACTGGACGGCGCCGAAGCTCCCGGCCGACGGCCGCATCACCGCGCGCGCGACGTTCAGCGAGCCCGGCGAGTACGTCCTGCGGGCGCGCGCCGACGACGGTGCCCTCACGGCCGACCAGCAGATTACGGTCGTCGTCAAGTAGCGGCGTTCGGGCCGCTTGACCGCAAGGCGGCGCGGCCCTAAGATCGACGTGTTCCTGCTGTGCTCGTGATGGATCTCTGGAGGCTCGTCTGAGCCAATGTTCCTTCCAAGCGAGTTGCGTCCGCTGCGTGGTGTGCATGCCTCCGTCGTGAGGAAGCCTTAAGCGCAGCGCTTTCAGCGACTCCACCTGCTAACGCAGGTTCAGCGATCCTCCCCACACGGCACCGCGGGGCACCTTAATCGTCGCCACCCCGTCGGCATCCCCGGCGGGCACCGAGGCCAGCCAGTGACCGTCGGCGAACGCGGAGAACACGCCCTCATCGAGTGGCTTCGCCGGCACCTGCCGGCGCCCGGGCCAGACGTCCTCGTCAGTATCGGCGACGATGCCGCCGTGCTGCGCGCGCCCCGCAACGCCTACCTCGTCCAGACCACCGACACGGTCGTCGACGGCGTCCACGTTTCGAGCCGCCTGATGACGCCGGAGGCCATTGGCCGGCGGGCCGTGGCGGTGAACCTGAGCGACATTGCCGCGATGGCGGCCCGCCCCGACTGGCTGCTCCTCTCGCTCGTCCTGCCGGACCACTGTCCCGTCGCCGCCTTCGAGGCCCTGGTCACCGGCGCCGCCGACACGGCGCGCGCGGCGGGGGCCACGATCGTGGGCGGCAACATCACCCGCACGAGCGGCCCGCTCGTCGTCGACGTCACTGTCACCGGCCACGTGCGCCCGCGGCGTCTCCTCCGCCGCGACACGGCGCGGGCAGGCGACGAACTCTGGCTCACCGGCAGCATCGGCGGCGCGGCGGCAGGGCTCGCCATGCTCGAGGCAGGCGACATCCGCGACGCCGCCTGCGTGACGCGCTACACGACGCCGCTCCCGCGCCTGCGCGAAGCGTGGGCGATGGCACGCGACGGCGCCGCCCGCGCCGCCATCGACCTCAGCGACGGCCTGGCCGACGCCGTGCGCCAACTGGCGGCCGCCTCGGGCACCGGGGCGCGCCTCGACGCGTCGGCGCTGCCGCTCGAGCCGGGCGCCATCACCTGGCAGCAGGCCCGCGGCCGCGATCCGGTGCACGAGGCGCTGCACGCGAGCGACGACTACGAGCTGCTCTTCGCCGTGAGCCCGAAGGCCGGCGGGCGCCTGCGCGCTGCGCGCGCCAGCGTGGCGACGCCGTTCACCCGCATCGGCGTGCTCACGACGCAGCCCGCGCTCGTGCTGCACCGCGACGGCGTCGACACGCCCCTCCCCACCGGCTTCGAGCACTTCGTGAGTGCCTGATGGCGGTCCCACGCGCGGTGCGGCGACTGCTCGTGATCACCGTGGCGGGGCTCCTCGTCCTCGCCGTGTTCACGACCCGCACGCGCGACTCGACCGAGGAAGTCTTCGACGGCGACGGCCGGCCGCGCCTCGGCACTGCCATTCGCTTCCAGGCGACGGCCTACTGCAAGGGTGAGACGACGGCGGCGGGTATCGCCGTGCGCCACGGCATGGCCGCCGCGGACGCGACGCTGCTGCCGCTCGGCAGCGTCGTCTACGTCGAGACCGACGACACCCGCTACAGCGGCATCTGGACCGTGCTCGACACGGGGCCCGAGGTCAAGGGCCGCGAGCTCGACCTCTACATGTGGAGCTGCAACGACGCGCTTGCCTTCGGCCGCCAGCCGGTGCGCGTGACGATCCTGCGCCTCGGGTGGGACCCGCGCGCCAGCGCACCGGCGCCGGTCGAGCAGTTGTTCCGCCGTCGTGAGCGGGCCCAGCCACCGGCGCCTTCGCCGCCCCCCGCCGTGACGGATCCGGCCCCCACGCCCGCACCCGTGCCACCGCCCGCCTCCGGTGTCACACCGCCGTCGGCCACGCCGCCCTCGGACGGCTAGACGCGCGCGCCGCCCGGGCGGCTAGACGCGCGCCGTGCGTGCGACGACCCATCGCGCAGACGTCTCCAGGTGTCACGGCGCGCAAATCCTCCCCTGGATCCTGCCGGGCATTTGTTATCATCCCCGTCCTATGCACGCGTTGTATATCCTCCTGCCGGCCCTGTGTGTTCTGGCCCTCGCCTACCGTTACTACAGCGCGTTCATCGCCACGCGCATCTGGATGCTGGACGACAGCCGCCAGACGCCCGCGCACGAGAAATACGACGGCGCCAACTTCTATCCCACGTCGAAGTGGGTGCTCTTCGGCCATCACTTCGCGGCCATCACCGGCGCCGGACCGCTCGTGGGTCCGATGCTCGCCGCGCAGTTCGGCTGGGCCCCGGGCCTGCTCTGGCTGGTAGCCGGCGTCTGTCTCGCCGGCGCCGTCCACGACTCGATGATTCTGTGGGCGTCCAGCCGGCGCGGCGCCAAGTCGATGGCCGACCTGGTCAAGCTCGAGATCGGCGGCATCGCCGGACCGGCCGGCACCATCGCGATTCTGGCGGTGCTCGTCATCGCCATGGCCGGCCTCGGCATCATCGTCGTGAACGCCCTGGCCGACTCGGCCTGGGGCACCTTCACCATTGCCGCCACGATTCCCATCGGCATGTTCATGGGCCTGTGGATGTATGTGTGGCGCAAGGGCAAGATCAACGAAGCCACCGCCATCGGCGTCATCGCCATGCTGGCGGCGGTCGCCGGCGGCGAGCCGCTCAACCATCCGGACTCGTGGCTCGGCAGCTTCTTCCACCTGTCGCGCACCCAGCTCGTCATCGCGCTGTGCGTCTACGGCTTCTTCGCCTCGGTGCTGCCGGTGTGGCTGCTGCTCGCGCCACGCGGCTACCTGAGCTCGTTCACGAAGATCGGCACGATCGTGCTGCTGGCGGCCGGCGTGATGATCGTGAACCCCGAGCTGAAGATGCCGGCGCTCACGCAGTACGTGTCGGGCGGCGGCCCGATCATCCCGGGCCCCCTCTTCCCCTTCTGTTTCATCACCATCGCCTGCGGCGCCATTTCGGGCTTCCATGCGCTCATCAGTTCGGGCACCACGTCGAAGATGCTCGACAAGGAAAGTGACATCCGGCCGATTGGCTATGGCGCCATGCTGATCGAAGGTGTGGTGGGCATCATGGCGCTCATCGCCGCCACCTCGATGCCGCCAGCCGACTACTTCGCCATCAACGTGCCGCCGGCCGCCTACGAGAAGCTGACGTTCGAAGGCCAGCCGATGACGCATGACCTCGCGGTCATCGAAGAGCAGGTCGGCGAAAAGGTGGTCGGGCGCACGGGCGGTGCCGTATCACTGGCGGTGGGCATGGCGATGATCTTCAGCTCGCTGCCGGGCATGAAGGGCCTGCTCGCCTACTGGTACCACTTCGCGATCATGTTCGAGGCGCTCTTCATCTTGACCACGATCGACTCAGGCACACGCGTCGGGCGCTTCCTGTTACAGGAGGCGCTCGGGAAGGTCTACACACCGTTCGCCAATCCCAACTGGATTCCGGGCGCGGTGATTGCCACCTCGCTCATCGTCGGCTCGTGGGGCTACTTCATCTACACCGGCCAGATCGACACCATCTGGCCGATGTTCGGTGTCGCCAACCAGCTCCTCGGCTGCATCGCGCTCGCCGTGGCGACGACCATCCTGTTCGCGCAGGGCAAGGCCCGCTACACGTGGGTCACGATCGCGCCCTTCCTGTTCCTCGCCACCAACACGCTCTACGGCGGCTTCCTGAACATCCGCGACAACTTCTATCCGAAGGCCCTCAGCACCGTGCCGGCCGTCAGCACCCAGGGCTGGGTGCTGACCATCTGCACCGCCATCATGATGGTGCTGGCCATCGTCGTGCTGGTCTCGGCGTTCGCGCGCTGGTCCAGTCTCTACGCGAGCGGCGGCGAGCCGCTGCCGGCCGAGAGCTAGCCACCAGCGCACGATTCCCGACGCCCCGGAACCCCACGGCGGGTTCCGGGGCGTTCGTTCGTACGGGCTGGGCACGGGGCGGCCGCGGCCGCCTCGACGCCGGCGCCGCTCGCCCCCACGCCGGGGGCCCTCCTGCCCCCTGTTGGTGCGGCCCGCTTGTGCCGATACTTCCCACACTGGCGCTTGGCAACGCGTCTCCCCGCGGCCGGGCCCGTTTCCGACGTACATCGCCAGCCCAAGGGGTCGCTTTCCATGCTCACGTTCCGTTCGCCGCTCGCCGTCCTCACCGCCCTCGCCCTCATCACCCTGGCCGCGCCTGCCGAGGCGCAGTTCCCCGCCCGCGGCGACGCCGTGGTCGGCGAGGACTACCACATCGAAGCGTCCTTCAACTTCTGGAACCCGACGCCGGAGGCCATCGTGAACAGCGAGGCGCTCGGCATCCTTGGCACCGACATCGACCTCGTGACCGACCTCGGCATCAGCAAGCAGATGCTGAAGGACGTCCGCGTCGTGCTGCGGCCGGCAAAGAAGCACCGCTTCCGCATCAACTATCTGCCGATGAACTACGACGCGTCGACGACCATCACGCGCGAGTTCATCTTCAACGGCCTGCGCTACCGGCCGGGCCTGCCGGTGCAGACGACCGCGCAGTTCAAGGCCTGGCGCTTCGGCTACGAGTACGACTTCCTTTACCGCGACCGCGGCTTCCTCGGCGTGCTCTTCGACGTGAAGTACACCGACGTCAACGTCGGCCTGCTGAGCCCGATCGGCGACGAATTCACGAAGGCGGTGGCGCCGCTGCCGACCATCGGCGCCGTCGCGCGCGTGTATGCGGCGAAGAACCTCGCGCTCAACGGTGAGGTCAGCTACTTCAAGATTCCGGAGAGCGCCTCGGAAGACTACAAGGGCCGCTACATGGACTTCGACTTCTATGCGACCTTCAACCCGCACAAGAACTTCGGCGTGCAGGCCGGCTACCGCAGCATCGACGTCTTCTACGACGCCAAGAACGACACCGGCTCGCTGACGTTCAAGGGCCTCTACTTCGGCGGCACGGCCCGCTTCTAGCGCGATCCGGGCCCGGCGGCGCCGGCCGGCGCCGCGCCGTCGGGCCACGTCACGAACACGCCCAGCCGCCGCCCGTCGCCGCTCGGGCCGTGCTCCGAGGGACGGAAGCCCGTGCGGCTCGCGATCGCGAGCGTGCCCGGCGCCAGCGCCTCGGCCGGCGGCGCCACGTCCACCACCTGCCCCGCCGCGAGCGCCAGCGTGCGCGTCCACGGCCCCGCCGTCAGTCGCACCTCGTTCGGCACGGGACCGGCCGTGAGCCGCAGCGTGACCGCGCGCCCTTCGTCCGCCCGCACGCCGAACGCCGCGGTCTGCCCGCCACGCACCCAGAGGGCGCCCGGCTCCATGAACGCCATGTCGTCGAGCGCGAACACCACGACGCCGCCGTAGCGCGCCGCGCGAAGCGCACGCGCCGTGGAGCCGCGCGGCGCCAGTGTCCGCGGACGCAGCGTGAGGCGCGCCACTGACTGGACGGCCGCGGCATCACCAGTCATCGTGATCGAGTGCGCCGCCACCGGCAGCCGCAGCACGAGCCCCGAGTATCCCGCGGGCCGGCCGTCGAGCCCCCACTGCTCCATCGGCACGTCCTGCCGGCCCAGTCGCACGGTCACCGTGCCGGCCGAGGCGCCGCGCGGCTCGATGAACACGTCGTAGTCGCCGGCCGGCACGTCCGGAAGGCGCAGCAGCGGCTCCACGGCGCCCCGGCGTCCGCGCAGGCTCGTGCCGATGTTCAGCCGCCGCGGCGCATCGTCCACGGTCAGCGCGCGCGTCGGCGCGAGTTGCAGGAGCGTCGGCGCCTGCGCCGCCGTCCACCGCGCGAGCCATGACATCTGCGAGCTGTTGGGTGTGGTGGCGGCACGATCGCGGCCCGTCCAGGCCAGCGTCGCCGCGAGCATCACGACGGCCGGTGCCGCGAGCACGCCCGCGACGGCCGCCGCCCGCGGCTGACGGCGCGCCACGAGGCGCGCGGCGGCCACCACCGCCACACCGCTCACGAGCCACAACGCGGCGTCCTCGAGAGCGCGGCCCAAGCCGTCGCGGTGCACGCTCGGGAGCGCCAGCGTGAGGTCGGCCGAGCGGCTCAGCCAGTCGATGAGCGGCGCATGACCCTCGCGGCCGCTCAGGATGAAGGCGCCGCGGTCGATACCGACGAGCGCGGTCGTCAGCCCGGCCGAGAGCGCGAGCAGCATGCCGACGACCGCGCGCGTGGTGGCCGACCCGCGCGCCCACAGCGTGCCGGCAGGCAGGGCCAGCAGCGGCACGAGCGCCACCAGGAAACGCGCCGGCGCACTGTAGCCGCCCCACCACATCGGATAACTCGCGGCCACCGCCACGTAGGGCATCACCACGGCGAGGATCTCGAGGGCAAGACGCCGGCGCTCCCGCGCCAGCACGACGAGCCCGGCGATGCCGGCGACCAGCACCGGCGCGGTCGTGAACAGGCCGAACTGCTGATCCAGGAGCAGGCCGGTCACGCCGGCCGGAATGAACGACAGGCCGCCTTCAGGCCTCGTGCCGTACGGCGCGGCGGGATTCGGCGTGCCGTAGATGACGATGAAGTAGCAGAACCACGCCAGCGCCGAGGCGACGGGCACGCTCAGGAAACGCCACACGTCGCTGCGCCGGCTCGCGTCACGCCAGAGGCGCAGCACGATGGCGATCCCCAGCCCGCCGGCGATGATCGCAAAGCGTGTGTGAAGCCACGGCAGCAGGGCCAGCGCTGCGCCGGTACCCACCCACTGCCGGCCGCTGACGCCGACTGCCCCGGTCTCCAGGGCCACCAGCGCGCCAAGCGCGACGATTGCAAGCGCGCCGCCCACCGGGTCCGGATAGATCGTGAACGCGTGCAGCAGCACGGGCGCCGAGGTCGCCACTGCCGCCCATCCCATCCATGCGGCACCCGCCGACGCGGTGAGCCGGAAGACGAGCGTCCAGAGCGCCGCCATCCCGAGCGCGCCCACGGCCACCACCGTGACGACGGCGCCTGGATATCCGGCCACGGCGAAGGCCGGCAGCACGACCGCCGACACGCCGGGGGCATGGATGGAATAGATCTCCCGGTCGGTGCCGCGGCGCATGAAGTCGGGCTTGAGCACCGCGTCGTAGTACTCGAGGTAGTGCTCGGCGCGGTGGTTGTTCTCGATGCGCAGGTCCCCGTCCCTGAGCAGGCTCTGCGTGATGACGAGGTAATGCGGCTCATCACCCGCCGGCACGCGTGGACGCGCCACGCCCCAGGCCGCGAGCGCGACGGCGGCAAAGACCACCGCGGCGAGCCAGGGCGCGCGCCGGGGTGAGCGCACCCACTCGGCCAGGCCCTCCTGAGGCATCGTCCGCCCCAGCGGCCAGGCGGCGGCGAGCAGTGCCGCGGCCCACACCCCGCCTTCGAGCGGACCGTCCCACAACAGAAAAGCCGACGGCGCCGTGAACGGCAGCCAGGGCAGCCACGGCAGCACCAGCAGCGCGAGCGGCGCCTGCCAGAGACGCGGCCCGACGAACGCACCGACGCTTCCCCCGCAGAGCATCAGCGCCGCCAGCCACGGCAGCGCCGGCAACGCGCCGACGCGCGTCATCCGAGCGGGATCGACGAGGGCGACGACGCCGAGCGACACCCAGGCGCTGGCGCCGATGGCCACGCCTGTGAGGCCTGTCACCAGCCGGGAGGCACGGGCGCCTTCGGCCGACGCGGTCACTGGCGCTTCCGGGCCAGACAGATGATCGAGCTCCCGATCGGCATGTCCATGACACGCAGCAGCCACGACTCGGCGATGACCAGGGCCGAGAGTGCCGCGTTCACCGGCGCGGCCGGCACGCTGATCTCGGTGGCGCTCGGCGCCGCCTGGCCGCCGCCCTGCCAGCGCTGGAGCGCCCGCACCGAATACAGCAGCGGAAACAGGAACGCGAACGTATACGAGATCCGCACGATCTCGAGGCCGGCGCCTTCGAGCAGCGCGCGCAGCGATGCGGTGTCATACCGGCGCAACTCTTTCGCGAGCGACCCGTGCCCGCCGCGCAACGACTCGAGCGCCGCCACGGTGATGAGCACGTGGCCGCCCGGACGCACGACGCGCGCCATCTCACGCGCCGCCGCGCGTTCGATGTCATCGGGCAGGCCGTAGAGCACGTCGAAGGAGGTGACGATATCGAACGACGCATCCGGACACGGGATGTCGCCGATGCTGCCACGCGCGACTCGCGTGAGACCGTGCGCGCGCGCGAAGCGCGGCCCGATGGCGGTAATGTCGAAGCCGAACGCCCGGCCGTGCCGATCGAGCAGGGCCAGGTTGTTGCCGGTGCCGCAGCCGCAGTCGAGCAGCCGCAGGTCGGTGCGCCCGCCGGCCGCGCGCGCGAGCCACGGCCCGACGAAGCGGCGGAAGCCCCGGAACCAGAAGTGGGTGCGTTCGGCGCGGTACGTGAGTTCGAGGAGGCGATCGAGGTGTTCCATGCCGGCGCTGCCGCAGCGTCCCGGCGGCGGCGCCATGGTACCATACGCGCTGCATGCGTCAGCGCGGGCTCGCCGAGGCAGCGGTCGTCGTGACCGGTGCGCTGATCCTCACGGCCGCACTCACCTATCCGCTGGTCGCCCGGATCGATCGCATCGGCCGCGTCAACACCGCCGACGGTTTCTACGCGATGTGGAACGTCGCGTGGGTGGCCGACGCGCTCATCGTCAATCCGTCGCGCCTGTTCGACGCCAACATCTTCTACCCCGCCAGACGCGCCCTGGCCTTCTCCGAGGCCAACATCGGGGCGGGCGCGGTGGCCGTGCCGGTGTGGGGCTTCACCGGCAACCCGTACCTGGCCCACAACTCCGTCGTGCTGTTTGCGTTCACGATGGGCGTCGCCGGCGCCTACTATCTTGCCCGCTATCTCACCGGCAGCCGCGAGGCGGCCGCGGTGGCCGGCGTGCTGTACGCCTTCTGTCCGTTCGTGTTCGCGCGCACGGCGCACATCCAGTTGATGATGACCTTCGGCCTGCCGTTCGCGATGCTGGCCTTTCATCGCCTGGTCGATCGGCGCACGCCGGGGCGCGCCGCCACGCTCGGCGTGGTGTTGTGGGTGCAGGCCCTGTCGTGCGCCTACTACGGCATCTTCGCCGCCCTCATGGTGGGGCTCGGCACGTTCGTCTTCGCGCTCACGCGCGGGCTGTGGCGCTCGGCCAGTTACTGGTATCACATCGGTCTGGCCGCGGCCGTGTCGGTCGCTCTGACGGCGCCGTTCTTCGTGCCTTACGTGCAGGTGCAGGAGGAAGGCTTCGCGCGCACGCTCGACGATGCGCGGCAGTACAGCGCCAACGCCGGCGCGTGGCTGGCGTCGTCTGCCTGGGCGCACCGGTGGTGGCTGCCGTCGATCGAGGGGTTCTCCGAGGTGCTGTTTCCCGGCATTCTCACCACCGCCCTCGGCCTCTGGGGCGCGCTCGCCCTGCTGCGGTCACGCCGTCAGGCGTCCGGGGCCGAGGTCGTGGGCGCACCGCTGCCGCGCGACGTGGCCGGCTTCTACGTGGCGGTCGTCGTCATCGCGTTCTGGGCGTCATTCGGCCCTGACGCCGGTTTGTACCGGCTGCTCTACGAAACTGTGCCGGTGTTCTCCTTCCTGCGGGCGCCAGCCCGTATCGGTATCGTCGTGACGCTCGGGCTCGTCGTCCTCGCCAGCGGCGCGCTCGCGTCGTGGCTGCGCCGCCGGCCCCGGCCGGCGGCGTGGGCGGCCGCGGTCGTCGCCCTCGCGCTGCTCGACCTGAACGCCGCGCCGCTCACCGCGCTGCGTGAGGGGCCACCCGTGGCAGAGGCCTACCGGCGTCTGGCGACGCTGCCGCGGGGCGCCGTGGCCGAGTTCCCGTACTACTACCAGCGCTCCGACTTCCCCCGCCACGCCGAGTACATGTTCGGCTCCACGTACCACTTCCAGCCGCTCATCAACGGCTACTCGGACCACATCCCCGCCGAGTGGCGCGCCACCGTCGTGCCGCTCAGTTCGTTCCCGACGCGCGAGGCGTTCGCGATTCTCGGACGGCTGAACGCGCGCTACGTCGTGTTCCACCTGAACGGGTACGACCGCCGCAGCCGCGAGCGGTTGCAGGACCGGCTCATCACGTACGGCCAGTATCTGAAGCCCCTCGTGCGCGAGGGCGATGTGTGGCTCTTCGAGATCGTGGACTGGCCGAACTGACGTCTGCCCTGCCGATGATCCGCCGCACTCTGTTCACGCTGGCCGCGACGCTGGCGGCCGCCGTGCTCCACACCTGGCCGCTTGCCAGCGATCCGGCGGGCCTGTCGCGCCACGACAACGCCGACACCACGCTCACGACATGGACGGTGAGCTGGGTGGCGCGCGCGCTCACGCACGACCCGCTGCACGTCTTCGACGCGCCAATCTTCCATCCCGAGAAGCGCACGCTCGCCTACTCGGAACCACTCATCGTGCCGGGCACCCTCGCCATTCCGCTGCGGGCGGCCGGGCTCGACGCCACCGTCACCTACAACCTGCTCGTCATCCTGGGTCTGGCCCTGAGCGCCGCGGTCATGTGGCGCCTGGTTGCGGGGTGGACGAGCGACGAGGCGGCGGGCGCGGTGGCCGGGCTCGCCTACGCCTTCAACGCGCACCTGCTCACGCGGTTCGGACACATTCAGGCGCTGCACGCGGAGTGTTTTCCGGTCGTGCTCTATGCGATCGACCGCCTCGCCGCGCGCGCGACGCTGCGTGATGGCGTGACGCTTGGCCTGGGTCTCGCGCTCGTCGGCCTCACGTCGATCTATCAGCTCGCCTTCGCGGCCGGCGCCACGGTGGCCGGGATCCTGGCGCGCGTCGGCGAGTGGCGGCGGCGGCCGGTGGCCACGGCCGTGGCCACCGGCGCGGGCATCACGCTCGGCGTGGCGCTGCTCGCGCCGATGCTCTGGCAGTACCTCACGGTCAACCGGCAGTACGGCCTGGCGCGCACGGTGGCCGAGACGGCCGACTACGCCGCGACCTGGCGCGACTACCTCGCGACCGGCGGACGCCTCCACTACGCCTGGTGGAGCGCCCCGTTCTTCCAGGACACGGCGGCGCTCTTCCCGGGCGTCACGGTGGCGCTGCTCGGCCTGGCCGGGTGTTTCGCCCCGCGCGAGCAGCAGGGCCGCGTGCGCATGATGGCGGCCATCGGAGTCACCGGCGTGCTCATGTCGCTCGGGCCGGTCGTGCCCGGCTACACGTGGCTCTTCGAACACATCCCGCTGCTGCAGGCCACGCGCGCCACCGACCGCTGGGGCGTCCTGGCGCTGACCGCACTGGCGGTGCTCGCCGCCTATGGGCTCGCGCTCATGCGCACGCGCACCCGCGGCGCCACGCGCCACGTGATCACGGCGGTGGCGATCGCGCTCGTCACCCTCGAAGCCCTGCGCGCGCCGATGGCATTCCGCCCCACGCCCGCCGTGCCCGCCATCTACGCCCGCATCGCCGCGTTGCCAGGTGCCGTGCTGCTCGAGTACCCGACCTACGAGGGCCCGGCGTTCAGCCGGAACGCCCCGTATCTGCTGGCGCAGACCGAGCACTGGAAGCCAATCGTCGCCGGCTACAGCGGCACATTCACGCCCGACTATACGGCACGCCTCGCCGACCTCGCGACGTTCCCCGCCGAACGCGCGCGTCAGCGGTTGCGCGAGATGGGCATCACGCACGTCGTGCTGCACCTGGCGCCGCTCAGGGCCACGGTGGGCCAGGCTGCCATCGATGCCGTCGACCAGGTACCGTGGGTGACGCGCGAGTTCGAAGACGACACGGCACGCGTCTACCGCGTGCGCACCGACGTGCCGTAGCGGCGCGGTGTCAGCCGCGCGGACGCCGACGGGCGGGCGGCGTCTTCGTGGCCGGTGCGGGCCGGCGTCTGGCCGGCGGCGCGACCTTCTTCGCCGGCGCGGCTGCGGGCGCGGGCGCCACCATCGGCACCGGCTTCAGCACGCCGCCGCCGTACAGCCGCCGGTAGTCTTCGGCGGTGCCGAGAATCCGCTTCACGTAGTTCTGCGTCTCGGGGAACGGGATGTCGTCGATCCACTCATCGATGGGCAGCCCGGGACGTTCGCTCTTCCACCGCCGCACACGATGTCCGCCGGCGTTGTAGCCGGCGAGCGCGTAGGCCGGGTGGCCGAACTCCGCCACCAGATCGCCGAAGTACTCGGTGCCGATCGCCATGTTCACTTCCGGATCGGTGAGCCGATTCGTCGAGAACGGCCTGATGCCGAGCTGCCGCGCCACAGCGCGGCCAGTGGCGGGCATGACCTGCATGAGCCCGATGGCGCCGGCCGACGAGGCGATGCCGGCATCGAAGGTCGACTCCTGCGCCGCCAGCGCCACGACGAGATACGGATCCAGTCCGCGCCGCTTCGCGCTGCCCTCGAGCTGCTGCCAGTAGTCGATCGGGAAGATCACGCGCAGCACGTCCGGCGGCAGCGACTGCCCGCCGGAGGCGAGATACTGCGGATACGCGCGCTTCATCGCGTTGATGGCAGGACGGAGCCGTCCGGCGCGATGGTGTGCCAGCGCCACCGTGGCCTGCAGCGCCGGCGAGTCACCGAACACTCGCCGAGCGAACTGCGCTTCGGCGAGCGCGAGGTCGTTCAGCCCGAGCGCCAGCAGCAGCGCGATCGGCCGCTCGGTGGGGGGCGGCGCGGGTCGCGGCCCGACGGCGGCGGTCACGCTCGTGGGCACGGTGGCGGCCTCACCGAGCTGCGCGAGCGCGAGGCGGCCGTAGTAGCTGTTGTGGTAGTCGGTGGCGGTGAGCACGAACCGCGCGGTGGCCCCGGCCGTATCGCCCAGGCGCTGCTTGGCGCGGCCGCTCCAATAGAGCCAGGGCGGACGGTAGTCGGAGCGCGGGAAGTTACGCGCGCCGGTCTCGAAGTAGGTGATGGCCGCGACGTCGTTGCGCTGCCGGTACGCCCACCAGCCCGCCTTCCAGGCCGCACGTTCGGCGAACCGCCCGGCCGGGAATCGCTGCACGAGCATGCCGAAGACCTCGGCCGCGGCCGCATCGTCGTCGCCCAGGACGTACCAGACAGCGAGCCCGTCGAGCGCCTCTTCCGCCCAGGGACTATGACGATGGCCGTCGGCCAGCGCGCGCACGGCCTGCACGTAGCCGTTCACGTCGCCGAGCCCGCGCAGCGCCAGCGCGTAGTGCAGTTGCGCCTCGGCCTGATGCGCGCCGGCGCCGGTGAGCGGGCGCAGGCGGTCGGCGGCGGCACGGAACTGTTTCGCCTGCACGTCGGCGGCGCCAATCCTGACCTCGGCCGCGTCGTGCTCGTCGCCCGTCGTGGCCGCGGCCACCTCGACATAGGCGGCCCGCGCGGGCGCCCAGCGCTTCGCCGCGTAGAGTGCGGCGGCCCGCGCGCGCGTCTTCTCGAGCCGCGCCGGGAACGGCACGTTCAGACTCTCGAGCCGCTCGAGCACCTCGCCGGATGCCCCCTCATCCGGCGACAGCGGATAGTCGTAGTAGACGACGCGATGCGCCTCGACGGCGCCGGCGGCATCACCCGCGCGTTCCCGCGTGATGCCGAGCTGATGCGCCACGCGATCGGGGTCGCCGGGCCTGCTCGCGAGCAGGCGCGCGAACGTCTCAGCCGCGAGCGCATACTCCCCGCGCTGCTCCTGCGTCTCGGCAAGGCGCCACAGCGCCTGTTCGGCGATCCAGGTGCGCGCCGGGGCCGGCCGCAGCGAGCCGAACGTCGCCGCTGCGGCATCGAGACGGCCCTGCCTGAGCGCGATGAGGCCGCGGTAGTACTTCACGTGGTCGGCGATGGGCGACTGATCCAGCGAGGCGTGTGTGACGAGGGCCGCCACGGACGTGGCGTCGCCGCCGCTCTCGAGCACGGTCACCGCGCGCGCGAAGTCCTTGAGCGGCGTCGTGAGTGCCGTGGCCGGCACCGGCGCCAGCCAGTAGGCGGCGGGCTGCGCCGGCACGGGATCGTGCGTCGTGGGCTGGAGCGGGGGCGCCGGCTCCTGCGCGGTCGAGATCGCCGGCAGCAGCAGGAGGCTGAAGGTCAGCAGGGTCGCGCCGGCGTGCCGCCGCCAGTGGCGGCTCGACGCGCGCGCGTGCCTGCTGGCCCGGACCGTCACGCGGACTGTGCGACCCGCGCCGTGCCGGCCCTGCCGGCCGTGGCGCGCTGTACGGCGAGGCCTTCGAGGCATCGCGCGGCATGACGAACGAGCACCTCGACCGGCGACGTCCAGCCGGGCGCCGAGGCCGCCGAGTCCTGATCCGCATAGAGCACGGCCACGGGACGGCCAGCCACGAGGAGCGGCACGGCAAGACCCGGCCGATCGGCCGGCGCGTCGCTGAAGGCGGGTGCGGACAGCACGGAGCCCGTGCCCGTGACCGCGGGTCGGCCGGTATTCACGGCCGCGGCGAGCGCGCCGACATCACTCGTGCTCTGCTCGATGGCACGGGGCTCCTGATCGAGCGCCCCGAACCCGAGCGTGCGCCAGCCGATGAGACGATCGCCCTTCACGACGAGCATCGCGGCGCGGCCGGATTCCTTGCTCGCGCCCACGGTGAGCGCGTCGAGCACTTCAGGCAGCGACGTGGCATTGTCGAGCGTACGGACCGACTCGAGCATGCGCAGCGCGCTCGTCTGATGGGCATCAACGGCCTGACTGTGCAGCGCGGCCGCTTCGCGGGCCTCGGCCCTGAGCGACGCCAGCGTCGCTTCCGCGAGTTCGCGCGCCTGGGTCATGCCGGCGTCGAACTCGGCGCGCAGGCGCGTGGCCTCGCCCGCGAGTTCGTCGCGCTCGCGCACAGCCTCGTCGCGTTCGCGCGTCGCGGCGTCGAGCGCGGCGCGCAGATCCGTGGCCACCGTGCCCTGCTCGGCGTCGAGCCGCGCGACCACGGCCGTGTGCTCCTCGATCTGGCGCGCGATGGCCGCTTCGTGTTCCGCCTGGAGACGCGCGATGGCCGCCTCCGACTCCTCGCGCACGCGGACGGCGCTCGCCTGGGCCTCGCGCAGTTCGTTGCGGATCGCCTCCACCGTGGCGTCGGCATCGGCCTTCACGCGGGCCAGCGCGTCCTGCGCCTCCTGGCGCTGGCGGTCGGCCTCGGCCGCGGCCGCCTCGGCCAGCCGCGCGGCCTCGAGCCGGGCCGCATCCGCCGCCTGCGCGACCAGGCCTTCATGCGTGGAGACGAGCGCCGCCTTCTCCCCCTCGAACGCCGCCTGGAGCTCGGCCTGAAGCGCGCTGCGCGCCTCGGTCACGGCCGCCGCCCGGGCCTCGTCGGCCACGGTGAGTGCCGCCGTGCGGTCGCGATCGGCCTCGGCCTTGACGTCGGTGACGGTGGCGTCGAATTCGGCCTCCAGGCGGGACTTCACCTCGGAGATCGCATCGGCGAGCGCTTGACGAAATCGGTCTTCCAGCGACATGGCAGTCTCGAACAGGGGCGAAGTTGCGAACGTCAACGCGGCCGGGAGTGCGCGGTCCATCGGCGGAAAGTGCCCCTGATGCCGACGGGCGTCCTGTCACCAACGTATCGGGAGGACGCCCTGTCCGCATTATCGGGAGGCCGGCGTGCAGGGTCAAGAAACACCGTGCACTTCCGCTATCTCAGCTGCGCGGCGGGCACCGTGGCACCGGCTCGGCCGGGCTTCTGTCACGGTGTGCAAGGTGCTACTATCGATCCACGGTTGCGCGTGTGGGACGGGATCCAGCGCGCGGCGCTCTACGTGGGGGCGACCTGGCTTCGACGGGGGTGCAGAATCGTGGGATGCATGCCGAGCTCCACTAACTCGCAAATCTGGTGGGACATCCGTTAACTGCGGACAATCAGTACGCTCTCGCAGCCTAAACCGCTGTGAGCGTCTTGCCTGACCTCGCCTGGTGGTTGGGGCCAAGACGCCATTAAACAGGCTGGCTCTCGCGTGGCGCCACGGCGCGCGAGGGTGAGATTTACCGGGGCTGGCGCCTGCCGGTACTTCGCCGCTTCCACACGGCGGGCGCGAGAACCACGAAGCGGACACGCATGTAGAGTCCTGCGAGGACGTTCTCTCGGACGCGGGTTCGACTCCCGCCGCCTCCACCACTCCTTCACTACGCTCAGTCGTGGTGTCGGCCGCGAAGTCAGGCGCGCAAGTCGCGCCAGCGGCGCGACTTAGCGGGCACAACTCCCGCTGACCACGACGAACGCTGCTCCGTCGATCAGCTCGGTTTTCCCGCCGCCTCCACTGTTTCTCCACGGCTGGTGCGCTTGATCCGAGCCGGTGGACTGACGTCTTCGCGGCTCGTCGCTAAGCGCCAAGCTGAGCGTGAGCCGGAACGGCTTCAGGAACCGATTCATCGTGCCCTGCGTCGGATGGTGGCGCGGATTGATCGCACGCAGCACGTTCGGTCCCGCCATCTTCACCTTCGCCGCGAACTCCTTCACGCCGATCGCGCGGATCACCTTGCCGAGCGCGACCTGAATCGGCACGCCCTCGTCCATGGCGGCCAGCAGGAACTCGCGGGCGAACGCCTGGTCGCGCAGGTCCTGCGTCAGCCCTTCGTTCCAGTCTCTGCTGCGTCGTGCCATGTCACTTCTCGCCGAGGTAGTCGCCAGCATTTCTGGGCGCGCCGGATGTCCTTCGCCTCAGCAACGGCCAGACTTGCCAGGAAGGTATCACCGCCCTCCGCGGCGAGTGACGGCATATCCGTCTCTGACGTATGCCCGATGCTCGCCGTGCAACCGCGGTGAGCATGGCCATCACCCCGGTGCCATCGGTCGCGTCCATCAGCGAAGGCACGGGGGCTCTCGCAGCCGCGCTTCGCTGAACTGCCGGGCGTCTCGTTGCGGACGCTGCAGGAGTGGGAGCAAGGCCGCCGTGCGCCCTCCGGCGCGGCACGGACGCTGTTGTTGATAGCCGCCAGGAATCCCCGCGCGCTCCTTGACGTGGCGGCAACTGTCACCGACAGCACGTGTTGACCCCAGAAGCCGCGCGCTATCCGCACGTTACCGATCTCGCGCTTTTCGCGTTCAACAAATCCCGCCGAGCACGACGATCCTGTGTCCCCCGCCCAGCCCGTGTCTACGGCCACGAAGCGCTTCGACCTCGTAGCAGCCGAGCCTGAGTCTAAGGAGCTGGGGACTTGTTCGACCGAGCACCTGCCGCTACGCTGACAGGCCATGCACGCTCCTCCCCGCCGGGCACGATGCATGAGCGCGCTGGTCGTTGCGGCGCTCGTGTGCAGCCAGCTTACGCTCGCGACTGCGCAGACAGCCGAAGGCCCTGCCCTCCTCGCGGCGTTCAAGGTATGGCAGAAGACCGCGGCGCCGAGCGTCGAATGGTCAGCCGCTCTCGAGCAATACCGCGCCAAGCTCGTGCGCGACGGGCGCGCCCCCGCCGCCGTGGACCGAGCCATACGCCTCATCACCGCCTACGACGAGGCCGAACTCTATGATGCCGCCTATACGAAGACGCCGGAGTTTAATACGCAGCCGAACCAGTTGCTCGTCGAGGCGGCGCGCGGCGTCAGGCCTGGCCGCGCCCTCGACGTCGGCATGGGCATGGGGCGCAACGCCCTGCATCTCGCACGTGCCGGGTGGGACGTGACCGGCTTCGACGTCTCATCCGTCGGTGTCCGTCATGCCGAAGCGACCGCACGAACCGAGAAGGTCCGGCTCAAGGCCCTCGTCGCAGCCGACGAGGAGTTCGATTTCGGCACCGCACAGTGGGACCTCATCGCGCTCATCTACACGATCGAAACACGGAGCATCCACAGCGTCCGCCGCGCCTCGCGCCCAGGCGGCGTGGTCGTCGTCGAGGCCGGGATCAACGCGGACCCCAAGGCCGCATTCGGGTACGCGCCCGGCGAGTTGCTGGCCCTCTGAGAGGGCTTCGAGATCGTGCGGCACGAACAGGTCGAGGGTGCGTACGACTGGGGACCCGAGCGCATTCAGCTGGTGCGCCTCATCGCGCGTAAACCGCTGCGCTGAGTGCGATCTCCCTGTGGGATACTGTGTGGGAGCAGGACCTCCCTCCACCAGCGGGTGCCATAACCGTTGGGCAGTCCCTCGATTGGCGACATCGCGACCGACGAAAGCGATCGAGAGGAGTTGACCATGTTCGACAACGGCACTGGCGCTGCACGTCTGAACGTGTGCCTTTGGATTTCGTGGGGCCTTGCGTCGCGTCGAGTGACCACGCTTCTCCTCGCGTGCGCGCTCACGCTCGCATCCGGCGCTCCGGCGTTGGCGCAGCGCCTGTTCGCGCGCGTCGATCCATACCTCGGCGAGCTCGCCACTTCTTCTGGACGCCTGGGGCAGCTCGTCTCCGTGGCCGGCGCACCCGTGCAGTGTCGCGACAACACATCCCCCCAGACGTGGACGCTCGAGAACGGCCGCTACCTCGCGTGGGGCGTGAACAGCGATCTGTGTCTCATCGACCTGGTGTCGGGCCGCGTGCGCCTGCTGCCCGACACCGGCGGGCCCGTAGCCGCCAGCCCCAGCAGCTTCGTCTTGGTGTTCGGGTTGTACGGCACGCTCGGACTGCTCACGGCGCCAGACGCGGCGATGACTCGCGTCGACGTGCCGTCACGGATCGTCCCCGGCGTCCTCGGGTGGTCACTCTGGTCGTACGCGCTCGCCGACGCGGGACGCACGCTGCTCGTCCTGGAGTCGGACTTCTCGCCGCCGGTTCTTGGACACGTGACCATGCCACCGGTGCTTACCCGCGTCTCAGTCGCCACGGGCGCGATCCTCGACCAGCGCTCGCTGCCGTGGCCGATCGTCGTCACGTCGATCGCCGTCAGTCCCGCCGGCGAACGGCTGGCGCTCGTGGCCGCTAACGTCTATGGCTCGCCAGGTGGACTTCTCATGATTGCCCCGGACACGCTCGCTCCACTGGCGCTTACGACCGCGATCACGCCCGCGGCCATCGGCTGGCTCGGCCCATCGGTGCACTGGGCCAGCGCGAGCCGCCTCGCGGTCTTCACGTTTGACGACACCACTGCCGACGCGCAGCTCGTATTGATCGATGCGTCGACCCTGAGGCGGCTCGCCGATTTTTCCGACCTGCGTCCCGAGGTGCCCCTCCTGCCCGGCAAGCGGGGCCGAAGCGTCACGCCGTTGGTGCATGTGGACCCCAACGCCCAGGTGGCGTTTATCACCGAGGAAGAAACGCACAGCGGCAGCGGCACGTTCGATAGGACCAGAGTTCGCGCGACGTTGAAGGCCTTCGACCTCGCCTCCGGCCGGCCGCGCGATGCCACCGATCTCGGGGCGCTGTTCGGCTCCCTCGGCCTCACGCTTCCCGAGCGCCTGTTCGTCATCCCCACACCGGCTGCACCCACTGGACTCACGGCTAACAGCAGCGGCTCGACCGTCACGCTCACGTGGAACGCCGTGGTGGGCGCCACACACTACGTCATCGAGAGTGGCTCGGCGCCCGGCCTTGCCAACCTCGCCGCCTTGACCGTGTCGGGCACCTCGCTCGCCGTGCCCGGCGTGCCTCTGGGGGTGTATTACCTGCGTATCCGAGCTGTCGGCGTTGGCGGCCAAGGTCCAAGGTCGGCTGACGTCGCGGTCGCCGTGCACTGAAACCCGCTGGGGATGGGGCGCTGATTCTCCGGGACGGTCAGCAGCAGAGCGTCCGGGTTCCCACACGCCCATATCGAAGGCGTGCGACACGAGGCGCGTGCACGACTTCAGGGGTCGCCAGTCGCCAAATCGAGGAGGCGGCGCTGTAGCGCGGAGGTTCGAGCGGGGCTGAGGATACGCGGCGCGGCGCCGGCTCCGCTCGTCAATCCGCGCGAGGCTCAGCTTGAGTCGGAACGCGCCATGTCACTTCTCCCCGAGGTCGTCGCGCCAGTCTTGCTGGGGACGCCGGATGTCCTTCGCCTCAACAACGGCCAGACTTGCCAAGAAAGCAGCACCACCTCCCGCAGCGATTGACGGCCTATACGTCTCTGACGTATATTCGACGCCAGTCGTGCTGACGTTCATCGAGACCAAGCTCTTCACGTCGCTGGTCGGGCAGTATCTCTCGGACGACGAATACGCAACGCTGCAGCAGGCGCTGACCGACAGTCCGGACGCTGGCGACGTGATTCGCGGATCTGGCGGCGTCCGCAAGCTTCGCTGGGGCCTCGCCGGCCGCGGCAAACGTGGCGGAATTCGGGTGATTTACTACCTGCGGTCACGACAGGGAGAGATCTGGATGCTCACGCTCTACGCCAAGAACGAGGTCGAGAGCATCCCGGGACACGTCTTGAAGAAGATCAAGGAGGAGATCGATGGCGGCGCCTAAGCGCAACGTCGGGCGGGAGATTCTAGACGGCCTCCGGCAGCTCAAGCGGGGTGAGCAGGGCCGCGTCACCACGGTGCCGTCCGTCGCGTCCATCCGCGAAGGCACGGGGCTATCTCAGCCGCGCTTCGCTGAACTGCTGGGCGTATCGGTGCGCACGCTGCAGGAATGGGAGCAGGGTCGCCGCGCGCCCTCCGGCGCGGCACGAACCCTTCTGCTCATCGCCGCCAAGAATCCGCGCGCGCTCCTTGACGTGGCGTAGCAGCGGCCTCCCGCCCGCCATCAGTAGGTTACCGATCTCGCGCTTTTCGCATTCAACTCCCGCTGACCACGACGATCGTGTCCCTCGCTCAGTTCGTGTCTACGGCCACGACGTTCGCTCGTCGATAACCTGACGAGCGACGCGCCACGCGGGCATCTCCGTGCACGGACTCGGCCACTTACTCAAGCTCTTCTACCGCGACTTCGGGCCGCTCGGCGAACGTCGAGCAGAGCGAAAAAAAACGGATGCCATGACACTCCCGAAGGCTGATACGTCACGATCGTACCAGCGATCGGGCGTCAGGCCGCCGTGATCCGCACGCGCGTGCCCCAGGGGTCGGTCACGACCGCACTCTCCCCATCAATCACCGTAGGTGCGCCAGCGGCGGCCATGCGCTGGCCGATCGCGGCAGCGTCCGCCGCGGTCGGTACGATCAGGGTCCATTCCACGAGCTGTGCCTGATCCGCAGCCGGCGCGGGCCCCGGCGCCCACGTGTTGGTGCCCAGGTGATGGTGGTAGCCGCCCGCCGAGAAGAAGAGCGCGCCGGGATAACTCCACGTCGTCAGATCCAGACCGAGCGCACGCCGGTAGAACGTGTCGGACACCTGGAGGTCGCCGACGTGCAGGTGGACGTGCCCCATCACCGTGCCTGCCGGCATGCCGGTCCACGGCGTGTCGCCAGCCGCCGCCACGAGCGCGTGCGCGTCGAGGGGCTCGGTCGCCATCACGAGTTGCCCGTCCGCGTACTGCCACGTGTCGGGCGATCGATCGGCATACACCTCGATGCCGAGTCCGTCGGGGTCCGAAAGATAGAGCGCTTCGCTCACCAGGTGATCCGACATGCCGGCCTGTTCGCCGCGGGCCGCGAGATGCGCTAGGAAGCGGCCGAGCGCCGCGCGGTCGGGCAGCAGGATCGCGAAGTGGAAGAGCCCGAAGGTCCCCCGCCGGCGCGCCGGTGTCGTGCCGGGCACGGCGTGCAGGGTCACGAGCGGCGTGGCGCCGTCGGCCGCACCGAACTGCACGGTGTCGGCCGTGGCGGCGATCTCACGCATCCCCAGCACGTCGCGGTAATACGCACGGGATCGCGCCAGGTCTGACACCTGCAACCGCACCCCCCCCACGTGTGCGGCCTCCGGCAGGCGGACGTCAGGGGGAGCGGCGCCTTCGAGGGCGGTGGACGACGGGCGTGTTGACGACATGCGGCTCCTTTGGCGGCGACCACTCCTCTGACGCCGGTGGCTCCAGACAAGTGTCATCACACTCACTCGCCATGGACCGCACCGGCCGCCCCTCGCACTCGCGGGCTCGGGGCGCCACCGGCCGGGCGCGCCAGCCGGCGCGCCTCGTGTTAACGTGCCGGGGCGTGCCTGCGCGGGCCGCGGGAGCCATATGCACAAGGGCCTGCTCGTCGCCATGAGTCTCTGGATTGCCGGCTGCGGCACGGCGCCGCCGGCCGCGCGCGCGGTCGTCTGGCCCACGAAAGACTGGGCCGTCTCCACGCCCGAAGCCGAGGGGCTCGACGCCGCGCCGCTCGCCACGCTCGACCGCGAGTTCGCCAGCGGCGCACACGGCCAGGTCACCGGCCTGCTCGTGACACGGCGCGGCCGCGTCGTCTTCGAACGGCAGTACACGCACGACTTCGATCGCCTCTTCGAGGGCCGCGATCCGGTGCGCGGCGCCTACAACTACTACGACCCCGACTGGCACCCCTACTACCAGCACGGCCGCCTGCACACGATGCAGTCGGTCAGCAAGAGTGTCACCTCGGCGCTTGTCGGCATCGCCATCGGCCGCGGGGAACTGCCGCCGGTCTCGACGAAGGTGATGCCCCTCTTCTCCACGTTCCGCCAGCCGCCGCCCGACGCGCGGCGCGATGGCATGACCCTCGAGCACGTGCTCACGATGACCACCGGCATCCAGTGGGACGAGAGCACGGTCGCTTACACCGATCCCGCCAACAGCTGCGCCAACATGGAGAAGAGCCCCGACTGGATCCAGTTCGTGCTCGACCAGCCGATGGCCGACGCGCCCGGCACCCGCTTCGTCTACAACAGCGGCGCCACCGAGCTGCTCTCACAGCTCCTGAAACAGGGCACCGGGAAACACGCGCACGAGTACGCGGCCGAACACCTCTTCGCGCCGCTCGGCATCACCGACACCTACTGGAAGACGACGCCCACGGGCCTGGCCGACACCGAAGGCGGCCTGTATCTCACAGCGCGCGACCTCGCGAAGATCGGCTACCTCTATCTGAACGACGGCGTCTGGGAGGGCACGCGCCTGCTGCCCGAGGGCTGGGTGGCGAAGTCCACGACGCCGCTGGTCGACACGCGGCCCGGCCAGGCGCGATCGCGCAAGTACGGGTATCAGTGGTGGGTGCTGCCCACGGTCACCGGCACGACCACGGCGTACGCGGCGCTCGGCTACGGCGGACAGCGGCTCATCGTCGTGCCTGAACTCGAGCTGGTCGCCGTCGTGACCGGCTGGAACATCTACGACCATCCAGAAGTGGCGCCCTATACCGCACTCGACCGGCTCCTCGAGGCCGTGCGTCGCTGACGACGCGCACGGCCATGCAGACCGAGAGTCGACCGCCGCTGGCGATCCCGGCCGCCCCAGCGTGGATCGCAGCATTCGAGACCGCGCCGGGCTGGCTGCGCTGGTCGGGCGCCGCGCTGCTCGGCTACACGCTCTTCCTGCTCACCCCCACGGGCGCCCGCATGGACGGCACGGCCGGGTCGTCCCTCGCCAGCGCGATCCGACTCTGCATCGAGGGCACGGCGCTGCTCTGGGCGTGCCGGCGCGCGGATCTGCCGCTGCGCTTCGTGCGCTCGTTCCAGATCGCCGGTTGGACGTCGTTCGCTACGGCGTTCAACTACATGCTGCTGGTGCCCCAGCAGCTCGGCGGCCCGACGATCGTCTCGCCCACCGTGGATTCGGCCCTGACGGTGCTTGGTTACGGCGGCACGCTGCTGTCACTGCTCGTCTACCCGCGGGCGCCGGCGCGGCCGGGCGAACACTCCGCCCTCGCCATCGATACACTCGTGACCACCGCCGGCCTCGGCCTGCTCGGCTGGACGTTCGTCACCGAGACGAGCGCCGGCCGCGCCCTCGATCCGGTGGCGCAGTCGTTCATCCAGGCCTTCGGCGTGGCGCAGGTGGCGATGATCGCCGGACTGAACGTGATGATCGTGCGCGGCCTGGCGGTACCCTCCCCGCGCGCGTTCTGGTGGTACGTCTCGGGCCTGGCACTCTATCTGCCGGTCATCTTCCTCACGCAGTTGAATGCGGCGGGGCTCGTGCCGAACTGGCCGATCGACATCGCCTACTACGGCGGCGTGCTGCCCACGCTCGTCGCCTGCCACGCGGTGCGCACCGATCCGATGACCCACGCCGGCCACACCGGGCCGACCTGGCTGCGCGATCTGAATCCGGTGCCGCTCGTGATGCCGCTCTTCGTCGGCATCGCGCTGCTGGCGACACTCGTCGTCGGCCCCGCCGACAAGGCGCTGCCGCTCGCTGCCACGCTCGTCGCCATCTCGCTCCTCCTCGCCGTGCGGCTACTGCTCTCGGCGCATCACACGGCCGCACTCGGACGCGCCGAAGCGGCGCGCGAACAACGCCGGCAGGCCGATCGCCTGAAGGCCATCGGCCGGCTCGCCGGCGGCATCGCGCACGAGTTCAACAACCTGATGGCGCGCGTCATCGGCAACACCGAGCTCGGCGAGGCGTCCCTGCCCGCCGGGGCCGAGGCCCGCGAGCACTTCGTGCGGGCACGCACGGCGGCCCTGCGCGCGGCGGACCTCACGAGCCAGCTGCTCGCCTTCAGCGGTCAGCAGGTGACGCGTCTCGAGATCGTGGACGCCGAAGCCACGGTGCACGCCTGTTACAACCGCGTGGTGCACGGCCTGCCCACCGGGATCGCGCCCGCGTTGCAGCGCGGCCACGGTCCCTACGCCGTCTTCGCCGACGCCGGGCAACTGAGCGCGGCGCTCGAGCAGGTGCTCGACAACGCCGTCGAGGCCATGGCACAGGGCGGACCCCTGACCGTGCGCGTGGGCCGCGAACACGTGCGCGACGGCCTGCGCCTGGCGCAGCTCGCCGTGCCCCCCGGCGACTACGTGGTCATCGCGGTGAGCGACAGCGGCGTCGGCATGACGGCCGAGGCCGTCGCCGTCGCCTGCGACCCGTTCTACTCGACCAAGCCCGCCCATCTCGGCGCCGGGCTCGGCTTGGCCTCGGTGCACGGCTTCATCGCCGCGCACTCCGGCGGCCTGACCATCGAGAGCGCACCCGGCCTCGGCACGACCGTCCGTTTCTATCTGCCGGCCGCCTAGGTCGGCGGGCCGGTCGCGCGGGCCAGGCGCGGACTGGTAGAATCGCGCGCATGCCTCCGTCCGGCATCACCCTGACCGGGACACTCGTCCGCATCGGCCTTGCGCTGGCGCTCGTCATCGGCACGTTCAACCCGACGGGCTACTCGCTGTTCCACTGGATCACCGAAGCGCCGGTCGCGGTCACGCCCGGCAAGGCGCTGGCCGTGCTGGCACTGGCCATCGGCTGGGTCGTGTGTCTGCGCACGGCGTTCATCTCCCTGGGCAAGATCGGCCTCGTCCTCGGCCTGGCGCTCTTCTCGGTGCTGGTGTGGTTCCTCGTGGACCACGACATGGTCAGCCTCACCGGGTCGGGCATCGTCTGGGTGGGCCTCGTCGTCGTCGGTGTGCTGCTCGGCATCGGCCTCTCGTGGTCGCTGCTGCGGGCGAAGGCCACCGGCCAGGTCGAAGTGAACTGACGGCGGCGGCGGTCACGCCGGCGATGCGGCGCGGGCGGCGAGGCGCTGCTTCATCGTGGGCGGCGAGAGTCCCATGAGGGCGGCCGCATGGGCGACCGGGCTCGGTGCGATCGCCAGCACGATCTCGAGCAGCAGCGACTCGGCGCGATCCGCCAGCGCGTCGCTCGGCAGATCGGGCGCGCCGACGACCGCCGCGAGCGCCGCCTTCACGGCATTCCACGTCGCCGGGCGGGCCGTGAGCGACCGATCGGTCTCGGCGTGCCGCAGACGGCGCGCGAAGGTGGTCTGCGGCAGCCCGATGCGGGCGGCGGCGCGGGCGCCGATGCCGGCCGCCTGTTCGTGCGCCACGAG
>JAEUQR010000058.1 GCA_016789705.1 Acidobacteriota bacterium
GCTCGTGCGGGCCTACTCGCTCACAACCGGTGCCATCGTGCTCGACGCGCCGTCAGGCGCCGGCGGTTACGGCAGCGTGAACGTGGCGGTGGGGACGTTCGGCGGGGCCAGGGAGCTCGTCGTCGGACGCGGTCCGGGCGAGCCGCCGACTGTGGGCACCTTCCGCGTTGGCGCTGGTGGCGCGGTTGGCCAGCGTCTGGGATTCACGGTGTTCGAAGTGCCGTGAGTTAGCGAGAGGCGACCGGTGCTCCACGCGCCATCGCCGGCACTCTTGTGCAGTTCTGGAAAGGTGACTAGACTCAACCGTCTTTCCAGGGCTGACTTATGGGTCTCGTTCGTTTCGCGCGCTTCGGTGGCACCGCGCTGGCCGGAGCCCTGCTGGTGGCATCCAGCGGCTCGTCGCTTCGTGCGGCCGGTACCATCACGGGTGTTGTCTTCGAGGATTTCAACGGCAACGGCCGCCGGGATCTGACGAACGCCGTCGCCAACTCCGGCGCTGTGGGCAGTGTCGCCCTGGCCGTTGATCGCGGCGTCGCGGGCATCGTTGTCACCGCGTACGATGCTGCTGGTGTGGTGCAGGGCACGGCTCTCACCGCCGCCAATGGCACCTACGCGCTCAGCGCCGCCGGCACCGGGCGCTACCGAATCGAGTTCACCAACCTGCCCGCCGGTTACCGGCCCTCGGCCGCAGCCAGCGGCGCCACTGGCAACGGCACCACGGTGCAGTTCGTGGACGACGGGATCACTGCTAACGTCAATCTCGGTATTCTCGACGCCGCGAGTTTCTGCCAGAACAACCCCAATCTCGTCACCAGCTGCTTCGTCTACGGCGCCGCTGGCGGCGCGTTTGCCGCGAATCCGGCGGTGGTTGACTTTCCGTACGCCGCTGGCTCCAGCAGCGGCGCCAACGCCGCCAGCTACAACCTGCCGTCGACTCATGCACTCGCCGTGCCCGTGAGCCAGGTCGGCGCCGTCTACGGACTGGGCTACCGCCCCGACACCAACACCCTCTACGCCGGCGCATTCATGAAGAAGCACTCCGGATTCGGCTCAGGGGGCACCGGGGCGATCTATGCGATCGACGCCACGTCCGGCGTGACGACGCTCTTTGCGGATCTGAACACCATCTTCGGCGCGGGCACAGCCGGTGCCGACCCACACAACACCGCTGACTACGACCGCGACAACGGCAATGCCAGCTGGGACGCGGTTGGCAAGATGTCGCTCGGGGGGGTCGAGGTCTCGCCGGATGGCGCCCACCTCTACGTGATGAACCTCGCCGATCGGCGCGTGTATCGCCTGCCGACGTCCGGTCTGCTCGATGCTTCCACGGTGCAGCGGGTGCAGATCCCCCTGAACGCACCCGGAGCCACCGGGCCGGGCGGCGCCGACTTGCGGCCATTCGCATTGCAGTTCTATCGCGGCCGGTTGTACGTGGGGATCGTGAACTCCGCGGAGAGCGCCGGCGCGACAGTGGCCGACCTCCGCGCCTACGTCTATACGCTCGACCCGGTCACGCTGGTCTTCAGCGCGGCGCCGGTGCTCCAGTTCCCGCTCAACTACCCGCGTGGCGCCGTGCAGACCTTCGACGGCACGGGGCCGGGCGCGTGGAACCGCTGGGTACCCGCGTTTGCGACGCAGTCGCCGTCGGACGTGGGCACGTATCCGCAGCCGATGCTGACCGGCCTGACCTTCGACGTGAGCGGCAACCTGACGCTCGGCCTCCGCGATCGCGCCGGCGATCAGTTCGGCTTCTTCGCGCTCGACAACCCTGCCAGTTCAACGACCTGGGAGGGCGTGGCCGGTGGCGACACCCTCTTTGCCGCCATCACGACGCCTGGCGATCTCAGCAGCGGCTGGACGCTTGAGTCGAATGCCCAGGCTGGCGCCTTCGGGCCCACTGCCGGTGCCAACAACGGCGAGGGCCCCGGCCCCGGCCCAGGACCTGCGACGGGATACGGTGAGTACTACTTCGACGACGCCTTCGGCGCCATCCATCGCGAACTCTCTGGAGGCGCGGTTTTGCAGCTGCCCGGGCATCCGGACGTCGTGTCGAGTGCCTTCGACGCCGGCCTGACGGTCCGCACCGGAGGCTTCATCTGGCTGAGCGAGACGGCCGGCTCCCGCACCAAGGGCTACAACCTCTACGACACCGGGTTTGGCGCACCGCCACAGCCCACCTTCAGCAAGGCCAACGGCTTCGGCGAACTCGTGCCGATCTGCCAGGCCGCCCCGATCGAAGTAGGCAACCGCGTGTGGGACGACCTGGACGGCGACGGCGTGCAGGATCCGAACGAGGCCGGCCTCGATGGCGTGACGGTGCAGCTCATCGCGCCGGGCGGCGCCGTGCTGGCCACGGCCGTGACCGCCAACGGTGGCCAGTACTATTTCTCCTCGGGTGGCGGCACGACCACCGGTGAGGCTATCTACAACGTGGCGGGCCTCACGGCGAACACGGCGGGCTTCCGTGTCCGCATCGACGCAGCGCAGGGCGCCCTTGGCGGCCGCTCGCTCACGGCGTCCGACAGCGACGCGTCGGCGAACGGCGACAGCCGCGACTCCGACGGCGTGACCGCCGGCAGCAACGCGGAAGCGGTGTTCACCACCGGCACCGCCGGCGCCAACAACCACACCTACGACTTCGGCTTCACCACGGCGCCGCTGGCGAACCTCTCCCTCGGCGACCTGGTCTGGTACGACACGAACAACAACGGCGCTGTCGATAGCGGCGAGCTGCCGATCGGCGGCGTCGACGTGACGCTGTACCGCGATGACGGCAACGGCACGTTCGACGCCACCGTCGACACGCTCATCGGCACGCAGGCCACCTCGGGCAGCGGTCTCTATCTCTTCACCGGCCTGCTGCCGGGCAACTACTTCGTGCAGATCTCGCAGGCCGAGTTCGCCGGCGGCCAGCCGCTGAGCGGGTACCAGAACAGCAGCGGCCAGACGGCCGGCGACACGAACAACGCCGACCACGGCGCGGCGGCGCCCGTGGCCGGTCAGGGCATCGCGAGCGACCTTGTCACCCTCAGTGCCGGCGGCGAGCCGACGAACGATGGCGACGGCGCGAACAGCAACCTGACAATCGACTTCGGGTTCTACCGCCTGTCATTGGGCAACCTCGTGTTCAACGACGCCAACAACAGCGGCTCGTTCGATCCCGGCGACACGCCCCGCGACGGCGTCACCGTCGATCTGCTCGACGCCGCCGGCGTGACCGTGCTCGCCACGACGACTACGGCCAGTGGCGGCCTCTACAGCTTCACCGGGCTCACGCCGGGCGACTACCGCGTGCGCATCACGACGCCGACGGGGCTCACGTCGAGCACTGGCGGCAGCTCCGAACCGGCCCTCGATCCCGACAACGATGTCGATAACGACGACAACGGCACGACCTCGGGCGCCTTCATTGTGAGCGGACCGGTCACGCTCGCGCCGGGCAGTGAGCCCGACGTGACGAACGCGACCGGTGAGTCGGCGAACACACGGGTGGACTTCGGCCTCATCGTGGCCACCCTCTCGCTTGGCAACCTCGTGTGGTTCGATACCAACAACAACGGCATCGTGGACGGCGGCGAAGGCGGCGCCGCCGGCGTGACCGTGCGGCTCATCGCCGCCGACGGCATGACGGTGCTGCAGACGACCACCACCGACGGCAGCGGCCTCTATCTCTTCAGCGGCCTGCCGCCCGGCACCTATTACGTGGACGTGGTGCCGCCGCCCGGTGCGACGTCGAGCACCGACATCGCGAGTTCCGCGGCGCCGAACAACGACATGAACAACGACGACAACGGCGTCACGTTCATCGGCGGTGCGGTACGCAGCGGCCCGATTACCCTCGGCGCCGGCACCGAGCCCACCAACGACGGCGACACCAACGCCGACAGCAATCTCACGGTGGACTTCGGCTTCGTGCCCTCGGGTGTGCTATCGCTCGGCAACCTCGTGTGGCTCGACGTCAACAACAACGGACTCGCCGACAGCGGCGAGCCGGGCCTGGCCGGCGTGACCGTGCGTCTCATCGCCGCGAACGGCTCGACCGTGCTCAGCACGACGACGACCGATGCGTCGGGCAACTACCTGTTCTCGACCCTGCCGGCCGGCACCTACATCGTGGAGGTCGATCGCACGAGCAGCGCCGTGACCGGCTATCTCTCGAGCACCGACATCGCGAGTTCGGCGACGCCCGACAACGACGTGAACAACGACGACAACGGCATCGCCGTGACCCCGACGGCCGTGCGCAGCGCGCCGGTCACGCTGAGCACGCTCGCCGAACCGGTGACCGATGGCGACAGCGACCCGAACTCCAACCTCTCGGTGGACTTCGGCTTCGTGCGCGCGCTGAGCCTCGGCAACCTGGTGTGGGCCGACGTCAACAACAACGGGCTCGTCGATCCGGGTGAGACCGGCATCGGCGGCGTGACGGTGCGCCTCATCGCCGCCGACGGCGTCACCGTGCTGCAGACGACCACCACCGACGCGAGCGGCCACTATCTCTTCGGCGGCCTGCCGCCCGGCACCTACTACGTCGAGGTGGTGCCGCCGTCTGGCTCGCAGTCGAGCACCGACATCGCCAGTTCCGCAGTGCCGAACAACGACGTCGACAACGACGACAACGGCGTCACTGCCATCGGCGGCGTGGTGCGCAGCGGGCCGATCACGCTCGGCGTCGGCACGGAGCCGACGAGCGACGGCGACACCAATCCCGACAGCAACCTCACAGTGGACTTCGGCTTCGTGCCGCCGCTTGGTGGCGGCCTGGTGACTGATATCTGCCTGCAACAGGCGGTGCCGGCCAACGTCGCGCCCGGCGGGCTGATGACGGCCACCTACACCGCCACCAACCGCGGACCAGGGTCGGCCTCCGATGTGATCATCGACGGCATGCTGCCGCCGGGGGTCACCGTGGTGTCCACGACGCCGTCGCCTGGTGGCGTGTGTACGGTCACGCCGAGCATGCTCGACTGTCGCTGGCTCGGGACCACGCCGGCCGGCCCGTCTGGCCTGCGGCAGGTGACTGTCGTGTTCCAGGTGGCGGCGACCGTTCCTCCGGGCACGCCGCTGGCGCTCTGGTTCATGACCAGTTCGTCGAACCCGGACCCGTATCCTGCCTGCAACATGGTTGACGCCTACGTGTTCGTTTCCGGCGGCCCCGTGGCGCCGGTGGACATGGTCATCCGCGCGGCGGTGTCGGCGGCGGGCGCCACCGGCACGACCGTGGCAGCGGCGCTCAACCAGCCGGTGGCCGGACGATTCACGGTGACCAACCCCGGCGCGTCGCCGGCGCGCGGCCGCTACGTCATCCTGCTGGACGAAGCCGGGGTCGTCGAAGTCACCTCGGCCGCGTGGTCGCAGGGCTGGGCTGGCGTGAGCACGGCGACGGCCGGCGTCTGGGAGACGGATTTCATCGCACCTGGCGGCAGTGCCACGCTCGACCTCGGACTCGTGCCGCGAGTCGGTACCGCCGCGAAGATTCAGGCGATTCGTATCGACGGGGCGCCGGCGGATCCGAACGCCGACAACGACAGGGCCGAGTTCGTCATCGACGCGGTGGGCACCGGCGGCGGCCGCTTCGTGGCCGTGGGCAATGTGGATGGCGCCGCGGGCGGCGAGATCGTGACCGGCAACGGCCAGGGCGAGACGCCGCAGGTGCGCGTCTTCAGCGGCGCCGGTGGCCCGCTGGCCGACTTCTACGCCTTCGACCGCACCTTCCTCGGCGGTGTGCGTGTGGCGAGCTGCGACGTGAACGGCGATGGCCGCGATGAGATCCTCGCGGCGCAGGGCCCGGGCGGTGGCCGCGTGCGCGTGCTGTCGCTCGCCGGCGGCGTCCTGAGCGAACTCGTCGCCTTCGACGCGTTCGAGAGCGGCTTCGCGGGCGGCGTCAACGTCGCCTGCGCCGACCTCGATCTCGACGGCCGCGGCGACGTGGTCGTCGGGCCGGACGGTGGCCGGGCGCCCGACGTGAAGGTCTTCACGGTGGGCGCGCTGTCCGCCGTGGTCACGGCGCAGTTCCAGGCCTACGAGCCGACCTTCACCGGTGGCGTGCGCGTGAGTGTCGGGCGGTTTGCCGGTTCGGGCGTGGTGGGAGCCTTCAACATC
>JAEUQR010000059.1 GCA_016789705.1 Acidobacteriota bacterium
GCTCGTGCGGGCCTACTCGCTCACAACCGGTGCCATCGTGCTCGACGCGCCGTCAGGCGCCGGCGGTTACGGCAGCGTGAACGTGGCGGTGGGGACGTTCGGCGGGGCCAGGGAGCTCGTCGTCGGACGCGGTCCGGGCGAACCGCCGACCGTCAGCACGTTCCGCCTCGGCGCGGGCGGCGCCGTGGCGCAGCGTCTGGGCGTGATGGTGTTCGAAGTGCCGTAGCACTTCATTCCCGGACCCGTACAGACAACGAGGGCGGCCCCGCGGCCGCCCTCGTTGCGTGTACCGAGTCGACTACACCGTCAGAAACGAATGGCGAGGCCTGCCGTCGCCCTCCAGAACGAGAAGTCGCCGAGCACGTCCTCGAGCACCGTCTCGTCCACGTCGGTGATGTTGCGGAAGTAGCGCACGTCGCCCTTGAGCGAGAGCCGCCCGCTGCCCACCCGCACGCCGGCTCCGGCGTTCACGCCGAAGCCGTTGTCGGTGGCGTCGAAGAACTCGCCGAAGCTGCCCACCTGGCTGCGCATCAGGCCGACGCCGGCCGAGACGTACGGCTGGATGCCGCCGCCGGTGCCGCTGAACACGAGGTTGCCCATCAACGTCGTGACGCTGTTGTCGCCGAGCAGATCGATGTCGAGATCCTTCGGAGCGAAGAAGTCGGGAATGAACCCCATGTCCACTTCCACGCCGAAACCGCTCGACCCGAGCCATGTCAGCGCGGCGCCGACGTTCGTCCGCTTGTCGATGGTGCTGCCGGCGAAGTTCACGCCCGCGTAGGGCGTGAGGAATACGTCCGCACGGGCGGCGGCCGGCGTGGTGAGGGCCGAGGCCAGGGTGAGCGCGGACACGATCAGAATCTTCCTCATGAAGTCTCTCCTTTCGGTGGTGAACCGTCGAAGGGCACGAGGGGATTCCGCGCCACGGGGTTGGACCGCCCGGCGGGATGCCGGGTTGAACGCCGGCTATTTCTTGTGGTCGGCGATGTACTGCAGGGCGAACTTCTCGAGCCCCGGATTCGAGAGCCCGATGGCCTTGGCTTCCTGCGTGGCCTTTTCAATCGAGTAGTTGTCCTGCAGCACACGCTTGGCCAGCCACACCGCGCCCACCCGGTTGGCCGACGCGCAGTGCACGAACACCGGCTGGTTGGCCTTGTCGGCGATGGTCGCGAGGAAGGCGTCGATCACCTTGGGGTCGGGGCTGCCGGCACTGAACGGAATGTGCACGTAGTTGAGGCCGAGGGCCTTGGCCTTCGCCTGGTTTTCTTCCAGGTTGGCGCCCGGTTCGGTCGCGACGCGGAGGTTGATGACCGTCTTGAAGCCGTCTTTCCTGAGCGCGTCGAGTGCTGCCACTTCGGTGGCCCCGCCACAGGCGATCGTGGCATCCACACGCGAGAAGTTGGTGACGCCGGGATAGTCCTGCTTGGTCTGCGCCGCCAGCGGAGCGGCAAGGGCGAGACAGAGAAGCGCAATCGTGGAACGCATGGGCAGAGCTCCTTGTGGTGTAGACGCCAATTCTACGCCAGCGCCGCCCTATTCCTTTTCGACCGTCACGGTAACGGGCTGCCGCATCCGCACGCTCACCGTGGAGCCCGCGGGCACCGTGACCACGTTGCGTTCGCCGGCCATCACCGCCGCCGTGCCGCCGCCGGCACCCACTCCGGCGCCGATGGCCGCGCCCTTGCCGCCACCGAGGATGGCGCCAAGGATCGCGCCGCCCACCGCCGCGCCGCCGATCTTGGCCGCACTTTCCCGGCCGGGAGACGCGCCTTCGCGGGTGATGGCATCGGTGCGCAGCGCGAGCTTGTCGCCGCTGGCGAGCACGATGGTGTGGAAGCGGATGCCGAGGCGGGCGCGCTCACGCACTTTGCCGCCACGTTCAACTTCGGTGACCGTGCCGTGGACGAGGGAGCCGGCGGGAATCGCCACCCGCCCGCCCACGCGCACGTCACGCGTCACCCGCGCCTCGACCGCGTCTTCGACGCGGGCGCGATCGCTCGAGACGGTGGTTTCGAGCTGCAGGCCGATGACGGCATCGGCCGGCACGACGAGTTCGACGAATTCAGGTTCGGGCTCCACGACCGGCTCCGGCTCGGGCGCCGTGCGTTCCGGCGCCTCGGCTTCCACGGCCGGACGCGCTTCCCACATAGTGCCGCCGGCGGCGGGTGCCTGGGGTGCGGAGGCGGCCGCGGGAGCCGGCAGCGGTTCCGGCGCCGGCCGAGATGCCGCCCGGCGGGGTGCGTCGGGTGCCCGGCGCGGCGCGGGAGCCGGGGCTGGTTCTGCGCGCCTGGGGGCTGCCGGTGTCACCTGGCGCGCCGGGGTGGCGGCCGGGCTCGGTGCCGGTTCGATCGCCGGAGCGACGACGCCCTCCGACGCGGTGACCGTGCCGGTGGCGGCCGGCACAGTCACCGGCGCGGCCACGGTGACCGGAGCCGGCTGGTTCATCCGGTTGGCCAGATAGCCGCCAAGGCCCGCTGCGCCGAGGCAGCCGATGATGAGCCCGCCGAAGACCAGCTTGTTGATCTGCATTGCCAACTCCTGCCCGGAATCGAAGCAAGGCGCGTACCCGGCGCGCGATACCCATTTGTGGGGTTTTGGCGCCAGGGGCCCCCCGATTCTAGCCGTGGACGTGTCCTGTCGGGGCGGATCGTGTCCTCGTTTCATGCTTGACGCTATAGTGCGTGAGGAGTGGCGGCCACCCGGTTCCGGCCCCGAAACCCACCCTCAAGGAGCCTCCGATGTCACGTGTTCTCGCTGTTACCGCCGGGCTGGCCCTCGCCCTTGTCGCTCCGACCGTGGCCCAGTCACCCACGCCCCTCCCGATGGGCGCCCCCGGCCAGGCCACGGTGACCGACGACCGTCCCACCGAGTTCACGGTGGCGGCGAAAACCGCGGGCGTGCTGTCGGTGGCCGTTCAGGGTACGGGCGACCTCGCCTTGCAGCTCGTGGACGACGATGGGCAGGTGCTGCCCGACGGTTCGACGGACCGCGACCTGACCGGCAACGAAGGCATGGAGCTGCTCTCGACGACCGTGACCGAACCCGGTAGCTACCGCGTCCGCGTGCGGCTGCAGGGGGGCGACAAGAGCACCTTCACAATCGCCGGCGCGTTCCTGACCTTCCCGGCCTTCCAGCGTCCCGGAGATCCTGACCGCCGGCCGGGTAACGCGCGCAGCATCGCCGTCGGCAAGCCGCTCGAAGACAGTCTCGACGCCGCAAACGGCGACTCGTGGGACTGGTATGTCCTCAAGGCCGCCGAAGAGGGCACGCTCACCGTCGTGACGCGGCAGGTGGGCAACGGCGACACGCCGGACCTGGTGCTCGAGGTCTACACCGGCGGCAACTTCGGAGAAGCCCAGGACCGCTCCGACCAGGACCTGCAGGGCAACTCGGCCAGCGAGTCGGTCACGGTGCAGGTGAAGGCCGGCGAGGCCGTCCACGTGCGCGTCAGCGGCAACTTCTCGAACGCCGCGAAGTACCGCCTGTCGTCGAGTCTGGCCCCCTAGTACGCCCGGCGCCCCGCCGTGTCCCCGTCCACGTTTCGATACGTCGTGTCGCCGTCCGCCTCCGGGCGCGCGGCGGCGGCACGCGCCTTCGTGACCGCGCATGCCGCGGGCGGCGTGCTGATCGTCGGCGCGTCGCGCGCGGCCGCCGACGAGCTCGCGCTCGACATCGCCCGCGCGGCCGGTGCGCTGGTGGGTGTGACGCGCATGTCGTTTGCGGAGCTTGCAACGCGGATGGCGTTGCCGGACCTGGCCGAACGGCTCGTCTCGCCGGGCAGCGCGCTCGGCGTCGAGGCGATGACGGCGCGCGCGTCATTCGACGCGCACGATGCGGGCGAGCTCGCTTACTTCGAGCCCGTCGCGCAGTTGCCGGGCTTTCCACGCGCGGCGGCCCGCACACTGGGCGAGCTGCAATTGGCCGGCGTCTCGCTCGACGCCCTGGCGGCGGTGGATCGCGTGGGGCCCGATCTGGCGGCGCTGGCGCGCCGCCTGGACGGCGAGGCCGCGCGCTCGGGGGCCGTCAGCCGCGCTGACGTGCTCTCGACCGCCGCGGCCCGGATTGCCGGTGCGCCCGAGGTCCTGCCGGCGCGTCACGTGCTGTTGCTCGACGTGCCGATCGCATCGGCGGCGGAGCGGCGGCTGCTCGCGGTGCTTGCCGGCGCGGCCGCGCAGTGCCTGGCGGTCGTGCCTGAAGGCGACGCGGCGGCGCGGGCCGCCTGTGCGGCCGCCGGCGGCGTCGAGGCGCGCGACGCGGTCGACCCGCCCGGGCCGGCCGACACAGATCGCACGGCTCGCGCCCGCCTGCAGCGCTGGCTGTTCTCGCCCGAGGCGCCGCCCGTCGGCGCGCTCGACGACACGGTGCAGATCTTCTCGGCGCCAGGTGAAGGGCGAGAGGCAGTGGAAGTCGTGCGACGTGTGCTCGCGGAAGCCGACGCCGGCGTGCCCTTCGACGAGATGGCGGTGCTGCTGCGCGCGCCTCACACCTATCTCGGGCTGCTCGAACACGCCTTCGCGCGCGCCGGCGTGCCGGCGTGGTTCGAACGTGGCACGCGACGTCCCGACCCGGCGGGCCGCGCCTTCCTCGCGCTGCTCGCCTGTGCCGACGACGGCCTCTCGGCACGCCGCTTCGCCGAATACCTCTCGCTCGGCCAGGTGCCTTCGGGGACTGGCCCCATCGAGAATCAGCAGGGGCCTGTCCCCGACCCCCGCGGAAATCAGCAGGGGCCTGTCCCCGACAGCGGCGGAATGGCGGGGACAGGCCCCTGGCAATCCACTTTGGGGCCAGTGCCCGACGCCGATGTGCTGCTCAGGCCCGACGAGCGCGTCGACGATCCCGCGCCGATCGACGAAGCGCCGTCGGCCGGCGAACGCGACGGCACGCGCGTCGTGGCCGGCACGCTGCGCGCGCCGTGGCGTTGGGAAGAGCTGCTGGTCGAGGCCTGTGTCATCGAAGGCCTCGAGCGCTGGCAGCGCCGCCTGCCCGGGTTGCGTCACGAATACGACCGGCGGTGGCGCGAGCTGGCCGCGGAGGATCGCGACTCGCCGCGTCTGCGCGCCATCGAGCGCGACCGCGAGCAGCTCGGCCATCTCGAGGCGTTCGCCCTGCCGATCGTGGCGGCCATCGACACGTGGCGCGCGCCTCGCACCTGGGCGGCGTGGCTGCAGGAGTTCGCCGCGCTCGTGCCGCGCGTGCTGCGCCAGCCGGCACGGGTGGCCCGCGTGCTGGCCGAGATGGCGCCGCTCGGCGCCGTCGGGCCGGTGCGGCTGCGCGAAGTGCGCGACGTGCTCACGCCGCGGCTGCTCACGCTCACCCACGAGCCGCCACGGCGTCGCGAAGGACACGTGTTCGTCGGCACGCCGCAGTCAGCGCGCGGCCGCACGTTCGCGGTGGTCTTCGTGCCCGGGATGGCCGAGCGCATCTTTCCGCAGCGCCTGCGCGAAGACGCGCTGCTGCTCGATGCGCGCCGGGCGGCACTCGATCCGGCGCTGCCCGTTACCGACACGCGCGCCGACGACGAGCGGCTCCAGCTGCGTCTGGCGGTGGGGGCGGCCACGGCCCGCATCCACCTGTCGTATCCGCGCCTGGAACTCGCCGAGTCGCGCCCGCGTGTGCCGTCGTTCTACGTGCTCGATGTGGTGCGCGCGACCACGGGCGCGATCCCGCGCTACGACGCCGTGGCGGACGACGCCTCGGCCCGCGGTGGCGCCAGGCTCGACTGGCCGGCGCCGCGCGATCCGGCCGCCGCCATCGACGACATGGAGCACGACCTGGCCGTGCTGCTGCCGCTCCTGCGCGCGCCCGCTGCTGAACGCGCCCGCGACGAAGGCCGCGCGCGGTATCTGCTGGAGCTCAACGCGCCGCTCCGGCGTTCGGTCATCGAGCGCTGGTCGCGCTGGCAGCCGCGCTGGTCGCAGGCCGATGGCCTGACGCGCGTGCAGCCGCTCACCGCGGCGGCGCTGGCGGCCCAGCGGCTCACGGCGCGTCCGTACTCCCTCACGGCGCTGCAGCGGTATGCCGCGTGTCCGTACCAGTTCCAGCTCGCGGCCATCTACCAACTGGCGCCGCTCGAGGCGCCGGCACCGCTGCAGCGGCTCGACCCGCTGACGCGCGGCAGTCTCTTCCACGAGATCCAGACGGCCTTCTTCCGCACGCTCGTGACGAACGACATGTTGCCGCTCCTGCCCGGGCACGAGGCACCGGCGCGGGCGCAGCTCGAATGGGCCATCACGGGCGTGACAAAGCAGGCCTACGACGATCTGGCGCCGGCCATCGACCGCGTCTGGAACGACGAAGTCGCCGCCCTGCGCCGCGATCTCTTCCTCTGGTTCGACGACATGGTCGTGCGCGACGCCGCGCAGTGGCTGCCCGAACGCTTCGAGCTGGCGTTCGGCCTGCCGCTCGACAGCGCCCGGGACGCCGCGTCGGTGCGGGAGCCCGCCGCCGTGGGCGAGGCCGGGTTCCGTCTGCGCGGTTCGATCGACCTCGTGGAACGCCGCCTGTCCGACCGGGCGCTTCGCGTGACCGACCACAAGACCGGGAAGAACCGCACGACGCCGGCGACGATAGTGGAAGGCGGCCGTGTGCTGCAGCCCGTGCTCTACGCGGTGGCGCTCGAGGCCATGACCGGCGAGCGCGTGGTGGAAGGACGGCTCTCGTACTGCACGACCGCCGGCCAGTTCAGCGAACGCGCCATCGCGCTCGACGATCACATCCGCCGGCGCGGCCTCGAGGTGCTCGAGATCGTGGACCGCGCCATCGAACACGGCATGCTGGCGGCGCGGCCCGGGCAGGTGGCCGGGCGTCCATCGTGCGACTACTGCGACTTCCGCGCCGTGTGCGGACCCGACGAGCCCGCGCGCACGAAGCGCAAACCCGAGGTGCCCGACCTCGAGGCGCTGCGGAGGATGCCGTGACGCCGCCCATCGCCGACGCCGCCGATCGCGCGCTCATCAGTGACGCGCTCGACACGACGCTCGTGGTCGAAGCGGCGGCCGGCACCGGCAAGACGACCGAACTCGTGAAGCGCATCGTGCGCCTCGTCGAAACGGGCCGCGCCACCATCGACCAGATCGTCGCCGTCACGTTCTCGGAGAAAGCCGCCGGCGAACTCAAGCTGCGGCTGCGCGAGCAGCTCGAACATGCGCGCGCCGCCGCCACCGGCGAGGCAGCCACGACGCTCGAACGCGCCGTGCAGCGTTTCGAGGAAGCGCACGTCAGCACCATCCACGGCTTCTGCGCCGACCTGCTGCGCGAACGTCCCGTCGAGGCGCGCATCGACCCCTCGTTTGCGGTGCTCACGGAGGGCCAGGCTTCGCGGCTCTTCGACGAAGCGTTCGCCGACTGGCTGCAGCGCGAACTCGACGCCCCGTGTGAGGGTGTGCGGCGCTCGCTCAGGCGCGTGACCGTGCGGCGCTTCGGCCAGGACGAAGACGACGATGCGCCGATCGAGCGTCTGAAGCGGGCCGGCCGTGAGCTGCTCGAATGGCGCGACCATCCCACGCCGTGGACGCGGCCCGAGGGCTTCGCGCGCGATCGCGACATCGATCACCTGCTCGACGGCATGGCGACACTATGCGAGGCGACGCGCCAGCCGTCGAGTCCGCGCGACCCGCTGGCGCGCGCCATCGAGCGCATCCGCCGCGTGTGGGCCGACATCGAACCGCTGCGCCGGCGGGCGCAGGCCGACTACGACGGCTGGGAAGGCGCGCTCTGCGCGCTGGCGGCCGAGGAGCGCGATCTGCGGGCCGGGCGCCGCGCGTCGGGGCAGTTCTCGAAGCAGTTGTCGAACGCCGAGGTGATCGCGGCCCGCGACTCGCTCGTGGATGCGCTCGTGGCGTTCAGGAACGCCGCCGACGCGGACCTGGCGGCGCAGGTGCACGAGGCGCTCGGCGCCGCGGTCGGGCTCTACGACGACCGTAAGCGGCGTGCCGGCGCCGTGGACTTCCTCGACCTGCTCATCGAGGCGCGCAATCTCGTGCGCGACGACGCCGAGGTGCGGCGTGGCTTCCAGCGGCGCTTCCGCAATCTGCTCGTGGACGAGTTTCAGGACACCGACCCGCTGCAGGCAGAGCTGCTGCTGCTCCTCGCCTCGACCGACGACGCGAATGACGACACGGCGCCGGTGGACCGCCCGGTGCGGCCGGGCGCGCTCTTCATCGTGGGCGATCCGAAGCAGTCGATCTACCGGTTCCGCCGCGCCGATGTCGGCGTGTACCGCGCGATCTGCGAACGCCTCATCGCCGAGGGGGCACGGCGTGTGCGGCTGCGCACGAGCTTCCGCAGCGTGCCGGCCATCCAGCGCGCGGTGAACACCGCCTTCAACACGCACATGACCGGCGACCGCCCGTCGCTCCAGGCCGACTACGTGGAGCTGCAGCCGGCGCGCGCCGACGTGCCGGAGCAGCCCGCCGTGATCGCGCTGCCGGTGCCGCGGCCCCTGAGCGATCGCGGCAACGTGACGCAGGGCGCG
>JAEUQR010000013.1 GCA_016789705.1 Acidobacteriota bacterium
GCGCCGTCGACGATTTCGAATGGCGTGAGCTGCACCGAGGCGACGGCGAGGCGCGACTCGTCGGGCACGGCCGTCACGGTGGCGCTTTCGAGCACCGCGCAGGTGAGCGCCACGTCCACCACTTCGCCGACGCGGATCGCCCCGCTCGACGACCGCCACCAGCACTGCACCGGCGTGTCGGCGGCAAGCGGCGGCGCGGTGGCGACATCGACGGGCGACAGCGTCTCGGGCGGTGCCTCCTGCGGGCGGGCCGGCGCGGACGCGGTGGCCGGAGCCGGCGTGGGGTGCACGTGCTGCGCCGTCAGTACGGCCGGCACGGCGAGCGCCGCCAGCGCCATGAGCATCACGCGCGGTTTCATCGCGCCACCTTCCGCAGGCGCCGCTCGGCCACGAACTCGGCCAGCGCGATCTCGCCCTGCGCTTCATCGGCGCCGAGCACGACCACGTCCAGATCCGCGGCGCGGGCCAGCCGCGCCACCTCGGCCTGCCAGTCGGCCGCCCGGCTCGCCAGGCGCGCATATTCCCCGCGCGCGATGACCCGCGGGCTGCCGCCTTCGACATCGCGCACCGTGATCCAGCCGGCCGACATCGGCGGCGTCTCGAACGCGAAGCGGCTGTCGACGATGACGAGGAACACGTCGTGCACCACGTTCACGCGCGCCAGCTCACGCACGACGTCCGGCGCTTCGTCGAAGAGAAAGTCGGAGACGACCGGGACGAGCGAGGCCGCGCGCAGGCTGCCGTTCAGGGCCGCGCCGAGGCCGCCGGCGATCGTCACGGGTTCAAGCCCGCGCCGCGCCTCGTAGGCTTCGAGACAGTGCACGACATGACCGCGCCCGGTACGCGGCGGGATGCCGGCCATGCGGCTGAAGCCACGGTCGAAGGTGAGCAGGCCGAAACGATCCTGGAAGAACGCGGCCGACAGCCCGATCGTCGCAAGCGCGCGCGCCACCACGGCCGCGAGCGGCGTGCCGTCCACGCCGCAGCGCGTCGAGAGCGAGGCATCGGCCACGGCGAGCACGGTGGCGGCGCTCGGCTGGTCGAACTCGCGCACGACCATCGGCGCGAAGTTCGTGAGCGACGACTGCGGCCAGTCGATGGCCGAGAACCGGTCGCCGGCCTGCCAGTCGCGCAGCCCGACGAAATCGAAGCCGCTGCCATCGGCCCGGCTGCGGTGATCGCCGGTCGTGCCGCCGGCCAGCCGCTTCAGGATGAGCAGCTCGATCTTCGTGATGAGGTTCAGATCGACGTACGACGTCGCCGCCGGCGCGTGCAGCATCATGGGATGGGCACCTCGGCGATGACATCCGCGATGACCGCGTCGGTCGTGAGGCCATGCGCCGCCGCGTGCGGGCCGAGCCAGATGCGGTGGCCGAGCACGTAAGGCGCGAGCGCCTGGATGTCTTCCGGATAGACCTCGTCGCGGCCGCCGGCAAGCAGCGCCCACGCCTTGGCGAGCCGGCTCCAGCAGATGATGGCGCGCGGTGAGGCGCCGAGGTCCACGCCACGTTCCACGAGGTCCGACGGCGACCGCTCGTGCCAGTCGGTGTCGGGATCCATCGGGCGCGTCGCGCCGACCAGGCGCTGCACGTAGCGGCCCAGGCTCTTGTGCAGGAACACGCGGTCGCTGATGACGCCGCGCAGCTGGATGATGCGCTCCTTCGAGAGCAGCGGCCGGAGCGTCATCCGCTTGAAGTCGAAGTCGACCAGCTTCTCTTCCTCGTCCTTCGGCAGGTAGCCGATCTGCACCATCGCGGCGAAACGGTCGGTGGCGGCTTCCGAGAGCGGGAACGTGCCCTGCCCGAGCTCCACCGGATTCATCGTGGCGATGGCGAAGCTGAAGGCCGGCAGATCGTAGGTGTCCTTGCCCACCGTGATCGTGCGGTCCTGCAGGCCTTCGAGGAACGCGCTCTGGCTCTTGAGCGGGATGCGGTTGATCTCGTCGAGCAGGATGATCTCGGCCGACGCCATCGGCCCGAACTCGGTCACGAGCTGTCCGGTGGCCGGGTTGATCATCTGGAAGCCGACCACTTCGGTGGGCTGCAGGTCGGCGCGGCCCTGGATGCGCGCGAAGCGGGCATCGCTGATGGCGGCGAGAATCACGCCGAAGAACGTCTTGCCGACGCCGGGTACGCCGCGCAGCAACAGGTTGCCCGCATTCACCTGGCGCTCGGAGCGTTTGTCGTAGGTGGTCGGGATTTCCGCCAGCAGGACGATGTTGGCGATCGTCTTCGCGAGTTCGTAGCCAACGAGGGCGCGGGCGCCTTCGGCGAGCACGGCGTGATGGAAGTCGAGCGCTTCCTGCAGGTCCTGATGCATGCGGCGAACGAGGAGATCCTACACTGGCTGAGCCATACCGATGAGGACCGGGCGCGGCTACGCGCCCTCGGACGGCACGTCGACCAGCCCGGGGCCGGGGCGCGCCGCAAACCAGGCCACGTTCGGCATGCCGGGGTGCCGGGCCGTGTAGGCGCCGATCCAGGCGCGCGCGAAGTGGGCCACGTCACCGTGGTCGACGAGCGCCCACACGCTGCCCCCGAAGCCGGCGCCGAAGCTCGTGGCGCCGTGTGCGCCGCACTCGCGGGCCAGCGCGGCGAGCGTCACCGTCTCGGGCACCTGATTGCCGAGCCACGCCTCGGCGTGCCGCTGCGACGCCTGCGCGAGCGCGCCGAGACCCGCGGCATCGCCGCGATCGCACGCCAGGGCCGCTTCGCACACAATGGCGTCTTCGGCGAGGAAATGATCGAGCCGGCGCCGCAGGTCGGGCGCCCCCATCGGGTGCCCGGACGCCGCGGCGATGAGGCGTCGCAGTTCGGTCTCGGCGCCCGGCGCCTCGAGCGCCACCGACAACGACAGCGCGGGCGCGGCGGCGGCGCGGTTCCAGAGATCGAGCAGGGCGCCGGCGGCGAATGCCGCCCGGTTGTAGCGATCGCGCACCGCCCCGGCCTTGTCGGCGTGCACGCCGCTCACCCCCACGACGAAGGTCCAGGCCGGCGGGCAGGGCATCATCCCCACGCGGGTCGTCGGCACGAACCGGTAGTGGCCGAGGTGCCCGGCGCGGCTCATCAGGATGGCCGTGTGATCTTCGCTGCCGCCGTGGGTGCCCACGCCGGCGTTGCCCGCGAGGCCGGCGAAGTGATGGCCGCTCTCGATGCACCCGCAGTAGGTCGCAAGGTCCTCGGGCGTGACGAGGGCGCGGCCCCACTCCTCGCGCCCGCGCAGCCCGCCGCGCGTGACGAAGGCCGTGGTGGCGCCAACGACGATGGCACTCGAGCTCGACACTCCGGCCGCCCGTGGCAGGTCACTCGAAAACGCCAGATCGAGGCCCAGTGCCGCCCCGGGAAAATTCGCGGCAAGACGCCGCATCGTCACCTGGATGTACGATGCCCAGCCGCTTCTTGCCGGTCCGCCATCGTCGATGTCCAACTCGAGCTGCACCTTGTTGGCCACATCCACTACGCGCACGCGGCGATCGCTGCGGGGCCCGGCGACCATCGCGAACCCGCGCGGCACGGCGCCGGCAAGCACGTGGCCGCCGGCGTAGTCGGTGTGTTTGCCGAACACCTCGAGACGGCCGGGCACGAACCAGCGCCAGGCCGGGGGTGCACCGGCGAACGCGCGGAAACCATCGGAGACGGATGTGACGAGCGCGGCACGGCTGGCCGCGTCGTCCGCCCCGAAGCCGAGCTGCACGAAGTGATCGGCCAGACTCATGCGCCCGACTCCCGGGGCGCGAGTGCCCGGCTCACGACGGCCACGTCGGCCGCGGTCGTCAGATCCAGCACCACCCCGCTCGCGGGCACCACGCGCACGCGCGTGCCACGCGACACCGCGAGCATCACGGCGTCGGGCAGTTCGAGTTCTCCACGCGGTGACGGGGTCACGTCGGCGCAGGCCGCGAGCATGGCCTGGTCCATGCGCCACAGGTTCATGCTGACGAGCGTGCCGGGGCCGATGGCCTCGACCGGCGGCTTCTCCCGGATGCCGGTCAGCCAGCCCTCGGCGTCGTGTTCGACGATCGCGAAGGCCGCCACACGTGCCGCCGGAAAGCCGCTGTCGTGTTCGAGCGACGCGCGCGTGAAGCCGGCCGTGCCGCAGCCGTCGAGCGCCACGAGCGCGGCGAGCGCCGCGGCAGGATAGACATTGTCGCCGTTCACCACGAGGCAGGCCGGCGCCGTCACGTGAGGGGCGGCCGCGGCAACGGCGCCGGCCGTGCCGTTTGCCACGGGTTGCACGGCCAGTCGCGTTCGCAGGCCAGGGAGGGGATGCGCGGCGAGATGGGCGGCGAGGTCGGCGTGGTCTGGCGGCACGACGATCACGGCGTCGGTCACGCCGGCCTCCGTGAGGCGGGTGAGCACGGCGTCCACGAGCAGGTGGTCCGGCCCGACCGGCATCAGCACTTTGAGACCACGCGCGGCTGCCCGCCGCTGCGCCGCATCCGGCAATGCCGACGCGTCACTCTTCTGTAACCGGCGCCCGCGTCCCCCCGCCAGCACGATGGCCGTCATCGGCGCCAGAGCCGCGTGACCGCGCGGGCCGTGATGACGCCGCTCACGACGAGCACCGCGAACGCGACCGCTGCCGCGCTGGTGCGCCCCATCAGCGCGAAGCCGGTGCCGAAGAGCGCCGCGTAGATGAACGCACAACTGGCGAGGCTGCCAAGAACAGCGGCACTCAGGTCGTCGGTCGCCGCCAGATTCCCGCAGGCCTGGCGCACCGCCGCCCAGCCTGGCCCGGCCGGGCGCGCCAGCGTGTAGAAGCGGCGCAGCGTCTGCTCGTCGGTGGCCGGGGTCAGCCACGTGGCCGCCAGCCAGACGACGGTCGTGAAGATCACGGTGCTGATGAGCGACACATGCGAGGGAATCGTGACGCCGTTCTGACGCAGCACGAGCAGCCCGACGGCCAGCACGAACGAGCTCGCCATCGCGGCAATCTCGCTCCAGGCGTTGATGCGCCACCAGAACCAGCGCAGCAGGTACAAAAGGCCCGTGCCGGCGCCGATCGAGAGCAGCAGGTCGAAGGTCGTGCGCGCCGACTCGAGCACCAGCGTGAGGAGGCCTGCCGCGATCATGAGCGCGGCGGTCACGAGCCGGCCCACCAGCACGTAGTGCGCCTCACTGGCCTCGGGCCGCAGGAATCGGCGATAGAGGTCGTGCACGAGATACGACGTGCCCCAGTTGAGGTGTGTCGAGATCGTGGACACGTAGGCGGCGAGCAGGCCGGCCACCATCACGCCGAGCACTCCCACCGGCAGGAAGGTCAACATCGCCGGGTAGGCCATGTCGTGACCGACGAGCGCCGGGTCGACATGCGGCAGGGCCGCGCGGATATCGGCGAGTTCGGGAAAGACCAGCATCGACGCCAGCGCCACGATCACCCACGGCCACGGCCTGAGCGCGTAGTGGGCCACGTTGAAGAAGAGCGTGCCCGCCATGGCGTCGCGTTCCGACTTCGCGGCCAGCATCCGCTGCGCGATGTAGCTGCCGCCGCCAGGTTCAGCGCCCGGGTACCACGTGGACCACCACTGCACGGTGAGCGGCACGATGAAGATCGGCAGCGACACCGACCAGTCGGTGAGGTCTGGCACGAGCATCAGCGACTGCGGATCGACCTTCGCGAAGAGCCCGTCGATGCCGCCCACGGCCGGATGCGCCAGCGCGTACCAGGCGGCGGCGAACGACCCGCCCATGGCGATGCCGAACTGGAGGAAGTCCGTCACGAGCACGCCCCACAGGCCGGACGTGGCGGCAAACGCGATGTTGATGACGCCGCAGACGAGCAGCGTCTGGCCAATCGGCCAGCCGAGCAGCACGTTCGCGATCTTGGCGGCGGCCAGATTCACCGACGCCATGATGACGACGTTGAAGACGACGCCGAGGTAGACCGCGCGGAAGCCGCGCACCCAGGTGGCAGCCGGGCCGGAGTACCGCAGCTCGTAGAACTCGAGATCCGTCAGCACGCCGATGCGCCGCCACAACCGCGCGTAGAAGAACACCGTGGTCATGCCGGTGAGGAGGAACGCCCACCACGCCCAGTTCGCGGCCACACCGCCCTGGCGCACCAGATCCGTGACGAGGTTGGGCGTGTCGGTGCTGAACGTCGTGGCCACCATCGACACGCCGATGAGCCACCACGGCGCCGAGCGGCCCGACGTGAAGAACTCGGCCGTGCTCGAACCGGCGCGGCGCGCCATCCAGACCGCCGGCGCGAACGACAGCGCCAGCGAGGCCGCCACGATGATCCAGTCGAGTGACGTGAGCTGCATGCGTTACACGGTCACGATCGCGAGCGGCGGATTGGTGGTCCAGGCGCCACGCGTGAAGTCGGGCACATCGACGGCCCGGGCGCGTTTCGCGGTGGACTGCATGCTCAGTTCGACCACGGCGCTCAGTGCCGCCGCGTCGTAGACGTTCATGTCGGTGGGCGTGCCGGCGCGCAGGCAGGCGATGAGCCGGAAGTCTTCGATGTAGTCCATGCCGCCGTGGCCGGCGCCGGCGGCGCGGGCTTCGAGCTCCTTCCATAGCGGATGCTCGAACTCGGCGCGCAGCTCCGTCCAGTCCACCCACTGGTGCGCCTTGCCGCGTCCTTCGATGTAGGCGCGGTTCGGATAGCCCTGGAACATGCCCTTCGTGCCCTGCACGACGTTGATGCGGCTGTAGGGCCGCGGCAGGTTGGTGCAGTGCTGCACCATCACGGTCTTGCCGCGCGCGGTCTTGATGAGGCTCGTGTTCACGTCGCCGAGCGTGTAGCGCTCCTGGCGTTCGGGGGCGTCCGCCGGGAAGTGCTCCTTCGCCCAGTCGTAGAGGCCGCGAGACGGGCCGCTCATCGAGACGAGGTAATCGAAGCGGTCGCCGCGGTTGATGTCGAGGCAGTTACTGATGGGGCCGAGGCCGTGCGTGGGATACGGGTTGCCGTCGATCTTCCTCGACCAGGCGCGGCGCCACAGGCCTTCGTCCTGCTTCTCGAACTTGATGGCGCGCAGGTCGTGCAGGTAGCCACCCTCGGCGTGCAGCACGTCGCCGAACACGCCCTGACGCACCATGTGGTACGCCATCATCTCGGCACGGTCGTAGTTGCAGTTCTCCATCATCACCGCGTGCCGGTGATGTTTCTCCGCACTCTCGACGAGCGCCCAGCAGTCGTCCACGGTCATGGCGGCCGGCACTTCGGTGGCGGCGTGCTTGCCGGCCTTCATCGCCGCCAGCATCACAGGCACGTGCCACTCCCAGGGGGTGGCGGTGAACACGAGGTCGAGGTCCTCGGTTTCGCAGAGGCGCTCGAAGTCACGCGGACCGCGTGTGTAGACGGCCGGTGCCGGATGCCCCGCCGCCGTGATTTGCTGCATGGCCCAGGTGGTGCGCGCCTGGCGGATGTCACACACCGCGGTCACGCGGCAGCCCGGGATCTTCAGGAAGTTCTCGAGATGCCCGCCGCCCTGCAGGCCGATGCCCACCATGCCGATGCGCACGAGCGGAATCGGCGGCGCGGCAAGAAAGCCAGCCGGCTGCGCCGTGGCCTCCCCAGTGCGCACACCCGCCCGGCCCGCGACGGCGGCGGTACCCAGCTTCAGGAACTCACGGCGGTCGAACGCGTCGATCGGGGACATGCTCAGGCAGCGCCTCGGCGTGAGGGGCATGCTATCCCGAAACGTCCGCGAGAGGCCGGGCGCGTTCTGCCGGACCGTACAAAGAAACGGCCGCGGGGATGGCCGCGGCCGTGGCAATGGAGGTTGTGACCAGGAAACTAGCGGGCGCGCGCGGCCGCCGGCACGGCATCGGTCTCGGCCGCGGCGACCGCCACGCTCTCGACCACGGTGCAGGCATCCGGTTCCGACAGCAGCTGCTTTGCGAGCTGCGTGTGCAGGGCATGCCCGGCGCGGTGCGCCACGACGTGCCCGAGCACCGGACGGCCGAGCAGCGCCAGATCGCCCACCGCGTCGAGAATCTTGTGACGCACGAACTCGTCGTCGAAGCGCAGCGCGTTCAGCGGACCGGTGTCGCCGATGACGATGGCGTTGTCGAGCGAACCGCCGAGGGCCAGGCCCTGCTGGCGCATCCACTCCACTTCCTTCAGAAAGCCGAAGGTGCGCGCCGAGGCGATCTCGTCGTTGAAGCTCTGCTCCGTGATCCGCATGGTGCGCGACTGGTGGCGCAGCATCGGATGGTCGAAGCTGATGGTGTAGCTGACCTTGAAGTGGTCGGAGGGGTAGATGGCGATGTGCTTGTCGCCGCTCGCCACGCTCACCGGCCGCAGCACCTTGAGGTAGCCGCGCGCTGCCGACTGCTTCTTGAGGCCAGCTTCCTGGATGAGGAAGAGGAACGGCGCCGAGCTGCCGTCCATGATCGGCACTTCACGCTGCGTCAGCTCGATGATGACGTTGTCGACGCCGGCGCTCACGAGCGCCGCCAGCAGGTGCTCCACGGTTTCCACCGTGGCGCCGTCCTTGCCGAGCACGGTGGCCAGATTGATGGCCGTCACGTGGTCGACCGTGGCCGGGATGTCCACGCCCAGGTCGGCCCGCCGGAACACGACGCCGGTACCGGCCGGGGCGGGCTTCAGCGTGAGGCTGACCTTCGACCCCGAGTGCAGGCCGATCCCCGCGCACGACACCTGACGCCTGAGCGTCTGCTGGAAGGCAATGTTCACAACGGCTACCGGCACTCTCTCTAGCAAACGGGATGCCCGACTTTTCACATGCACGGCACTACATTCAAGTCTCTATAAATGAATGACTTAGGAGATCGTCTCCGGCGCAGGCACTCCCTCTGTGTGGTTTCGCAACCACAGTGCCAACCACTACACCTGTGGTCGTTTTGACACACCTGGCCCTTCGGCCCGGAAGGCCTCGGCGAGGAACTGTCCCGTGTGCGAGGCCTTCACTTTGGCCACCGCCTCCGGGGGGCCCTGCGCCACGAGCCGGCCGCCGGCCGCCCCGCCCTCGGGACCCAGGTCCACGATCCAGTCGGCCGACCGGATGACGTCCAGATTGTGTTCGATGACGATCACCGTGTTGCCCTGGTCCACCAGCCGGTTGAGCACGTCGAGCAGCTTGTGCACGTCTTCGAAGTGCAGCCCGGTCGTGGGCTCGTCGAGGATGTAGAGCGTCTTGCCGGTGCCGCGCTTCGAGAGTTCCTTCGACAGCTTCACCCGCTGGGCCTCGCCGCCGGACAGCGTGGTGGCCGACTGGCCGAGGGTGACGTAGCCGAGCCCGACACTTTCGAGCGTGCGCAGCTTGTTCGCGATGAGCGGGAAGTTCTCGAGCAGCGGCAGCGCCTGGCTCACCGTGAGGTCGAGCACCTCGGCAATGGACTTGCCCCGGTACTTCACGTCGAGCGTCTCGCGGTTGTAGCGCCGCCCCTTGCACTGCTCGCACGTCACGAACACGTCGGGCAGGAAATGCATTTCGATGGCGATGACGCCGTCGCCCTGGCACGCCTCGCACCGTCCGCCCTTCACGTTGAACGAGAAGCGGCCCGGCTTGTAGCCGCGCGCCTTCGCTTCGGGCACCATCGCGAACAGATCGCGGATGAACGAGAACAGGCCGGTGTAGGTGGCCGGATTCGAGCGCGGCGTGCGGCCGATCGGCGACTGGTCGATCTCGATGACCTTGTCCACCTGGTGCACACCTTCGACCACCTTGTGCGGTCCCGGCTCCTCGGTGGAGCGGTAGATCTGCCTGGCCAGCGCCTTGTAGAGGATGTCGTTGACGAGCGTGCTCTTGCCCGAGCCGCTCACCCCGGTGACCGCCACGAACAGGCCGAGCGGAATGCGCACGTCGATGTCGCGGAGGTTGTTGGCGCGCGCGACGCGCACGACGATCTCGCCCTTGCCGGGCTGGCGCCGCACGACCGGCGTCGCGATCGACCGCTGCCCGCTCAGGAACTGGCCGGTGAGCGAGTCGGCGGCGGCGATGAGCTGCGCCGGCTTGCCCTGGAACATCACCTGTCCGCCGTGTTCGCCGGCGCCGGGACCGAGGTCCACGACGTAGTCGGCCATGCGGATCGTCTCTTCGTCGTGTTCGACGACGATGACGGTGTTGCCCAGATCGCGCAGGCGGGCCAGCGTGGCGAGCAGGCGCCGGTTGTCGCGCTGGTGCAGGCCGATCGACGGCTCGTCGAGCACGTAGAGCACGCCGGTGAGGTTCGAGCCGATCTGCGTGGCCAGGCGGATGCGCTGCGCTTCCCCGCCCGAGAGCGTGGCGGCGCTTCTGCCGAGCGTGAGGTAGCCGACGCCGACCTCGTCGAGGAACGACAGCCGCTCGCGGATCTCTTTCAGGATGCGCCCGGCGATGATCGTCTCGCGATCGGTGAGCGTCATCTGGTCGAAGAGCGCGCGCGCATCGCTGAGCGGCATGGCCACCACCTCGGGCAGCGAGCGGCCCTTGAGGCGCACGGCGCGGCTCTCGGCCCGCAGGCGGCCGCCGTGGCAGTCGTGGCAGTCGCGCAGCGAGCGGTAGTTGTCGAGCTCGGCCTGCTGTTCCCACGCGGCGTCGTCGAAGCGGCGGCGCAGATTCGGCAGCACGCCCTCGAAGTCCTTGCCGTAGGGGTCAATGTCCTTCGCGCCCTTCCGCTTCTTCGCCGGCGGCTCATCCGGGTCGTCGTCCTTCGCCGACGCCCCGGGCCCGTAGACGAGCAGGTCGCGCTGCTTCTTCGGCAGCTTCGCGAACGGCACCGTGGGATCGATGCCCCAGTAGCTGGTGATGCCGTCGATGGCGGCCTTCACGAGCTTCTTGTCTCCGCGCGACCACGGCACGATCGCCCCGTCGGCGAGCGACTTGCTGTCGTCGGGAATGACCTTGGCCGGGTCGAAGTCCCACGTGGAGCCCAGGCCCTGGCAGCTCGGGCAGGCGCCGTGCGGCGAGTTGAACGAGAAGGCGCGC
>JAEUQR010000066.1 GCA_016789705.1 Acidobacteriota bacterium
AGCAACCTGAGCTACACGAAGGTCATCTACGAGGATCCGGTGCGGCGCGGCATGCTGTACCTGGGCACAGAAAACGCCATCTACGTCACGTTCGACAACGGCGACACGTGGCAGCCGCTGCAGAACGATCTGCCGGCCGCCCCCGTCTCCGGCATCATCGTGCAGGAACACTTCAACGATCTCGTCATCTCCACCTACGGCCGTGGCTTCTGGATTCTCGACGACATCACGCCGCTTCGGGCGATGACACCCGAGGTGCTGGGGCAGGCCGCGCACCTCTTCCCGCCACGGGCGGCCTACCGCTTCCGTGGCATCACGGCGCCGTCGACGCCCTACGACGACCCTACCGTGGGCGAGAACCCGCCCTACGGCGCCGCGCTCAATTACTACCTGAGCAGGGCGGTTCAGGTTGGCGGGCGCATGACCGTCAGGAATGCGCGCGGCGAGACCATCCGCACGCTGAACGTGCCCGGTGGCGCCGGGCTGAACCGCGTCCACTGGGACCTGCGGCACGAGCCGACGAAGGCGCTCAGGTTCCGCACCGATCCCCTCTACGGTCACGAGCTTCCGCGCGGCAACGACGACACGCGGCCCCCGGCCGGTGGCGCCCCGCAGATCTCGATTCTCGCGCCGCCTGGTGAGTACACCGTCACGCTCACGATCGGCGGTCGCGACTACGCACAGAAACTCACCGTGCGCAAAGACCCGCACTCGGGCGGCACCGAAGCCGACATCACCGCCCAGACCACGTTGCTCTCGACGCTGGCGAGCGGTCTCAACCAGGGCGTGGAGGCGGTGAATCAGCTGGAGTTCCTCCGCAACCAGATCCAGGAAATCGTGCGCACGACCTCCGAGAGCGAAGTGAAGCAGATGGCGCAGCGGGTGCACGATGCGCTCACCGAGCAGGAGACGAACCTCTACGACCTGCGCATCACCGGTGGCCAGGACGGCGTGCGCTACGCCGCCAAGCTGCTCTCGCGCTTCAGCTACCTCGCCAATGGTGTGTCGGGCAGCGACTTCAAACCGACCGATCAGCACATGGAGGTCGCCAAGCTCCTGGCCGAACGCCTGCAGACCCAGGTTGGCCAGGTGCGCGGGCTCGTCGACAAGGACGTGGCGGCACTCAACGAGCTGCTCCGTCGGCACAACGCCGGCAATGTGGTGACGAAGGCGCCCTAGAGGCCGGGAACGGCGAACGAACGGCGACAGGGGCCGCGGTCAGCGGCCCACGGCGGTCCGGCGGGCCCGGGCCGCCTGCCTGATGTCGGGCCGGGTGTCGGGCGCATCGAGGCGCTCGTACTCGGCCCGCGCCTCGGCGTGGCGGCCGAGGCGCTCGTAGGCGACGGCACGCTCGAAGCGCGCTTCATCGTCCGCCGGCGCCAGGTCGAGTACCTGCGAGAGCTCGCCGATCGCGGCCTCGAAGCGGTCACTTCTGGCGAGCAGGAGGCCGAGGCCGAGGCGCGCGCCGACATCCCCCGGGCGGACGGCGAGCACGCGGCGATATTCGGCTTCGGCGTCGGCGCCGCGCCCCGCATCCGCCAGCAGGTCCGCATACGCCACCCGCAGGGTGTGGTTGAGCGGATCGGCACGCACCGCATCGGCCAGCGACTGCACGCCCTCGTCCTTCCGTCCAGCCGAGAAGAGCAGGCCGGCGCGCAGGGCCCGCGCGGCGCCGTGTCGCGGGTCGAGCGCCAACGCCGCGTCTTCCTCGGTGAGGGCGCTCGCGCGATCCCCCAGCCGCAGGTGCGCGAGGGCGATCCAGTGATGGGCATCGGCGCTGCCAGGCACGGCGGTCAGATACGCCCGGAAGGTGTCAATCGCCGCCCGGGAGGCGCCGGTGGCCAGCTGCGCGCGGCCGAGCACCAGGCGGGCGAAGTGATTGCCCTCGTCGCTCGCCACCACGTCGCGGGCAATACCGGCCGCCTCCGCGGGCCGGCCCTCGGCAAGGGCCCGGTTGGCACCGGTCAGGCGCTCGAACACGCCCACCATCTGCTTCGGATCGCGGGCAGGACCAGCGCCAGCGCCACCAGCGGGCAGAGCCGCCGTGCTCACATACCCCAGGGCCGTCAGTTTTCGCCGCGCGTCCTCGCTGAGGGGCGCGGCCGACGGCGGCTCCTGCCCGCGCACGATGTCCTCGAGACGGCGGCGGAGCCCGCGGGCCGCCGCCGTGTCGAGGGTCGCGCGATTGATCGTCTCGCCGGGATCGGCGTCCACGTCGTAGAGTTCGGGCTCGGGCGCGTCGATGTACTTCCAGCGGCCATCGCGAATCGACCGCAGCGGCGCCCACCCCATGAAGAACTGCGGGAAGTAGGTCTCGGCGTAGAGGCCTCGCGGTGCCCCTGCCTTGCCGTCGAGCACGGCCGCCAGGCTTTCGCCGTGGATGTGGGCAAGCGGCGGCAGGCCCGCCAGCGCGGTCACCGTGGGTGCGACGTCGGCCAGGGTCACGGCGGGTGCGACGACGCGCGGCGCCAGCACGCCGGGCCACGCGATGATGAGCGGCACGCGCAGGGCACTGTCGTAGACGAACAATCCGTGGGTGCTCTCGCCGTGGTCACCCAGGCTCTCGCCGTGATCGCCGGCCACGACGACCAGCGGCGAGCGAGCCGTACCGTATCCGATCCGCGCCAGGAGGTCGCCGACGAGCGCGTCCTGAAAGGCGATCTCGCCGTCGTAGGCGCGATGCTCGAACCGGGAGCGGAACGCCGACGGCGGATCGTAGGGCTCGTGGGCGTCGTAGAGATGCACCCAGAGGAAGTAAGGCGTGTCCGGCGCTGACACGCGTGCGGCGAGCCAGGCGCTGGCGGCGGCCACGGTGCGATCACCGCGGCGTTCCAGCTCCAGCGAGTTGCCCGTGCCCCGCGGCGGGTCGAGCGCGTCGTCGTAATGAGCGAAGCCGCGCGCCAGGCCGAACTGCCGGTCGAGCACGAAGGAGCTCACGAACGCCGCCGTGTCGTATCCGGCGGCGGCGAAACGTTCTGCCAGCGTCGGCACGTCGGTCCCGAGCACGAAGTAGCCGTTGTTGCGGACGCCGTGGCCATAGGGGTGCCGCCCGGTCATCACGCTCGCATGTGCCGGCAGCGTCAGTGGCACCGGCGACAGCGCCAGCGCGAAGCGCGCGCCGTCGCGGGCCAGGCGGTCCAGCTGGGGGGTGGCCGCCGCGGCGTATCCGTAGGCGCCGATCCGGTCGGCACGCGTGGTGTCGAGCGTGATGAGCACCACGTTCGGCCGCGATGGCCGTGGCGGCGCCAGCGGGACTCCAGCGCGCCACCACCACCCGCTCGCGGCGGCCAGCAGCACCAGCGACGGCACGATCCATCGGCGCCACGCGGCACGGGCCGCCGGTTCGGCCGACGGCGCCACCGGCGCCCCGGACCCGGGCCCGGACGGACGCTCCTGGATGGTGCGGCGCTTCGCCATCGCGCCTCACTGCATCACGAAGCCGCACGTCATGACAAGCGCAGTACGTGACACCGGCGCCACTCCCGAAGGAGGTGGCGCCGGAGGAGTCGCCGGGAACGTGGCCTCAGAACTTGTAGGCCATCGAGAGCTGGAACGCGCGCGGCGGATGCCGGTTGAAACGGTTCTGATAGTTGGGACTGTAGGTCAGGTTCGCGTCGGTGCCCCACTGCGTGTTGGCCCCGGTGTTGAAAGCGTTGAAGATGTTGAGCGCCGGCTCGAACGAGTGGGTGCCGAACCGGAATACGCGGCCGATCTTGAGCTGCATGTACTTCGCGTCGTCGTTGCGAATCTGCCCGTCCCCGCGCGTCGGCCCGACGAATCGCAGCCGCGTCGCGAGTGGGTTCGGCTGCGTAGTGCCATTGGCGAGCCGCACGGTGGAGGGACCGAACTGGGTTACCTGCGGGTCAGTGGCATCGAGGCGCGTGACGAGCGGCCCGATATAGCCGCCGGCCTGAATCACGTAGCTGCCGCCGACGCTGATCCCCCACGGGGCCTGCCACTGGCCGCCGATGCGGACCGAGAACGGCCGATAGGCGGCGCCGGACTCGCGGCCACCGCCGTTCAGCGAGTTCTCCTCGCCGTTCCCGAACAGCTGCTGCGACATGTCACGGTTGTTGTCGAAGGCATCCGGCTGCACGAAACGCGCGGGGTCGTTCGGATTCCACGTTCCCGACAACCAGTTCCACTGGCGCGTCGCGCTGGCGATGATCTGGAAACCGTGGGACATGTTCTTTGCCAGGGTGAACTCGAGCGCGTTCACGATGACGTCGGTCCAGGTGTTGTTGGTTTCCTGGGTGATGATGCCGCGGTTCGGATCGATCTTGCCGAAGCCCAGGAACGGCTTGTTCGGACCATCGGGATAGATGCCGTTGATCTCGAGTTCGGCGAAGTTGTCCTGGTAGCGACGATGCGTCGCCGCCACGCCCAGGCTGATCTGGCCCGGGAACTGCCGGTTGAAGCCCATCGAGAACTCATCGACGAACGGCTGGTGGAGGTTCTTGTCGAAGAGCAGCGACGGGTCGACGCCGCGCGTCGCCGGCGTGAAGACCGACGTGCGGTTGCCGGCCTTGTCGATGTAGACGTCGGTGAGGTCGGTGGCGCCGGCCTGATTGAAGGTGACGATGTAGTCGCGGCCGTTCACCTGCTCGTAGAGCCGGCCGTAGCTGGCGCGCACGACGTTGCGGGCGTCTTCGGTGATGAGGTATGAGAAGCCGACACGGGGCTGCACGGCGACACTCTTCTGGCGATCGATCCCGAGGAGCGCGTCGTGCCGCTTGATGAAGTCGGTGCGCAACCCGACGTTCAGCGTGAGGCGTGAGCTGGGCGTCCACGAGTCCTGCACGTAGAAGGCGATGTCGCGGTCGCGTTCGTTGATGGTGGGAGCGACGGCCGGCGAACGGTAGCGCAGGTGGAAAGGCGTCGTGCCGAGCAGGTGGTTGTTCGGATCGATGTAACGCTCTTCCTGCAGGATGAACCCGTTGTTCACGTACTGCTGCGTGGTCTCACGCACCATCTCCGGCGCCGCCCAGAACCCGGCCCGGAATTCATGCCCGCCGAGCCAGCCCTGCTTGAAGTAGGTCAGGTCGCCACGGAGCAGCCAGATGTGGGCATCGGACAACGAAATGGTATCGGGCGTATTGAGGCGCACGAGCGAGCCCGTGCCGTCCTGCCGGCCGGCGTTGGTGAACGAGTCCTGATGAATCGTGATCTGCGGACCGTTCAGATCGACGCCTTTGTAGGTGTTCGCGTCATTGCCGCGCTTGTCGTTGTAGTTGACCGACAGCGCCGTCGTGAGCGAGTTCGACCAGACCGAGTTGACGCGCGCGTGGGACAGGCCGCCACCCGTCGAGTTGTAGAGATACGGCTTGTTGTCGAGTTCGCGGTTGCTCGAGTACTTCGAGCGGTCGTTCTGGTAGAACGCGGCGACTTCGTGCTTGGGCGTGACCTGCGCCGTGATCTTCAGGAAGGGCTGATTGCTCTTCATGAAGTTGTCGAACGGCTTGAAGTCGGGCACGAGTCTGGCGATGTTCGCCTCGTTGAGGGGCGAGCGGCTGATGCCGTTCGTCAGATCGGCGCGGCGGAACGCCCCGAAGAACCAGACGCGGTCCTTCAGGATGGGCCCGCCGAGCGAGATGTCGAACTGGTTCACCGACTGGGCGGTGGGCAGGCCGCCCGGGGCGCTGCCACTCTTGGTGTTGTCGCTGTTCCACGAGACGTCCTGGAAGTCGTAGATGGCCGACCCCTTGAACTGGTTGCCGCCGCGCGGCGCCAGGATGTTCATGACGACGCCCGTGCCGGACGGCGACGACGCATCGACGCCGCTCAGCTTCAGTTCGGAGTCCTGCACCGTATCGCCGCCGAAGCCGATCGAGTGCGCCGACGAATCGAGGAACGACCCGGCCGGCGCCCCTTCCAGCGTGAAGACGTGCGAGAAAATCACGGCGCCCTTGAAGTAGTAGGAGCGCCGGCCGACGCCGTCGTCGACGTTGCGTGAGGAGATGCCCGGCGCCAGGTCCAGCGCATCACTGAACACCCGGCGCGACGAGATCGGCGCGGCCCGAATCAGTTCGCGGTCCAGCGTGATCGATGTCGTGGGCTTGCTGGCTTCGATCATCGGCGAGTCGCCGGTGACGGTGATCGTCTCCTGCAGCGTGCTGAGTTTCATCTCGACGTCGATGGCAAACGTCTGGCCGGCGCGCACCAGGATGCCCTCGCGACGGACGATGGCGAAACCCGCCAGTTCCGCCTGCAGCACGTACGTGCCAGGCGGCAGGTTGTTGAGTCGGTAGAGTCCGGCGGCATCGGTCACGTAGGTGACCGGCGCCAGCAGTTCCGGACTGGTCGCCGTCACCGTTACGCCGGGCAGGATCGCGCCCGATTCGTCTTTGACGTAGCCGCGCAGGCCACCCTCTCCCGTTTGCGCGGTCGCTGGAGGGGCAAGCCCTGCCAGGATCATTCCAAGCACGCAGGTCGCACGTACCAGACGACGCATATTCCCCCCTGGTTTCGAGCTTGCCGGCAAGAAGGCCCCCACGGCGCGCATGGGGAACGCGCGGAGGCTACAGCAAAGCTCGACCGATGTAAACGGAGTCTGCATGCAATGTCGTGCATGCTTCGCACGGCTGCGGTCGGCCGCCGCGGCGTGCCTCAGGGCCGGTCTGCCACCCAGGTCAGTCCGCCCACGGTGAGGACGATACACGCCCCGGGGACGAGCGCGAGCCACGGCTCGGTCGACATCGCCGACTGCGCCTGGTAGAGCATGCTGCCCCACGTCGCGTCCGGCGGCTGCACGCCCACGCCGAAGAAGCTGAGCGCGGATTCGACGAGGATGGCGCGGCCCACGGCGAGCACCGCCGCCGTGCGGATGGCAGCGGCGGCATTCGCGAGCACGTGCCGCCAGACGACACGCACGTGCCCGGCGCCGAGCGCGAGCGCCGCGGTGACGTAGTCGCTGCCGGCGAGCGCGCGGACCGACGCGCGGGTGACACGCGCCGTCTCCATCCAGCCGACCGCGCCCACGAGCAGCACAAGCGCCGGCACGGACGGCTGCAGCGTCGCGGCCGCCACCATCAGCAGCAGCAGGCGCGGCATCGAGAGCACGGCGTCGGTCAGCCGCATGAGCACGGCGTCCACCCAGCCGCCCACGTAGCCAGCCACGGCGCCGACCGCCACGCCGACGCTGACGGCGACGAGCGCCGAGAGCAGGCCGATGGCCATCGACACACGGCCGCCGAAGAGGGCGCGGCTCAGCACGTCGCGGCCGAGATCGTCGGTGCCGAACCAGTGCGCGAGTGACGGCGCGGCGCGGCGGCTCGCCAGGTCGATGGCGTCGGGCGCGTACGGCGCGGCGAACGGCGCCAGAAGCGCGAGGGTGGCGAGCCCGACGACGAGGGCCGTGCCCCGGCTCACACGCGCACCCGCGGATCCAGCCACGCGTGTAGCAGATCGGCCAGCAGGTTGAACGCGATGACGGCGACCGAACTCGCCATGAGCAGCGCCATCAGCACCGCATAGTCGCGGCGGCCGAGCGCTTCGGTGAAGAGGCTGCCCACACCGGGCCACGCGAACACACTTTCGGTGACGACGGCGCCGGGCACGAGCAGCGCCGCATCGAGCAGCACCACCGTGGCCACCGGCGCGAGCGCGTTCGGGAGCGCGTGCCTGAGGAGGCGCGTCCGGGCCGGCAGTCCGCGCGCGCCGGCCGCCGTCACGAACGGCGCGCTGAGCACCTCCACCATCGACGCGCGCAAGTAGCGCATCCACGCGGCTGCGTGCACGAAGGCGAGCACGGCCGCCGGCATCACAAGGAACGACAGGCGCGCGCCCAGGCTGCCCTCCGCCGCGCGGCCGGCCGACGGCAGCCAGCCGAGCCCGATCGCGAAAGTGAGCTGCAGCATCAGCCCCAACCAGAACGCCGGCAGCGACACGCCGACGGCGGCGAGGCCCGAGAGCGTGCGGTCGACGCGGGTGCCCCGGCGCACGGCCGCGATGAGCCCCGCGGGCAGCGCCGCGGCCACGGCGAGCATGAACGACGCTGCCAGGAGTTCGGCGGAGGCCGGCAGGCGTTCAATCACGCGGACGAGCACCGGGCGTCCGTCGCTGAAGCTGTAGCCCCAGTCACCGGTGACGAACGCGCCGAGCCAGCTCACGTACTGCACCCAGAGCGGCCGGTCGAGGCCGAGCGCTCGCTTCAGGCGCTCGAGATCCTCCGGCCGAACACCTGGATTCGCGAGGTAGACCTCGAGCGGTCCGCCGGGCACGAGCTGCAGCAGGCCGAAGGCGATCGCCGAGACGAGCAGCAGCAGCGGCACGGCCTCGACCACGCGTCGAAGCGCCAGGCGCGCGAGCGGACCGAGGGACGTGGACACGGCGCGGCTAGTCGAGCGTCCAGGTGTGCACGTTCCAGAACGGCCCGGTGTTGGTGGGATTCCCGGTGAAGCCCTTGAGACGCGTCGGCACGGCGTCGAGCTTGGTGACGCCGTAGAGCGGAATCTCGATGGCGAGCTCGGCGATGCGCGCCTGTGCGTCACCGAGGATCCGCTTTCGCTCGCTCTGGCTCACCGCGCGGTCGGCCGCGTAGACGAGGTTCGTCAACGCGTCGTCGGTCACGGCGTTGATGTTGCGACCGCTGGGCGGCATGCGGTCCTTCGCGAAGAAGAGCGTGAGCTCCGGGTCGGCCGGGAGCTGCCACCAGTGCAGCATCGCGTGGAACTTGCCCTCGAACCACAACTTGCTGATGCTCGTGCCGTCGTGCAGCTGCACGGCCGCCTCGACGCCCACGTCCTTGAACTGCCGCTGCAGCACCTGCGCCACGTTCTCGCGCACGGCGAAGCCCGCCTGGGTGATGAGCGTGAAGCGGAAGGGCTGGCCGCCCTTGTCGCGAACGCCGTCGCCGTTCGTGTCTTTCCAGCCGGCTTCGTCGAGCAGCGCGCGGGCGCGCGCCGGATCGAACGCATACTGCCGCACCTGCGGATTGTGCGCCCACGACACCGGTTGCACAGGGCCGTGCGTGACCGGCGCGAGGCCTTCAAGGATGGTCGTCGAGATGAGCCCGCGATCGACGGCATGGGTGAGCGCCTGGCGCACGCGCACATCCGCGAACGCCGGGAAGGCACGCTGGTTGAGCGTGACGTGTTCGTAGCCGTTGCCGTCGATGCGGTGCACCGACACGCCCGGAATGGCGGCCACCTCGCGGTGTTTGTCCCAGGGGAACATCACGACCATGTCCACTTCCCCGCTCTTGAGCTGATTGATGCGGGTGTTGGTGTTGGCGATGAAACGGAAGGTCAACGTCCTGATGGCGGCGGGACGCCCCTGCCAGTACTGCGGCACGGCTTCGAGCCGGATGAACTCGCCGCTCTTCCACTCCGCCACCGTGTAGGGGCCGGTGCCGAGCGGGGCGCGGTTGTAGTCGTTCGCCGTGTCGATGTCGCGGCCCTCGAGCACGTGCTTCGGCAGCGTGCCGCGCACGAACTGGAGCTGATACGGCGCGTAGATTTCCTTGTAGTGCAGCACCGCGGTGAGCGGGTCGGGCGTGTCCACGCTCGTGATGCGATCGAAGCCGTCGGTGCTCTCGGGGTTGTAGGCCGGGCTGTTGATGGCCTCCACCGTGAACTTCACGTCGGCGGAAGTATGCGGCGTGCCGTCGTGCCATGTCACTTCGGGCCGCAGCTTCCACGTGACGTCCATGCCGCCGTCCTTGCGCAGCACGACACCGCCATTCTCCACGGTGGGCACCGAGGCGGCGAGCAGCGGCACCACTTCCATCTTCTCGTTGGTCGTGACGAGGCCTTCGACCACACACGTCTCGATGTCTTCGAGGATGTGCGTGCTGAAGCGGTTGAGCGTGTCGGGCTCGCGGTCGTAGCCGACGACCAGACGATCCGTGGGCTTCGTCGCGGCGGACGTGCCGGCTGCCGACGGCGAGGGCGCGGGCGTGCCACCGCCACACGCGGCCATGAGCAGCGCCGCCGCCAGGGAGACCGCACCGTTGCAGTATCTGCGCGAAGTCTGGCCCCAGCCAGATTGGGGACAGTCCCTCCTCATCGCGACACCTCCTCGGCGAGCATGAGGCGCGCGATGAGGGCCACCGGGATGGCGCCGTACGAGAGGAAGCGGTCGTGGAAGCGTCGCATCGAGAAGGCAGCCCCTTCGCGGCGCCGGATCTCGGCGCGCAGACGGTGAATCTCGCGGGTGCCGAGCCAGTACATCACGGCCGCGCCCGGATACATGCTGTTGCGGACGGCCTCGCCGCGCGCGGCCGCGCGGCTCATGAAGGCCTGGTCTTCGTAGTGCCAGGTGATGGACGGGATGCTGGCGCGTCCGGTGTGCAGCTTGAGATCGGCCACCGCCCGAGCCGCGATGCGCACGCGGGTGTGCTGCTGGGCGATGGCCTCGAGCGGCGTCAGGAAGCCGATCTCTTCCATCAGATCGCAGACGTAGCAGGCCCAGCCTTCGGCCAGGCTGCCGCCGGTGAACATGCTGATGCGGCAGGCGGCATCCACTGCCGCCACGCGGCCGATGCGCGAGACGCCTCGATACGCGTGGTGGTTCTGCACGTGATGGCCGATGGCGCCGTGGTGCACCACGTGATTGAGCGTGATGACGCTGTCGTTCCACTGGCGCAGGCGCGCCGTGACCTCTTCGCCGGTGAGCCCGTCGAGCGGCGCGACCACGTAGTCGAATGTGCCGAACGGGTCGAATGGCGCCGGCGACCGGTAGTGCAGGTAGTAGAGCTTCGGCGCGGCGTCTCTGGTGTGCGCCGGGAAGGGCACGTAGCGCAGCGGCGCCTCGGGCCAGGTCACGAGGTCGTGCGCCTCGGCCGCGGCGCGACACGCCTGCCACTGCTCGTGGAACCGCGCGAGATACGCCGTGGGCGCGGGATGCGCCTCGGCCAGCCGTTCCTGCACGGCGGGCCAGCCTCCATCGGGCGCGGTCATCTCATCGAGGCGCGCGCGCGCCTCGGCGAGCGCGGCCGTGGCCTCGTCGAGCAGTGCCGGCAGCGGCGTCGTCACCGAGTGCCCGCGCCGCACGAGCAGTTCCATCAG
>JAEUQR010000001.1 GCA_016789705.1 Acidobacteriota bacterium
GCGCGCCCGGCCCCAGCGGTTCGGCGAAGAGACCGGCGGTGAAGGTGGTGCCGGCCACCGTGGCGCTGACATCCGCGATCCACTGTCCGGCCGCGAGGCCGCGATACCGCGGCGTGACGACCGTCACGTCATGGCCGGCCCGGCCGAGCGCGCGCGGCAGCGCCGACGCCACATCAGCCAGGCCGCCCGTCTTCGAGAACGGCGCCACTTCCGACGCGATCATCAGGACGCGCAGCGGCGCCTGTGTGGCGGTTCTGGGCGTGCGAATCGGGGGACCGGGGGGCGGGGGCGGAGCGGCGGGGCGACGGCGGGCCATTTCCTTACGATACCGTGCTGGCGGCAGACCGGCGCGAGCGTTCCTGTAGAATCTCTGCACACCGTGTCGTACCCCCCACGCGATCGGGCCGAGGCGCCCCGTGAACGCGCCGAACCCCGCGAAATGGCGGCGCTCAAGGCCCTAGCCGAGGCGCAGCCCGAACTCGCCCCCGCCGTCGCCCTCGAGCGCGAGATCGTGGACGGCGAACGCCGGCTGCAGCGCCGCCTCGGCACCCCATGGCTCGACGTGTCGAACGACGATTTGACGGCGCGGCTCGCCCGTGGCGAGCGTCTCATCGAGTGGGCACAGCTCGGCATCGACTGGCCCGAATTCCGCCTGCGCCTGCGGCAGGTGGTCGACGTCCTGCGCCGGCACGACATCCTCGACGCAGCCGATGCGGCCCGCCTGCATGATATTGGACGCGACCCGGGGCTCCCCGCGATTGTCGAGCGGTGGTACGACGAGGGCGCACACGGCGGCCCCGCGGCAGACACGAGTCTCACCGACGTGCTCGGCCTGACCGTGCGTCCGTTCCTCACGCGCGCCGCCGAGGTCGTGCAGCAGCGCGTCTCGACCGACACCTGGCCGCGCGGCACCTGCCCGATGTGCGGGGCACGGCCGGGGTTCGCGGTCGTGGCGGCGCCTGGCGTGCGCCATCTCGTCTGCGGGCGCTGTCACGGCCGGTGGCTCTTCGACGCACGCACCTGCCCGCGCTGCCTGTCGAGCGATCGCCAGCGTGTCTTCTCGGCACACGACGGCGTCTATCAGGTGGCCGTGTGCGACGCGTGCAAACGCTACGTGAAGGCGATCGACGTGAAGAAGGCCGGGCGGCCACTGCTCATGTCGGTCGACACGGTCGCCACGCTGGCCCTCGATCAGGCCATCGCGGCGCAGGGCTTCGAGGCCGACTGACGCGTGTGGTGACGGCCGGCGCGGACGCGCCCGCCGGACTTACTGCTGGCCGCCGTCGGGACCGGCCGCGGCGAGCGTGCTGCCGTTCAGCCAGTTGAACAGGTGGCGCGTCTCGGCGAAGCGGGCCGCATTCGAGCGGGCGCCGAGCACCACCATCGCCACCTGACGGCCGGTCTGCGGCAGGCGCACGAGCGTGGCCAGGCAATACCCCGAGCTGCTGATGAAGCCGGTCTTGCCGCCGATGACTTCGATTTCGCCGGAGCGCACGAACCGGTTGGTGCTGTTCACGTGCACGTTGCGCTTGCCGGGCACGAAGTTGAACTCGGCCTTGCGCATCACGCTGCCCACGCGCTCGTCGGCCACGGCGTAGGAGATGAGGCGCGCCATCTCGTAGGCCGTCGAGACATTGCCCGAGAGCAGACCCGACGGGTCTTCGTAATGTGTCTGCGACAGGCCGAGCTCGCGGGCCTTTTCGTTCATCCGCGCCACGAATCCGTCGCTGCCGTAGGGCGAGACGCGGGCCAGCACCCGGGCGGCCGCGTTGTCGGACCCGATGAGCAGCAGGTGCAGCAGTTCATCGACGGTCACGGTGTAACCGGCGCGCAGGTACGTGGTGGACGCGCGGGTCACATCGGCCCGCTCGACCTTCACGACGGCGGACGGGTCGGTCATCGCCTCGAGCGAGACGAGCGCCGTCATCACCTTGGTGATGCTGGCAATCGAGCGCTGCTCGAGGGCGTGTTCCTCGAAGAGCACTTCGTTCGTTTCCGGGTCGTAGATGATGGCGGCGGCGGCGCGCGGCGCCGGCACTTCGCGGCCGGTCTCGTCGACCTTGAAGCGGGGCGTGGCGAGGTCGCGGGCTTCACGCGCGCGGGCCGCGGCGCGCGAGCGCGAGATGGCGCGCCGGCGGGCGGCCGAGGTCGTGCGGGTCTTGCTGCTGGCCGTGGCGCGAGTCGCCGTGGCCTTCTTCGCGGCCGCCGTGCGCGTGACGCGGGCCGGCGCCTTGCGGGCGGTGGACGCCGCGCCGGTCGTCACCTTCTTCTGGGTGCGTGTGCGAGTCGCGCCGGCCGCGTCGAGCGGCTGGCCGCAGACAAACGTCAGGATGGCAGCGAGGACGCCGCCCAGCATTCGACGGCGTCGAGAGCTCAGCACATGCATGGGATTATGAAACGGCCCGTCCCCCCTGCGAGGACGCACTTCGCGTTACCGAAGGTGTCGGCATTGTAACCGAGGACCTTTAGCACGCAAGAGTGTAATTACGGCCGGGCGAGTGCGATGCCAGAAGCAGCGCCCGCTGGGTGCCCTTCCAGGAGTCGGTCGTGTCGAACGACTCGTCGAGCGCGTGCGCGCCGCGGCCGCGGCCGCCCCCGTCGATCGTGATGGCCGGAATGCCGAGGCTCTGCGGGTAATTGGCGTCGGTCGACCCTTCGTCGGTTCCCCACGAGCTGTTTTTCGACGGTGAGGGCGCGGCTGTTCCAGCGCGCGTTCTCCGCCGCCACCGCGTCGTCCACCGCCCGGTGGAACGTAGCGTCGAGCGAGGCGAGCGACGCCTGATCGGCCGAGCGCATGTCCAGTTCCATCCACGCCTCGAACGGGATCGAGTTGACCGACGTGCCGCCGCCGACACGGCCCACGTTGCAGGTGGTCTTCGGCTCGCCCGGCACCTGGAAATCGCCGATGGCGGCCATCGCCCGGCCGGGCGCGTGAATCGGGTTCACCAGGCCGAAGGCGCCGTAGCTGTGGCCGCCGGGCCCCTTGAACGTCACGCGATAGCGCAGGCTGCCGACCGAAATATGGGTGATGCCGAGGCCGGTGCCGTCGATTGAGACGAAGCGGTCCACCTGGCCCTCGAGCCCCTCGATGACGAGGTACTTCACGCCGCGCACGTCGCCGAGGCCTTCCTCGCCGACGTTGCCCACGAAGGTGATGGTGCCGGGGGTCTGGACGTTCCCGGCCCTGAGGGCGCGAATCACCGCCAGCACGACGGCCAGCCCGCGGCAGTCGTCACCGATGCCGGGGCCGCGGATGATCGTGCCCGCCTGGGTGGTCCTGACGTTCGTGCCCTCGGAAACATGGTGTCGAGGTGCGCGGCGAGCACGAGATGGGGCCGCCGGGCCACGCCCGGACGCTCGCCGAGCACGTTGCCCACCTCGTCGACGCGCACGTTCGGCAGCCCAAGCTCGCGGAACTTCCGGGCGTAGAGCTCGCCCCGCCTGGTCTCCTTGAACGGCGGCGCCTCGACTTCGCAGATCTCCACCTGTTCGGCAATCGTCCGGGACTCGTCGGCCCTGGCAGCCTCCATGGCCGCCTTGATACTCGCGTCCTGCAGCAGCCGGGGGCCTGTGTCGGCGGCCCCCTGCTTGGGCGAAGCCGACGACGGGGACGAGCAGAAGAAGGACAGCCAGGGCGAACGTGGGCATGTCAAGGCTCATTCTGCGCGCCCGTCCCGGCACCGGTCCCGGCGGCAGACCGGATGCCGCAGCGCCCCCGATCCGGAACGTCGGATCTCGTTTACACTGTGCCGGCTGTCGCCAGGCGCGTCCCGCCCGGAATTGCCGCGGAAATCACGCGGCCGCCGCGGGCGCACGCACGACTAGCGCGCGGGTGCTGGTGGCATTTCGTTTGCTGAAGGGTGAGGCCGTCGCGGGGCGAGTGCGTCGCGGCGGATCGGTCCGTGGGGGTCGGTTCCGGTCGTCCGGAAGCGACCACGGTTGGAGCTTGGCCCATCGGCCAGTGGCTCTGGAGGAGTGTCCATGAGGTTGAAGACGACAGGTTGGGTCCTGTGTCTGGTTGCCGTGCTGTTCGCCGCACTGCCGGCCGGCGCGCAGGATTTCCGTGGCCGCATCAACGGCACCGTCACCGATAACACCGGGGCCGTCCTGCCGGGCGTCACTGTCACGGTGTCGGGTCCCGCGTTGATCCAGCCGCAGGTGCAGGTCACGAGCGCCGAAGGCGACTACCGCTTCCTCGCCCTGCCGCCGGGAGTCTATTCGCTGAACTTCGAATTGACCGGATTCGGGACGGTCAACCGCGAAGGCATCCGCGTGGTCATCAACCAGACCCTGTCAGTTGACATGCAGATGCAGGTCGCCACGCTGCAGGAAACCGTGACCGTGACCGGCGCCTCGCCCGTCGTCGACACGTCGACAACCACGATGGGCACGAACTTCACGAAGGAGCTGCTCACCGAAATTCCGAACGCGCGCGACGTGTGGGCGGCCATGGCGCAGGCGCCCGGCATGCAGATGACGTCGTATGACGTCGGCGGCTCACGCACGGGCAACCAGACGGGCTACCGGTCGTACGGCTTCGACGACCAGAACCAGACGCGCCTCGAGGGCATCGACACCACGGAAGGCACCAACGCCAACGCCGGCTACTTCGACTTCGGGAGCTTCGAAGAATTCCAGGTGGGCGGCGCCGGCGCGGACGCCTCGGCGTTTGCCGGCGGCGCAGTGCTGAGCATCTCGGTCAAGTCGGGCAGCGATCGCCTCTCAGGCAATTGGTACAGCGACTACCAGAACGAAGACATGATCGCCAACAACGTGCCGTCGAACCTGCAGGTGGCAGGCGTCGCAAATGGCCGTGACTTCTTCACGCGCGTGCCGCTGCAGCGCGGCAACCAGATCAAGAAGCAGTACGACCTGAACGGCAACGTCGGCTTCCCCATCTGGCGCGGCAAGGCGTGGGGTTTCTACAGCTACCGCCTGAACAACCAGTTCAAGTACACGACGGGCCTGCCGAGCAACATCGAGCAGTCGAAGCTTACGAACCCCTACACGTTCAAGTTGACGTATCAGGTCACGCGGAACAACCAGCTCATCGGCTTCATCAACAAGCGCCAGAAGCTGCAGGACAAGCGTGGCATCAGCGTGACCACGCCACTCTCGGCGGCCTACTACCAGTCGTCGGAGAACACCCCGATGAAGGCTGAATGGACGAGCGTGCTCGGCAGCCGCGCCTTCCTCGATGTGATCGCGGGGAACTGGTGGAACTTCTTCCCGCTGCGTCCCGTTCGCGACTTCGATCTCTACGACGGCCCGTGGGGTCCCGGCCGCATCAACCTGGCCAACAACCAGATCTTCGATGGCGGCGCGAACAACGGCTACCAGGACCAGAAGCGCTGGAAGCCCCAGGGCTACGTGAGCCTCTCCTACTTCAAAGACGGCTGGGCCGGCAGCCACGACTTCAAGATCGGCTACGACATCAAGCGCGACCGCCGTCAGCTCTTCCGCGACCAGCCGTTCGACATCTTCTACCGCGACAACGGCACGGCCCTTTCGCAGGTCGACATCTACAACACCTCCGTCACCGGCACGAACGACGTGAATTATCAGGCGGCGTGGGTCAACGACACCTGGAAGCTCACGAACCGCCTCACCGCCACGCTCGGCCTGCGGTTCGAGTACTACAGGGACGAGTGGCCGGAACAGCAGTTCTCGCCGAACGGTTTCCCGGCGCTCGCCACCTTCAACGACGCCCGCTATCAGGCGTTCATGGCGCCCCGCACGGTCGAAGCGCGGGTGGTCGCGAATACGAAGGACCTGTCGCCGCGCGTGGGGTTCGCATATGACCTCACCGGCGACAACCGCACGGTGGTCAAGGCCTACTTCGGGCAGTCGCGCTGGAACTCGGCCGACGAACTTGCCGACAAGGAGAACCCTGTCGGCATCGGTCAGCTGCGTTATGCGTTCCTCGACTGCACGCCCACCCGCACCACGGGTTGCGACCTGAACGGCAACCGGTTGCTCGATAGCCCGGCAGAACTGGGCGCCTTCAACACCACGGTGGGTGGCGCCGGATTCGTGCGTATCGACCGCGGTCTGAACCGCCCGGTCAGCAACGAGCTCTCGACCAACATCGAGCGTGAGCTCACGACGGGCCTCTCGGCTCGCGTCTCCTACGTCTACAAGAACATGCGCGATATCTGGGCCGAAGATGACCCGATTCGCAACGGCGGCTTCACGGTGCCGATCACGATCACCGACCCCGGTCCCGACAACGTGCTGGGCACGGGAGACGAACAGACGTTCCAGACGTTCGATCGTCCGGCCGCGCTGGGCCAGGACCGCGTGTATACGAATCCGGAAGGGTATGACGCGGACTTCCAGAACGTGGAAGTGGCGCTCAATCGCCGCATGATGGGCAAGTGGATGTTGCTGACTTCGGCCGGGATGACCTGGTCGAAGATGCAGCACGTGTCGAACGCGGCGACGCCGGCGCCAACGGGCTACACGCGTTTCTACTCCTTCCGACCGGTTGACCGTCTGTTCGGCGACGAGTTCGGCCGCGAGACGTCGATGGTGTGGAACTACAAGGTGATTGGTCGCTACGAGCTGCCCTGGGGTATCGGCTCATCGGGCTCGTGGCGCGTGCAGGCCGGACAGCAGTACGGCCGTACCATCACGGTCACGATGCCGGGCGACGGCGCGCGGACGTTCCGCGTGGAGCCCATCACGGCCAACCGCTACCCGACGGTCTCGATCCTCGACCTGCGCCTCGACAAGTCGGTCAAGCTGCCCGGCCAGGCCGGCAAGGTCACGTTCCAGGTCGACGGCTTCAACCTGGCCAACAGCGGTGCGGTTACCCTGTTCCGGCAGACAACCGTGAACTACCGCGAGGTCACCGAGACGCTCGCGCCTCGCATCTTCCGCGTGGGCTTCCGCTGGGACTTCTAGCACGTCGCCGCTTCGCGCCCACGCGCGGGGCTGAAGACTAAGGGCAGGGGGCTGGCGCGTCCAGCGCATGCACTCGAGCGGGCGGCTCCACCTACGGTGGGGCCGCCCGTTTCGCGTACACGGACGGCGTTCCATTCGCGAACCTGATCATTTCTTCCCGTCTGCGCGCGCCTACTCGGAACTGCATCTCGACTTGTCTCCGATTGTGCGTATGCATGTGCTAGATTTGCGCCGCCCCTTCCATGACACGTCGTGCGTGGCGTCCCCACCTCGCCGCCGTGCTGGGTTATGTGCTGGTCGCCGTGGCCTTCTCCTGGCCACTGCTCCCCCACATCACCACGCACCTGACCGGAGACCCCGGCGGGGATACGGGTGTGTACGTCTGGAACCAGTGGGTCTTCCAGCATGAAGCGTGGGTGGAACGCCGCAACCCGCTGACCACGGAACAGATCTTCTCGATGACCGGCCGGCCGGTCGATCTCACCCAGCACAACTACACGCTGTTTGCGAACCTGCTGGCATTCCCGCTGATGCGCACGCTCGGCACGGTGGCCACGTTCAACGTGGTCTACCTCGCCACGGTCGTGCTGACCGCGTGGATGACCTTCGTGCTGGCGCGCCGCGTCACCGGCGGCGCCACTCTCGAGGCCTGGCTCGCCGGCGCGGCCTTCGCCTGGGCGCCGGTGCTCGTTGCGCGCTCCACGGGGCACTACAGCCTCGTGGCCGCGGCCCCCCTCGCGGCCTTCATCTGGAGCCTGCATCGCGTTGAACGTTCCGAGTCGCTGCGGGATTCGATCCTCGCCGGCGTCTCGGTGGCCTGGGCGGCGTCGTGCGACGCCTACTACGCCGTCTACTGCGTGCTCATCGCCGGGATCTACCTGAGCTCGCGTCTCCTGCGCCTCCAGTGGCGCCCGGGGCCGTCGAAAGCTCCCGGACGCTGGATGCTCGATCTGTCGATCCTGCTCGTCGGCGGGCTCGTCCTCGGGCTCGTGGCCGGCCGCGGCGGCCGCTTCGAGATCTTCGGGGTGCCGGTCAGCGTGCGCGGCCTCTGGGCGCCTATGTTCCTGCTGACCGTGCTCGTCGTCGCACGCCTCCTGATCTACCTGCACCCGCAGGTGGTCTCGTACGGACTGCCGCGGCCGCGCGCGCTCGGCCTCACGGTGGCGGCGGGCCTGGCCGGCATGGTGGTGCTCTCGCCCACGCTCTACGGTGCGGCGCAGCGGGTCATCGATGGCTCGTGGGTGTCACCGCCCACCTACTGGCGCAGCAGCCCGCGCGGCGTCGACCTGCTGGCGCTCGTGGCGCCGAATCCGTCACATCCGTTCGTGCGCTGGCTCGCCGGTGACGCGCAGGCGGCCGCCCCCACGGAGTTCGTGGAGTTCACGGCGGCCCTCGGCCTGGTCACGCTGGCCGTCGTTGCCTTCGCGGTGTGGCGGGCCGGCCTTCGCGCGCGCGGCTGGTTCTGGACGCTCGGCATCTTCGCGGCGCTCTCGCTCGGCCCTTTCATACACGTCGCCGGCGTGAACACCTACGTGCCGGGGCCGTGGGCGCTGCTGCGCTACGTGCCGGTCGTGAACCTGACGCGCATGCCGGGACGCTTCGCGGTGGTGGCCGCGCTCTGTGCCTGCGTGCTGTTCGCGCTGGCGCTCAAAGCGATCGGCGAGCGCTGGCCGCATCGGCGCCGCCAGGTCCTGGCCACGGTGGCGGTGCTGCTCGCGATCGAACTGCTGCCGACGCCGCGCCCGCTCTACTCCGCGGCGATTCCGTCGGTCTACGACACGATTCGCGCCGACACGCGGCCCGTGCGCATCCTCGAACTGCCCTTCGGCATCCGCGACGGCGTGTCGTCCGAAGGCAACTTCAGCGCGCGCTACCAGTTCTACCAGACGCGCCACGAGAAGAAGCTCATCGGCGGCTACCTGTCGCGTGTGTCGGCGCGCCGCTTCCGCGAGATCCGTGAGTCGCCCACGCTCACCGGCCTGCTCGCCCTGAGCGAAAGACGCACGCTGCCTGACGCCGAGGTCGAACGGCTGCTCGGCCGCGCGCCGGGCTTCATCGAACGTGCCCGTCTCGCGTGGGTCGTCATCCACCCGTCGCAGACGCCGCCGGCGCTCGAGGCCTTCGCGGTGCGTGCCTTCGATCTCGAGCGCGTCGCCGCCGACGGCGACGCCGTGCTGTATCGCACGCGCCGCTTCGCGGCCCCGGAGCGCTAGGCGCCGTCACGGTGCGTCCGCCGGCGGCGGACTGCTACACTCCACGGAATGCCGCCGCGCTGGTTTCTGCTGGTGTACGCGCTTTCGGGCGCTGCCGCCCTCGTCTATGAAGTGGCGTGGACGCGCCTGATCACGCTGTCGCTCGGACACGGCGTGGCGGCGGCGAGTACCGTGCTCGCCGCGTTCATGGGCGGCCTGGCCATCGGCGCCGCGCTGGCAGGTCCGGCGAGCGACCGCGCGGCCCGCGGACGGGCCATGCGCATCTACGCCGGTCTCGAGGTGGCCATCGCCGTGCTCGCGCTGGCGATGCCACTCGGTCTCGCCGCCCTCGAACCGTTGCTGCGCGGTGCCTACGCGGACGGCGCGGGTGGCGCGACCTTTCCGCTCCTTCGTCTCGTGACAAGTGTCGTGCTGGTGGCCCTGCCCGCCGTGGCCATGGGGGCGACCTTCCCGTACGTCGCCCGCTGGTACGTGCCCGGCGCCGCCGCCGCCACGCGTGATGCCGGCGCCCTCTATGCCGCGAACACGGCCGGCGCCGCCGGTGGCGCACTGCTGACGGGCTTCGTCCTGCTGCCCTCCCTTGGGCTGCGGCTGACGACGTGGACGGGTGTGGCCCTGAACCTCGTCGTGGCGGCGGCCGCGTGGCACCTGAGCAGCCGCACCGCTGACGAACCCGCCATCGCTCCCGCTGCCGAGACGGCGCCGCCCACGCCCCGGGCCCCGAAGGCCGGACACCGGTCGAGCGCACCGGCCGTGGCCGTGCCGCGGCCCGTCCTCGCGGCGCTCGCCATGGCGGCGTCAGGTTTCCTCTCGCTCGGCCTGCAGCTCGTCTGGTCGCGCCTGCTCGCGCAGGTGCTCGGCCCGACGACCTACGCGTTCAGCCTCGTGGTCGCCATCTTCATCACCGGCCTCGCGCTCGGCGCGGTGGCCGGCCGCCGACTTGCCGTACGCGCGGCGCATCCCGTGGCGGGCCTCACGCTGGCGATGGCGGCGGCGACGCTGCTCGGCGCCGCGGCGGTCTGGACGATCGACGACGGCCTCAGGGCCATGGCGGCGGCCGTGGCCGCGCCCGAGGCCAGCTTCGAATCCGTGCTGCTTCGGCAGGTGCTCCTCGTCACCGCGTGGCTCCTGCCGCTCGCTCTGGCACTCGGCTGCGCCTTTCCGTTCGCGATTCGGACCGGCACCGGCGACGACCGCTCGCTCGGCGCCGATCTCGGGCTCATCTACGCACTGAACACGATTGGCGCGATTGCCGGCGCGCTCGCCGCCGGCTTCGTGCTGATTCCAGCGCTCGGCCTGCACGGCAGCCTGCAGGCGCTCGGTGCCGGCGCGGCCGTGGCGGCGCTCGCGGTGCTGCTCGCCGGCCGGGCGGCGGGTGTCTCGCGCCTCGCGGCCCTGGTCGTGGCGGTCGCCGCGCTCGGCGCCAGCCTCGCGCTGCCGCGCTGGGATCAGGCGCTCTTCACGAGCGGCGCCTACAAGTACGCCTCGGCGATGACCGCCGACGCGCTGCAGGTTTCGCTGAACGCGGGGCAATTGCCCTACTACAAGGAAGGCGCCACGGCCACCGTGGCCGTGCGCCAGGCCGCCGGCACGACCTCACTCGCCATCGACGGCAAGGTCGACGCCTCGAACGCCGGCGACATGCTGACCCAGCGCCTGCTCGCGCACGTGCCGCTGCTGCTCCACCCGAACCCGAAGCGGGTGGCCGTGCTCGGTCTTGGCAGCGGCGTGACGCTCGGCTCAGCGCTCACTCATCCGATCGACCAGGCGGACGTGCTCGAGATCTCACCGGAGGTGGCCGAGGCGTCGCGGTTCTTCGAACCCGAGAACGGCGCCGCGCTGCGCGACTCGCGCACGCGGCTCATCCTCGGCGACGGACGCACGCACATCCTGCTCGGCCGCACGCAGTACGACGCCATCATCTCGGAGCCGTCGAACCCGTGGATGGCCGGCATCGCCTCGCTCTTCACCCGGGAGTTCTTCGAGGCCGCCCGGGTGCGCCTCACGCCCGGCGGCGTGCTCTGCCAGTGGGCGCACACCTACGACATCAGCGGCGACGACCTGAAATCGATCGTCGGCACCTTCGCGAGTGTCTTCCCGGACGCGACGCTCTGGCTCGTGGGCGACGGCGACGTCCTGCTCATCGGGTCGAACCAGCCGCTCCTCGACCAGGTGGCGGCCATCCCGTCCCGCCTGGCCGCGCGTGAGACCGCCGCGGCCAACCTGGCCACGGTGGGCGCCCGCGACGCCTTCGCGCTGACCTCCCTGCTCATGGCCGAAGGGGCAGGCGTCACCGCCTTCGCCGCCGGCGCCCGCCTCCAGACCGACGACTACGCGCCGGTCGAGTTCACCGGCCCGCGCGCGGTCTTCTCCCGCGGCGGCACCGACAACACCGCCGCGCTCCGGGCGCTCGCCGCCGAGCACCCTGTGGCCGTGGCGGTCGAGGCCCGCCGCACGGCGACGCCCGACGCCTGGCGTAACCGCGGCTGGATGCTCTACGACGCCAGCGCGGCCACCGCCGCGTGGAACGACTTCGAGACCGCCGTGCGGCTGCAGCCGCGCGACGCCCGGGCCCTCGAGGGGCTGGTGCGGTCGGCGGCCATCGCCGGCCGGCAGGCCGAGACGCTGCGGACGCTTCAGACCGCCGCCGCGCCCCTCGACCACGTCGAGGCGCAGGTGGCCCTGTCGCGCTTTCTGGCTTCGGGTGGCCGGGTCGAGGACGCCGCCCGGGTTGCCTTCGCCGCCGTCGAGCGGCAGCCATCGAACGTCGCGGCGCTCGAACAGCTCGCCTCGGTCCTCGCCGATGTCGGCGACAAGGAGCGTCTGCTGCCGGTGGTGTCACGTCTGCGGGCCATCGCGCCCACCGCCGACGCCACGCGGTACTACGCCGCCAGCCTGCTCTTCATGGACGGCCGGACGGAGCAGGCGATCGCCGAAGCGCGGACGCTCGTGACCGGGAACCCGACACACGCCCGGGGCTACAACCTGCTCGGCGCGGCACTCGCCACCCTCGGCCGCCGCGACGAGGCCCGGGAGGCCTTCCAGGCGTCGATCCGGATCGACCCGCGCGATCCGTCGACGTATACGAATCTCGCGCTGCTCGAACTCGAAGGCGGCAATCAGGCCGGCGGGCTCCAGCGCCTCGCCGAGGCCCTCACGCTCGATCCGGCATCGCCGGCTGCGCGCGAAGCGTTCACCCGCGAAATCGCCCGCGCCCCGCGTCGCTGAGCCGTCGCGCGGCTGTCACACCGCATCCAAATCGACGAACGATGATCCAGTGCGGCGTCGATCCGCGCGGCTCATCTCGCACGGACTCCGGCCGATTACTGGCGCGCGCAGTGACGAATTGCGACCAATATCGATACGGCGTGAGGGCGTCGCCTCGGGAATCTCGCCTATACGAGCAGCGGCGCTGCGGGCACGGAACTTGCGAGCGCATTGACAGGAGAGCGTGATTATGAGTGTGGTGAAGCTCCTGGGATTCGGCACGATGCCCTGCGGATGTGTCATCGGCCGCTACCGCGACGTGGCCAGCACCCGCGAGGTGGTCTACGTCGAGGAGAAGGGCCCGCAGTGCGCGAGCGCGGCGCATCGCCAGAACCACACGATTTCCGCGCAGCGCGACGGACGCACGGCTGATGGCTACCAGCCGGCCGTGGCCGCCATGCGCGCCTCGTAGCCGCCCGCACCGCAGCCGCCCGCCCGGGCGCTGTACTCCCTCGCGCGAAGGCGGTACAATCCGCCCGCGTGCCTTCTCGCGTTCCCCGCCCTTACGACACCGTCCAGGCCGGACGGGCCACGATTACATTCTTCCTCGGTGACTGTGTCGAGGTGCTGGGCGCCTTGCCCGAGCACAAGGTGGACGTGGTCGTCACCTCCCCGCCCTACAACCTCGGCATCCGCTACCGCACCTACGACGACGGCCAGCCGCGCCACGAGTACCTCGAGTGGACCGACCGCTGGGTGGCGGCCGTGGCGCGGGCACTCGCCCGGCAGGGCTCGCTCTTCCTGAACGTCGGGGCGAAGCCGACCGACCCGTGGACCGCGCTCGACGTCGCGCAGGCCGTGCGGCCGCACCTCCACCTCCAGAACATCATCCACTGGGTGAAGTCGATCGCCATCGACCAGGCCGCTGCCGGCGGCCGGGCCGGGCTCACGGACGACCTGGCGGTCGGCCACTACAAGCCCATCAACTCGACCCGGTTCCTGAACGACTGCCACGAGTTCCTGTTCCACTTCACGCCCGACGGCACGACCCGGCTCGACCGGCTCGCCCTCGGCGTCAAATACCAGGACCCGTCGAACGTGGCGCGCTGGCGCGGCGGCTCGGGCGGCCGCCGCTGCCGCGGCAACACCTGGTTCGTGCCCTACGAGACCATCCAGAACCGCGAGAAGGACCGCCCCCACCCCGCCACCTTCCCGCCACGCCTGCCGGAGTACTGCCTGAAGCTGCACGGGCTCAGACCCGACCTGACCGTGGCCGACCCGTTCCTCGGCCTCGGCTCGACGCTGGTGGCCTGCGCCCGGCTGGGCGTGCACGGCCTCGGCATCGAACTCGACGAGCACTACCTCAAGGAAGCCATCGCGCGCGTGCGGGCGGCGGTCGACGCGCCGGCCGGCAGGAGCCGGCGGCGGTCTGCGGTATAGTCTCGCGCATGTCACCACGCTCGCTGTACCTCTGGGTCAGCGTGCTTGCCGTGCTGGCTGCGGTGCCCGTTCCGGGCGCCCTGGCACAGACGGCAGGCGCGACCGCGGCGCCGACCCCGCCGCCTCCGCCCCCACCGCTGGTGAAGGTCGGGCAGCCGATGCCCGATTTCACCCTGCCCTACCTCGAACCGGCGCCCGATGGCGGCCGTCCGGCCTCGAAGACGGCGACGCTCTCGTCGCTCAAGGGCAAGTCGTCGGTGGTCATCGCGTTCTTCCCGGCGGCGTTCTCGCCTGGTTGAACGACCGAGATGTCCCGGTACCGGGACAACTACGCGCAGTTCGGCGCCAACAACGCCCAGGTCTATGGCGTGAGCGTCGATTCCACCTGGTCCAACAAAGCATTCCGAGAACAGATGGGCCTGGACTTTCCGTTGCTGTCTGATTTCAAGCGCGACTACACCCGCTCGCTCGGTGTGCTCGACGAGACCTCAGGCATGGCGCGCCGCGTGACCTTCGTGGTCGATGACGCCGGCATCGTGCGGCACATCGATCTGGCGGCAGATGCGCTGGATCCGACCGGCGCGCTCGGCGTCTGCTCGCTCCTGAAGAAGAAGTAGCCGGCGGTGGGGGCCAGGGCCGCCGCGGCGCTGGCCCCACCGTGGTATTCGCTGCACGCATAACTCCCGCCGTCAGATCGCGTTAGGTCCATCTCGCCTGAGTATGTATACTCTGTGGCGGGAGACGCCGTTTGGACCTACGCCAGCTCGAGATCATCCGCGCCATCGCCGAAACCGGTTCCTTCACCGCCGCCGGGCACAAACTCCACGTCTCGCAGTCGGCCATCAGCCGCCAGATCCTCCTGCTCGAGGACGAGCTGAAGACGCCGGTGTTCCTCCGCATCGGCCGCCGTATCCGCATCACACCGGCCGGCGAGTCGCTGCTGCAACTGAGTCACCGCGTCTTCCAGGACCTGACCGACACCGTCGCGACGATCAGCGACAGCCAGGAAACGCTGCGCGGCACGGTGCGCATCCTCGGCGGCATGACCGTGTGCCTCTACGTCTTCCCGACGCTGCTCTCGGAGCTCACGCGCCAGCACCCGGGCATCGACGTGAAGATCATGAGTGACCCGACCGAGCGCTGCATCCAGCACCTCAGGGCCGGCACTGGTGACGTGGCGCTGCTCACGCTGCCCATCAAGGACGCCGACATGGTGACGGTGCCGGTGCTCCAGGAAGAGCTGCTGGTCGTGACCTCGGCCAAACATCCGCTCACCAAAAAGCGCAAGGTGAACGCGCAGGATCTGGCCACGCAGCCGTTCGTGCTCTTCGAATCGGGGTCGAACACGAGGCGCGTCGTCGACGAGTTCTTCGCCTCCTCCGGCATCGAGCCGCGCATCGTGATGGAGACCGAGAACGTCGAGATCCTGAAGGCGCTCGTGCGCCACGGCCTCGGCATCACGATCGTGTCGTACCAGTCGGTGGCCCGCGACGTGGCGAGCGGCCACCTCTACTGCGCCCGCATCGACGGCCGCCCGCTCATTCGCGAAACCGGCTGGGTCTACCCGAAGATGAGCCGCACGCCGCGCGCCGTGGACGAAGTGATCAAGGCGTTCGAGAAGGTGCGGCCCCGCCTTCGCCTGGCGCCCTAGCGGGCCGTGGCCGCGACGCCGGCGTCGGCCAGCACGCGGCCGAGCGTGGCCACCGCGTCGGCAATCTCGTCGGTGGTCAGCGTGACGAAGCTGAGACGCATCGTGCGCACGTCGGGCGCGGCCGCATAGAACGGCGCGCCCGGCACGAACGCCACGCCGGCCTCGACCGCCTTCGTCAGCAGCGGCATCGTGTCGAAGCCCTCCGGCAGCCGCACCCAGAAGAACATGCCGCCGCGCGGTACCTGATAGGTCGTGCCGGCCGGCATGTGCGCCGCCAGCGCCGTCGCCATCGCGTCGCGCTGCCGGCGATACCGCGCGCGAATCGTCGGCACGTGCGTGTCGAGAAAGCCGTCCTTGATCACTTCGTAGACCACGCGCTGGTTGAACCCGGGCGTGTGGAGGTCGGCGGCCTGCTTGGCTGACAGGATGCGGGTGTAGAGCGCCTTCGGCGCCACCAGGAAGCCGAGGCGGAAGCCCGGCGTCAGCACCTTGGAGAACGAGCCCAGGTAGATGGCGCCCTCCGGCCAGCGCGAGGTCATCGACGGCGGCGGCGCCTGGTCGAACCAGAGCTCGCCGTAGGGGTTGTCTTCGATGATCGGCACGCCGGCCGACTGCGCCGCCGCGACGATGGCGTCGCGGCGCGCATCGGAGATCTGTCCGCCCGTCGGATTCTGGAAGTTCGGCAGCAGATAGGCGAAGCGGGTGCCGGGTGCGCGCGTGGCGAGCGTGGCCACCGAGTTCGCCGTCGGGCCTTCGGCGTCGCCATCGAGGCTCACGAACGACGGCTCGTAGGGCATGTAGGCCTGGAGGGCGCCCAGGTAGGTGGGCGCCTCGACGGCCACCGGCGCGCCGGCGTCGATGAACACCTTGCCGACGAGCTCGAGGCCCTGCTGCGACCCGGTCGTGATGAGCACCTGATCGGCCGACACGGTGTAGCCAGGCCGCGAGAGGCTCGCCGCCACCCACTCGCGCAGTGGGGTGAAGCCTTCGCTGGCGGCATACTGCAGCGCCGCCTTGGGCTGCTGGCTGAGCACGGTGTCGCAGGCCGCGCGAATCGCCTCCACCGGGAAGGTCTCGGGCGACGGCAGGCCGCCGGCCATCGACTTCACGCCGGGACGTTCGGCCACTTTGAGGATTTCGCGCAGGATCGACGGGTTCATGCGCTCGCAACGGTGGGCCAGGGTCCAGACGCTCATGTTCAGGTCCTCAGGAAAGGTGCTTCGATTATACGGACCGCGGCTCAGATGCGAATGACGCATCGGTGCAATTCGATCATTCTATTTTTCGTCTGGATGGCGGACCGCTACGATCGCCGTCCGTCTTTCCTGGAGGGCCATCCCATGTCACCGAGTCCCGACCGCGTCATCAGCATCGCACTGAGCGACGACGTGTGGCGTGCGTTCACGCAGGCACAGCCGGAGCCCGTGTCCTGGCTGAAGTCGCGCATCCTCGAGTCGATCGAAGCGTCGCGCCACGGCGCCGGCGACGCGTCCGCGCAGCCGATCGGCCGCGCCTAGTCTGTCCGCGCGGGCGGCGGGTTCATGCCGCCCCGCGTCTCACCCCGTCCGGGGCGCTACTTCTTGCCCGGTGGCGTCGGCTGCCGTAACGTGTACGAGGTCCGCGACCACACGTTCAGCCCTTCCCGCTTCACCTTCACTTCAATCTTCCGCGTGCGCTTCAGCGGGTCGGGGTTGCTCGAGTAGTAGCCCACGACGTAGTAGTCGCTCGTCTCGGCGTCGATCCGCTTCAGGCCCTTGTCGAAGTTGTTCTGGTTGACGATGGCGATGCCGCCGGTTTCCTCAGCCAGCACGCGCAGGCTGTCCTGCGTCTTGCGGATGTGCGTCTGGAAGTCGGTGGGGTCCACCGTTTCGTCGAGGTCCTGGCCCGCCACGAGACCGCGCGGGTCGATGGTGTAGAAGGTCGCGTTCGCCCGATTCGCCGATCGCGTCAGGTCGCCGAGTTCGCGCGCCAGATCGGCGTCCGAGAACTGCTGGCCCTGATTCATCGTGCGGTTGATTTCCTGGCCTTCCTCGCGCGTCTGCCCCATGCGGCCGCCGTAGATCGGGTCTTCGCCGAGGCGCTGGTTCTCGAAGGGGTTGAAGTCGAAGCCGTTGCTCACCCACACCACGGCCTTGCGGCGGTTGGTGATGCGTTCGAGCTGCGTGACGATGTCGCGCGCGGTCGAGAACGCCACCTGGGCGCGGTAACGTACTTCGGTGGGCCCCTGCGGGCCGTCCTGGCCCTGGATGATGTCGGACGGCTTGAGGCCGTTGCCGGTGATGCGCTTGATGGCTTCGTCGAGGATCTTGCGGTCGTAGGTGAGGTCGATGGCGAGCGACGACGGGCCCGTCGAGACGATGCCGAACATGTCGCCTTCGTGCACGAGCGTGCGCGAGATCCGCTTGAACAGGTCGCGGATGCGCCCGGTGTTGCGGAAATCGAGGTGCAGGTCGTCGACGATGATGAGGAAGATGCGGCCGGCGGCGTCGTTGCGTGGGCGCGCCGTGGGCAGGATGATCCCTTCCTGCGGGGGCGGCGGCGGCGCCGCCTGGAGGTTGAGCACGCGGCCGCCGTGCACGAGCGTCATCGACGCCATTTCCTGCTTCACGCCGTCTTCGTAGATTTCGATCTCGTCTTTCGTCAGGTCGGCGATGAACTGATCGTTCCCGTCGCGGGCGATGACGTCGGTCGTGACGAGATCGACCGCACTGCGGAACACGCCGTCGGGATTGGCCGGCCGCCCCGGCGGCGGCGCCGGCTGCGCGGGGGCGGCGGGTACCTGCCCCGCCGGCGCCTGACGGGCATCGAGCGTGGCGGACCAGCTGACCAGGCAGGCGAACGCGAGCCCGGCACCAAACGCGGCGAGGCGGCGGATTCTCATGGCCTCAGTATAGACGCACGGCCGGGCGCGCCGGCCGCACAAACCCCGGCGTGGTCAGGCGCCGTCGGCGGCGCGATCGAGTTCGGCCGTGATGGCGTCGAAGCCCGGTTGCACCGAGCTCATGCCGGCGAGCACCGCTTCAGGCGATTCCCAGCCGTCGGGGTCGAGCCGGGCGAGACGATCGCGCCAGCCGGCCTTCACGGCCGGATCGGCCGCGGTCGCCTCGATGCGCTCGGCCAAGGCGGTGAACTGCTCGCGCAGGCTGGCCGCAATGCCGCGGCCGAGCAGTTCGCTCAGCAGATCCGGGCCGTGGTCATCGGCGATGACGGGTGGCGGCGGCGCGGCCGCCTGTGGCGCATCGCTCGCCTGCGGCGCGGGCATTGGCGCCGGACCTGGCCCGGCCTCGGGCTGGAGCGTGAGGTCGTCGTCGGCGTCGGGGCGCCGCGGCTTCCGCTTGCGCGGCGGGATCGGCGCTTCCACTTCGACCGGCGTCATTGAGCCCACATCGAGGATGTAGGGCCAGTCGAAATCGATGTGCGGGTACTGCTCTTCGAGCGCCCGCATGGCCGCGTCGTCGAGCGCCGGCCGGCCGACCTTCACACCTGGCACCGTGCGGTACCAGTAGAGGATCTTCGGGCGTTCGCCCGGCGCGGCGACGTGGAGCAGGAACGTGTGCTCCACGCCCCGCCGATCGGCGGTGAGTCGCAGGTACGGCACGCGCGACTAGCGCCGCTTTCCGGCCGCGGAACGAGCCACAGCCTTGGCGGGCGCTGCCTTTTTCGCGACGGGCTTCGCGGGAGCCTTCGGTGCCGGCTTCGCCGGCGCGGCACTCTTCGGCGCGGGCTTCGACGTGGACTTGACCGGCAACGCCGCCTTGGCGGCCGGCTTCGCCACGGGCTTCACCGCAGCCTTGGCAGACGCTGCCGGCTTTGCGGCCGGAGCCGCTTTGGCCGGAGCGGCCTTGGCGGCAACCACCTTGGCCGGAGGTGCCTGAGCGGGCCTCGCCGCCTTCGCAGGTGCGGGTGCGGCCACGGGCGCCGGCTTCTTGCCGCTCGCCACCACGGACTTCACGGGTGCGGCCGGTACGGCAGGCGCGACCGCCACCTTGCCCTTGGCCGCCACGGGGGCGGGGGCCACCGGCTTGGTCGCCGGTTTCGCGGCGGAAGCGGCCGAAGCGACGGGGGCCGCCACCGGCGCCGGCTGCGCGGCGGCGTGTTTGGCCGCGGAGGCCTTGGCGGCGGCCACGAACTTCCCGAACGACGCCTTCTGGGCGGCCGTTCGCATCGGGGCCTTCGACTCCGCTCCGCTGCGCACGGGTGCAGGCGGCGGGGGTGGCGGCGGCGGTGGCGGCGGCGGTGGCGGCGGGGCCACCTTCAGCTTCGGCGTACCCGAGAGGCCGGTCTTCCTCGCCGCGGCGAGCGCCGCGTCGGGCGCCTTCTGCACGAGCGTGAAACGCACCTGATCGAGATTCGTGTGATACGTCCAGAGTTCCGCCACCGTGACGTTGTGATCGCGGCACAACCGGCGCACGGTGTCGAGCGTATTGGGCGGCACGTAGAGGTGGAACGGCACCCGCAGCTTGCTGAAGGGGCCCCACTGGGCCAGCGCCTCGAGCGAATTGACCGACTCGCCCGTTTCCACTTCGACGACGCCCTCGAGCTTGCGCGCCTTGTCGGGGGTGACGAGGATCAGATCGGGCACGAATTCCGCCGTGCCGATGACGATCGACGTCGGAGGTTCGTTGCTGAGGTTCGTGACCGGGTCGTGCTTCTTCTGGTAGCGCGCCTGGAGCAGTCGGATGATTCGATCGTGCTCGAGCTGTTCGCGCACGGGCCGGACGAGGATGGGCACGATGCCTCCGCGGCAGTCGCTACGGTGTAGCGGTTGAAAAACAAACCCCATAATATAGCACGCTGATGCGTCGGTGGCCCCACATCGTGGGCACCCGATTCCGGGACGTCCCGGTACAATCGGGCGGATGAAGCCCGCGCACCTCATTGGCGTCCCCCTGGACCTCGGCGGCAACCGCCGTGGCGTCGACATGGGCCCTTCGGCCATCCGGATTTCGAGCCTTGCCGAGCATCTGGGCGCCCTCGGCATCCAGGTCACCGACAAAGGCGACATCGCCACTCCGCTGCCGGAAACGAAGGGCCCGGGCGATCCCCGCAAGCGCTACGTCAAGGAGATCGCGAAGGTCTGCCAGAAGCTGTACCAGACCGCCCTGGCGTCACTCCACGAAGGCGCGCTGCCGATCGTGCTCGGTGGTGACCACTCGCTCGGCGCCGGCTCGGTCGCGGCGAGCGCCGCCTGGCTCAAGGCTCAGGGACAGCCGGTCGGCGTGATTTGGGTAGATGCCCATGCGGACATCAACTCGCCGTCCACGTCGCCCTCGGGCAACGTGCACGGCATGCCGCTGGCTGCCCTGCTCGGACGCGAACCGGCCGAACTGGCCAGGATCTCGGGCCCCGACGCCGCCATCCGTCCGGAGCATACGGTGCTCGTCGGCATCCGCAATCTCGACGACCGCGAGAAAGAGATCGTGAAGGCGTCGGGCGTGCACGCCTTCACGATGAAGGACATCGACCGGCTCGGTATTGCCGAGGTGATGGACCGCGCGCTGGCCGCCGCCTCGAACGGCACGGGCGGCGTGCATGTCTCCTTCGACCTCGATGTCTGCGACCCGACGATCGCCCCGGGCGTGGGCACACCCGTCAAGGGTGGCCTCGACTATCGCGAGGCCCATTTCGTGATGGAAGCGGTGGCCGAATCCGGCCGCCTCATCGCCCTCGATCTGGTCGAGGTGAATCCGGCGCTCGACGTGCGCAATGCAACGGCGGAGCTGGCGACAGAACTCGCCCTGTCGGCCTTCGGGAAGCGGATTCTCTAACGCGGATGGCGGCCCGGGGAACCACGGGCCGGGTGCTATAGTCCAAGGGTTGTTCGCCCCGGCGCCGTCGTGCCGGAACACGTCGGTCAGTCCCTCAAGGAGCAGTCCAGTGATTCATCGTCGAGCCCTCGTGGCGTCGGCCCTCGTGGCCGCCCTCGCCGTGCCCGCCGGCCTCGTGGCCGCCCAGCAGAAGCGCGCCAGCCCGCACGAAACCGTCAAGGCCACGATCGATGGCGCGAACGTCAGCGTCACCTACGGCCGCCCATACATGAAGGGCCGCAAGATCTTCGGCGGCATCGTGCCCTACGGTCAGGTGTGGCGCACCGGCGCCGACGAGGCCACCATCCTCGACACCGACAAGGCGCTGATGTTCGGCGCGCTGCACGTGAACCCCGGCAAGGTCTCGCTCTACTCGCTCATCACCGACAAGACCTGGACGCTCGTACTCAACAAGCAGACCGGCCAGTGGGGCACCGAGTACACGCAGGGTCAGGACCTGGGCCGCGTGCCGATGCGTGTCGAGACCCTCTCGACGCCGGTCGAGCAGTTCACCATCACGATTGAGAAGAACCCGGCCGGTAAGGGCGGCCGCCTCATCATGCAGTGGGAAACCACCAAGGCGACGCTCGCGTTCGAGGCCATGTAAGTCGTTCAGGGAGCGGCAAGGGCCCCTGCGGGTCTTGCCGCTCCGCGCATTGCGGCACAAGATAGCCCCCGCCGCATGCTGTCTCCCATCCCCCTCCTGCTCTCGGGCCTCGCGCTCGTCACTCTGTGGTTCGTCGTCGCATGGTGGCAGAGCGCGCGGCGCGGACATCCGCACGGCTGGCCCTCCCCCCTGCAGCTCGCCATCGGCGCCGTGGGCCTTTTCTTCGACACCCTCGGCATCGGTAACTACGCGCCGACCACGGCGACGTTCCGGTTCACGAAGATGGTGCGCGACGAGTGGATTCCCGGCACCCTCAACGTGGGCTCGTCGGTGCCGGTGGCGCTCGAGGCGTTCGCGTTCGTCACGGCGATTGCCGTCGATCCGCTCACGCTGGCGCTGATGGTGCCGGTAGGCGCGCTCGGCGGCTACGTGGGCGCCGGGATCGTGTCGCGGCTGCCGCGGCGCCGCGTGCAGCTCGGCATGGCGATCGCGCTCGTGGTGGGCGCGGTCTTCATGACCGTCACGAACCTGCAGTGGGTTCCGGGCGGCGGTGACGCCATCGGCTTCTCGGGACCGACGCTCATCGCCGCGACGCTCCTCAACTTCGGCTTCTGCGCACTGAACGCCCTCGGCATCGGCAGCTACGCGCCGAGCCTCATCGTGTTCAGCCTGCTCGGCATGAGTCCGCGTTCGGCTTTCCCCATCATGATGGGCTCGGCCGCCTACGGGCTGCCGCTTGCGGGCATCAAGTTCGCGCGCACCGACAAATACGACGGATGCGCGGCCCTGGGCATGGCGCTCGGCGGCATCCCCGGCGTGCTCGTGGCGGCGTACGTGGTGAAGTCGCTGCCGCTCGAGGCGATCCGCTGGTTGGTCGTGATCGTCGTGCTCTACGCGGGGGTGTCGCTGCTCAGGACGGCGACAGCGAAGCAGGACGCGTAGCCGGCGGTCACTCGCACCTCTCGGCGGCTTGTCCCTGTCCAAAGCGCTTCTGGGGGCGCCTATCCCCTAGCCCTGGTGTCACCCGCACTTCCGGTGCGAGTGTCGGATCCATGAACGCCGGGCTCAGAGTCGCCGCCAATCGGATGGGGCCAGCCCGAACGACACAGGGGGCAGCGTAAGAACGAGCAGACAGCCGGGCGAAGACGGGGGCGCGAGACGTGGTGGGCCGCGTGGGGATCGAACCCACGACCACCTGATTAAAAGTCAGATGCTCTACCACTGAGCTAGCGGCCCGCGTCTTCAATTCTACCCGGTCCGCAGGCAGACCGCCCGCGCGGTGTGGAATCGAGGGCGCGGCGCTACTCGTCGGCCACCCAGAGATACACGGCGGTCGTGCCGAGTCCCACGAGTACGAGGGCTCCTGCCACCACGACGAGCGTCGGGACGCGCGCGGCGAGATCCACGGCCGGCAGCGCCGCCGGCACGGTGGCCGTGACGCGGCTTGCGACCGAGGCCGCCGCGCCGCTCAGCACCGGGCCCACCTGTCCCAGGGCCGTGAGCACGACGCCCACGCCGCAGGCCGCCGCGATCCCCTGCAGCCACACCACGGGACGCGCCGCGGCCTGCTCGCGTTCGAGGCGCGCGCGCACGGCCAGGCGCCACCACATCTGCGCCGCCGAGGGCACGTGGACCTCGGCGCCGCGGTCGGCCTCGAGCAGCAGTTCGGCGACCGCGACCGCCTCGCGGCACTCGGCGCAGTCCGCCACGTGGGCGCGAAGGCCGGGCTCGCAGGCGTCAGGCCAGCGGCCGGCCCGCACGAGCGCGGCCACTTCGAACTCATGCCGGCACTCGGGCACCATCACGCGCCTCCCCGGGCCCGGGCATCGGGCCCCAGCAGGTCCAGCAGGCGCCGCTTCGCGCGGTGCAGCAGCGTCTTCAGGCTGGCCCGCTTCACGCCGTGCGTCGCGGCGATTTCCTCGTGGCTGCAGCCCTGCACGTACGCCAGCCACAGCAGGCTGCGTTCGCGGGCCGAGAGCTGCGTGAGCGCGCGCTGCAGGTCGAGCCTGTCGGCCGCCCGCTCCGCCCCGCGTTCGCTGGCGCCGTCCACCAGCGCGTCGTCCGCGGCGATGGCCGTCACCGGCTCGGTGCCGTGCCGCCGCTTCGTGTCGCGCACCAGATTCGCGGCCACGCGGAACAGGTAGTGCCGGCGGTGGTCATCGCTCTCGAACACCGTGCCCGAGCGCAGTACGCGGTAGTACGTCTCGTGCAGCAGGTCGTCGGCCAGGCGAGCATCACCCGACGTGCGGGCGAGATACAGCCACAGCGGCCGCGACGTGCGCTCGTAGAACGCACCAAACCCGTCTTCGTCCATCTGGAACGCCTGCTCGGCGCTGGCGCCAAGGTCCAGCCGGTCGAGCGCCGTCACGCGCGCGTCACTCATGCTGCGCCCGCGCGTCGCCCCCGATGAGCCCGTGCCGTGTCGAGATGGTGTACGACGCTCCTGCGGAGACGATGAAGCCGAGGCCGAGGGTGAGCGCCAGCGTGCTGATGATCGAGAGCCCCTGCGCCGCTTCCGCGAGCGACGTGCGGCCGAGCATCCAGAACCCGAGGCCCACCGCGCAGAGCACGATGCCCGCCTGCAGTGACCACATCACGCGCGTGAGGGCGGCGGCGCTGGGCCTGGCGGCGCCGCCCATCTCGATGGGCGCCGAATCGAGGAACCGCCGTCCGGACGGGCTCTGGATGTAGGCGAGCAGATCGTCGTGTGACGACAGCCGGTCGAGCACCTTGCTGTGCACGTCGACCTGCACCTTCGAGAGCCGCAGCCACCGCCGGTGGTCGATGATCGTCCGCACCACCCACACGAAGAAGCCGATGACCGAGCTGATGATGACGAAGACGCCGATGCCTTCGACGACCTCTTCGGCCATCCGCATCGCGCGGCCGTTCGGTTCGGCGTCTTCCGTGTCGGGCGTCCCGATGAAGTAGGCCGGGTTGAGCGCGACCTGTGGATGCGATTGCAGGAACGCGGCAAGTCGCGGGTACGGCGCCAGGTAGTCGGTGCGCGTCAGGAGCGAGGGGTCGTGGCGCAGCACGGCGGCCACGGCCGGCGGCAGTTCCCGCAGGATCTCCTGCAGGTCCTGGCGGGTCTCGTTGGCGGTCAGGGGCTCCGTCGTGGCCACGACCGGCGCGGGCGTGACCACGGCGGGCGTGGCAGACTGTGCGGCCGCCACCGGGCTGGCGGCGAGGCACGGAATCAGGGCGAAGGCGGCAAGGCGCGTCATACCCATCCAATACGCAGCCGGCGCCGGAAGGTTAACTGTCTCAGACAGCGGGGCCTTTCAGGTCGAGCAGGCGGCGGGTGGCCTCGTGCGCGGGTGTCGTGAGTACCACTGCCGGGTCGCCCTCCTCCACCACACGCCCGTCGGCCAACACGACCACACGCGTCGCGAAGTCGCGGACGAAGTCGTCATCGTGACAGGTGAGCAGCAGGCTCCGGCCCTTGCCCGTCAACTGCCGCAGCGTCTGCCCGAGCTCGCCACGGCGCGCCGGGTCGAGGGATGCCGTGGGCTCATCCATGAGCAGCAGCCGCGGATCGGCGGCGAGCGCCCGGGCGATGGCGACACGTTGCGCTTCCCCGCCGGAGAGTTCGCGCGGCAGCGCCTGTTCGCGATGGCCGACGCCCAGTTCGGCCAGCAGCGCACGCGCCCGCGTGGCCGCCTCGCTGGCCGGTGTGCCGTAGACGTGCATCGGCGCGAGACAGATGTTCTCGATCGCCGTCAGATGATCCCAGAGGCAGTGGAACTGGAAGACCATGCCGACCTTGCGGTGCAGGTCGCCCAGATGCCGCGCCGACCCGTCGAGCACGAGGCCGTCCACTTCGATACGGCCGTCGGCGAACGTCTCGAGCCCGGCGATCGCGCGCAGCACCGTGGTCTTGCCGGACCCGGAAAGGCCCATGAGCGCCACGAGTTCACCCGGGTACACCGCCAGATCGACACCACGCAGGATGTGGCGCGCGCCACGCGCCAGCTCCACCCCGCGCACACCGAGCACCGGCGTCATGCCGTGGGCGCCGCCCAGCGCCGTTCGAGTTTCGCCGCCAGCCGCGCCAGCGGCCACGAGAGCGCGAGGTACATCGCCGCGCAGAGCGCGCCCGGCAGCGCCCACGTGCCGAGGTTCGCGGCGAAGATCTGGGTCTGCTTCGTGAGCTCGACCACCGTGAGCACCGAGACGAGCGACGAGTCCTTGAGCAGCGCCACGAAGTCGTTGGTCATCGGCGCCAACGCATACCGGAATGCCTGCGGACCGCGGATGAGCCTGAGCGTCTGCCACGACGTGAAGCCGAGCGTGCGCGCCGCCTCGAGCTGCCCCTTCGGCACCGCTTCGAGCGACGCACGGTAGATCTCGCTCTCATACGCTGCGTAGTTCAGGCCAAGACCCAGTAGCGCCGCCACGAACGGCGGCAGCCGGATGACGGCCGCCAGCCCGTAGTACAGGACAAAGAGCTGCAGCAGCACGGGCGTGCCGCGCGTCACCTCGACGTAGGTGGTCAGCAGCGCGCGCACCCAGCCGCGGCCGTAGACGCGGCCCACGGCAATCGCCGCACCGAGCGACACCGCCAGCAGCATCGACGCGCACGAGAGCACGAGCGTGATGAGCGCCGCGCGGAAGAGCGCCGGCAGATACCGTGCCGTGAGCTCCCACGTGGACGGCCGTGCCGGCACGCCGCCGCCGGGCGCTTCGAGCAGCGAGTCGGCACCGGCGAGCACACGTGCGTACATTGCCGGCTGGTCGTCGTTCCACACCTGCCAGGTGCGGAAGATCTTCTCGAGCCGGCCATCCCGCATCGCCGCGCGCAGCTCGGCGTTCACCTGATCGCGCAGCGCCGTCTCGCCGGGCGCCATGAGCACCACGTAGTAGCCCACGGCCGCCGCCTCGGGCTGCGTCACGAGACCCGGCTGCCGACGCATCGACCGCTCGGCCAGGACGTTGTCGAGCAGCACGGCATCCACACGGCAGTTGAGCAGGTCTTCGTAGGGGTGGACATCGTCGTCGTACGACACGGGCTCGACGCCCTGCGCCGCCGTGAGGATTTCCCATGCGAGCGTGGCGCCGAGCGTGGCCACCTTGCGGCCGCGCAGGTCGGCGAGCGACCGGAAGCGGCCGGCATCGGCCGCGCGCACCGTGAGCACTTCGCGGAACTGGTAGTACGGCACGCTCACGGCGAGCTCGGCGCGTTTGGCCGGCGAGTCCTCGAGGCCGTTGATGGCGAGGTCGAAGTCGCCGCGCTTCACCGACTGGTCGAGCGCGGTGAAGGCCGCCTGCACGAACATCGGCGTGCGCCCGAGCGCCTGCGCGAGCAGCTCGGCGATCTCCACGTCGAAGCCGCGCAGCCGCTCGGGGTTGTCGGGATCGGCTTCGACGAACGGCGCGCCGCCCTCGGCATCGGCGCCCCACCGAAGCTCGGGCGCCTGCGCCCACGCCGTCGACGCCAGCACGCACCAGATCGCCACGGCCGTGGCGGTCACGCGAAACACGCGAGCGAGTATACGGCGTTCAACGGCCGGAGACGACGCCCGCGATGCGGCGGTACTTCACCGCCCGGCCGTCCTTCATTGCCGGCTGGTAGCGCCACTGCCGCGCCGATTCGAGCAGCACCGCATCGTAGACGCGGTTCACGGACTGGTAGATGCGCGCGTCCACGACGTGACCGGACTCATCCACGACGACCTCGATGGCGCCGAGCGCCGTGCCCGCCGGCGGCTCCCCCATCGACCCCCACCAACCCGAGACCGCCTGCGCCATCGGCATGGGCGGTGCGACGTCCTTGTCGCGCCAGTCGTAGGTGAAGATGCCGAGCGGCGCAAATGGCGGCGGCATGCTCGGACCGACCGCCGGCCGCGCGGCGGTGACGGGCGCGGCCATCGGCAGCATCGCGGGCGCCGCGGGCGGCAGCACCGCCAGCGCCGCCTGCACGGTGTCGTAGTCGCGGCGCGCGGCGCGCCGCTCGATCGCCGCGTCGCTCAATTGCCGGAAGCCGTCGGCCAGCGTGCCGAGATCGGCGAACGCGGGATCCGCTGACGCCACCTGCGGATCGCCGAGCATCTGCGCGAGCTGCGCGAAGCCGTCGCGCGCCTCTGTGAACTCGCCGCTGTCGTAGGCGCGTTTGGCGTCGGTGTAGACGCGGCGCACCACCGCCGGCAGCACCCGCCGGCGCGTCTCGTCGAAGCGGGCGCGCACACGCGGCGATGCCTCGGTCGCGGTGAAGACGAAGTCGGGCCTGGCTTCGAGCAGGCTGGCCGCGGCGTCCTCGGCCGCCGCCGTGCGGCCGAGCGCGAGCAGACACAACATGCGGTGCTGCGCGAGCGTCACGCGGTCCTCGAGCGCCAGGTCGATCTGGCGCGCCGCCTCGAACGCATCGAGCGCTTCGTCGTACGACGCGGCGGCGTAGAGCGCAAGACCGGCCTGGAGCGGCGAAGCGGCCTCGGCGCCATCCTGCGCCAGGGCGGCGGGCGGCGCGGCCAACGCCCACGCGAGTCCGGCGGCCACGGTCAGGTGCGTCAGGGACATCGTCTTATCTCCGGAGGTCGGCCGAGACGCGGTTGGCGCCGGTGGCGCGAACGGTCACGGTTTCCATGCGTTCGCCAAGATCGGGGTGGCGCAGCACGATGGCATGTTCGCCAATCGGCAGCATCAGGTTGGCCAGCGGCGTCTCGCCGTGCACGCGGCCATCCACCACCACTTCCGCCCACGGCTGCGCGTTGATGGCGACCGGCACGCGCGGCGTGTCGAGGGTGAGCGGCGCGAGCGTGCCGGGCACCACCACGGCCTTCATGGTGGCGCGGTAGCCGAGCGCCGCGTTCACGAGTTCGAGCTGATGGGTGCCGGGCGGGAGCATGATGCGGTCGGTGGCGCTCGAGCCCAGCAGCTGCCCGGCCTCGAACACCTGCACCTCGAACGAGGCGTGCACGCGCACCCAGCCGGCCGCGGGCGCCGCGGCAATGGCGGCGCGGTCCGGCGCCGGCGGCGGCGCGTCGAGCACGAGCGACACCCTCTCGCGTGCCTGCACGGTGATGGTGCGTTCAACGACGGCACCGGAGGGGAACTCCACGCGCACGGTGTGATCGCCGGCCGATAGACCGGCGCGGCTGACGGGCGTGGCGCCGGCGAGCACGCCGTCGATGAGCACGCGCGCGGACGCCCGGCCCGTATCTACCCGGAGGGCGCCGACACGCGCGGCGGGGGCACTGGCGTCGGCGGGAGGCAGGGGGATGACCGCCTCGCCCACATTCGGACGGGCAGAGGCCTCGCCGGTGAGCGAGAAGCCGATGTAAAAGGCCTGCGCCATGATGACGGCGGCGAAGGCGGACAGCACGCCCAGCATCTGCCTCGGGAACGGAAGGCGGCGGCCGCGATCGCCAGGGCCGGGCAGCGGGGCCGGCGCCACGCGCGCGGCTGGCGGACACACGGCCGGCAGCGGCAGGCCGGCCAAGGTCACGAAGACCGGCTCGTCGTCCACCGGCTCGTCGAGCGGCTCGAAGTGCTCGATGAAGCTCGGGCCGTCGTCCGCGCCGCTGCGCCCGAACCCCCACGGATCCAGGGGGTCCAGTGACTGGGCTGTACTCGTCGTGGGCGTCATCGCTCGTCCCCTTGTGCGCGGGGCCGCGTGCGGCAACCCCGGACTATGGAGACAAGCGCCGATCCCCGGCCGACACCCTCAGCCACCGTCGCAGGGCCGATTGCGAGCTCGACAGTGGTCGCATAGAATCCGCAGCGAATTCCATTGGAGGGAGCCTGCCATGTCCAGACGCCTCGCGTTTCTGCTTGCCTTGACCGTCGTGACGACCGCGTGTGGTGACGGCAAAGGGCCCACGGCGCCATCGACCCCGGCCCCCCCAGCGACGACGCGAATCGTCGGAGTCTCGGGAAATCTCGCCTTCGGCGACGTGCCCGTGGGCGGCTTCCGCGAGGCCGTCATGACGATCAACAACTCCGGCAACGCCGTCCTCACGGTGACCAGCCTGAGCACGACCGGCGGATTCGGGTCGATGGTGACTGCCAGCTGGACGTCGGGGACGATTCCGGCCGGCGGGTCGCAGGCCGTGACCATCCGCTTCTCACCCACCGCGGCCGGCTCGTACAGCGGCACCGTCGTCGTCAACGGCGACCAGACGTCGGGGACGAACACGCTGGCGATCTCGGGCACCGCCGCCGTGTCGTTCACCGGCACCTGGGCGGGCGGACACATCATCTCGCAGTGCAACGGCACCGGGTCGGCGCAGGATCTCATCTGCGGCGCGACACGCGGCGCGTTCAAGGTGGGCTCGAACATGTCGTTCGAGTTCACGCTGACTCAGAGCGGCAATACCGTGACGGGCACGGGGAACCTTGGCGGCACGGTTGGTCCCGTGACCGGCACGATTACCAACGGCGCCCTCACCCTGACCGGCACGCTCCGCGATAACCAGGGCTTCACCGCCGTCATCACCAGCTGGAACACCACGCTGTCTGGCAGCAACATGACGGGCTCCGTTGCCTACACCCTCACGTTCTCGGGCCTCCCCGGCAACGCCGGCATCGTCGCCTCGCTCAACGGCGTGACACGACGCTAAGCGGCGGATTCGCACCCGGTCGCGTCAGGCCCACCTGACGCGACGGGTCTACAGACAGTCGAGTGACGCCATCGAGCCGAGCAAAGCGAAGGCGAGCGCGCTGACCAGCGGGATTCGTGCCCATTCCCGCCGAGCGGGCTCGGCGGGATGCGCCCGAGGCCCGTCGTGGGATGCCGACGACCGAGCGAAGCGAGGGAGTTGGCGTCCCCGACGGGATTCGAACCCGTGTTTTAGCCTTGAAAGGGCCACGTCCTAGGCCTCTGGACGACGGGGACGCTGAGGTGAGAACTGCCAATCGTAACATGGCCCGGGGCGGTCCTGGAACTCCCTCCCGCTGCCCCGGGCCGGGCCCCCGTCAGAACTCCCCCATCACCTTCACGACCACGCGCTTCCGGCGCTGGCCGTCGAACTCCGCGTAGAAGACCTGCTCCCACGGCCCGAGGTCGAGGTCCCCGTTCGTGATGGGCACGATCACCTGATGCCCCATGAGCGTACGTTTCAAGTGCGCGTCGGCGTTGTCTTCGCCGGTCTGATGGTGGCGGTACGGCAGGCCGGCCGGCGCCAGCTTCTCGAGCCACACCTGGAAGTCGTGGATGAGGCCGTCTTCCCAGTCATTCACATAGACGCCCGCCGTGATATGCATCGCGGAGACGAGCACCATGCCGTCGCGGATGCCGCTCTTCTCGACGATGGCGCGCACCTCGTCGGTGATGCGGATGAACTCCTGGCGGCGGGCGGTGGTGAACCAGAGGTAGTCGGTGTAGGTGGCCATCGGGGTCCTCGCGGGGTGTCCGTATAATCATCGACGATGCCGCGCTGGACGCCCGCCGACACGAGAATCGCCACCATCGTGCTGGCGACGCTCGCCCTCGGCATCCCGCTCGACGCGGCGGGTGCCGTCTGGGCGCAGCCGGTCGTCTCCGCCGCGAGCTGGATGGCGCTGCTCACGGTCGCGGCCATGGTCGATGAGGCCGAACGCCGCGCGCTCGCCGCCTGCGTGGTGCTCGCGACCCTTGGCGAGCTCTTCCTCAAAGACGTCTGGGGGCTCTATGAGTACCGGCTCGGCAATCTGCCGCTGTTCATCCCGGCCGGCCACGCCCTGGTCTACGCCGCGGCGTCACGGCTGAGCCGGGTGGCGCCCGCATGGCTGCCGCGCGGGGTGGTCGTGGCCTTTGCCGCCATCGTCGGCTACGGCGCCTGGCACGGCTACGACACGTTCGGCCTGGTCTGGTTCGCCGCCTTCGTCGGATACGTGGGCCTGAGCGCCAATCCGCGGCTCTGCGCCACGCTCTTCCTCTTCGCCTTCGGCATCGAGGCCTACGGCACGTCGCTCGGCGGCTGGCGCTACTTCACCGTGGAACCGTGGTTCGGGCTCACCACCACGAACCCCCCCGTCTGGATTGGCGCGATTTACTGCACGCTCGAAACGCTGGTGCGGGTCGCGGCCGGCCCGGCGCCCCGCGCGTTTCGCCTTGCGGCCCATCGACTGGCCGCGCTACTGTGATGGGCGCGATTTGGGCCGCGCATGCGGCCCGCGAAAGGATCCGAGATATGAGCGAACAGCACTCGCGACGTGAAGTCCTCCGCGGCGGCCTGGCCGCGGCCACCGTTGGTATGCTGGGCGTACCCGAATGGGTGCTGCCCGCGCTGGCCCAGGGCGCCACCGTCGTGCCGTTCCTCGAGTTCCCGGAACAATTCAACGCCAACCCGGCACCCGACCGCCGCCTCTACGACACGCGCACGCTCGAGTCGTTCGTCACGCCGAAGGATCAGTTCTTCACGACGCAGCACTACGGGCACCCGGTGCTCGACGAAGCCACCTTCAAGCTCTATGTCGGCGGGCTCGTGAACACGCCGAAGAGCTACACCATGGCCGAGCTGAAGAAGATGCCCAAGGGCGAGGTCATGTTCGGCTTCGAGTGTTCGGGCAACCGCGCGCCGGTGCAGGGCCTGTGCAGCAACGGCAAATGGACGGGCGTGCCGCTCGCCGCGTTGCTCAAGGCCGCTGGCCTGAAGGCGGATGGCCGCGAGGTCGTCTTCCTCGGCGCCGACCACGGCACCGAAGAGGTCGAGTGGCGCACGCAGAAGTACAGCCTCGACCAGCAGTTCGGCCGCAGCCTGCCGCGCGACAAGGCCATGTCGGCCGAGCCGCTCGTGGCCTACGCCTACAACGACGAGCCGCTCAGCCGCCATCAGGGCTTCCCGCTGCGCCTCATCGTGCCCGGCTACTACGGCGTGGCCAACGTGAAGTGGCTCTCGGAGATCCAGGTGCAGAGCGACCCCTACATGGGCAAGTACCAGGCCCGCTGGTACCGCACCGTGCGCGGCGAGATGATCAACGGCGAGATGAAGTGGATGGAAAACGCCGTCACCGCCATGCGCCTCAAGTCGTTCGTGGCCCGCGTCACGAAGGAAGCCGGCGGCCACAAGATGGTGGGCGTCATCCTGAACGACGGCACGCCGATCAAGTCCGTGGAAGTGCAGATCGACGGCGGCGCCTGGCAGCCGGCGACGATGGACAAGCAGAACACGAAGTACTCGTGGAAGCTCTTCCACTACGACTGGAAGGGCGCGACGCCCGGTGAACACACGATCGTGTCGCGCGCCATCGACGTCAACGGCGTCGTGCAGCCCACCGAGAAGGAACTCGAGAATAAGAAGTCGTTCCTCGAGCACAACGCGCAGCATCCGCGGCGCGTGATGATTGCCTGAGAGCCAGGGCTCGGGGCTCAGGAAGCAGGTTCACACGGGCCGCGGCGGCTGATGCCTCCGCGGCCCGATGTGTGTACGGGCCTCAGCGCGCGGCGAGTGTCTGGTCGAACACGGACGGGAGATCCGACTTCGTCGCGCGCAGGATCTCGAGCGCCGCCCGGCGGTCGGCCGGCGTCAGGTGCTTGTACTTCGGCTCCGGACGTGGCGACGACAGGAGCTGCCACAGTCGTCGATACGTCGCCTGACGCACCGCCGGCGGCATCCCGTCGAAGGCGAGCGAATAGATCGTGTAGCTGAGCGGATACCGCGCCATGCGGCCATCGAGCTTCAGATCGCGCAGCGAGCGCCCCTGTGGGTCTTTCGGGCCCTGCGCCAGGAACCATTCCGCGAAGCCGGAGTTGCCCTTCACCGTGCCGAGCGGCACTTCGTCGACATACAGCAGGTAATCGGCCAGTTCCTCGACCGCTTCGCGCACGCGCGGCATGAGCGACGGCTCCTGGGCCGGCGCCACGGGGGCGTCGGCGGAGGCCCCGGCCGCGAGGCGATGTTCCCAGCTCGCCCGGGTCATGAGGTTCATCGCGTGCAGCTGGTGTTCGAGCACGACGAGCGCCGCGATGTCGCTCGTGGGCGTGAGGAACTCGCCGACGTCACGCACCAGGCTGGTGCCGGCCAGCGTCGTGAGCGGCACCGGCGGCGCCGTCTTCTCGGGCGGCAGCGCGTGTGCTCCGATGAGCGGCTGATTGCCCATGTGCCGCGGCGGCACCTTCGCGCCGGTCACGTACCAGCCGCCGTAGCGGCGGTCCACCGGCTCGCGGTGATCGCTCACGCCGCCATTGGCGTAGTCGTTGGTGGTGCGCCGCGGAAACGTCGTGAGCACGAACGCGCCGGGCACGGCGCGGGTGTCCCACGACAGGTGACACGACAGGCACGTCTCCATCCGCGAGGCGCGCGGCGAGGCGCTTTCGGTCTGCGACAGCTGATAGAAGACGGTGCCGAGCCTCGGGTCCTGCGCCGCCAGTTCCAGCAGCGGGGCGCCACGAATCCACGCCACCGACACGTTGTCGTTGAAGTAGATGGCGCGCGGGTTCTTCTCGGAGATGTGCGACGCCTGCAGGCTCGTGCCGGAATAGACGAGCGTCTGCGAGCTGGCGTCCACGCCGAGGGCCGCGAGCACCGACTTCAGGTAGCCACGCCCACCGGGCTCGAAGGTGAGCGCAATCTCGCCGCGCTCGAGTCGCGCGTTCAGCTGCGCGACGACGTCTGTGGGCGCCGTGGAGCCGTACTTGATGGCGGGATGGTGCCGCGATTCCGGGAAGGCGTCGGAGCGCTGGCGGGCCACGGCCGTAGCCCCCAGCCAGAGCGCCACGAAGGCAAGAGCAAGCGGAACGAAGGGCGCGCGTCGCATCGTCATGGGTCGGCGCCCGCCCCGGCGGGCGCGTCCCCCTCAGTGTAGGCGACCGATGTCTGCGATTGTGTCCGCTTTCGCGGCCCGCCCGTGGCGCGCCTGCGCCAGAGCCGCGGCCTGAGCCCCGCCCCGAGTCCCGAGCCCCGGTTCTACAGCGGATTGTCCGGGAACATCATCGTGCGCCACATGTGCGCGGTCGGGCTGTTGTCGTTGCCGAGCCCTTCCTTCGGCTGCTTGAACTGCCGGCCGATGATGTCGATGAACGGATCGATCGACACCTTGGCGTTCGGATCGAACGCATAGAGGTCGTTCACCGTGATCATGCGCGCCTCGAAGTACCACTTGTGCTTGCGGGCGAACTCGTAGGCGGCCTTGATGTGCGGCTGCGGCTCGTAGTCCTTGCCGTAGATGCGGTTGTAGAGCTCGGGGTATTCGTAGCCGTGCGCCGGGTCGGGATAGAAGCGCAACGCCTGGTGATACCGGATCGCCCAGCTGACCTTCTCCGTGACGTAGGGCTCGAGCATCTGCGCGCCCCACCACGCGTGATCCACCTTGACCAGGTTCTGCACGACGTCGTGCAGCAGGCAGGCCATCACGATTTCTTCGCTCATGCCCGTCTTCATGGCCCGCGTGGCGCTCTGCAGCACGTGGTTGGCCGGCGCGAAGCGTTTCTCGAAGAACTCGAGCAGCGTCGGGTTGTTCGACATCGGCGCAAGCTTCGGCATCTTGCGGGCGTCGGCCGGGCCGCTCGGCGCAAACAGGCTGCCCACGCCGCGGCGCACGGTGGCCTCTTCGGGCGAGGGCAGCACCTGCGCGTTGGCCAGTTCGACGTGGCCGCCCATGGCCTCGTCGATCTTCTCGACCATGTAATGTTCGAGCGCTTCGGCCTTCGTCTCCGAATCCATCGCGTCCACGACGGCCATGCCGCCGAGGCTGGCGATGAACGCGCGACGATCGATCTCCATATTGCCCATGCCCATGCTGTCGGCCTCCTTGTGCTGCGCTGTGGATGGTGCCTAGGCGGCGGTCGCCTTCGCCGGCGCGGCAAGCGCCTTGTCGAATACCTTCACGGCGCGCTGCATCTCGGCCATGGTGCCGACCGAGATGCGCGCGTGGGTCTGGTCGTACGGGGGAAAGTCGCGCCCGATGAGCACGCCGTCTCTCGCGCAGGCCTCACGGAAGCCCTTCGATGGACGCTTGATGTCGATGAAGAGGAAGTTGGTCTGCGAATCCGTGGGCGTGAAGCCGCGCTCGCTGAACCACTTCGCGGTGAAGGCGCGGGCCTCGGCATTGCGCCGCTGCTCGGCCGCCACCCACGACGCCGGCACGGCCAGCGCCGCCTTCGCGCCCTGCAGGGCCATGATGCTGATGGCGTCGATCGAGTCCCACGCCTCCATCTTCGCGATCGTGTCCTTGTGGCCGATCGCGTAGCCGATACGCAGGCCGGCCATGCCGAAGCACTTCGAAAAGGTGCGCGCCACGACCACGCGCGGGTTCTCGACGGCGAGCGGGATCATCGTCTCGTAGCCGGGCATCGTGGCGTACTCGAAGTACGCCTCGTCCACGAGCACCGTGGTGTTGGGCGACTGCTTGAGCAGCGTCGAGAGGTAGGCGCGCGTGTCGGCGCCGTTCACGGCCGTGCCCACGGGATTGTTGGGATTGCAGAAGAACACGAGACCGGCGCCCCGCGACGCCGTCTGCAACGCGTCGAGATCCATCTTGAGCGACGCATCGAGCTTCACGCCGGTGACCGGGTGGCCGATGAGCTTCGCATACGAGGCACATTCTTCGTAGGCGGGAATCGCCGCCACGAGTCCCGAGGTCTTCGACGTGAACACCTCGGTGCAGGTGCGGAGGATCTGCGTCGAGCCCGAGCCGAGCAGGACGTTCTCGCGCTTCACGTTGTGGCGTCGCGCGACCAGTTCCGAGACCTCGTCAGCGGCGGCAAACGCGTAGCGACCGGCCGCCGGCATGCTGCCGGTGACGGCGGCGAGCACGTCGGGGTGGCAGCCGAGCGGGTTTTCGTTGCTCGAGAGCAGGAGCGGCTTCGCCCCCTGCGCGAAGAGTGTCTCGCCCCCGAGGAATGCCCCCTCGCGGCCGCGGCCGCTGATGGCGAGGCCGGCGGCTCCGGCGCCCAGCGTGTGAACGAAAGCTCGGCGCGAAAACGACATGGCAGGTCCTTTCGTGGCACGCGGCATGACTACCGCCCTCCCTGGCGCGACGTCGTCGGCGCGCCGGCAAGGGCGGTGCGGAAGACCGCCACCGCCTTCTGCATCTCGTCCATCGTGCCGACCGAGATGCGGCAGTACTGCTGCTCGAACGGCGGAAAGTCGCGGCCCACGAGTACGCCGGCAGCGCGGCAGGCGTCGCGGAAGCCCTTCGCCGGGCGCTTGATGTCCATGAAGAGGAAGTTGGCCTGCGAGGCGGTGCCGCTCAGCCCCATGTCGGCAAACGCCTTCACGGTGAAGGCGCGCACCTCGGTGTTCCTGGCGCGTTCGGCATCGATGTGGGCGGTATTCGCGATGGACGCCATGGCGGCTGCCAGCGTGAGCGTGCCGAGTCCGTTCGGCATCTTGTAGGCGGCGAGCGCCGAGATCACGCGGGCATCGCCCACGGCGTAACCGGCACGCAGGCCGGCCATGCCGTGCGCCTTCGAGAACGTGCGGGCCACGAAGACGTTCGGCGTCGAGACGGCCAGCGGCATCGCCGTGGCGTAGGCGGGGTCGGTCACGTAGTCGTGGTACGCCTCGTCGAGCAGGATGACGGTGTCAGGCGACGCGGCGCGGATCGCCTTCACGGTGTCGGCCACGGCCGTCTTGCCGTGCACGGTGGCCGTCGGGTTGTTCGGATTGCAGAAGAACACGAGACCCGCGCCCTTCGAGGCCTCGACCAGCTTGTCGAGGTCGATGCGCAGCGCGCTGTCGAACCCCACCTCGCGCACCGGGGTGCCGATCTTCTTCGCCGTGTCGCGCGGCGCCTCGAACGACGGCCAGGCCGTGACGAGCGGACGGCTTGTCGAGGTGAAGGCGCGCACCGCGTTCGTGAGCAGTTCGCCGGAGCCGGCGCCGAGCGTGACCTGCTCGTCGCGGGCGCCGAACTTCTTCGCCAGCACGCCGACGAGTGACGCCTCGCGATCGGTGGCATTGCCGGGATACAGCGACGCCTCCGGGTAGCGGGCGGCGATGGCGGCCACGACGTGCGCGCCGGGCCCGAGCGGATTTTCGTTGCTCGAGATGCGGATGAGCGCGGCGGCGGCCTGCGCCTCGACGTCGCCGGCGCGGGCGGCCTCACGTCCCCGGGCGGCAATCCATGCGTGGCCCGGGTCGGGCGCGAACGGCCCGGTCAGGAGCCGACGGCGTGTCAGCGACATAACGTGATCTCCCTCGCCTTTCAGCGACGATGCCTTCGGCCGATTGAATGGATGCCGGATTCTACAACCACGGCCGGCGGCCGGCGGCAACTAGTTTTGGGGGCCGTGCGCCCGCCCCGGGGGCCGTGTCAGGGCTTTTCGGCGGCGACGATCGCCATCCAGCGGCCATCCGGCGACACCGCCAGCCGCGACAGCGTGCCGATCTCGGGCGTCGAGAGCAGTGTCCAGCCGCTCTGCCCCGGTCGCCACCAGTGGATCTCGCTGGCCGTGGTCATGAAAAGGGTGCCATCGGGCGCCCAGGCGGCATCACGATCGGCGCTGCCTTCGAGCGCCGGCACGAGGTCGCGGATCTCGCCGCTCGCCGGCACCCACTCTTTCACGCGCCACACGCCCTGCTCACGCTGCACGAACGAAATCGTGCCGCCGGGCCGGCGCAGCAGCGAGCGGCCGATGTCGCGCGCGACCACGGTCGCCTTCCCCGACGTGACGTCGACGATCTGCAGGGTCGACGGCTGGCCCAGCACGTACGCGGCGAGCCGGCTGGCGTCGATCCACGCGTGGTAGCCGGCCGGTTTCACCGTCGGCGCGATGACCGCGGGCGCCGTGCCGCCTTCGCCCATGCGCCACACACGCTGCGTGCCGTCGGCTTCGACGCGGATGACCGACACGCCGGCGTCGTCGGGCATGAGCGTGGGCGAATACTCCGACTCGGGCGTGGCGGTGAATTGCCGGATCTGCCGCGTCTGCAGTTCGAGGAAATAGATGTCGGTCTGCTTGCCGTCGCGGTTCGACGTGAACAGCATGGCGCGGCCATCCGGTCCGAAGAACGGCTGGTTGTCGTAGCCCTTCGGGTTCTCCGAGGCGACGCGCGCCGGCCCCATCGTGGGCGCCGACGCCAGCAGGCGCATCGGCGCAAGAAAGATGTCGGTGGCAGGCGGCATGGCCGGCGCGGGCTGCGCGGCGGCGGGGGCGGCCACGCCGAGTCCCGCGGCCAGGAGGGCGACGACGAACGCCGGATGTGTCATGCGGCCACTATACTAATGGCGCGTGCTCGACTCAGGCGTTCTGGCTTCCCTGCTGCTGTTCGCCGTCGGCCTCGTGGCGGGCATCCTGAACGTCGTTGCGGGCGGCGGATCGTTCCTCACGCTGCCGGCGCTGCTCTTCCTGGGCCTCCCGGCCGCCGACGCGAACGGCACCAACCGCGTCGGGGTCTTCGCGCAGAACCTCACCGGCGTCGTCGGCTTCCACCGATCGAACGCCATGGACTGGCGCTGGGGCCTGGCCGTCAGTGTGCCCGCCCTCGTCGGGTCGGCCCTCGGCGCCTGGTGGGCCCTGCAGATGTCGGACCTCGGCTTCCGGCGGCTGCTGTCGATCGCCATGCTGGCCATGACGCTCTGGACGCTGCGCCGGACGAAGGCGCCGGACGCCGGCACGCCTGTCGGCTCGCCGTGGCACCCCGGCACGGTCGTGGCCTTCTTCCTCATCGGCATCTACGGCGGGCTCATCCAGGCCGGTGTGGGCTTCGCGGTGCTGGCGGCGACAAGCGCCGCCGGCATGAACCTCGTGCGCGGGAACGCGGTGAAGCTGCTCACCGTGCTGCTGCTCACCGTGCTCTCGCTCGCGATCTTCGCCTCGGGCGGCGTCGTGCACTGGGTCCCGGGGCTCGCCCTGGCCGCCGGCAACATCGCCGGCGCGCTCGTCGGCGTCCGGCTCGCCGTGCGGCAGGGTCATTCATGGATCCAGCGGGTGGTCACGGCCACCGTCGTCGTCTTCGCCGTCCTGCTGTGGTTCGACTTCTGACACTCTGACAGCCATATCTCACTGATTTTCAACAATTTACACGGACGTCACAGCCGCTGCCCGGGTGGCCTTTGGTAGACTGAAGCGGCCACGCCATGGCACACGCATCCGTCCCCCAGCCGTCCCGTACGCCCGGTCCGCCGCCCCCCGTCCGTCGCTCGCGCACACCGCGCGCCGTGCCGCCACCGCCCGCCCCGGCGCAGCCGGAAGACTGGTCGGCGCTCAATCCGCATGACCTCGGCAACTCGGCGCTCTACATCAACCGGGAACTGAGCTGGCTCGAGTTCAACCGCCGCGTGCTCGCCCAGGCCTCGGACGCCTCGCATCCCCTGCTCGAGCGCGTGAAGTTCCTCGCCATCTCGGCCACGAACCTCGACGAGTTCTTCATGGTGCGCGTGGCCACGCTGCGCAAGAAGCTGCGCGCCGGCATCGACGACACCTCGATCGACGGCCTGAGCACCGACGAAGAGCTGGACGTCATCCGCGTCCGCGCCGGCGAGCAGATGGCCGAGCAGACGCGCTGCTGGCAGGAACAGCTGCGGCCGCAACTCGCCGCCGAGGGTATCCACTTCCTCGATCCGGGCGACTACACACCGGCCGTCGAACAGTGGCTCACCGAGTTCTTCGAAGCGCAGGTGTTCCCCGTGCTCACGCCGCTGGCGTTCGATCCCGGGCATCCCTTCCCGTTCATATCCAACCTCAGCATGAACCTCGCCGTGCGCGTCAGGCACGGCGGCCGCACGAAGTTCGCGCGCGTGAAGGTGCCGGGCATGCTGCCGCGTCTCGTCACGCTGCCGGCGGGGCTGGCGCCGCAGGCCGGCACGACGTTCGTCTTCCTCGAAGACATCATTCGCCGCAACATCCGGGCACTCTTCCCGGGCACCACGGTGGAGGGGGCGCATCTCTTCCGCGTCATCCGCGACACCGACATGGTGATCCAGGAAGACGAGGCCGACGACCTGCTCGAAAGTGTGGACCGCGGCCTGAAGCAGCTGCGCTACGGCCAGCCGTCGCTGCTGCAGGTCGAAGCCGACATGCCACGCCGCGTGCTCGACATCCTCATCGAGAACTTCGAGGTCGATCACGACGTGGTCGTGCGGACGAGCGCCCGCATGGGCCTTGGCGACTGGAACCAGATCTCGGCGCTGCACCGGCCGGCCCTCAAGGACACGGTCTTCCACCCGCGCACGCTCTGGGGCCCCGACGACGCCGATCGCGTGTTCGAGCAGGTGGCCGACCAGGATGTGCTCGTGCACCATCCGTTCGACTCGTTCACCTCGGTCGAAACGTTCCTGCGTGCCGCGGTGGCCGACCCGCACGTCGTCGCCATCAAGATCACGCTCTACCGCATCGGCGCCGACTCCCCGCTCGTCGACCTGCTCATCCAGGCGGCCGAACAGGGCAAGCAGGTGGCGGTGCTCGTCGAGCTCAAGGCGCGCTTCGACGAGCGCAACAACATCGCCTGGGCAACACGGCTCGAATCCGCCGGCGTGCACGTCGTCTACGGCCTCGTCAACATCAAGGTGCACTGCAAGCTGTGTCTCGTGGTGCGCAAGGAGGCGGGCGGCATCCGCCGCTACGCACACCTGGCCACCGGCAACTACAACCGGGTCACCTCCCGCATCTACACCGACATCGGGCTCTTCACGTCCGATGAGGCCATCGTCGATGACGTGACCGAGGTGTTCAACACGCTCACCGGCTACTCGAACAAGCGCAGCTACCGGGCACTGCTCGTGGCACCGGTCGGGCTGCGCCAGGGCATCCGCGCGCTCATCGAACGCGAGATCGAACACGCCGTGGCGGGTCGTCCGGCCGGCATCATCATCAAGAACAACGCCGTCGCCGATCAGCCCACGATCAAGCTGCTCTACCGCGCCTCGCAGTCCGGCGTGCCGATCGACCTCATCGTGCGCGGTGTGTGCTGCCTGCGTCCGGGCATCCCCGGCGTGAGCGACCGCATCCGCGTGCGCTCGATCGTCGGCCGGCTGCTCGAGCACTCGCGTCTCTACTACTTCGAGAACGGCGGCGACCCCGAGCTCTACATCGGCAGCGCCGACCTGATGGAACGCAACCTCGACCGCCGCGTCGAGGTGCTCGTCCCCATCAGCGACCCGTCGCTGCGCGCGCACCTGCGCGACGTCGTGCTCGGCGCGCTGCTGCGCGACACGGCCCGCGCCTGGCTGCTCACGCCGGGCGGACACTACGAGCGCGCGACGGCCACCGGCGACCCGGCGGACGCGCAGCGGCAGCTCATCGACTCGTACGCCGCCAGCGCCCGCGACGACCAAGGCGCCTGACGATTTGTAACGGGGTCTGTCACCGTCACGAGATGTCACGGGGGTCTGTCACGGTCACGGGTTGGTGACGGTGACAGACCCCGTTACAAATCGTCAGGACCAGCGAAAGAGTTTCAACGCGGCGGCGAATGACACGCCGCCCCAGCCCGCGAGCAGTGCCAGTTCCCGCCAGAGGCTCGCCAGGGTCTCGCCGTCGTTCATCACCCCGCGCAGCGCGTCGTTGAGCGCGGTGAGCGGCAGCGCCTGCACGAAGGGCTGCATCGCCTCCGGAAAGTTCGACGAGGCGAAGAACACGCCCGAGAACACCCACATCGGCAGCATCACCAGATTGAGCAGACCCGACACGCCCTCCACCGTCTTCGCGCGGCTGGCGACAAGCAGCGCGATGCCGCCGAAGGCCAGCGCCCCGAGCAGCGACACGACGGCCAGCGCCGCGAGGCTGCCGTGCACCACGACATCGAACGACAGCCAGGCGAAGGCCACGAGCACGACACCCTCGAGCACGAGGAAGGCCAGACGGCTGCCGATGAGCGACGCCAGATAGGCCGACCGCGGCATCGGCGTCGCCGCGAAACGTTTGAGCAGCTTGCGCGTCCGGGCCGTCACGATGGCAAAGCTCGTGCTCCACATGCCGGTGCCCATGATGTTCATGCCGAGCAGACCCGGCACGAGCCAGTCGATGTAGCGCGAGCCGACGGCGCGCACGGCGTCCTCGCGCGGTGTGAACGCGTCGCGCCGGCCGGCCGCCTGCTGCAGGGCGCGGTCGACGGCGAGCCGCGCCACCTGGCTTTCGGCGCGCGCCGGATCGAACCGGTAGGTGGCAGGGGTCCCCGGGACGACGACCACCTGTACGATGCCGTCGCGCAACGCGCGCTCGACGCCGCCTGCCGGCACGTCGCGCAGCACGAAGCCGCCCGCCGTCTCGAGGGCGGCACGCACCGCCTCGGCGCCGGCCAGGCGTTCCACGGCGACGATGACCGGCTCGTCGGTCCGCGACCTGAAGGCGATGCCAAGCGCGATGGTCATGATGACCGGGAAGCCGAACACCCAGAAGACGGCCTCGGGCTCGCGGAGGAACTCGCGGATGCGCGAGAGCGTGAGCTCGCGCAGCGAGGCGAGGAAGGTGGAGGCGTGCCGATCAGCCATCGCGCAGATGCCTTCCCGTGAGCGCCACGAACACGTCTTCGAGCGTGGCACTGTGCGTCCGCAGCTCCTGCACCGCGGCACCGGCCTCGGCCAGCGCCGCGAGCACCGCCGGAATCGTCGCGTGAATCGCCGAACTGCCAAGGGTCACGACACCCTCGGCGACGCGTGCCTCGACCACGCCGGGGAGCCCCGTGAACCACTCGCCGGGTGGCGGCGTGCCGCCGTCGAAGGTCACCTCGACGACGTGCGCCGTGCCGAGCGACTGCACGAGCGCCGCCGGCGTGCCGAGAGCGATGAGCCTGCCGCGATCGACGACGCCGATGCGATCGCAGAGCGTGGCGGCCTCGTCCATGTAGTGGGTCGTCATCACGATCGTGCCGCCGCCGGCCTTGAACCGCCGCAGCACGTCCCAGAGCTGCAGCCGCGACTGCGGGTCGAGGCCGGTCGTGGGCTCGTCGAGAAACAGCACGTCGGGATTGCCGGCAAGCGCGCAGGCCACCGACAGGCGCTGGCGCTGCCCGCCCGAGAGCTTGCCCACCCAGGCGCCGGCCTTGGCCTCGAGCCCCACGAGCGCGAGCAGGTCGGGCACCGTGCGGCCCGACGGATAGAACGACCTGAAGAGCCCTAGCGTCTCGGTCACCGACAGCTTGTCGGCCAGCTGCGTCTCCTGCAGCTGGATCCCCAGCCGCGGCCGCAGTGCCGCCCCGGCCTCGGCCCACCGCTGCCCCAGCACCTCCACCTCGCCGGCATCAGGCGTGAGCAGGCCCTCGAGCATCTCGATCGTCGTGGTCTTGCCGGCGCCGTTCGGACCGAGCAGCCCGAAGCACTCGCCGCGGAAGACCTGCAGGTCGAGCCCGTCCACCGCCACGACGTCGGCGTAGCGCTTGACCACGGCGCGACAGGCGAGCGCGACCTCGGGCGGCATCGGCAAATTGTACGCCGATGCGTTGCACCGGCGCGAGACGCTGCCGTACACTGAGGACCTCGTGTCTGCGACCATCGTCGTCATCGGGCCCGAGCGCACGCTGCCGACGCTGCGCGCCAGATTCGAATCCGGCGGGCGCGTTCACAGCTTCACCGACGCGGAAGCGATCGAGGCGCTCGAGCACATCTTCCGGCACCGGCCGCGCATCGTCGCCGTTGAGCGCGAGTTCTCGGGCACCTCCCGCGGCGTCGCCCTCATCGGCCGCGTCAAGGACGACCCGACACTGGCCGAATGCGAAGTTCGTGTCGTGGCGCACGATGCCAGCCCGCGGCCGTCGGGCGTGCGGCGCCCGGCCGCGCCCGACACGACACCGCCGGTGACGACGATGCAGCAGGGCGTGCGGCGCGCCGCGCGGGTGCGCATCGCCGACGGCACCGAAGTGCTCGTGGACGGCGATCCCGCCCTGCTCATCGACCTCTCGATTCTCGGCGCGCAGGTCGTCGCGCCCTTCGCGCTCAAGCCCAACCAGCGCGTGCGCGTGTCCTTCGCCGACGCCCGCGGCGTCGTGCGCTGCGTGGGATCGGTGGCGTGGGCGTCGTTCGAGATGCCGAAGAACCTGCCGACCCGCTATCGCGCCGGCATCGAGTTCAACGGCGCGAACGCCGAATCCCTCAGCCTGTTCTGCGAGAAGCACCGGCGCACCTAGCGGCGGGCGCGCGCGACACGCGCTAGCGAATCCAGCCGGCGAGCGGACGGTCGGCCCGGATGATCGTCTCGTCGCGGTCGGATCCGGTGGAGACAAGGCCCACCGGCACGCCACTGACCTCTTCAAGGCGCGCGATGTACCGCTGTGCGGCCGCCGGCAGCTGATCGTACTGTGTCGCGCCCTTCGTCGGCGTGGTCCAGCCGGGCCAGCTCTCGTACACGGGTTCGATGGTGGCGCCGGCGGGCAGCGACGACGGGAACTCGTCCACCTGGCGTCCATCCACGCGGTACGCCACGGCGACGTTGATCGTCTCGAGGCCGTCGAGCACGTCGAGCTTCGTGAGCGCGAGCGCGCCGATGCCGTTGACCCGGGCGGCGTATCGCACGGCGACCGCGTCGTACCAGCCGCAGCGCCGTGGCCGGCCGGTGGAGGCACCGTACTCGTGGCCCGTCTCGCGCAGGCGCTCGCCGAGCGCGTCGTGCAGTTCGGTCACGAACGGCCCTTCACCCACGCGCGTGGCGTAGGCCTTGGCCACGCCGAGCACGCCGCCAATCGCCTGCGGCGGCACGCCGAGGCCCGTGCACACGCCGCCCACCGAGGCGTTCGACGAGGTGACGAACGGATAGGTGCCGTGATCGATGTCGAGCATCGTGCCCTGCGCGCCCTCGAAGAGCACGCGGCGGCCATCCCGCATCGCCTGGTGCAGGAAGAGCGAACCGTCGACCGCCCAGCGCAGCAGCCGCTCGCCCTGCGCGACGAGCGTCGCATGCACGTCCTGCCAGTCGAGGTGCGTGTCGCGGATGATCTGATTGCGGGCGTGCACGTTCTCGCGCACGAGTTCGACGAGGCCGGCGGCGTCGTGCAGATCCGACACCCGCACGCCGCGGCGGCCGATCTTGTCCTCGTAGGCGGGGCCGATACCGCGCGACGTCGTGCCGATCTTGCGTTCGCCGCGCCGGGCCTCGCTCAGCACGTCGAGTTCGCGGTGATACGGCAGGATGAGGTGGGCGCGATCGCTGATGAAGAGCCGGCCCTCGACGTCGATGCCAAGGCCCGCCAGCATGTCGATCTCGGCAAACAGCGCCGCCGGGTCGATGACGACGCCGTTGCCGATGAGGCAGGACACACCGGGATGGAGGATTCCGGAGGGAATCAGGTGCAGGACGTATTTCTGGCCGCGCACGTAGACGGTGTGACCCGCGTTGTGCCCACCCTGGTAACGTCCGACGACCGAGAAGTTCGGCGTGAGCAGATCGACGATCTTGCCCTTGCCCTCATCGCCCCACTGGGCACCCAACACCACGATGTTCATGCACGCTTAGGTGTCGCGGACGAACTCGCACGAGCACGCGCGCTGGCGGGCCGCCGGACACTTCAGGATAGTGCAGGCATCGGGCTCCGCGCCAGTGACGTTCGCGCCGTGTCAACTTTTGTCTTCCCGAGATTCACGTTGACAAGCGCGCGCCGCGAACTTAGTTTCTATGACTCCGCGCGTCCCTCCCGCGCATCGCGTCGCATATGTCCATCGTCGTCACACTCGCCCCCATGAGTCACGACCGCGCGGCCACGCCGAAGCGTCGCGCGCCGCAGGTTCGCCGTTCATGACCGCACCTCATGCCGGGCTGGAGCGTCGCGTCATCGCGTCGCTCGACGCCGCGCCGTCGCGCGTGCCGGTCGTGCTCGGCGGCTGCGGCTCCGGCCGCACCACGCTGCTGCACGCGCTGGCCGATCGCTTCGGGCGCACGAGCTGCCAGTACATCGATGTCGAACGCTCGGCGAGCACACCCGAACGCTTCCATGACGCCCTGATTGCGGCATCGCCGTTCGTCGATCCGGCCGCCGGCGAGCCGTCCACGCCGACGAGCGCGCGCGACGCCTTCGATCGCACCCTGGCCTTCCTGCAACGCGCCCGCACGCCGGACGGCCAGGCGGCCACCTTCCTGCTCGACGAAGTGCTGGAGCTGCGCACGTTCGAGAACTTCCCCGGCCTGCGTCACGTCCTTCGCGAACTCGTGCAGGCGATCGCCGACAGCCCGAACCGCTTCGTGTGTTCGAGCCGCTACGTGGCGCGCGCGCACCGCGTGCTGCGCGATGCGGCGGCGCGCTTCGAGGTCGTGCACCTGCCACCACTCGCCGTCTCCGATGTGGCCGGCATGCTGCCGCCGAGCGACACGGCCTCGCCAGCCGAGCGCGACGAGCTCGCGGCGTCGATCCACGCGCTCGCCGATGGCCGCGCCGCCTACGTGCACGCACTCGGCGAGATGTGCGCGTCGATGCACCAGCGCGGTGGCGATCCGATCAGCGCCCTCACGGCGCTGCTCACGACCGATGGCGCGCTCACCGCCTGGTGCGGCTACCGCTACGAACTGCGCCTGCACCGGGCGCGGGGCTACGGCGCCCTCAAGGCCATACTCGAGATCCTGGCCGAGGACGAACCGCTCACGCTGACGGAAATCGCGCAGCGCCTCCGCCGCACGCCCGGCTCGACGAAAGACTACCTGTCGTGGCTGGAAGACGTGGACCTGGTCGCGGCGCGACAGAAGCGCTACAGCTTCGTCGACCCGGTGCTGCGCCTCTGGGTGCGTCTCCACGCGCGGCCGATGCCGCCTGGCGTGGACGACGTGGCGCGTGAGGTGCAGCAGTACGCGCTCGGCCGCCTGCCGCGCGCCGAACGCGACCTCGCTGCCGCAGGCGCCACGGAGCGGAAGCCGTGGGGCATCATCGAGATTGACTGACGGCCGGGTCCCGGGCTCGGGGCCCGGGGCTATGCGGTGGGTCCCGCCAGCGCGATGAGCGCGAGCCGCGCGGCTTCCTGCTCCGCTTCCTTCTTCGTGCGGCCGGCGCCCGACGCCACGACGGCGCCATCGACCACCGCGTCCACGTGAAACCGCTTCTCGTGGTCGGGCCCGGTCTCGTGCGCAATCCGGTACGCGGGCAGCGGGCGTGATGCCGCCTGCAGCCATTCCTGCAGCGCCGACTTGTGATCGCCGCCGAGCGTCACCGTCTGACGCACGTCGGCGATGCGCGGACGCCAGACCTGTTCGATGAAGGCGCGCGCCGGTTCGATGCCGCCGTCGAGATAAATCGCCGCGATGACCGCCTCGAGCACGTCGGCGAGCAGCGCCGGCTTGGTGCGGCCGCCGGTCTTGGCTTCGCCGCGGCCGAGCAGGAGATCCTCGCCGAGACCGAGCCCGCGGCTGATCTCGGCAAGTGTGGCGGTGGAGACGAGGGCGGCCTTGGCCTTCGACTTCGGCCCTTCCGAGTAGTCGGGGAACTCGCGATACAGCAGATCGGCGACGACGAAGCCGAGCACGGCGTCGCCGAGGAACTCGAGCGATTCGTTGTCGACGACGCCGCCGCTCGGATCTTCCGCCGCCCGCGACTTGTGCGTGAGGGCGTGTTCGAGCAGGCCGCGGTCGCGGAACGTGTAGCGGAGCCGCGCCTCCACGTCGCGCAGCGCCGTCGCCGGCGGCACGACGAGGCCGGCGCCGCCGGCATCCCCATGGCTCAGGAGCACCCGGCGCGCATCGGCGGCTTCGGTGTCGGGCACGCCGATGTGGATCTCGCCGAGCGGCGTCACCGCGAACGCGAAGACGTTGGCGGGCGGCCCGGCCAGACGCACCACGTGCAGGCCCTGGCTTTCGAGCAGGCCCTCGACGACCGAGGCCTCGATTTCCGACTGCGTGCGAAAGACGATCTCGATCCCGGCCATCACCCCTCCGCCGCCGCGAGCGTCACCGGCGCGGCCGCGGTCACGGCCGGCTCGACGCGCAGCAGCAGCATCGTCATGTCATCGTGCTGCCCGGCGCCGGCGCCGAACGCCCGCACCTCGGCCACCAGCCGATCGGCCAGGTGGTCGAGCGGCAGGTCGCGGTGTTCGCCGGCGATGTCGCCGAGGCGGGCTTCGCCGAAGCAGTCGTGCGCCGGATTCATCATCTCGCTCATGCCGTCGGTGAACAGCATGAAGAGATCGCCGGGCGCGAGCGGCACCGTGACTTCTTCGAGCAGCGACTCGAAGAGCGTGCCGTCGTCGAGCGTCAGGCCCACGACGAGCCCGTCGGGCGCCAGCACCTTGATGGGCGGCCGCACGCCGGCGCGCGTGCCTGGCGCCACGATCATCGGGCAATGCCCGGCGCGGGCGTAGGTCATCACCTGCTTGCGAAGGTCGACCACCACGTAACTCATGGTGATGAAACTGCGGCCGTCGAGGCGGTCCACGAGGACGCGGTTCACGGCGATGAGCAGGTCGCGGGGTGAGCGGTGCTGCCGCGTCAGCGACAACACGAGCCCCTTGAGCTGCGCCATGTAGAGGCCGGCGCCAACGCCTTTGCCCGAGACATCGGCGATGAGGAACCCGAAGGCGCCGTCGTCCACCGGGAAGACGTCGTAGTAGTCGCCGCCCACTTCGCGCGCCGGTTCGCAGTAGGCCGCGACGGCGAGGCCCGGCACGGCGAGTGGCCCCTGCGGCAGCAGCTTCATCTGGATCTCGCGGGCCGTCGCGAATTCCTGTTCGAGGCGTTCCTTCTGCGCCACGTCCGAGAGCAGCCGGGTGATCTCGCCGGTCATGACGTTGAACGAGTCGGCGAGTTCGCCGAGCTGATCGCGCGCCCGGACGGGGATGACATGCGTGAAGTCGCGGTTGCGCAGGTGTTCGGTGCCGGTGAAGAGATCGTGCACGGCCCCGGTGATCTGGCGGGCCAGCGTGACGCCGAGCAGGAGCGCCACGCCCTGGATGAGCAGGAACAGCACGAAGACGACGACCAGCGCGCCGAGCAGCACGCCGCTGAAGGCGCTGCCGAGCCCGCTCCCGAAGGCGATGCGGCGGTAGATGTCGACCAGGTGCAGCGAGAGCTGCACGTTGAGCTCACCGGTCTTGCCGCTCACCCAGTCGGTGTGCTGCACGAGCACGACCCAGCGGCGGAGCACCTGGTTGAGGAGCCCCTCGCCGTAGTCGGGCGCCGGCCGCGTGTCGAGCGCGGTGCCGCGGGCCGCCACCCCCGGGGTGTCGTCGGTCGGGAGCACACCAATCGTGCCGAGCTGGATGCCGGTTTCGTCCTGCAGGCGGCGTTCGACCACGGCCGAGATCGGCAGGTCGAGCACGACCGCCCACGACGGCGTGCGCGTGGCCGGCAGCGCGACCGCGCGGGCCACGAGGCGAAGGTCGGTGCCGGCCGCGGCCCCCGGGGTCCCGCCGGCGGCGTCGTAGGCCATGAGGGCCGCGCTGCCGGCGCAAGTCGTCAGCCACGACGGCAGGGCGACCGGCGCCGGCACATGCGCCCACTCGCCGGCGCGCACCGGCAGCAACACCGGCGGCGTACGGCCGGCGTTGGCGGCCAGCAGGCCCGGCGGGCAGGTGACGCCGCGCACCGGCACGAGCGCGATCGAGAGGAACGGATACCGCGCCGACGCCGTCGCCTGCTGGCGTTCGAGCGTGTCGCGCACGGCCTCGGCCGAGGTCGCGCGCTGCACGTCGAGGAGCACCGTCTGCGCCAGGAAGCGCGCCTGCTCGGCCTGCGCCTCGAGCCGCGTCTGCACCATATAGCCGGCGACGTTGCGGATGAGCAGCAGCCCCGCCAGCACGAAGAAGGCGACGATGAGCAGGCTCGGCACGAGGCCGACGAAGACGTACGAGAGGATGAGCTTGCGGCGGACACGCCACAGCAGGCGGCGCCGCATCCAGCCGAGGCCGCGCGCGAGCAGCGAGCCGAGGCCGACGACGATGCCGAGCGTGCCGCAGGTGTCGACCACGTCGACCCACGCGGGGCGCGGCGCGCCGAGCGCGGCGCTGGCCGCGAGATCCACGAGTTTGAGGACGAGACCGGCCAGCAGGATGCGGCCGGGCGTCGAACGACGCAGCCACTCTCCCGCCCGCCGTTGCGGCGAGATCGTGAGCCCCGGCAGAATCGGTCGAGGGGTGCGGTCGGGCATCAGCGGGGAGCGCGGCCGCTCGAAAACGCCGCGCAACCGATTGCCACGCGGAATGATATCAGAGTAACGTGGCCGGGCCGTGAAACTTCCCGACGCCGCCCGCTTCGCCACCATCTGCATTCACGCCGGCCAGGAGCCCGATCCAACGACGGGCGCCATCATCACGCCCATCTATCAGACGTCCACCTACGTGCAGGAGGGGCTCGGCCAGCACAAGGGCTACGAGTACGGCCGCACGCAGAACCCGACGCGCATGACGCTCGAAGCCAACGTCGCCGCCATCGAGGGTGGCACGGCGGGCTTCGCGTTCGCCTCGGGCATGGCCGCCATCGACGCCGTGCTCACGCGCCTCCAGGCCGGCGACCACGTGCTCGTCAGCGACAACACCTACGGCGGCACGTTCCGCCTGTTCGAGAAGGTGCGGCGCAAGTTCGGCCTCGACTTCTCCTACGTCGATACGGCGAATCTCGACGCCATTGCGCCCGCCATCACGCCGAAGACAAAGTATCTCTTCATCGAGTCGCCCACCAACCCGATGCTGGCCGTGACCGACATCGCCGCGGCAAGCGACATCGCGCACCGGCACGGCGTGCGGGTCGTCGTCGACAACACCTTCGCCAGCCCCTACATCCAGCGCCCGCTCGCTCTCGGCGCCGACATCGTGCTTCACAGCACGACCAAGTTCCTGAACGGCCACAGCGACTCGGTGGGCGGCATCGTCATCGTCCGCCACGACGACGACGTCGAGTGGATGCGCTTCGTGCAGAACGCCGCCGGCGCCATCCTCGGCCCGATGGATGCGTGGCTGGTGCTGCGCGGCACGAAGACGCTGCCCATCCGCATGGAGCGCACCAACGCCAACACGATGCGCATCGCCGAGTACCTGGCGGCGCACCCGCGCGTCAGCCGCACGATCTACCCGGGGCTGCCTTCCCATCCGCACCACGCGCTCGCCCGCCGGCAGATGCAGGGCTTCGGCGGCCTCATCTCGTTCGACGTCGGCTCGCTCGACCGGGCGCGCGAGGTGCTCGGCAAGGTGCGGCTGATGGCCCTCGCCGAAAGCCTCGGCGGCGTCGAGACGCTCATCTCGCACCCGGCGGTCATGACGCACGCCTCGGTGCCGATGGAGCGCCGCGAGATGCTCGGCATCACCGACGGGCTGCTGCGCGTCTCGGTCGGCATCGAGGACATCGCCGACCTCATCGACGATCTGACCCAGGCGCTCGGCTAGCCGCTGATACTCGCGGCAATCCACGCGGCGTAGGCGTCGCTGCCCGCCGCGTCGAACTCCAGCCACTCGGGCACCGTGTAGGGATGCGCGCCGCGCACGTAGGCGCCGAGGGCGGCCAGGCGGCCGCGTGTCGTCTTGATGATGAGCTGCTGCTCGGCCGCCTCTTCGATCGCGCCCTCCCACCGGTAGATGGAGCGTCCGGCGCCGCTCACGTGCACGCAGGCGGCGAGCCGGGCCTCCACCATCCCCCGGACGAAGGCCTCGACCGGCTGATCGGCGGGCCAGGTCGTGAGCACGAGGCAGGGGCGCGTGTCGTTTTCCACTTGTACTCTCGAAATAGTTCTTGTACTTTTGCGAACGGCGCGGTACAAGACACTTGTACTTCGCGACTGAAGCCGTTATTCTGACATTGCCCATGACCGACGAGAGAGCCCAGGACGACGCCCCGAAGCCGGAGACCACTCCGCGCGGCCGGCGTCTGTTCCGCGCCGGGCTCGTCGTGGTCACGATCGTGGTGCTCGTCGACGCGGTCGTCGGGGAGAAAGGCCTCGTGGCGCTGATGCGCGCGCACGACGCCGAAGCGGCCGTCCGGCACGACCTCGAGACGGTGCGGCTGGATAACCAGCGGACCCTCGAGCAGGCGCGCCGCTACCGCGAAGATCCCGCCACGCTCGAAGAACTCGCCCGCCGCGATCTCGGCCTCATCAAGCCCGGCGAGAAGCTCTTCATCATCCGCGATCTGCCGCCCGCGCAGCCCCGCTAGCCCGGCTGCAGCCCGGACCGCCCCGCCGGTGCGCGTGCTACGCTAGCCCGGTAGACGCGCCCCACGACCCACGTGGACATCCGGCGCGCCCGAATTCAAGGAGCAGCAATGGCACGGACGGCGACAGCGGAGTGGAAGGGCGATCTGATGGGCGGCGGCGGTACGGTGGCCCTCGGCAGCGGCGCGTTCGAAGGCGCCTACTCGTTCGCGACCCGGTTCGAAGACAAACCCGGCGCCAATCCCGAGGAACTGCTCGGGGCCGCGCACGCCGGCTGCTTCTCGATGGCCCTCGCGAACTCGCTCGCCAAGGCCGGCTTCACCGCCACGTCGGTGAAGACGACGGCGAGCGTGCACCTCGGCAAGGACGACAAGGGCTTCAAGATCACCCGCATCGACCTCGACGTGACGGCCGCCGTGCCGGGCGTCGACGCCGCGACCTTCCAGACGCACGCCGAACAGACCAAGACCGGCTGCATCATCTCGCGGGCCCTCGAAGCCAACGAGATCACGCTCACGGCCACGCTCGTCTGAGCGCCGGCCGATGCGCGTCCACCTGGTGCACTGGGACGCCGACGATGCGCGCGTGCGCGTCGCGGCCCTCACCGCACTCGGGCACGACGCCATCTATCTTCCGGGCGTGTCCGGCACGGCGCTCATGCGGGCGCTGCGTGCCGGCACGCCCGACTGTTTTCTGATCGATCTCGACCGCCGCCCGTCGCACGGGCGGGAGGTCGGCGCCGCGCTCGCGGCGAGCCCGGCCACGCGCCACCGACCGATCGTGTGCGCCGGCGGTGATGCCGACGCGGTGGCGCGCATGCGCGCCCTCCTCCCCGACGCCATCTGCACGCCCTGGCCGCGTCTCGGGACCGCGCTCTCCCGCGCGCAGACGCTCGCCTCCACCCGGCCGTCATCGGTCCCGCCGCCGCGGCGCGAAACGCGCTTCGCCACCCGCACGCTCGCGCAGAAGCTCGGCATCGCGGCCAGGGAAGAGGTGGCCGTGTCTGGCGCCCCCGCCGGATTCGCCGACCTGCTCGGCCCCTTGCCGGCCGGTACCCGCCTCACCGCCACGGTGCGGGCATCCGCGCAGCGTTTCGTGTGGTTCGTGACGTCGCGCCGGGACCTCGATCAGGCGCTCGGCCGGCTGGCCGCCCTCGTCACCACACAAGTCGCGTGGATTGCCTGGCCCAAGGGCGCCGCGGGACGGCGCGCCGGCATCACCGGCAACGACGTCCGCGCCGCCGGCCTCGCTGCCGGGTTCGTCGACTTCAAAGTCTGCAGCGTGGACGCGACGTGGTCGGGCCTCGCCTTCACGCGCCGCCGGCGCTAGGGTTCAGCGGCCGCGAGCGGCCGCGCTCGTCGCCTTGCCGTCCACAACCGCCTTCACGAGCGGCTCGAACTCCTCGAGCGTCATCTGCCCGGGATGGTAGAGCCGGACGATGCCGGCGCGGTCGATGATGACGACCGTCGGCGTCGTGCTCGCGCCGTAGGCCTTGAAGTTCTCGTCGCTCACCGGCACGGCTTCCTTCGCCATCCACGGATAGACCTCGTCGCGGATCTTCGCGATGTAGGCCATCTCTTCGGCCGGCGGCGCCGTCTTCCTGGCGGCCACGTAGCCGTAGCGCTGCGTCGGCGAGACGATCGTGAGCCCACGCGCGCCGTAGCGCTGGCGCACCTGGTCGAGCACCGGTCCCATCGCCTTGCAGTCGGGGCACCAGTGCGCCCAGAAGAACACGACGACCGGCTTGCCCTTGAGCGTCGAGAGCGGCACGGGCCGCGTGGCACCGAGCCCTTCGGTGACATCGAGCGCTGGCGCCGGCTTGCCTTCGAGGGACAGCAGGTTGATGTTCTTCTGGATGCGCGTGCGGATCGAGGTGGCCTTGTAGGTGGCCAGTTCCTCGTTCAGGAAGTAGACCGCGTCGGCGAGCGCGCCGCGCTGGGCCGCCACGTTCGCGCGCACCTCGATGGCGGCACCGATGGCAATCGGCAACCGCGGCTCGTCGTCCATCTTCCGCGTCTTGAGCGCGGCCAGGCAGAGGTCGTAGGTCTGCTCGGCGTACTGGTTGGCCTTGTCGAGCTGCTTCGCGGCCAGGGCGCCGCGGCCGAGCCACGACAGGGCCTCGAGCGCCTCTGGCGTCGTCCCCTTCGCTGTACGGTAGGCCGCGAGGATGCGCTCGCCGCCGGCGAAGTCGCCCTTCGCGATGGCAGCACGCACATCGGCGATGACGTTCTGCTGGGCTGGAGCGGCGGCCGGCGCCGTCTGCGCCGCCGCGGGCAGGGCCGTTCCGACAATCAACACACTGGCGAGAAGAGCAGCCGCACGTCGCATCACAGAGTCCGCCTCCAGCGCGCCATCTTACTCCCGTTCCCGGGCGGCGGCTCGGGCCCGGGAGATCCCGCGCCCGCAGGGGAAGGTCCGGGCCTCGGCAGGCATCCGGCCGCGGCGGCCCCCGCGCCGGGCGCGATCCGCCCGTGGCACCCGACTTGCGGTCCCCCATCGGGGGGAGCCATGCGTTATGGCGTGCTCGCGGCGGACTACGACGGCACGATGGCCGAGGACGGCGTGCTGGGCGACGACGTCCGCGGCGCGCTCGCCGCCACGCGCGAGGCGGGCGTCACGATCGTGCTCGTGACGGGCCGCCGCCTCGCGGACCTTCGCCGCGTCGCCGGCGACCTCTCGTTCGCCGACGCCGTCGTCGCCGAGAATGGCGCCGTGCTCACGTTCCCCGAGAGCGGCCGCTCCATGCGCCTTCACGCGCCGCCGCCACCGGCCTTCAGCGCGACGCTCCGGGCCCGCGGCATCGACGCCGTGGACGGCGAGTGTCTCGTCGAAACGCCGGCCGAAGCGGCGCCGGCCGTGCTCGACGTCGTGCGCGCGCTCGAACTGCCGCTCGTGCTCGCCTTCAACCGCTCGCGCCTGATGCTGCTGCCGCAGGCCGTCAGCAAGGCCACGGGACTGCGTGAGGCCCTTGCCGCCCTGCGTCTCTCGACCCACAACACGCTCGCCATCGGCGATGCCGAGAACGACCACGCCCTCCTCGAGGCCGCCGAAGTCGGTGTGGCGGTGCGCTGGGGCTCGCCGGCGCTTGCCGCCGTCGCCGACCTCGTCGTCGAGGGCCGGGGGCCCGCTGCCGTCGCCGGGTTCCTGCGGGCGCGGGCCGCCGAGCCCGACCTCCCCGCCGCCAACGGCCGGCGTCAGGTGCTGCTCGGCCACGAGCCCAGGCGCCCGCTGGCACTCGCCGTGCGCGACCGCAACGTCCTCGTGAGCGGTGACCCGCGATCCGGAAAGTCGTGGGTGGCCGGCCTGCTGAGCGAACAGCTCATGCTCGCCCGCTACGCCGTGGCGATCGTCGACCCGGAAGGCGACTACCGCACGCTCGAAGCCCTGCCCGGCGTGCGCGTGGCGGGCGAGGACCATCCGCCGGGCCCCGGCGATCTCGAACGTGCCTTCCGCTTCCCCGACAGCAGCCTCGTCGTCGATCTGTCGCACGTGCCGTACACGCAGAAACTCGACTGCATGGGCGCGCTCCTGCCGGCGCTGGCCCGCCTGCGTCGGAGCCGCGGCCTGCCGCACCGGATCGTCGTGGACGAAGCGCACTACTTCCTCCGCCAGCTCGACGCCGAGGTGGCGCGCGACCTCGCGCACGGCGGCTACACGCTCGTCACCTATCGTCCGGCCGACCTCGATGCGGCCGTGATGCGCGAGGTCGGCATCATCATCGCGACGCGCCACAGCGACCCGCGCGAAGCGGCCGCGCTCGCCCGTCACGCGCCGGTGGACGCCACGGCCCTCGCGGCGGTGCTCTCGACCCTCAGCGTGTCGGAGGCCGTGCTGCTGCCGACGACCGCGGAAGCCGGCGGCGCCATCGTGCGCTTCAAGGTGGCGCCGCGCCTCACCGCGCACGTGCGCCATCGCCACAAGTACGCCGACCTGCCGGTGCCACGCGCGCAGCAGTTCGTCTTCAGCCGCGCGCCGGGACTGCCGGCGGCCGCGTCGCTCGCCGGCCTGGCCGCGATGCTCGAGCAATTGCCGCCGGCCGCCCTCGACCACCACCTGCGGCATCACGACTTCTCGCGGTGGCTGTCGGAGGTCTTCCGCGACGACGCGCTGGCCCGCGCCGTGCGCGACATCGAACATGCATTTCGCAGCGGTCGCACGAGCGACGCGGCCGGCCCCATCGTGGGCGCCATCCGCGAGCGGTATGATCTGAAGGGACCGCCCGTGTCATGACCGTCTTCGACCACGTGCCCGGACTCGCCATCGCCGCCCTCGCCGGCGCCGTGGTGGGGCTTGAGCGTCAGTGGTCCGGCCACGCCGAGGGCCCCGCCGCCCGGTTCGCCGGCATCCGCACGTTCACGCTCATCGGCCTCATCGGCGGCATCGCCGGCGCGTTGCTGGCCGACGGCTCCCCGGAGGTCGCGGCCGTCCTCGTCGGCGGCGCCGCGGCGCTCGTGGTCGCCGCCTACGTGCGCGCCAGCCGCACCGATGTCGACGGCACGACAGAAGCAGCGGCGCTCGTCGTGCTCGCGGCCGGGGCGCTCGCCGGCAGCGGGCAACTGGGCCTGGCGAGCGGCCTCGCCGCCGTGACGGGCCTGCTGCTCGTCGAGAAGTCGCGGCTGCATGCCTTTGCCGCGCGCCTCGACGGCGTCGATCTGCGCGCCGGCATCCGTTTCGCCGCCATGGCGCTCGTCGTGCTGCCACTCGTGCCGGTGGGGCCGTTCGGACCGTCTCCCGGCGTGCGTCCGCGCGAGCTGTGGGCGCTCGTGCTGTTCTTCAGCGGGCTGGGCTTCGCCGGCCACGTGGCCCGCAAGGCCGTCGGCGCAAAGCACGGACTCTGGGTGGCCGGCGCGCTCGGCGGCCTCATCTCCTCCACCAACGTCACGCTGACCTTCGCGCGGGCGAGCCGCGAACCCGGCGCGCCGTCGCGCGCGCTCGGCGTCGGCACACTCGCCGCGAATCTGCTGCTCTTCCCGCGCGTGCTCACGGCCACGGCGGTGCTCAACTGGCCGCTCGCCGTGGCGCTCCTGCCCGTGATGCTGCCGCCACTCGCCGTGCTCGCGGCCGCGACCGCCTGGGGCGTGTGGCGCACGCCGCCCCAGGCCGGCACGACGCCGGCCTCGGCCAATCCGCTGCGCGTCGGCGCGGCGCTGCAGATGGCGGTGCTCTTCCAGGGCGTGCTCTACGCGGTGGACGCGGCGCAGGCGTGGTTCGGCCAGGCGGGCCTCCTCACCTCGGCCGCCGCGCTCGGCCTGACCGACGTCGACGCGCTCACCGTGACGATGGCACGCGGCCTCGGCGAGCGCGCCGGTCTCGACGACGCGGCGCAGGCCATCGCCGTGGGCATCCTGGCGAACACGCTGCTCAAGGCCGCGATGGCCGTGGTCGTCGGCCGGGGCGCCTGCCGGGGGCTGACCGCGAGCGCCCTCCTCGTGGTTGCGGCGGTGCTGGCCGGACTCATCGCGGCCGGCTGAGCGGGCGAATTCCTGCGGTCCACCCGGGAATTGCAGCACGGCGCGGCTGAGGGCCCGCCGCGGACGCCGGCCGGCGCACCCATCCCCGCGGCACGGCGTTTGCGACTGACTACGGCAAGGAGTGGTCGCCATGACGACGTTTCTCCGCCGCTTGCTCGCTGCCCTCGCCCTCGATGCGAAGGTTTTCGAAGAAGTCGAAGCCGATCGCCGTGCCACAGTGCAGGCGCTCGCCGTGGTGCTGCTGGCCGCGGCCGCCGCGGGCATCGGCAACGCGGGCATCGGCAGCGGCGTACCGGCCATCATCGGTGTCGTGGCCGCGGTGTCGCTGGCGGCCTGGACGGCGTGGGCCCTGCTCATCTACATGCTCGGCACCCGCATCATGCCCGAGCGCGACACCTCGTCCGACCTGGGCGAAGTGCTGCGCACGCTCGGCTTCGCGGCCGCGCCCGGCCTGTTCCGCGCCTTCGAGGTCTTCGGCGGCACGCGCTGGTTCGTGCTGCCGCTGACGTCGGTGTGGATGGTGCTGGCGATGGTAGTCGCCATCCGCCAGGCGCTCGACTACCGCAGCACCGGCCGTGCCGTGGCACTCGCCCTGCTCGGCTGGGCCATCACCGTGGGCGTGGCACTTGTCGTAGGCCTGCTGATGGCACGTCCGGTGTCGTAAGCCGCGGGGCGGGCGTTCACGCCGCCGACGGTTTCACGTAGTGCCCGGTGTCGGTCTGGCAGAGATACCCGCTCTGCACGAGGCGTTCGAGCACGGCCCCGCACATGCGCGGCTCGAGCGCCCACAGCCGCCGCGCCTGATCGACGGTGAGCGTCAGACCAGGCATCTCATCGAACTCGCGACGCACCGTGGCGACCATCGCGTCGATGTCGGATTTCCGGGGGACTGCGTACGCCATGGCTGCCTCCTCACCGGGGACGCCAAACGAACAGCGAAACACGTGCCACGGACCAACGCCGCTGCGGCGTGGCGCGCCGGCGCGCCGGCCTCCTTTCCCCCGGTGTGGCCGGGAGAAAGTCCGCGGAAGACTTCAGCCGCGGCCGCGCGACGCGACCGGGAGGTCGATGGTCACTTCGGTGCCGGCGCCGGCGATGCTGGCGATGCCGAAATGGCCGCCGTGTTCGTCCACGACGCGCTTGGCGATCGGCAGACCGAGGCCGGTGCCACGCGTCTTGGTCGTGAAGAACGGTTCGAGGCAGCGCGCCCGGACGTCATCGGGCATGCCGGGGCCTTCATCGATGAAGCTGAGCCGGTAGCGGTCGCCGATGCGGTGGCCGGTGACGCGCACCACGCCCTGATGCCGCATGGCCTGCGCGGCATTGGTCATGAGGTTCAGCACGGCCCGCCCCATCTGCGCCGTGTCGAGCCAGAGCTCCACGTCTTCGCCGCTCACCTCGAAGCGCATGGGCGTGGCGGCCGGATCGTTCGTGACGAGCGCGATCGTGTCGCGCACGAGCGCCAGCACCGGCGCGCGGCGGAACACCGGCGGCGCCGGCCGCGCGTAGACCAGCAGATCGCCGACCAGGTGATCGAGCGAATCGACGCGCGTCAGCAGGTCACCGAGCACCTTGCGATCCGACGACTCGGCCGGGAACCGCGTCTGGATCACTTCGACCACGCCGCGGATGGCGGCGAGCGGATTGCGCACCTCGTGGGCGACCACCGACGCCAGCTCGCCGATGCGGGCGAGCGTCTGCCGTTCCTGCAGGAGCTGCTCGAGGCGCTTGGTCTCCGAGAGGTCGCGCAGGATGCCGGTGAACTTGCGTTCGCCGTTCACCGACGTCTCGCCCACGGCGAGATACAGCGGGAACTCGCTGCCGTCCTTGCGCCGCCCCCGCACCTCGCGCCCGATGCCGATGATGCGCCGCTCGCCGGTCGCGAGATAGCGCCGCAGGTAGCCGTCGTGTTCGCCCGACTCGTGCGGCGGCATCAGCATCGAGACGTTGCGGCCTTCGAGTTCGTCGGCGCGGTAGCCGAACATCGCCTGCGCCGACGCGTTCGACCAAGCCATGATGCCGCTCGCGTCGATGACGACGATGCCGTCGACGATCGTCTCGACGACCGCCTGGTGCAGCGCCTGCGTCTCTTCGAGCGCGCCTTCGGCGCGGGCCAGCCGGCCGGCCTGCGCCGACACGTGCGCCGCGAGTTCGTCGCGCGAGCGCGCCAGGTCTTCACGCGCATGGCGGTGCGCGGTGACGTCGGCGCCCTCGACGACGAGGTAGCGGCAGACGCCGTCGGCCGCCGGCACCGGCCGCACCGAGAAGTCCACGATCACGTCGGCGCCGTCACGGGCGCGGTGCGTGGCCTCGAAGCCGTCGGGCTGCCCGGCCGCCGCCGTCGCAATCGCAGCGCGCAGCCGCTCGCGCTGCGCGTCGTCGTGCGCCCACCAGGGCGTGTCCCAGAACGGCCGCGACACGACGTCGTCGCGGGTCAAGCCCACCAGGTCGAGCGCGGCGCGGTTCACTTCGAGCACGAAGCCATCGCGTGTGAGCAGGCCGATGAACTCGAAGGCGCTGTCGACCATCAGCTCGAATCGCTCTTCGCGCAGCCGCAGCTGCGACACGGCGTCGGCGGCCGCGGCCCGGGCTTCGGATTCGGCGGCGACGAGGCGCTGGCGCTCGAGCAACAGGGCGAAGCGCGGCGAGACGAGTTCGACGAGCACGCGATCGGCCGTGGTGAACGGCGCGCCAGCGTCGCGCGCCACTTCGAGCCAGCCCACGGCGTGACTCGCGGCGACGAGCGGCAGGCGCAGCACACTCTCGGCCTCGCCGGCGGGCCCGCCCCACGTGGCGTGTGCGGCGACGGCGTCGGCGGCGTCGAGCACGCCGCGTGTCGCCTCGACGAGCGCGCAGAGCCGCGCGAGGAGAGCGGCGGCCAGAGCACGGTCATCCGCCGCGGGCACGGCGCCGGCAGCGAGTTCGACGGCAGCGGCGAGCCGCCGGGGATCGAGGTGTTCGAGGAGCGAGGACATCGGCGCGCCGAGGAGTGTATCCCGATGCCGGAGCGCCGCGAGGCGCGAATATACTAAGGGGATGTCTCCCGCCACCATCCTCGTCGTCGATGACGAACAGTTGATCCGCTGGACGCTGCGTGAGCGGCTCACGGCCAGCGGCTACGACGTCGTGGAAGCGGGTTCGGGCGCCGACGCGCTGGCCGCCTTCGGCGATGCCATCGACCTCGTGCTGCTCGACTTCAAGCTGCCCGATACCGACGGACTGCAGGTGCTGCGGCAGCTCAAGGAGCTGCAGCCCACCGTCCCGGTCATCCTGCTCACGGCGTTCGCCTCCATCCAGACCGCCGTCGAGGCCATCAAGCAGGGCGCCTACGACTACGCCAAGAAGCCGTTCGAGTTCGAGCAGCTCCTGCTCACCATCGGCAAGGCCCTCGAAACGAGCCAGCTCCGCCGTGAAGTGAAGGCGCTGCGCGCCCGCGACAGCGAACCGCATGCGTTCGACCGCGTCATCGGCGAGTCGCCGGCCATCAGCGCGGTCAAGGCCGTGATGGCCAAGGTGGCGGCGAGCCCCGCCTCGACGGTGCTGCTGCAGGGCGAGACCGGCACGGGCAAGGATCTGGCCGCCAAGGCCATCCACTACAACAGCGATCGCGCCGCGCGGCCCTTCGTCAACATCACCTGTTCGGCGCTGCCCGAGCACCTCCTCGAAAGCGAGCTCTTCGGCCACGAACGCGGCGCCTTCACCGACGCCCGGCAGCAGAAGCGCGGGCTCTTCGAAACGGCCGCCGGGGGCACCATCTTCCTCGACGAAATCGGCGAGATGAGCCCGACGCTGCAGGCCAAGCTGCTGCGCTTCCTCGAAGAGAAGACCTTCAAGCGCGTCGGCGGCCTGAGCGATCTCAAGGTGGACGTGCGGGTCATCGCCGCCACGCACCGCAACCTCACCCAGTCGGTGCGCGAGGGCAAGTTCCGCGAAGACCTCTACTACCGGCTCGGCGTGATGCCGATCACCCTGCCGCCGCTGCGCGAACGCACGGGCGACGTGGCGCTGCTCGTCGATCACTTCGTGCGGGCGTTCAACCGCGAGTTCAAGAAGAACGTCAAGAGCGTCGCGCCGGCCGCGCTCAAGGCCCTCGACGCCTACAGCTGGCCCGGCAACGTGCGCGAGCTGCGGAACGCCGTCGAGCGCGCCATGCTGCTGGCCGACGGCGACGTGCTCGGGCCCGATCATTTCTCGATGCTCGCGGCGCCGACGCCCATCACCTCCGGCTTCACGCTGCCGCTCGAAGGCGTCAACCTCGAGATGCTCGAACGCGACCTGGTGGTGCAGGCGCTGCAGCGCGCGCAGGGCAACCAGACGCAGGCGGCGCAGTTGCTGGGCATGAACCGCGACCAGATCCGCTACCGGCTCGAGAAGTTCGGCCTCGACAAACTCGGGCGGCCGATGGCCGACGAGAAGCCGGCCTAGGGCGCCGGCGACGCTGTTCCGGTTCGCGACACCCGGGGAGGAATCTTCCCCGGCCGCACGCGGACAACTGCCCGTCGAACACCCCGGCGGCGGCGTTCCCCGCGAAAAGGGCGCGGATCGCCACTCGGCACGACCGTTGCTCTCCTGCTGGACGGGGCGATGTCCATGGCGAATGTCATCGTAGCGGACGACGAAGACCTGCTCCGGTGGGCGCTCGTGCAGCGCCTGCAGCGCGACGGCCACCAGGTGGGCGAAGCCGGCAACGGCGCCGCGGCAATTGATGCCGTGGCGGCGGCGGCGCCACACGCGGTGGTGCTGCTCGACGTCAAGCTGCCCGACATGACCGGGCTGAGCGTGCTCAAGGCCATCCGCGAGCGCCGCCCCGACGTGACGGTGGTGATGATGACCGCCTACTGGGCCAGCGATGCGCTGGCCGAAGCCCGGCAGCTCGGCGTCCGCGACCTGCTGGCCAAGCCCCTGGACCTCGACCGCGTAGCTGCCACGGTCATGGCGGCGAAGGAGATCGGCACATGTTGACTCTCACTCGCGTCCTCTGCCCGACCGACTTCTCCGAGGTCTCGACCAAGGCCGAGGCCTACGCCACGGCGCTCGCCGAACACTACGACGCCTCGCTGCACCTGCTGCACGTCGATCCGCCGATGCCGATCATGGCGCCCTACGGCGAGATCCCTGTGGACGTCCGCCTGTTCGAGGAACAGCGGGAACAAGCGCTCGCCGACCTCGCGGCCGCCGGCGATCGCGCCCGCGCCCTCGGTGTGGACACGGCGACCTCGGTGCGCGGTGGCCATCCCGCGCGCGAGATCCTCGCCGCGGTCGACGAGCAGGCCGCCGACCTGCTCGTCCTCGGCACGCACGGCCGTGGCGGCGTGGAGCACCTGCTCCTCGGCTCGGTGGCCGAGAAGATCGTGCGCAAGGCGCCGTGCCCGGTGATGGTCGTGCCGCCGGCCTCACATCCCGAAACCGGTGTGCTCTTCTCGCGCATCCTCTGCCCCGTCGATGGCTCCGCCGCCTCGCAGGATGCCGTCGCCTTCGCGCTCTCGCTTGCCCGCGAGACCGACGGCGAGCTGACGCTGCTCTACGTGGTGGAGCCGGTGCCGGCCTCCGGTGAGTTCGGCGCGCTGGATGTCGAGGAGTACCGCCGGCTCGGCGAAGCGCACGCAAGGACCGTCCTCGCCGCCGCCGTGCCGGCCGAGGTGCGCGAATGGTGCCGGGTGCGCGAACTCATCAGCAGCGGCAAGCCCAGCGAGCGCATCGTCGAGGCGGCGCGCACAGGTCAGGCCGACGTCATCGTCATGGGCGTGCGCGGCCGCGGCGCCATCGACCTCATGGCCTTCGGCTCGACCACCAACGACGTCATCCGCCGCGCCGCCTGCCCGGTGCTGGCGGTACACCCGAGCGCCGCGGATCGGCGTCGTCCCGGCACGGCGCCGGCCGCCGCACCCGTCTAGCCGAGAGAGGACCCGTGCCATGAGCACGATTGCGCTGCGACACATCCTGGTGCCCACCGACTTCAGCGACTGCTCGACGGCCGCCGTGCGCTACGGCCTCGCGCTCGCCGAGCGCTTCGACGCGCACCTGCACCTGCTGCACGCCGTGCAGAGCCCGTTCGATCAGCCGTGGGCGGCCGAAGTCTACGCCGTCTCGCAGGCCGACTTCGAGAAGACGGCACGTGAGGAATCCGACACGCAGCTGGCGAAACTGCTGGCCGAATCGGGCCGCACCGCCGCGCAGGTCACCTGTGTGACGACCATCGGCGCCCCCTTCCTGGCCATCCTCACCTACGCGAAAGAAGAGCCCATCGACCTCATCGTGATGGGCACGCACGGCCGCGGTCCGGTGGCCCACCTGCTCATCGGCAGCGTCGCGGAGAACGTCGTGCGCAAGGCGCCCTGCCCCGTGCTGACCGTACGTCATCCGGAACACGAGTTCATCGCGCCCTGATCGCCCGGAGGCTCCCATGACCGCACCACTGACCGTCGGGGACGTGATGACACGCGGCCCGTGGGTCGTCGAAGACGACGCCCCGCTGCGCCAGGCCCGCAGTCTGATGGTCGAACACGAGATTCACCATCTGCCGGTGGTCAGGCGCGGCGCGCTCGTCGGCATGCTGAGCGATCGCGACGTGAAGCGGGCGCTCGACCCGAACCTTGGTCTGCCCCCCGAAGACGAGCTCTTCGTGCGCGACGTCTGCACCTTCGACGCCTACTCGGTGCCACCCGGCGAGCCTCTCGAACGAGTGCTGCGGACCATGGCGGCGCGGCACATCGGCTCGGCGCTTGTCATCGGCCACGGGCACGTGCTCGGCATTCTCACGGCGAGCGATGCCTGCCGCCTGTTCGCCGACTTCCTGCAGGCGGCCGGCCGGCCGTCGTCCCTGGCTCATTCCTGACGGCCGCCCGGCGGCGGGCCGCTCGACGGACCGCGTTTCGCGGTCCGTTCGTGCGTACGAACGCGGTGACGGGCCGGCGCGAGCGTCCCCGCCCGCGTGGCGTACACGACACCGGCGGACCCGCAGGTCGCGAGTCCGCCGGGCGAGTGAGACGGGCCGGACGCTCACCGGGCGTCAGGATTGGCGAGGCGCTCGAAAAGCGCGGCCAGGCGGGCCCGGGCCGTGTTGAGCCGTTCGTCGAGCTGGTCGTAGACGAACGCGTGACCGGCCTGCGTGGCTTCGATGAGGGGTACCTCGGCCTGCTGCGCGGCCTGCTCGAGCGAGGCGCGGCGGGCCGCGTCCTTCACGCGGGCGATGGCGTTCCGGGCGTCCTTGAGCAGCGCCCGGGCCTCACGCAGGCCTTCGTCGGCCAGACGCGCCCGCGCGGGGAATTCCGGGTGCGGCGCAATCTTGCCGGCGCCGTGACAGGTGGCGCACTGCCCTTCGAGCGCCTTCGGCGACAGCCGGGTGCCGGCCGCTTCGCCGTGGCAGGTCGTGCACGTCGGGCCGTTCTTGTTGCCCGCCCGCAGCAGTTCGTAGTGTTTGCTGCGCTGGAAGGCCACGAGCGGACCCGTGTGGCAGGTGCCGCAGGTCTTCGGCAGGTTGGTCGGATGGACAGGGCTCGCCGGGTTCGTCCGCGCCAGGATGTCCTTGTGCGCGACGAACGGTTCGAACGAACGCGGATCGCCGCCGTGGCACGTTTCGCACCCGACGTTCTTCCGGCCGTGGCCCGACAAGTCCCATTCGGAGAGGTGGCTGGCCGATACCGACCCCGGATTGGCGAAGTGACAATCGGCGCACCGGCTCTGCGTCTGAGCAAATCCGTCTGCCGCGAACAGCACGCCCGCGACAACCATTGCAACCCACCCAGCGTGACGGACCATGGCGTGCCTCCACACCGTACTGATCCATCTCCCGTGCCAGCGCACGCACGCGCGCGAGGCCGCGAAGCGGGCGCATTTTGGGCGTGATCGGGACCGCGGCGGCGGAATTCCCCACGGCGGGGCGCGGAGATTCCTCAGACGCCGGCGCAAGATCGCCCTGCGCACCACCACGGCCGCTGGCGCGGGGCTTGCTCACTGCCCGAGTGGCGGATGCCACCGCCAGGAGGTTCCCATGTCGCTCGATACGCTGGTCGTCGTGCTGCCCGTCTTCGGACTCGCCATCGGGGCGTCCTTCGGCGCCTGGGCGGTGCACTGGCTGCGCGAGACACGGCCGGCGTGGTGGCCCGGACACCGCGGCGAATGACCCCGGGGCGGCGGCTCCGGTGCACTGGCCCGGCCATCGCGCGGTGCGGAACGTCCAAATTGAACTGGAGGAGATGCGGCGATGACCCGATCCGACCGGCGGCGATTCCTGAAGACGCTGGCCGTGGCCGGTGGCACGCTCGTGGCCCGGCCGCGGCGCGCCCGGGCGGCAGCCGTGCCCCGCACGCTCGGCCTGCGCCACCTCCACACCGGCGAGACGCTCCACGTCGAATACGCCTTCGGCGACACCTACCTGCCCGATGCCCTCGCCGCGGTGAACCGCCTGCTGCGCGACTTCCGCACGGGTGACGTCCATCCGATCGATCCGGGCCTGCTCGATCTGCTGCACCGCGTGGCCCGCCGTCTCGACACCCGCCAGTCGTTCGAGGTCATCTCCGGCTACCGCTCGCCGGTGACCAACGCGGCGCTCAGGCGCCGCAGTGAAGGCGTGGCCGCGCGCAGTCTGCACATGGTCGGCCAGGCCATCGACATCCGGGTGGCCGGTGTGGAACTCGTGACGCTGCGAGCCGCAGCGCTCGACCTCAAAGGTGGCGGCGTGGGCTACTACCCCGCCTCGAACTTCGTGCACATGGACACGGGCCGGCTGCGGCACTGGTGAGCGGCACGGCGCTCAGCGCGGCATCGCCAGCGCGCGCGCCAGGGCGCGGTCGTGGCCGTAGATGTCGTCGGCGAAGTGCAGCGCCTCGTCGTCGGGGCCGACCGAAGCCGTCATGTAGAACAACACCACGTCAATCGGCGCTGCCACCGGCACCCGCTCCGGCTGCGCGGCCTGCATCGCCTCGCTGATGCGGGCCGCCGTCCACCCGGGAACGCCGCTGAGCGTCCAGGCCGCCAGCGCCGGCGGATCGGCGACGCGGATGCAGCCGTGGCTGAAATCGCGGCGGTCGCGCGCGAAAAGCGACGGCGACGGCGTGCCGTGCATGTAGACGCTCTCACGATTCGGAAACACGAACTTCACGAGCCCGAGCGCGTTGTGCGGCCCGGGCCGCTGGCGCAGGCGCAGCGTGCCGGCGGCGAGCGCGGCCACGGCCTCGGGTGTGGCCGGCACGACCACGGCATCGTCGCCCGGCCCGCGCACGATCTCCATCTGCTGCGTGTTCAGGTAACGGGGATTGCGGCGAATCGCCGGCAGCACCTCGTCGCGCACGATCGACGGCGGCACGTTCCAGTAGGGGCGGAAGATGACGTGGTCCAGCGTCTCGACGAAGACCGGCGTCTCGGTGCGCAGCGCGCGGCCGACGATGACGTCCATCGAACGGACGGGCGGCTGGTCGAGCGGCCCCGGCTCCCAGGCCCACAGACGAAACATCGGGATGTTCACGGCCACGACACGCCGGGTGCCCAGATCCGGCAGCCAGCGCAGACGCTCGAGGGCCAGCACGATCTGATCCGCGCGGGACGCGACCGGCACCTGCAGTGCGGCCACGGTCCGCGCGCCGATCGTGCCATCGGGCGCGAGGCCGTGCCGCCGCTGGAAGCGGCGCACCGCCGACACGAGAGGTTCGACGTAGGTGGTCGCGCCGGGCGCCGGCGCGGCTGCGGCCTCGAGGTCGCCGAGCACCACGAGGCGGCGCGCCACGGCCGCCACGCCGCTCCAGGTGTCGCCGGCGCGCACCGACACCTTCACCGCGGGCACCGGCGGCAGTCCTTCACCGGCGAGCGCGCGGTAGCGTGCGAGCGCCACCATGAGCGCGCGATAGACGGCAAACGGCGGCGCCAGCGCGTCCACCGCCGCAGGCACGCGGCCGGCGGCGAGCGCGTCGGCCAGGATCGCCGCAAAGTCGTGCGGCTCGTCCCACGCCTGCAGACGCAGCCCGAGCCGTCGCGGGTCGACGCGGCCAAGATGCAGATGGCGCATGTAGCGCAGCGTCGCGAGCGTGAACGCCACGTCACGCGCGGCCAGGCGATCGCCGGCGAGCGCGGCGCGATCGAGCACGGCCGGCAGCCGGTACGCGGCTGGGTCGAGACCGTGCGTCGCCGCCGCCTCGAAGCGCGCCGTCATCGCGATGGCGGCCTCGCCGGGTATGCCCTGCGCGGTCGTCCAGATCGCGGCCGCCGCGCGAGCCCGGTACACGCGGGCGACGTCGGCGGCTTCAGCCGGCGAGGCGCGGAGCGTACGCGCGACGTCCGACAGGCGCGTCGCGTCGGCGGGTGCCGGCTGCGCCGAGGCCGTGGGTCCGAGACACGGCACGATGGCCACAACGGCCAGAAACAGACAGATCCGAACAACACTCGCCCACGTGTTCACACCCTGCAGCATCGCACCTCTCGTGCCAACGGCGTGTGGTCGTCAGGACAGGCACGGGCGCCGGGATGACAGGCGCCACCGCCGGGATTCCCTGAGCGACCGAAACTTCCCGCGCCGCTAACGCCGCCGGCCGGCGAACCACACGACCACGCCCGCCACGAGCCACACGGCCGCCACCTGCTGCGCGAACACCGAGGCCTCGACCATTACCCAGAGAATCACCGCTGCTCCGCCCACCGGGACGATCGTGTGCAGCGGCGTGGCCGGCGCCAGGCGCTGACGCACGAAATATCCGAGCACCGACACCTGCAGCAGCAGAAACGCTGCCAGCGCCCCGACGTCGACGATCGACACGAGCACGCCCAGTCCGTCAGCCCGCCGCGCCGCCCACACGCTCACGACCAGCGTGACGGCGGCCGTCACCATGAGCGCCGTGCGCGGCACGCCGCGCGCATCGTCCACCGCCGCCAGTTGCCCGGGCAGCCGTCCGTCGCGGGCCATGCCGTAGAGCAGCCGCGAGGCCGCGGCCTGCCCCGTCATCGCCGCGAACATCGGCCCGATGGCCTTCGTGACGGCGAGCACCGTGGCCAGCCACGGGCCGATGGCGGCGCGCGTCACGTCGTAGAACGCCGTGCCCTGACGGGCCGGGGTCGCCGCGAGTTCGGCGGGCGTGAGCTGGCTGAGCACGGCCGCCATCCACGTCTGCGCCACGAAGGCGAGCCCGGCCACGGCGAGGCACCAGCCGATGGCCTGGCCCACGTGCCGCGCGTCGCCGGCGCTCTCTTCGGCGAACGACGCGATGGCATCGAAGCCGAGGTAGGAGAGCACGGCCACCGAGACGGCGTTCATCACGAGCGACGCGTCGAGAGTGCCAAGGCTCGTGAACGGCGACAGCCACGCCCGCGCGCCGCCTCCTTCCGCGAGCACGAGGCCGCCGGCCACGAGGAACACGGCGAGCACCACCAATTCGGCGACGAGCACGATGAAGCCGGCCCGCGCCGCCACGCGCACGCCGGCGAGGTTGAGCGCCGTCGTGGCGACGAAGGCGCCCACGGTGAACACCCAGGCCGGCACGGCCGGCACGAGCGCATGGAGCGCGATGCCCGAGAAGAGGTACGCGACCGACGGGATGAGCACGTAGTCGAGCATCGCCAGCCAGCCGGCGAAGAACCCCGCCGAAGGCGCGATGCCCCGGCTCGCGTAGGCGAACACCGAGCCGGCGTGCGGCACGACGCGCGACATCTCGGCATACGACCAGGCCGTGAACGCCATGGCGATCGTCGCCGCGACGTAGACGAGGGCGACCGCGCCGTTCGTGCGCGCGTCGAGCACGCCGTAGACACCCACCGGCGCGAGCGGGCCGATGAAGAGCAGGCCGTAGACGATGAGATCCCACCGCGTGAGGCGGCGGCGCAGGGCGGACGGCGGGTTCATCCGAGGACTCCGGCCGGCGGCGGCACGACGCCGCCGCAGGCCCGTTCGATGGCGGCCGCCACGTCGAGCACCGCCGCATCCATGAAGGGCGCGCCAATGACCTGCACGCCAATCGGCAGGCCCTCCGCCGAGCGCCCTGCGGGCACGACAGCGGCCGGGGCACCCAGAATGTTGGCCCACGGTGTGTAGCGCATCGCGTCCAGATACCCCACCGAGCGGCCCTCGATCATCCAGGCGCGCTCGCCGTGCACGAAGGCCGGCATGGCGGTGACCGGACAGACGACGACACGGCCGTCGAGTTCGCGCAGGAAGCGCGCACGCAACGCATCGCGCGCGGCCCACGCCTCGGCGAGACGCGACGCGGAGAGCGGTGGCCGCGGCCCGCGTTCGCGATGCATCGCGGCCAGGATCGGCAGCGCCGCCGCGGCGTCGCCGATGGCGCCCGTGAGCAGCATCTCGCCGGCATCACCGAAGAACACGTCCCAGATCGCGGTCGCCTCGGCGAACGCCGTCGGACGCCCGGGGCGCGCGGTGTAGCCCTGTGCCGCGAGGCCCGCCACCGCGGCGGCGACGGCTGCGCGGGTCTCGACCGTGGCTGGGGCGGCAGCGTCGGTGTCGAACCACCACACCTCGCGGGTGCCGGGGCGCGGCGCGGCCACCGCCGCCCCCGGCGTGGCGCACGGATCGCCGTCGTCCCACCCGGCGAGCACGTCGAGCAGGCACCGCAGGTCCGCCACCGAACGCGCCATGGGCCCGACGGCGCCAATGAGCGAGAACGGCCCGAGACAGGCCGGCTGGTGCCCGGTCGCGGGCACCCGGCCCGGCGTGGGCTTGAGCCCGCAGATACCCGTGAAGTGGGCGGGCACCCGAATCGAGCCGCCGCCGTCACTGCCAAGGCCGGCAAACGAGCAACCCGCAGCAATGGCCGCGGACTCGCCGCCGCTCGATCCTCCCGGTGTACGCGAGGGATCCCACGGATTACGGGTGAGGCCGTGGAGCGGATTCACGCTCTCGTAGCCCATGAGCATCTCGGCCACGTTCGTCGTGCCGAGCACGATGGCGCCGGCCGCGCGCAGCCGCTGCACGCTGACGGCGTCGCCAGTGGCGCGCACACCCGCGCGCGACGGGCTGCCCGTCTCGCAGCGCAGCCCCGCCACCTCGATCGCGCTCTTCACCGTGACCGGCACGCCGCCGAGCGGCAGGCGCACGCCGCCACGGGCCGCGGCCTCGTCGAAGGCTCGCGCCTCGGCCAGGGCGTCATCCGCGCGGACGTCCACGAAGGCCCCGAGCACGCCGTCGACGGCGGCGATGCGGTCGAGGCAGGCGCCGACGGCGTCGGCTGATGACACGTCACCGGCGGCGATCCGCGCCGCGAGCGTGCTGGCATCGAGCCTCAGCAGGTCGGTCACGAGGCGGGCCGCAGGCGGCTCGCCAGCCATCCGGCGAGCGGCACGAGCAGGAACATCCACGCCAGCGCCCGCACGAACCCGGCCGGCGACGACCGCCGGATCGGCGTCATGCCCAACTGTCCGGTGAACTCGGCCGCGGACTCCGCGTGCCAGATGAGCCAGACGTTGAGGGCGAGCGGCACGGCGAGCAGGCCGGCGGCGCGCCCCCCGCCTTCGAAGTACGCCGTCACCAGATACCCGGCGGCGACGAGCGCCGAGAGCGCCCGATGCGGATCCATCGGCGCATTGTCCCACCACTGGCCGAGCAGGCGCGAGTCCGTCGTGGCGCCGGGACCGCGCGCGTGCCATCATGGGCGGCGTTTCGGGCCGGCGCCGTGCCCTTCCGGCCGGCCGATGCCCGACAGGAGCCTTCCATGAGTGCCATCGGACGTCGTGAGTTCCTCGCGGGCGCGAGTGCCCTGGCGGTATCGGGTGGACGCGTGTGGGCGGGCCAGCCGGTCGCGCGTGCAGGCGCGGTGTTCCCCGCCTCGGTGCGCGACGAGTTCCCGCTCGCGACCACCGAGACCTACATGAACGCGGCGGCACTGCACCCCGTGGGCCGCTTCGCGGCGCGTGCCATCGAGCAGGGCCTGCAGTACCGCCTGCACGGGCCGGGCCCGGGCCGGGTGGACTTCGGAAACGATCGCCAGGCCGACCTGAAGAAGCGCTTCGGCGCTCTCATCAACGCCGCGCCGAGTGAGATCGCCTTCACGTCCAGCACCTCCGATGGCGAAAACATCGTCGTGATGGGCATGGATCTCGCGAAGAAGAAGGGCAACATCGTCATCGACGAGCTGCACTTCACGACCTCGCTCTACATGTACAAGGAGCTCGAGAAGCAGGGCGTCGAGCTGCGGATCGTGAAGCACCGCGACTGGAAGATCGACGTCGCCGACATGGACAAGGCGATCGATCGCAACACGCGCCTGGTCTCGCTCGCGCTCGTCTCGAACGTCAACGGCTTCATGCACGACTGCAGGGCCGTGAGCGCCATCGCGCACGCGCGCGGCGCCTACGTCTTCGCCGACATCATCCAGGCGGTGGGCTGCGTGCCGGTGGACGTGAAGGCCCTCGGCATCGACTTCGCGTCGACCGGCACCTACAAGTGGATCATGGGCGAACGCGGCTTCGGCTTCCTCTACGTGAAGGAGGACCTGCAGGGCACCGTGCTGCCGACGACGCGCTACGGCCATCGCCAGGTGTCGAACTTCAACCGCGCGGCGCTCACGTGGGAACCGCTGCCGGGCGCCGCCCGCTACGAGACCGGCGGCATCGCCGTGCTGCTCGCGGCCGCGGTCTCCGAAGGCATCGACTACGTCACCGGACTCGGCCTCGACAAGATCCGCGCGCACGCG
>JAEUQR010000010.1 GCA_016789705.1 Acidobacteriota bacterium
CGTAGGACGTCTGGAGGCGTTCGCCCGGCCCGCAGACGAGCGAGCCGACCGGCTGGAACGCCTGGTCGCCGATCGCGCCGCGCGCGCGGAGGTACATCAGGCCGGCAGCCCCGAGGCCGCTCACGACGATCCAGACGATGAACCACTGCACCCAGCGGGGTGCGCGTGCCTTCCTGCGGGCCATGACGCCTCCAGTCAGCGTAGTATCGCCGGATGGTGACGCCAGCCGCCTACGGGGTCAAGGACGCGCTGCTCGGGCTCTTCGTGGGGCTCTTCATGGGCGGCCTCTCTGGCTTCGGGCTGTACGCCATGTCGGCCGAGACGCTGCGATGCGAGCGCACGGCCGATGCCGTCGACTGCCGGCTGGGGCGACGGGTGCTCGGCGTGCCCGTGCGCGACACGCGGCTGCCGGGGGTGCGCGGCGCCACCGTCGAGGAGTACTACAGCTCGCCGCGGACCTTCCTGCCGAGCAACCGGCAGACGGAAGGTGGTTACACCTTCCACGTGCGCTACGAGACGGCCGCCGGCGCCATCGACGGCGCGGAAGGCGCGAGCCGCGCCGAACAGGCCGGACTCGTCGCCGGGCTGACGGCGTTCCTCGACGACCGCACGGCGACCGCCTACGAGGCGAGCCTCGGCGGCGGGCCGCTCGGCTGGCGTCTCGCGCTCGGCGTGCTCTTCACGGTCGGCGCGCTCTGCCTCGTCAACATCCCGTTCGCCGCCGTGAAGGCGATACGCGAGCGTGGCCGCGGCCCGGCGGCCTGAGGGCCCGGGTTCAGCGCGCGCGGGCGGCCGCGCCGGCCCGCACCGCCCAGCGCAGCTTGGCGGACGACGCCCGGCGGTTGGCGCGCGTCTCTTCTTTCGTCGACCGGATGACGTCGCGCGCGATCGACGCGTAGAGTCCCGCGCGGTGGGCCGCCTGGAACGCCTTCTTCACCCGCCGATCCTCGCCTGAGTGGAAGGTCAGGATCGCCACGCGTCCGCCGCGCGCGAGGCACGCCGGCAGCACGTCGAGGAACCGTTCCAGTGCCGCGAACTCGTCGTTCACCGCGATCCGCAGCGCCTGCAGCGTGCGTCGCACCGAGAGCTTCGCCTCGCCCCGCGGCAGATCGGGCAGGGCCGCCGCCAGGCCCGCCCGTACGATGCGGTCGAGGGCGTGTGTCGTCGTGACCGGCTCCCGCGTGAGCAGGTGCGCGATGAGGCGGGCGTGCGGCTCGTCAGCGTTCGCCTGGAGGAGCGCCGTCAGTGCCGCCTCGTCGAGGCGCGCGAGCAGCGCCGCCGCGGTCTCGCCGCGTGTCGGATCCAGGCGCATGTCGAGCGGGCCAGGCGACTTGAAGTGGAAGCCGCGTGCCGGCGTGTCGTGCTGCATCGTTGACACACCGAGATCCGCGAGGACGAGGTTGGCGGCGGCGAGCCCATCCGCCGCGAGCATCCGCGGCAGGTCGGCGAAGTTGCCGTGGTGCACCGCGAGGACCTCCGGTCCGTGACCGGCGGCGCGCAGTCGTGCCTCGGTGCGCGGCAGTTCGAGGGAGTCCGCGTCGAGCCCGATGAGCCGGCCGCCGGGCCGGATGTGCGCGAGCAGGGCCTCGGCGTGCCCGCCGCCGCCGAGCGTCGCGTCCACGACGATGTCTCCGGGGCGCGGCTGCAGCGTCCGCAGCACTTCGCGCAGCATGATCGGCCGGTGCGGGCTGGCCGCCTCGACGCGCGCGAGCACGTCGAGGCTGAGACGGCTCGCACCCTCGCGCAGCCGCGGAAAACGCTGGCGCCGGTTCTCGTGTTGGGGCGTGCGTGCGTCGCGCTGCCGCATCGTCTGGCCCGACATCGTACAGGAGCCGGCCGCGGTGCCGCCGCCGGACGTGTATCCTGCGTGACGCATGGCAGAGCCCCTCAAGCATCAGTTCGGCCCGCCGGTGGTGCGCCGGCTCGCCGCGGAGATCGGCGCCGTGCACCGGCGTTTCGACCGTGCGGCCTTCGAACGAGACGCATTGCGCGGATTCGAGGCGCTCGAACTGCTCGACCGCGGCCGCCACCTGGGCCGCGTGCTGCGCGATCACCTGCCGGCGGACTTCGAGGCGGCGATGGACGTGCTGCTTGCGACGCTGCCGGAACACAAGGCCCCGGCCGGCGGCATGTCGTCGTTCTACTACCTCGCGCACACCGAGTTCGTGCGCCAGTTCGGCGTGCCACACCTCGACGCGTCGCTCACCGCGCTGCATGCCCTCACGCAGGTGTTCACCGGGGAGTTCGCCATCCGTCCGCTCATCGACGCCCATCCCGGCCCGGTGCTCGAGCGCCTGCACGACTGGACGCGCGACCCGAGCGAACACGTGCGCCGCCTCGTTTCCGAAGGCACGCGGTCGCGTCTGCCGTGGGCGCCGCGTCTGCGCGCGTTCGCCGCCGACCCTTCACCTGTCGTGGAACTGCTCGAGCGCCTGCGCGACGACAAGTCGCTCTATGTCCGCCGCTCGGTCGCCAACAACCTCAACGACATCTGGAAGGACCATCCGGCGCGGCTCGTCGAGATCGCCGCCGCGTGGATGGACGGCGCGTCACCCGAGCGCCGGTGGATCGTGCAGCATGCGCTGCGCGCCGCCGTGAAGAAGGGCGACGCCGGGGCGCTCGCCGTACTCGGCTTCGGCGCGAAGGCGTCGCTGCGCGTCGTGGAACACGCCATCTCGCCGGCACACCCGCGCATGGGCACGAAGGTCGTCGTGACGGTGACCCTCGAGAACCCGTCGCGGCGCATGCAGCAGGTGGTGGTGGACCTCGTCGTGCACTTCGTGAAGGCCAGCGGCGGCACGCGCCCCAAGGTGTTCAAGCTCGCGAACGTGGCGCTGGCGCCGCGCGAATCCGTGAGTCTGCGCAAGGCGGTATCACTGGCGGATCTCACGACCCGCCAGCACTATCCAGGTCGGCACCTGGTGGCGCTGCAGATGAACGGCGCCGCCGAGCCGCTCGGCGCCTTCACGCTCGTGCGCTAGAGGCCGGCCGCGGCGGCCGTGAGCTTCGTCACCATCTCCTTGTAGAACGAGAACTCGCTCTGCTGGTCGGCGGTGGGGCGGCCCACCCAGCGGCCGGTGGCGCCCATCAGTCCCGAGAGGCGCGAGGTCAGCTCGCGCGCCTGGCGCTTGACGTCCGTGTCCACCGACGGTCCCTTGGCGAGCTTGTCGGCCACCGGCGCCCACTGGCGGATCGTCGCCGCGACCTGCATCTGGAAGTCGCTCCAGATCTTCCGGTCGGCGGGCAGCACGTCGATGCGTGGGTCGTCCTTCACCGTGACCTTCTGCTCGAGCGTCCTGCCGCCGACGAGCATCCGCACCGTGTAGACGCCGGGCGTCACGTACGGCCCGGGCATGTTGCCGCCGCGCGGGGCGTCGTCGTCTTCGCTGAAGCCTGCGCGCACGGGCAGCTCGGCGTGACGCAGGTTCCATACGATGCGGTTCACACCCTTCACGCGCGTGGCCGCGAGCGTCCGCACCAGCGTGCCTGCGGCGTCGTGCACGGTGAGCACCGGCGTTGCGGCCGTTGAGCCGAGCCAGTAGTCCACGATCGCCCCATTCGGCGGATTCTCGCCGCGGAATGTCATGTCGCCGGTGTGCGCCTTCAGATTCGTGTAACGGATCTGCTCGGCCGGCTCGATGGGGAAGAGCTGCGCGTCGGTCGTGGCGGCGGCGCCCAGGCCCTGGATGGCCGAGAGCGAGTCGAGGATCCAGATGCCTCGGGCGTGCGTGGCGAGCACGAGGTCGTTGTCGCGCGTGTGGATGGTGAGGTCGTTGAACGGCATGGTCGGCATGTTGTTCTTCAGCTCGACCCAGTGGCGTCCGCCGTCCACCGTGAGGAACAGTCCGATCTCGGTGCCGAGATACAGCACGTTCGGGTTGCGCGGGTCCTCCCGCAGCGTGCGCGCCACGCGGCCGGCGGGAAGGTCGCTCACGATCGATGTGAAGGTCTTGCCAAAGTCCGTCGACTTGAAGACGTAGCTCGAGAAGTCGTTGCTGCGATGGTTGTCCACGGTGACGTATACCGTGCCGTCGGCGTGCCGTGAGGCTTCGATGCCCGAGAACCACGATGACGCGGCCAGGCCGGGGAACCGCGTCTCGGCGCTCTCGAACGTCTTGCCGTCGTCCATCGAGATGCGGAACTTGCCGTCGTCGGTGCCCACGTAGAGCACGCCCTTCTTCCGCGGCGATTCGGCGATGGCCGTCGTGCCCGGGTAGTACGGCACACCGTCGTCGATCGACAGCATCGACTCATCGCTCTTCTTCCCCATGATCGCCAGCGTCGAGCGGTCGATGCCGGTGGTCATGTCGCCCAGGTCCTGCCAGGTGAGGCCGCGGTCGCGCGAGCGGAAGAGGTGCTGGCCGCCGGCGTAGATCGTTGCGGGATCGTGGGGCGAAATCAGCAGCGGGGCATCCCAGTTGGCCGGGTGCATGGCGTTGCCGAGCACTTGCTCCGGCACGTTCTTCCCCCACGTGTTCCAGTTGCGGCGGTCGCCGATGGCGCCGGTCGGGTCGCCGGGACGGATGTCCTGCACCTGCCACGTCTTCGTGTCGTTGCGCTGCAGGCCGAGGAACTGTGAGGACGAATACGTGATGCGCGGGTCCTTCGGGTCGGGCACGGCGTTGAAGCCGTCGCCGCCGCAGAGGCGCGACCAGTGTTCGTTGAGCACGCCACTGCTCGTCCAGCTGGCGCTCGGACCCACCCAGCAGCCGTTGTCCTGCAGGCCGCCGTACACGTTGTACGGATGTGCGTTGTCGACCGCCACGCGGTAGTACTGCGCGAGCGGCAGTGACGTGACGTAGAGGAACTTCAGGCCGCGGTCGTAGCTGATGCCGATGCCGCCGTCGTCGAGCTTCACCACGTGGCGGGAGTCTTTCGGGTTCACCCACACGAAGCGGTCGTCGCCGTGGGTGGTGGTGCGCGGCGCCGTGAACGACCGGCCGCCGTCGTCCGAGAACGAATACGCGTTCAGCATGTAGATGCGCTGGTCGTCGTTCGGGTCGATGGTGGGCTGGCTTGCGTACATCGGGCGCGGGTTCCAATTCGACATGAACGTCCACGTGCGGCCGCGGTCGTTGCTACGGTAGAGCCCGGCGGCGCGGGTGATGTAGGCCGTGGACGCGTTGTAGCGCGAGCCCTGCTCGATGCTCACGTAGACCACGCTCGGATCGCGGCGATACACGGCGATGCCGATGCGGCCGTACTCGCCCTCGGGCAGGCCGTTGCCCGTGAGCTTCGCCCAGGTGGCACCGCCGTCGATGCTCTTCCAGAGCGCGCTGCCCGGCCCCCCGCCGTTGAAGCCGAAGGCGGTGCGCCGGCGCTGGTAGCTGGCGGCGTAGAGAATCGACGGATCGCGCCAGTCCATCGCCACATCGGTGACGCCGGTGTCCTCGTCCACGTGCAGCGTACGTATCCATGTGCGGCCGCCGTCACGGGTCACATAGAGCCCGCGGTCGCCGCCAGGCCCCCACACCGATCCCTGCGCGGCCACGTAGGCGATGTCGGGATTGGTGGGATGGAGCTGGATGCGGCCGATGTGCCGGCTCGTGGGCAGCCCCACGTTGGTCCACGTGCGGCCGGCGTCGGTGGACTTGTAGACGCCGTC
>JAEUQR010000079.1 GCA_016789705.1 Acidobacteriota bacterium
CCGTGGCTGTGGTGGTCGCGCACGGCGGCGGCGGTGGAGAGGCGGTCGCCCAGCAGGGCGCGCAGGTCTGAGACGAGGGCGGCGGCGGTGTCTGGCGCGAGCGACATGATGGCGTGAAGAGGGCCAGTATATGCCGCCCACTTCGTCGTAGAGTGAAGGGCAGTGGTGCGACTCCCCTCGTCCCGGCGGTTCGTGCGCGAGGCGACGGCGCTCGTCCTGACCGGCCTGGTCGCCCTGGCCGGTCACGAGGCGTTTGCCCGGCAGCGTCGCATTGGCGTGTCGAACCGTTACCCCATCCCCACCGAGGCGAGCTTCGACGGCAGCTTCAACTTCTGCCGGATCGCCTTCCAGACCGGACGCTTCCGCCGCGGCGGCAACTGGGTGGTCGACTACCCGCGCGCCGATGTGAACCTGTCGATCCGCCTCTCGGAACTGACGAAGGTGCGCATCAGCCGCGACGGCGAGCGTGAGCCGCGGCACTTCGTGCTGCCGCTCACCGACCCGTCGCTCTTCCGCTGCCCCTTCGTGATGATGACCGAGCCCGGCGGCCTCACGCTCGACGACGCCGAAGTGGCGCGCCTGCGCGAGTACCTGCTCAAGGGCGGCTTCCTCTGGGCCGACGACTTCTGGGGCGAGATCGCCTGGCAGAACTTCGAGCAGGAGATGCGCAAGGTGCTGCCGGCCGCGGACTTCGAGCTGCGCGATCTCGACCGCGACCATCCGCTCTTCCGCACGCAGTTCCCCGTGCAGGAGGTGAAGCAGATTCCGTCGATCAACTTCTGGGCGGGCACCGGCGGCGACACCTCCGAATGGGGGAACGACAGCCGCGAGCCGCGCGCCCGCGCCTTCATCGACAAGCAGGGCCGCGTCGTGATGCTCGCGACCCACAACACCGACTACGGCGACTCCTGGGAGCGCGAGGGCGATGACCCCGACTACTTCCAGACGTTCTCGATCGACGGCTATGCGTTCGGCATCAACGTGGTGCTCTACGCGATGAGCCACTGAGCTTCGCGATGCCCGCCCGCCGGCTGCCCGTCTGGAGTGCCCTGATGTTCCCTCTCGTGCTGCTGCTCGTGACGTCCACGCTCGCCGCGCAGGACCCTGGCGCAAAGAAAGTGCCGAACGACTCGGTGCAAATCAATGCCCGCGGCTGCCTCAAGGGCCGTGTGTTCGCCGCCGCCGCGCGCACGGAAGAAGAGGGTGTGCAGCTCGGCCCGGACGTGGGCGGCCGTAGCTTCCGTATCGCCGCGCCGAAGGCGGTGATGAACGACGTGAAGAAGCACAACGGTCACTGGGTGGCCATCGTGGGCATCGTGCGCAAGTCGGATCTCTCGGAGCCGATGCTCGGCACGCGCGTCGGCGGCGCGCGCGTCATCGTGGGCCAGCCGGGCCGCGACCCGATGCGCTCGAACCTGCCCACGCCGGCGCCGGTGCCGGTGATGGACGTCTCGTCGGTGCAGTTCCTCGGCGAGGAGTGCCCGATCCGCTGAGTTCGCGCGCACGCGGCGGAATGCGCTGTGCGCCGGCCGGCGCGATAGTGGGGTATGGTCACCGCCCCGATCGCGCACGCAGCCTTCGACACCTACGACTGGCCCGCGGCACATGCGGAACTCGACCAGCAGGGCTGGGCGACGTTGCCCGTCCTGCTCGATCGCGAGACCTGCGACGAGGTGGCGTCGTGGTACGACACGAGCGCCCGCTTCCGCAGCCGCGTCGTGATGGCGCGGCACGGCTTCGGGCAGGGCGAGTACCAGTACTTCGCCTATCCCCTGCCGCCGCTCGTGGCGACCCTGCGCGACGCGCTCTATCCACGGCTCGTGCCGGTGGCGCGCGCGTGGAACGCGCGGCTGGGCCTCGAGACGGCGTATCCCGCGACACTCGCCGAGTACACCGCCGCGTGTCATGCCGCCGGACAGCTCCGCCCTACGCCGCTGCTGCT
>JAEUQR010000082.1 GCA_016789705.1 Acidobacteriota bacterium
GGTTCCGCTCGGCCGGCTGCTTCGTGGCCGGATCCACGATCTTCGAGCGCTCGCCGAGCGCGTAGGTCTTCCACAGCCGGTCGGATGCATTGATGGCGAACGCACGCCCTGAGATGCCGACGATGGTCCGCACATCGGGAAACGCGCGCTGGTAGACATCGAGAAAGCCGTCCATGTAGTTGCGCGGCAGGCGCAGCGGCGGCGGCTGCGCCGCCGGGTCGGAATCGGCCATGTCGAAGACCAGCATGTGCCGGCCCTTCAGGTCGTCGATCCACCCGAGGTCCACGCCGCCGCGGGCTGGGGTCTGCGCGGCCTCGGCGCGTGCCGCCGGCAGCGCGGCGAGGCCGGCCAGCCACGAAAGCGCTGAGACGAAGGAACGGCGGCTGCGGGGCGCGGTCAGGGGCATCGTGAGGTCTCCCAGGCGGCTCATCGTAGCATCGCCGCCGGAGCCCGGCCCGGCCGCAGCGTGTCGCGCATCGACGCCGCGAGTATCGCAAACGACGCCGCGAGTGCCGAGCCCTTCCGCCACGCCAGCGCGATCGTGCGGCCGGGACCGGGCGCCGTGAACTCGCGCACCACGAGCTGGCCGCGGCGGTTCTCGACCGGCAAGGCTATCGACGGCAGCAGCGTCACGCCCCGTTGGGCGCTCGCCATCTGCACGAGCGTCGCCAGACTGGTGGCGCGGTAGCCGGCCTCACGGGCGCCGACACGGGCGCAGAGCTGCAGCGCCTGGTCGCGGAAGCAGTGCCCGTCGTCGAGCAGCAGCACACCTTCATCGTCGAGGTCCTGGATGCGCGCGCGCCGTTTCGGCGCCGCCAGGGGATGTTCCGGCGCGGCGGCGAGCAGGAACGGATCGCGCATGAGCGTCGTGTGTTCGAGGGTGCCGAGGTCGGCCTCGAGGGCCAGCACCGCCGCGTCGAGCGTGCCGTCGTTCACCTGCCGCACGAGGCCGCGCGTGTGGTCTTCACGCCACACGATGGTGAGGCGCGGGTACACGCGCACGAGGCCCGGGGCGATCTCGGGCAGCAGGTACGGCGAGATGGTGGGGATGACGCCGATCCGCAGCGTGCCCGTGAACGGATCCGCGAGCTGACGGCCGAGCTCCGTCAGATCGCCGGCCGCGACGAGCACGGCGCGCGCCTGGGACACCAGGGGCTGTCCGGCGGCCGAGACGCGCACCTGCCGGCGGTTGCGCTCGAACACGCGCACGCCGAGGGCCTCTTCCACCCGGGCGATCTGGGCGCTCAGGGACGGCTGCGAGACGTGGCAGGCGTCGGCGGCCTTGCGGAATCCGCCGAGGTCGGCGACGGCGACGACGTATTGCAGTTGCCGCAGCGACACCGGCAGGGGCGCGATGAGATCCATAGCCGCAGACTATCACCATGACTTGATTGATGTCTTGGACCCGCAGTGCACCGGGAAGGCACACTCAGGGTCTCCGGGCGTCACGCCCGGTCCGTTTCGTACGCGCAAGGGGAACTTCATGCACAAGACACTTTCGACGTCGCTGGCCGCCGTTGCGGCGGCGATGCTCTCGCTGGCCTCGCCGGCGCCTGCCGTGGCCCAGACGACAGGGCAGTCCAGCCAGTTCTGGTGGCCCGACCAGCTGGATCTCGCTCCGCTCCGTCAGCACGGCGCCGAGTCGAATCCGCTCGACCGCGACTTCGACTACCGCAAGGCGTTCGCCACGCTCGACCTGAACGCCGTCAAGGCGGACATCCGCACCGCCCTCACCACCTCGCAGCCCTGGTGGCCGGCCGACTACGGTCATTACGGCCCGTTCTTCATCCGCATGGCGTGGCACGCGGCCGGCACCTATCGCGTGGGCGATGGCCGCGGCGGCGCCGGCGGCGGCCAGCAGCGGCTCGGGCCAGAGCACAGCTGGCCCGACAACGCCAACCTCGACAAGGCGCGTCGCCTGCTCTGGCCGGTGAAGCAGAAGTACGGCCAGAAGATCTCGTGGGCCGACCTGATGGTGCTGTCGGGCAACGTCGCGCTCGAGTCGATGGGCTTCAAGACCTTCGGGTATGCCGCGGGTCGCGGCGACGACTGGGTATCGGACCTCGTCTACTGGGGCCCCGAGAAGAAGTTCATGGCGTCCGAGCGCTACACCGGCAACCGCCAGCTCGCGAATCCGCTCGCGGCCGTGCAGATGGGGCTCATCTACGTGAACCCCGAGGGGCCGAATGGCGTGCCGGATCCGCTGGCCGCCGCGAAGGACATCCGCGAGACGTTCGGCCGCATGGCCATGAACGACGAAGAGACGGTGGCGCTCATCGCCGGCGGGCACACCTTCGGCAAGGCGCACGGCGCCTACGATCCGTCGAAGTGTGTGGGCCCGGAGCCGGCGACGGCCGGTGTCGAGCAGCAGGGCTTCGGCTGGGCCAACCGCTGCGGCAAGGGCAACGCCGGTGACACGGTGACGAGTGGTCTCGAAGGCGCCTGGTCGGGCAACCCGACCGCGTGGTCGAACGAGTTCTTCGACAACCTGTTCGGCTTCGAATGGGTGCAGACCAAGAGCCCGGCCGGCGCCATCCAGTGGATGCCGGCGAACGGCCAGGGCGGCGCCCGCGTGCCCGATGCCCACGATCGCACCCGGCGCCACGCGCCGATGATGTTCACGACCGACCTGGCGCTGCGCTTCGATCCCGCCTACGGCAAGATCTCGAAGCGCTTCCACGAGAACCCGGCCGAGTTCCAGCTCGCCTTCGCGAAGGCGTGGTTCAAGCTGACGCATCGCGACCTCGGGCCGCGCTCGCGGTATCTCGGTCCTGAAGTGCCGCAGGAAGCACTCGTGTGGCAGGATCCGCTGCCGCCGCCGCAGGGCGCGCCCATCAACGCCGCCGACATCGCCGACCTGAAGGCACGCATTCTCGCCTCGGGCCTCACCGTGCCGGAACTCGTGCGCACGGCGTGGGCATCGGCTGCGACCTTCCGCGGCACCGACATGCGCGGCGGCGCCAACGGCGCCCGCCTGCGCCTGGCGCCGCAGAAGGACTGGGCGGTCAACACCCCGGCGGAAGTGAGCAGCGTGGTGGCGCGGCTCGAGGCCATCCAGCAGGCCTTCAACGGCCAGTCGGCGCGCACGGTCTCACTGGCCGATGTGATCGTGCTCGGCGGCACGGCCGCCGTTGAACAGGCCGCGAAGAACGCCGGCGTCACCGTGACCGTGCCGTTCGCGGTCGGCCGCACCGATGCGACCGCGGCGCAGACCGACGCGCAGTCGTTCGCGTTCCTCGAGCCGCAGGCTGACGGCTTCCGCAACTACTACCGCCCCGGGCAGGTGATGTCGCCGGCCGAGGCCCTGATCGATCGCGCCAACCTGCTCACGCTGAGCGTGCCGGAGATGACCGTGCTCGTGGGCGGTCTGCGCGTGCTCGACGCCAATGCCGGCCGGGTGCGGCACGGCGTGTTCACGAAGACGCCGGGCACCTTGTCGAATGACTTCTTCGTCAACCTGCTCGACATGTCCACGGCCTGGAGCAAGGCGACGACCGAAGGACTCTACGAGGGGAAGGATCGCGCGACGGGCGCCGTCAAGTGGACGGCGACGCCGGTGGATCTGCTCTTCGGATCGAACATGGAACTGCGCGCCGTGGCCGAGGTGTACGCGATGGCCGACGGCCGCGAGAAGTTCGTGCGCGACTTCGCCAGGGCGTGGGCGCGTGTCATGAACCTCGACCGCTTCGATCTCAACTGATCGAGCGCTCCGCCACGGGTGACGACGGCCGCCGGGTGAACCGGCGGCCGTTGTCACGTCTGGGCGAACTCGTGTGCCAGCGCGGCCGCGTCCTCGTCCGTGAGCGCCGGCGTCGCGTGGCGCACACGGTCGAGCAGCGTGGACGTCTCGAAGTAGCCCGGCGCGCACGAGGCGTGCACGAAGCCGGCCGGCGCGAATCGGCCGTCCTGCCAGAAGAGCAGCGCGATGCGCCAGGCATCTTTCGGGATGGCGACGCGGCAGTGGCGACAGGCAGCGCGGGCGGTGGGCGCGCGTTCGGCCTTGTCGAGGCGGGGCAGGCGGTGGTGTGCCACACCTTCGGCGGCGATGGCGGCGAGGTCGTCACGCTCCGGCAGCGCGATGTCCGTGCCCTCGACCGCCTGCAGGAAGGCCTCCGGACGGCGGTAGGCGGCGCAGGCCGGGTGATACCAGTGGGTGGCCTCGGCGCCGTCCGTCTCCGCGAACATGTTGGGCACGGCTTCACCCACCCGCGGCGTGTCCTTCGGAATGGACGCGCCGCAGCCGCGGCACCTGGCGCGGCCCGTCGTGGCCCGTTCGATGACGTGAGGCATGGCGCGCCCATGCTACGACACTCCGGCGGGCGGCCGGCGGGGCACTGGATGCCTGGCCGGCGCTTCGGTAGGATGTCGCGATGACCTCTCCGCGCCCCGTCATCTACTGGCACCGCGACCTGCCGCCGCTCGACGCCGACGCCATCGACGAACACGTCATCGAGGCGGTGAGCGACCGCGTGCCCGGCATGATCGAACGCCACGGCGACGGCTGGGACGCCTGCCACGCCTCGCTCATGGCGCACGTGACAAGCCGCCTCGAACAGGAATTGACGCGGCTCGGCGGCGACTACGCGCACGTCATCGACGAACACGTCGACAGCCGTCGTGACGACCTCACGATCGAGAGCTGGCTGCACGGCCGCTTCACTTACGTGCTGTACAGACGGGCCGCCGGAGCGCTCACCCCGTCGTGACGAGGACCACGGTCGTGGCGACCGAGGCGCCCGCAAGGAGCCAGCCCACGCGTCTCAGGTGACGCGGGTGCGGCGACACCAGCACGACGGCGACCGAGACCGCGAGACCCGGCAGCGCGGCCAGCGCGGCGGCCGGTGGTACGACGCCGCGGTCGACCGCGGCGAAGAGCGCCAGGGCGGCCGCGACGGCCAGCCCCACCACGGGCCCCCTCGACATCGATGACACGCCGGAGGGCGCGGTGGCGTGACTGGCCCGGGTCACGCCGCGCACGGCGAGCGTGGCCACGACGAACATGCCGAGGAACGGCAGCGCGACTGCGTACCCGCTGCCAGCCGGCGCGCCCGCCGAGAGGGCCGCTGGCACTGCCGCCAGTGGCACTGCCGCCGCGGCCGCGACCTCTGACAGCGCGGACTTCGGACGCTGCCGCCACAACTCGACGCCGATGGCCAGGGCCGGCACGGCCGGGAGCAGCACCGTCCACCGGGCGTCAGCGCCGAGGCGCGCGAGTCCGAGCGCGCCGGTCCCGAGGCCTGCGGTCAGGAGTGTGGCCAGCCACCACGCGGCACGCTGTCCATGGGCGCGCCGCGCGCGCGGCCCGCGCGCCCCGCGCAGCACCAGCGCCGGCTCGTGCGCGAGAAACCCGGCGAGCACGGCCAGCGAGATGAAGGACGGACCGGCCACCGCCGTCACCGTGATGAGCGGCAGGGCCATCTGGGCCCACGCCCCGTGTTCCTTCGGCAGCAGCGCCGTCATCGACCTCAGTCCACGGGGCCGGCAAGCGCCTGCCCCGGCGTGAGCAGTGGCGCGGGCGCGCTCTCCTCGAGATGGGTGAGGGCGGCGCGCAGCCGCGTGTCTGCCTCAGCCGCCACGGCTTCGAGCGCGGCGTTTCCGATCATGCCCATGGCCGGCAACGGCGCCATCGCCGCCACGGTCGATTCCCGTTCGCCCCGTTCGTAGACGATGACGTTGCAGGGAAGCAGCAGGCCGATTTCGAGTTCGGCATGGAGGGCCTTGTCGGCGAGCACGGGATTGCAGGCGCCCAGAATCACGTACCGCCGGAAGTCACGGTCGAGCTTCTGCTTCAGGGTCTGCCGGATGTCGATGGTCGTCAGCACGCCGAAGCCCTGCGTCTTCAGGGCGTCGGTGGCGCGCGCCACCGCCGTGTCGAACGGAATCGAGAGGTCGACGCGGAGTCCGTAGCGGGTCTCGTTCATGGCCTTGCCGGTTCGCGCGGGTCAGGCGCGCACACCGCCTCCTTCGTCGAACGAGCAAGGTCACTGCCAGCAGGGGCGGCGTGATTGGCGGGCCGATCGGCCCGCAGCGCCCCGGGCGCGCGCGGGATTCTCCATGGCGGGTCGGGAATACCGATCCACGCCGGACGGGCGTAGCATGCCGACATGGATCCTGCCGCCGTCGCCGCGTTGCGCGCGCTGCTCGACACCGAACGTATCCTCACGCTGGCCGTCGTGGTGGACGGCGAGCCAGTGGCGGCGCTGCTGCCGTTTGCGCCCCGCGCGGACCTCACGGCAGTCATCGTTCAGGCATCGGGCCTCGCCCGGCACACCCGCGGCCTCCTCGACGGCGCCACCGTGGGCGTCGCGATCCACGTGCCGGCGACGCCGGACCGCGATGCCCTGCAGATCCCACGGCTCACGGTTCAGGCGACCGTGCGGGTGCTGCCGCGCGGCTCGGCCGCCTTCGACGAGGCCGCGGCGCGGCTCATCGCGCGGTTTCCGGCTGCCGGGACCACCCTCGCCCTGCCCGACTTCCAGGTCGTCGCGCTCGAGCTCGGCCGTGGCCGCTATGTCGAAGGGTTCGGCCGCGCCCTCAACGTCGGTCCGGAAACCTTCCGCGCGCTGCTGCCGTAATTGCGAACGCGGGGCCGACCGGTCGTGATGCGATAGGTGGTTGTGGTATATGTCGCATAAGCATATATGGATGCCACGCTCGATCGCGAATTGAAGAAGGGCAGTGCCGAGCTGCTGATCCTGGCCTCGCTCGAAGGCCGGCCCCGGCACGGCTACGAGGTGGCCAAACGTATTGCCGACGAATCGGGCGGCGCCATCCGCTTCAACGTCGCCTCGCTCTACGGCCTGCTCTACCGCCTCGAATCGCGCGGCTGGATTCGCGGGCGGTGGGTCGAAGCGCCGAACGCCCGGCGGCGCCGTGCCTACACGCTCACCGCGGCCGGACGCGCGACCCTGGCCGAGCAGCGTGCGGGGTGGAAGGTGTTCGCCGCGGCCGTGAGCCGCATTGCGGGAGTCGAACATGGCTGAATGGCGCCGGGAGCTGGAGCGGCGGTGTACGGCGGCGGACCTCGACCCGCGCGTGCGTGACGAGGTCGAACGCGAGATCGCCGAACACCTCGAAGATCGGGTGGACGACCTCCTCGCCGGAGGCGCGTCGGCCGCCGAGGCCGGCCGCGCCGTCATGCGGGAGATACCCGACGGCGAGGCCATCCGCCGGCTCGCGCGGTCACGTCCCGCCCATCGGTCCGCGCCGGCAGCCGTGCCGCCCGCCGCGGACGCCGCGAGTGGCGGCTCCGGGCAGCTCATCACCGGAATCGGCCGCGACCTGCTGTTCGGCTGGCGGTCGTTCCGGCGCGATCGCGCCTTCACCACCGCGGCGATCGTGACGCTGGCGGCGTGCCTCGCGGCCAACGTCGTGGTCTTCACACTCGTCAATGCCGTGCTCATCGAGGCAGTCGACGTTCCCGAGCCCGAGGCCCTGGTGCAGGTGGGCAATCAGTATCCGAATGCCGGCGCGGCCGCCAACGCCGGCGGCAATTCCGGCGTGCCCGACTACTTCGACCGCCGCACGGCGGTGCCCGGGCTGGCCGAGCAGGCGCTCTTCCGCACGCATGGCGTGAGCGTGGGTGACCAGGCGGCCGAGCGTCTCGTCGCCATGACCACCACGCCGACGCTCTTCCCGATGGTGCGGGCGCAGGCGGCGCAGGGCCGCACGTTCACCGACGACGAGGGCGAGGAGGGACGGCACCGCAAGGTCGTCCTGAGCGATGCGCTGTGGCGGCGCCGCTTCGGCGCGGCAGCCGAGGTGGTCGGGCAGGCGCTCACGATCGGCGGCGTGCCGCACGAGATCGTCGGCATCATGCCGCGCGATTTCCGCTTCTACGACGACGAGGTCGTGTTGTGGCTGCCGGCGGCGTTCACCGCCGACGAACGCAGCGATGCCTCGCGGCACAGCAACAACTGGACCCACGTCGGCCGTCTCGCGCCCGGGACGACGCTGGCCGTCGCGCAGGCGCAGATCGACGCGCTCAACGCCGCCAACCTGGAGCGGTTCCCGGCCCTCAGGAACGTCCTCGTCGAGGCGGGATTCCGGTCGGTCGCGACGCCGCTCGTCGATGTGCTCGTCGCGGACGTCCGGCGGCCGCTCTATCTGCTCTGGGGCGGCGTGGCCTGCGTGCTGCTCATTGGCGTCGTCAACCTGGCGGCCCTGACGCTCGCGCGCTCCACGGCCCGGCGCGGTGAGATTGCGACGCGGCTCGCCCTCGGCGCGGCACCGGCGCGCGTGCGCCTCCAACTCGTGACGGAACATCTCTCGCTGGCGGCGGTGGGCGGCCTCGTGGGCGTGGCCGCGGCCTGGGCCCTCATCCGCGGGGTGCCTGGCGCCGGCCTGGCGCTCGTGCCCGACGGCCGCACGGTGCCGTTCGATCCACGGGTCTGGGCCTATGCCGCGGCACTCACCGTGCTGGTCGGAGTGGCCCTGGGCGCCGTCGCGATGCAGGCGCTGGCCCCCGAAGGCACGGCGGCGGTACTGCGCGACGAGGGCCGCAGCCGCACGGGCAGCCGCGCCACGCGCCGCCTGCGCCAGGCCCTCGTCGTGGGACAGGTGGCCGTGGCCTGCACGCTGCTCGTCGGCGCCGGGATCCTCTTCATGAGTTTCAGGAAGCTCCTCGCGATCGATACGGGGTTCCGCACGTCGGTCGTGACCGGAGCCGTGGCGCTGCCCGCGGCGGCCTATCCGACCGACCCGGAACGGCTGGCCTTTCTGGAGCGCCTGCTCGATGGCGTGCGCGCGCTTCCCGGGGTCGAGGCCGCCGGCGCCACGACGAACATTCCGTTCGGCCCCAGTCGCAGTGACAGCGTCGCGTTCCCCGAAGGCTGGACGCCATCCCCTGGTCAGAGCTTCGTGTCGCCGTACCAGATCCGCGTCTCGCCCGGTTACTTCGAGTCGATGGGCATCCCCGCGGTGGCCGGCCGGACCTTCGACGGCAGCGAGGTCGAGGACAGCGAGCCGGTGGTGATCGTGGACGAGCAACTGGCCGGACGGTTCTGGCCGGGACGAGATGCCGTGGGCCGCTACCTGCTGCAGCCACGCTCGCCCGAGGCGCTCTCGAATCCGACACGCGAGAACATGTTCCGCTACCGCGTCGTCGGCGTCGTCCGAACGGTCAAGCAATACGCGCTGGTCACGCCGAGCGATGCCGTCGGCTCCTACTATTTTCCGTTCGGGCAGAACGTCCCGGCGTCGGTCGACATCACCGTGCAGAGCGCGGCGACTCCCGCCGCCGTCGAGCGTGACCTGCGCCGGGTGCTGGCGTCGCTCGACCCGCGGCTGCCCCTGTACGACGTGCTGGTCATGCGGGCGCGGGTGGACGAGTCGCTGCGGGGGCGGCGCGCCACGATGACGCTGGCGCTGGCGTTCGGCGGGCTGGCCCTCGGCCTTTCGGCCCTGGGCCTGTACGGCGTGCTCGCCTATCTCGTGGCGCAGCGCACGCGCGAGATCGGCATCCGCATGGCGCTCGGCGGTTCGGCCTCGGCGATTACGAGTCTCGTGCTTCGTGAGAGCCTGGTCGTCGTGGGCGTCGGACTGGCCGTGGGACTGGGCGGCGCGATCTGGCTCGGCCGGTGGCTGGCGGCCGAGATGGCTGACGTGGGTGGCATGGAGCCGACGGCCATCCTCGGGGCGGTGGCGCTGCTGCTGGTGGCGGCGCTCGTCGCCACGGCCGCCCCGGCGCGACGGGCCTTGCGTGTCGACCCCGCCGTGGCCCTGGCCGCCGAATAGCGGCGCACCCGGCGGCTGCCGCGGCGACTACGGCACGAGCCGGGCGATGGTCGCGCCGAGATGTGAGGCCGTGTCGTCGGCGAACGCCGCCACGAGCGGATCGCGTTCGAGGACCGACTGCACGATACCGCGCTGCACGCCGCGGCCGCGCCCGTGCACGAGGCGCACTTCACGCAGTCCGGCGTCGTGGGCAACGGCGAGATACGCCGTCACCACGGCCGGGATGTCGCGTGGCTGGAACGCGTGCAGGTCGAGCTCGCGTTCGATGGGGATGCGCACCGGCTCGTCGGACATCGCGTGGCCGGATCAGGCGGTTGTCGGCTCCGGCAGCACGCGGTGCAGTGACTCGGCCAGCACGGCCAGGCTCATCGGCTTGTTGAGGACGGCGCGGAACCCGGCGGCCCGGGCTTCGTCGGGGCTCAGCTCGGCGCTGTAGCCGGTGAAGAGCACGATTGGAGTGTCGGGGCGCAGATCGAGCATCCGGCGGCCGAGCGCAGCCCCCGACAGGTGCGGCATCGACAGGTCCGACAGCACGGCGTCGATCGCCTCCGGCCGGGCCGCGAAGATCGCCAGCGCATCGCGTGGGTCCGTCGCGGTCGTCACCGTGTACCCCATTCGTCGCAGTCCATCGGCGATGACCTTCACGATATCGGGTTCGTCATCGACGACCAGGATGTGGCGGCCGCGGCCCGACGCGCCGGTGGCCGCGGATCCGGCGTCGGGCGGCGCCACCGACGGCGTGGTCGCGGCTGGCGGCAGGGCCGGCCAGTAGATGTGGAACGTCGTGCCGCTGCCGGGCGTGCTGTCCACCGTGACGAGCCCGTGATAGCGCCGCACGATGCCGTTCACGACGGCCAGGCCGAGTCCTGAGCCCGTGCCGTCGCCGCGCGTCGTGAAGAACGGCTCGAAGATGCGGGGCATGGCGTCGGCGGAGATGCCGCGCCCGGTGTCGCTCACGGTCAGGCGCGCGTAGCGCTCGGCGAGCGGACGAGGCGTCGCCTCGGGCACGTCGGCCGCGCCGACCTCGTCGAGCACGATCTCGATGCGTCCCGGGGCGTCGCCGATCGCCTGGCCGGCGTTCAGCACGAGGTTCGTGACCACCTGCTGCACCTGCGTGGCGTTGGTGAACATGGTCACCTGGGGGGCGAGTCGCGCCTCGACGGCGATGTTCTTCGGCATCGTCGAGCGCAGCAGCTGGATGGCGCTGCCGATGGTCTCGGCCACCATGACCACCGCGCGCTCAGACGCGCGGGGCTGGCTGAACTCGCGGATCTCGCGCACGAGCGCGCTGGCGCGTTCGGCGGCCTGCCCGATCGCCGCGAGGCTCGCCAGGCGGGCCTGCGGATCGTCTTCGAGCGTGGCCTGTTCGGCGTTGCCGATGATGATGGTGAGCAGGTTGTTGAAGTCATGGGCGATGCCGCCGGCCAGCGTGCCGAGGGCTTCGAGCGTATGCGCCTGCTGCAGCTGCTGCTCGAGTTCGGCGCGCCGCCGTTCGTCGGCCGCGCGGGCCGTGACATCGCGGAAGCTCCAGACCCGGCCGACCACCGCGCCGTCGACGATCTGCGGCTGCGAATACCGCTCGTACTGCCGGCCATCGGCGAGCGTCAGCGTGTCGAAGCTGACGGCGCGCGGATCGGCGTAGATCTCGGCGACGCGGGCGCGGAACGCATCGCCGTCGATGACCTGGCGCAGCATGTGCGCGCGCAGCTGCTCGACGTCGTGCGTGCGGGCGATGACGTCGGGAATCCGCCACAGCGACAGGTACTTCTTGTTGTAGCCGGTGGCGCGGCCGGCGGTATCGACGATGAGAAGACCGTCCGCCGTCGACTCGAATGCGGCGTGGAACATCGACAGGGACTGCTTGAGGGCCTGCTGCGACTCACGCAGCGCGCGCTCCACCTTGACGTGCTCGCTGATGTCGGTGATGACGCCGTGCCAGCGCACGGTGCCATCGGGCTGACGCGTGGGCAGCGCATGCGCGCGTGTCCATTTGAGGCGGCCGGCCTTTGTCGTGATCGCGCCGTCGAGATCGAAGGGCGTCAGCGTGTCGCGCGAGCGGGCGATGGCCGCGTCGACGTCTTCGCGCGCCGGCGCCTGGATCATGTCGAAGAAGGTCCGGCTGTTCGCCAGCAGATCGGCGGGCGGACAGTCGAAGAGCCGCCGCGCGCCTTCGCTCATGAAGGTGAAGGCACGCGAGCCGTCGGGGCGCATCTCGAATTCGTAGACCACGCCGGGCGCCGTCGAGACCACGTCGGCGTAGCGCTGTTCGCTGCGCGCCGCCTGCCGCTGTGCGGCCTCGCTGCGCTCGAGTTCGGCGTTGACCGCGGCGTTCGACGCGCGAAGGCGGTGCAATTCGAGACGCTGCACGATCGCCACCAGCACGCATGCCATCGACGTCGTGAGCCAACGGCTCCATGGCGAGTGTTCGACGGCCGGCGCTGGAAGCCAACCGGTGGTCGTGGCGAGTGCCAGGATCGCGCCGCCTGCAATGGTGGCCGCCGTGGCTGCCGTCGCCCCGCGTGTCGAGAGCACGAGCCACGCACCGGCGATGAACACAACCGTGTAGCTGTTGTACGACGGCGACAGCGGGCCTCCCGTGAACCACGCCGCCACGATGATGACGACAGCCCCCACGAGGAGAACGGCCCTGGCGAGGGCCACGGCCGACAGCCGGGACTGCACGACGGTCAACACGGCCGCGGCCGTGGTCAGCATGGCTGTCTGGCTGGCGTAATAGGGGAGGGCCTCGGGGAGCAGAGCGGCCGGCGTCGCGGCCACGAAGGCCAGGAACCACAGGCTCCTCAACGCCGACCGCGCGGTCAGCTCGTCGAAGCGGGCGCCGGCGTGTGTCACCGGGAGGGGGTCGCGCTTGGCGCCGAACATGGCACCGCGACGATAACAGAATCGGCCGAGGCACTGACGGAAAAGCAGGCGCAGCCTGCCCGGATCCCTGCGGTGCGCCGGTCGCGGCTAGAATCATCTGGACGACGCGGACGGCAGCTACTGCGAGCGTCCTTCGCCATGGAAAAGATCATCGTCCACGCCAAGTTCCACACCGGGCATCGCCAGCTCGGATACCCGGG